>JBEKWJ010000023.1:0-66598 GCA_049513195.1 Occallatibacter sp.
ATTAACGTACAGTTTGTTTCTGAGTTGCCCTTCCCGGAGACAAACGCACTTGTCTATCGTGAGCTTTACGAATATGAGCAATTGTTTCGAAGACTTGCACACGCAGCACTTGTGGCCAAGGCAGGCGGGAAATGGGAAGATGTCCTTCCGGACGGATTGCTCCGCAAATGGAAGGGGCGCCTCAATAATCTTTCGAACAGAATCTATTTGAATTGCGAGAACAGTAGGAACCCCATCTGGATCACAACAATGGAAGATCTTCAGACCATTTTGACGATGGATTCGATATGGTCATTTGTGCATGAATTCAGCGGTTATGAGAAGACATTTTTGATAAATAAGCTTTCTGAAGTAATCGAAATTCGTAATGTGATTGGCCACAATAGAGCTACGACATCTGACACAGTTACCATATGGCGAGGGATTGCTACATCCTTGAGGCCAGGATTGGATGCATTCAAAGCAGGCCTCCTTTACCGAGATGACGACGAAATCCACCTCAATATGGTAGAGAATAGTAATCCAGTTGCAGCTTACTATTCGAAACGTTGTATAGGTAACGACTGGTTACACTTTCAGCCATCCCTGTCCGAGTCGACGTATTTCTTTTCATTGACACATCTTCCGGTTGATACGGATGGAGATTGGGTGCGAGTGGCAGACTTATTTGAAGCCTTCAAGAATTGTACTCAATATGTTTTCTGCTTCATGATCAATAAGTCTGGCAATGAGTTCTCCGTAGTGTGGCCGAAGAATCTGCCAGGGCAAGTGAACGATCAGATCATCGATGTGTTCTGGCAGAGTGCACAGAAAGTGTGGACTCACACCACGTATCAGGAGCAGAGCGCTGCCTTTGTCTGCGATCCGCAGATTTGGTTCTATGAAAACCGAAGGCCTGTTCGGGAATGACGGCGTGTGGCAAGCGTTCCACAAAAATACTTGGGTTGGTTAATGCGGAACCACTCTGAGAATACGGAGGATTATGACAAAGAAACTAAGCAAGCCCGTGGTGGTCCACATGGATATTCGCAAATTGAAACCTGAGCCGGAAACCAATCTTCCGGTTCTCAGCAAGGCTAAGTTGGAGGCACTGATTGAGGAAGCAGTGATAGATGCTTACGGCGAAGACGAGCAAAAAGTTGGCTTGCTTACGATGATTCAAGAGCATCTCTCGCTTCCATTTCCGGTGAACATCCTTGGTATGGAGGCCGTTGTGGAGAAAGTCGATATGACCCGCGACGGTCGGATTGTCGCGGTCTGTCAACGAGATGGGATGAAACAGAGAATTGAAATTCTCGATCTACCTCTGCCCAAACCTGCACCGGTAGGCGCGGAGTGGATTGCAGCATACAGCTATTGGCGCAAAGGGTTCTAATGAGCGAATACCAGTATTACGACTTCAAAGCGATTGATCGCGCGCTGACAAAAACAGAGATGGCCGCACTGCGATCTATATCCACGCGCGCCGTTATTACTTCTACGAGTTTTACAAATCACTATGAGTGGGGAGACCTGAAGGCAGATCCGCTCAACCTTCTGGAAAAGTATTTTGATGCATTTGTCTACATTGCGAACTGGGGTACGCGAGAGTTCCATCTTCGTTTGCCGCAGGAGTTGGTTGACGCGAAGCAAATCAAAGCAATGTTCCCAGGGAAGTCCGCGCAGGTGCGCAGTTCTGCAAAATTCGTGACGCTTTCCTTTGAAAGCGAAGTGGAGCCGGACGACGATTGGGATGATGGCACTGGTTGGATGGTATCGTTGATTCCTTTGCGCGGCGATCTGCTTCGCCGCGACTTCCGCTGTCTATACCTCGGATGGCTTTTCAGTGTGCAAAATGGGGAATTCTCCGACGAAGTGTTGGAGCCTCCCGTGCCAGCTGGCCTGCGCGAACTTTCAGCGCCATACGATTCGTTGATCGAGTTTCTTGGAATCGATGAGGACCTCGTCGAAGTTGCCGCCTCTGCTTCAGGGCCGTTAAAAGCAGGACAATCGCGCAAGGACCTTACGACCTGGATTCGAGGCCTGACCGAAAAAGAGAAGGATGGCCTGCTCGTAAACGCGCTATCGGAGCCAGATGAACGGTGGAGGATCGAACTGCTATGCCGCTTCGAGCATGAGAACGCCTCTGTCTCAGATCACGGCACAGCAGATCGACGTTCAATCGCCGATCTCCTGACGGCATCCCATGCCCGCGCCGAGGAACGTATGCGGAAACTAAATGCGCAGCGAGCAGCGGAAGCCGCGCGGAAGAAAGCGAAGGAAGAAGCAAACCGCGTGCTATATCTAGACAATTTGGCAAAGCGTGAAAAGGCGGTCTGGAAACAGGTGGATGCGCACATTCAGAAGCGGCAGCCAAATGATTACGACCGGGCTGTGATACTGCTAACCGACTTGCATGATTTGGCTGTCCGTCAGGGAGGTGAAGATGAATTCCTCTTGACAATGGAAGAACTCCACAAAGCACATGCTGCCAAGGATAGCTTTCTGCGTCGCCTCACAAAAGCAAAGCTATAGGTGAAATCGGGGGAATGTGGTTGGGCTCTCAAGAACACCGCACGAAGCCAAAACAGCCACTAAGATTGCCCTATTTCGCCCGTATAACGGGTACGTTATCCACGTGCAACAAGGCGAATGTCGAGGTCCATGCCAACCGCTGCGGCGTACCGGATCAAGGTTCGCATGTTGGCGTTTTCCGGTTTGCGCTCGGTTCGGCTGAGTTGCGGAGCACTGGTCCCGATCTTCTCAGCGACCTCGGCCTGAGTCAGCCCCTTTTGCCGCCGCTGATTCGCCAACGCCAGACCAATCTTCAATACCTGCGTCTCTTCTTCGTACGCCTTCTTGACTGCGGGCTTACGGAGTTCCTTTTTTACGTAACTATCCCAAGCGGTCGTCATTTGCTTCCTTCTCCTTTTCCGCGTCTGGCCCCGGCGGGGCGATTTGAGCCTAAACGAGCCTCGTGTTTTGCCATCCTTGCGCTGCCGATACGCTTGTCTGCTTCCTCTACTGCCGGAGTGTTCTTCGTCAGACCGTGCAGCAAGATTGCTGTACGCTCGTCATCGAAGAAGTACAGAACCCGGTAGCGCGTTTTTCCAAACCGTAACCGAATTTCGCGGAGCCGTCCATCAATCTGTGAAGTATAGGGATAGTCGAGAGTCGGCCCTCCCTCTTTCAGCAGATCGATACGGGCAATGACCTTGCCTCGAACTTCCTCCGGCAGGGTGTCCAGCCATTTCATTACGGGCAGTTTTCCGTCATCGTCCTGATAGAAATCAACATTCCAAACCATCGCTGGACGTTTGCCCTCCCAAGCAGTTTATCAAATTTGATAAGTTTGCGCTACGTTGCGCAATGATTTTTTGAACCCCGCCGCAAACGGAATCGGAACCGAATACGTGGGGGAGGCCGCTCAAGCCACAATTCGTTCCGGGTGATCGCCGTTTGCATACTTACGCAGTTCAGCCACCGGAATTAAAACCCGGCCTCCAATCTTTCTGAACGGCAGCCGCCTCGTAGCTACCAGGTAGTCAATTCCGCGCACGCTGATGGAGAGAAGCTGTGCGGCTTCATTGCGGCTAACCAGCAATTTGGCGTGGGACGGGACTGTGACACGTACCGGCGGTTTCTTGGATGCGCTGTCGATTGATTGCATAGTGTGTACCTCCAGAGAAGATTTCACTGCATACGATTCCTAGAACTCACAAGCTCAATCCCAGTTCGACACCGTGGCTCAACTCGGAATGCTGAGCCTTTGCGATGTCTTGGGCAGGTTGAGCAATCCCGATCTGTGGCTCAAGTGCGCTCTTATGCGAAACATCGCGGGCAAGAACATATGCGAGCTTACCGGCGTTATTGGTAAAAACCTGTGCATCATTCTGACCGCGCGAAATTGCAACGTAGGCCATGCGGTTGTTGAGCAGATCCTTCGCGCCGAGTTCGGTATCGACGTGTACGAGCACACGCTCGGCGGTCTGTCCCTGGCTGGAGTAGCTCGTCATGGCGTAACCGTGGTCAATGTGCGGATGCTGCTCTGGGTCGATGGCGACATTACGCCCGCCGTCCAGTTTGAGACGCATCCTTCCATCAGCGCCGAATCCCTCCACAGTTCCAAGTTCACGATTGGCAATCTTTAGCTCATTGGCTGGCGAGGTGAACTGGATACGGTCGCCGACAGAGAATGCCTTCTCCTGCGCACGATAGGCGATAACGCCCATCTGCCGACGCGGATCGTAGGTCTGCTCGCTTCCATCCGCGCGCACCACCGTCAGAAGATTCGTCTGCGCGTCAATTCTGACAACGCGCGTGTATTCGCCCTTTTTGATGCCGGTTTCTCGCGAACTGCGTGAGTAGCGCAGAATGTCGTCCACTTGGTATTGCCGCGCCCAGGTGCGATCCGCGCCGGTCATCTCCTGACGCGGCACCAGCGTCCTGATGGTGTGTTCATCGCGGTTCACCAATCCCCGCGACTGCATTTCACTATGAATCCGTTGATTGATCTCGGACCGTGATCGGTTGTCCGGCGAAACGACAAGCGTACTCTGGGGCGAGCGTGCGTATTCCTTTGCAATTGCCGCGATGCGTTCCTCGCGGCTCGTGTGCTCGTGCACTCGTCCCTGGTCATCGAGGCTGGCAACCGCCTGCCTGACCTCGCCGCGGGCCAACTGCTCCACGGCATATTTCAACTCTGGATCGCGCTGCCGCACAATCTCATCGAGCTTTGCTGTCTTCATTCCTGCTTCTTGAAGCTGAGCAAAGGGCCGTCCTGCCTCGACAGACTCATGCTGCCGCGTATCGCCGACTAACAGCACACGGTCATTTGCATGGAGACGTTGAATAAATTCGTGCATCTGGCGCGTGGAAGCGAGCGAAGACTCATCGAGCACATACAATCGCTTTTCTCCTGCGTCCGGCCTTGTGCCGTATGCAAGGTGCTGTTGGAGCGTAGATGTCTTGATTCCTGCCTCGGAGAGCTTCTGAGCTGCGCGTGAAGTCGGCGCGAAGCCTTCCACATGGTATCCGGCGCTCTTTGCACCCTCGCGGATTACAGATAATGTGGTTGTCTTGCCTGTTCCGGCAACTCCTTCCAAACCGACGATCTTCTCTCGTGCAAGAAAGATTTCATCGACGGCCCGAAGCTGTGAAGCATTCAACTCTGGGTGCCGGTTCTCTGTCCAGATGCGCACCTGAGGCGAAACCAGCATAAAATCGCCGTGAATACCTTGCTGCATTCCTGCAATGATCGCCTTTTCCATGCGGACCATCTCGGCAGTTGTGTATTGAGGGGCTGCGCGCCCTTCTCTGTGGCTGATGGTGCAAAATTCCCCACTCGTGACACGCCGCGAAAACTCCTGGCGTGCTTCGCTGTATGTGAGTTGCCCCATGCCACGGTCCAGCATCGATTGCAGGATTGTCCGCTCGTCCTGGACTGCTGAATGCTCGAAGACGTGATTCCGCGCATACGTGGCAGACAGTTGCGCTGTCTTTTCTTGCCGTGGCTCGAACTGATGAGCATATTCCCGCGCCTGCGCTACCACACGGTCGGCCTGATTGCCGAACTGTACAGCCAACTCACGATGCCGCCGCAAGACCTCATCTTGCGATTGAATTTCTTTTTTGTCGCGCGTCCGATGTGCCGCAACTTGTGCCGCGCCTGCGCCCTCTCTGCCGATCTCCTGCAAATGTTTTTTGATCTGTTCCCGCCGTGGACTCGATGCGTCCAAGTATTCCTGCGTGTATCCTTTAATCTCTGGCTGGCCATGCTTGCCGATTTCAATCTCATAACCGAGCTTCTGTAACCTCATGGCAAGCTCAGAGCGATAAACGCTGGTGGCGTAGTGCTGTGACTGAAACAAACTGCGTTCTTGCAGGGCATGAGATTGGCCGTTCTCGCACACTGTCATGTTGAAGACCACTGCGTGCGTGTGAAGCTGTGGCGCTGCATAACCATCGACAGGCCGTGCCGTATCGTGCTCAAACGTCGCCGCAAGAAACTTGCCTGTATTCTCCGGCGCATGAATATTGCCGATGCGCGCCTGTGTGTATCGCTCCAATTCTCCAAGCGCAACGCGCACGCTCTCACGATGTGCTTCCCGCACGTGAACATCACCACCCACAAGCGCGGTAAGCGAAACGGACTTCGGCGCGGAAAAGGTAGCATCCCATCCTGCCCGGTGTTCGACGCTCGTCACCTGCTTGCCGTATTCGTTCTCGTAGGTCCTCGCCGGCTGATGTTTGACGAGCTGCGCTCCGTTCTCAGGATGCTGGCCATCGCTCAGGTTTGCGAAGTGTTCTGCATGAACAGCACCGTGGAGATTCCAGTCCTCAGCAAGCGCACCACGCCATTCGCTGTATGCCTGTCGATCTTGGCTCCAGTAATTCTGCTGCTCGGAGGCGAACTCGCGCGCGTGGTAGGTTTGTGCCTGTTTTGCGGAAAGAGCTTTCGAGATCGTCAGCATCGCAAAGACTCCTATGTAAGAGTCGCAGCACTGTACAACTGCCGTGCTGTTTAGAGTAACTCAGAATTGTCGCAAATAGTCGCATCGCGACGAAATTATTTTTTCGACAATAGTGATTTTTAACCGCATGGATATTGATGTTTATGGTATATGTCTGTCGATTGCTCGTGCAATTCTCCTCTGATTAAGGAGTGGATTGCAAGAGCAATTACCGCTCGATGGAATCCGTAATTAAGCGCCCAATGTAAGCTGAATTGCTCTCCTTATAAAGTAACTAATCGTTGTAGATGAACACCTCTTGCCGTTGTCGTTGCAGCCTGGCAAATGATTCGCTTTGAGTGGAAGTAAGGTCGGGGTTAGACTGGGCAAAACTAACGCGGAAACTATCAACGATAACGACCGTATAGCGATGCGCTTGGAGAAAGGAAAATCCAGATGGATGAGAGGCCCTTCCGCGTTGCTTTCATCCATGCGGGAGAAGTACCGCGAGCATTCGTTTGCTCGAATGAATCACGGGCATCGCGTAGGTATTCGGCTCAGTCAATCCACTGCGATTCATCCCACGCAATCGGCTCTTGCTGCACGCCGTTTGCTCTCCGTGCTCCGGGAAAGATGGACTGGCCTTGTGCAGGGTACTTCGGCTCGGCTTGAGAGGGCCGCTCCGAAGAAAGTTCTGTACGAGAATCAGCAGGCTGAATATTCGCTGGACTGGCGAGTGATTGACTCTGCAAAGCGGACGGGATCATGACCTTTTCCAGAGCCGGTTTACCGACACTTCTGCTGGCCCAATCGGCCAGCTTAGAGCGGACCTTTCCCAACCATTCCCGAGGCGTGATAGGGCGGCTGATTCCATGTCGATTCGGAGACACATCTCGCCAGTCATCCCGGGATGAATCCGCCGCGATTACCTCACGCCAAAGTTGATTCCATTCCCGCCACAACTCTGCCCTCGTTGTGAAGACGATGAATGCCACAATCGTCAGTGCGAAGGTGCAGCCTTCGAGCAGTGGAAGAGCGATGAAATTCGAGTAAGAACGGTCATGATAAATGTTCGTCCCCAGGGCGTCTTTCAGTTCGCCGGAATAGACCAAGTCGGGGGCAGATTTCCCCAGGCCAATCCAGCCGCTTTTGATTGCCGTAGAGGAGAGATGAAGGGACAGGTTTCCAGCTTTTCCGGTGGTCACATCGGAAGGGATTGCTGGCAGGCTCTTGCGTCCTTGGGCTGTCTTCATCAGCCACCGGATTTCGGTTGCCGATCCCGTCTGTTCCGCTGTCTTGCTGCACTGACGATAGTCGAGCAAATAATAACTTTGAAGCGGCTCGATCTCCCATACAAACCAAGCTGCAAATGCCAGCACAGGCGCACCCAAGAGCACGGCCAGAAGCGCCGCAGTTTGCCACGGAAATGCACGGCGAATCCGCCGGAATCTCACGGCTATTTCTCCCCTGATTCGGGTGTCGTCTGGATGCGCTCTCTGGCCAGCAATTCCTCGGCTTTCTGGTCCTTGATCGCGTCGGCATACGTGCTGATTTTGCGCAAGGTTTCGTCGCTCAATGGTCCCTTTGAAGCAACCGCGAATAGGTTGACGATCAGGCTGCGCAAAGCCATCAGTTCCGCCAGCAGAACCGTGTCCGTTGTCTTCTCTTCACCTGTGGTGCGGGCTTGGGCAAGCGCGGCCTCGCGGAGCCACTCTGCCAGCTTCTTCCCGGCGCTGGCCGCCGCAGATTCGACCTCGGCAAACTCGGCATCAGTAAGCCGCGCCGCAATAGACTTGGTGCGATTGCTTTCGCTCGTCGGCACAGCAGGAGCCGCAGGCGGAGCGGAGACGGGCGTTTTGCCATCTGGAGAGGTCATCGGGGAATACCTCAGTAGAGGCATTGTAGCGCCGTTCCTGTGGTGACGCTATTGGGGCAGAGCGCTATAACCCCTTACGAGAGAATGTGTTTACGCGCAGAGCGCATTGGAACCATTCGCCCTATTGTCGCGTTTACGGATGTAAACGCAAAACGCTAACCAATTGAATATGCACATGTTAACAAAAGCGCTCAATAGGTATACTTACAGCTACCCACTGGGGATGACGTGTCAACGTTCATCCGCTGCGTAAGCAGCGCAGACAGCGGCTCCTGACAAGCCTTCGCCCTTGAAAAGCAACTTGCCCCCGGCCATCTTCAAGGCGGCGAGTTGCAGGGCTATACTCTGATCGTCAGTCGATACGCGGGCATAGCCGTATTTCATGGTTTAATTATGGCCTTGACATTTGACCCATGCAAGCCCTTGAAAACAAGGGGCGGCGGTCGTGGGTCAGAACTTACCCTTTGAGCCCCAAACCGCACTCGACGAGGCGTTTATCAACTGTCAACTTACGGTTTGCCGGTTGTTCAGGCGTAATCAGCTGAATGCTGTAAATTGAAGAGCTTGATCAAGCCCGAGCTGCGCAAGAATTTCGGGGCATCCATGAACACGCCGATTGATGTACCTTGGTTCTACACTATTTATGGACGGTGCCTTAATGTCTGAAGTGGCAATTAGAATTGATCCGATGGCGTGGCTCGGATGTGCTTTAAAAGACTTGGAAAACACCTTCGGCGAAGAAACAATATGGTGGCGAGGTCATACTGATGCTATCAACTGGGAGCTGAAACCTTCGGCGTTGCGTCCTCCATTGAAGACGCGGGAAGGTATCGAACACGAGCTCATTCGGAAATTCCGTTCTCGTGCTATTGGGCGCCTTGGACATCGCCCCATTCCCTCATCGGAACTTGAATGGCTAATGCTAGCACAGCATTATAGGCTTCCAACGCGGTTGCTCGACTGGACAGAAAACCCGCTTACCGCCCTTTATTTCGCGGTTCTTGACGAACCAAACCGAGAAAAAAGTGTTGACGGTTGCCTTTGGGCGATTTCCCCATCGAGATTGAATGCGCAATTTGCGCAGCCAGGTCTTCCAAATAGCGCAATGAAGCGCCTTTTTGGGGCGGAAGAACCAACAGTACAGGCAATGGCGATGGAGGCATTTGGGATTGGCGACGATGCCATTGTGAGGCGTTTTCCCCAACTCAAACCAGCCAAACAGAAGAGACTGGGATTGCCTAGAGTACTCGCTCTTGAGGCCGTAGAGATGGACGAAAGGATTGTTGCTCAGGCTGGTCGTTTTACAATTCATCGCCCTGATCGTCAGTTTGTAGGTGGAATTGACCGTCTCCAAGGGCATGAGAACTACATTCGCGAGTTTCGTATTCCGGCTGAATGTAAGAAAGACTTGCGAAAGCTGTTAGTTAGGATGGGCATTCAAAAATGGAACCTGTTTCCGGACCTGCAATCTCTTGCGGAAGGATTGAAGAAACACCACTTCATGTAGAACAGCCGGGCTCCCCATCCTTCGCATCTTTCTGAAAAGGGGGCGAGGAGTAGCCTGGCTTGCTGCGTGGTCAGGTTCAGCGGGCACAGCCCGCCACGATGCCCGAGGACGCGTCGTCGCCTCTTCGTTGAAGCGGTCCCCGCGAGATTCGCCAATGTCGCCCCCGTGCCGAAAGAGTAACTTCCGCATAACTGAGTTCGCTATTCCGGCGTGGGTTCTTCGTCACATTTGGTGAAGGACTGCGCTGTTTCAATGGGAACTTGAGGAGATTGGATTTCAGTCGGCATTGACGACGCGCAGTCGTAGCAGATCGAATTTGGCGCGGCCATACATGGAGCGCTTAATCAGCTTCAAGCGGTGGACATGTCCTTCGACCGGACCATTGCTCCAAGGTTGTTGAAGGGCGGCAAGCAGCGCTGCTTCATCGTGGCAGAGGTGTTTCGCGAAGCTTGCCAGCAAGCTGTTTTTTGCGCTGTCGTTCCAATTTGGCCAGGCAGCTGCGTCCCGTTGCCGAATCATGCGGACGAACCGCCGCGCCAAGTCAGCGCAGGTTGCGATATCCGGCGATCGGCGACATAGTTCTGCGATGTAGTTGCGGGCATCTTCTGGCTCCTTCAGGAGACTCCAGGCTGTTTGCCGTGGGGACGACGGCAGCGGCGAGGAAGGCGGAGTGCGTTGCCGTGTGCGGTCGCGACGTGATCCATAGTGGCTGCGAACCCAACGCCTGACGATAGGCGATTGGCCGGTAAAACCTCGCTCACGCAATTCATGCCAGAGTTGGGTGGCATTGTGACAGCCCTCATTCCAACGCTGCTCAAGATACTCGCGATGTCGATCGACGTTGGACCTGCGCTTCGCGACCCGTCGCTCCGGAAATACTTGAGCGCGGATCCATCGACGAATTGTTCTTATGCCGACACCGCAGCTACGAGCGATTTCATGCTGAGTGACGCCCTTGCTGACTTGGTCCATTACGGTTTTATATTTTTCCAGGCGATGTTCTCTATTCAGCCTCTGCTTAGCCTGGATTTGAGGGGGCATACTGTCCGCTCTCGCGGGGGAAAGAGTTGAAGATGCCTTTGCATCTTTCACTAGAGCCCGTGCAGTCTCCGACAACAGTCGATGGTGTGGCACGAGTGCACCGATGAATGCCTCGGTCAAGTTGTGAAGCAGGTGCCAGCGATCGGCAACTTGCACAGCTTGCGGCGCAGCTGTTGTTGCCGCCTGCGCATACAAGCTGGCACGATCGCGGCTGACAATCTCCGTTCCAGGATGAGCGCGTATCCATTCCGCAGTGCTTTCCGCACTGCGGTCCGGCAGCAGATCGACGACCTTTCCACGTTCCAGGTCGCAGAGAATCGTGCCATATCGATGCCCCTTGCGCCATGCCCAGTCATCGATACCCAACACCCGAGGTCCTTGAGCGGAAGGCTTTATCAGCTTGCGGCGCAACTGGCGAAGGAGCGTCGAACCGCTAGCCAGAATGCCGAGTTGTTTCGCCAACCGAGACCCTGCTGATCCACCCAATGAGCTCGTAATCTGTTGGAGAGAAGCGCTCAATCGGCATGTGCGTCGCGAGTACCGTTGTACGGTTTTCGGCAGGCGTTCCGTGAATATCTGCTGCCCACAATCTTCGTTGTCGCAAAAGAATCGGCGCACGCGCAGTTCGATCCGCACCGGAATCCCTTCCCAGGGCAGATCATTCAACCTTCGCTTGTAACGGCTGTGAACGCGCTGTGATTCTCGCCCGCATTCTGGGCAATGGCCAGCCTCGCCCGTCGCTCGAAGCACCATGACGAGCCGAGTATTGCACTCAACCATCAGCTGATCCAACGCCACTTCGTTGGCATCCGGGACCAATGTTCGTCGCTCCATCGGCATGAACCGGAGACCGCCAGAGCCTATCCAACTTTTAACTCACTCTGCACCGCTGGCAAAGTAGCAGCCGTGGTTCACCAAATGTGACGAAGAACCCCGGCGTGGCCCACTTTGATCATCTGATTTGGCCCACCTGGGTAGTGATATTGTGCATCATTCCTCCGGTCTTGGTTTTTCGGGTTTGAGAGATATTCATGCCCGTCGTAGTCGTGGCGGTGGGAATGTGGGAATCGCCGCAGCGATTTCCAAGGGCTGGGGGAAGGGTGGGAAAACAGTTCTATCGTTTTCCCAAGCTTTCCACAGGCCGTCATTTCCACGGCCTTGTTTTTTGCGCGCGCTATTTTCCAATCAGCGTTTTTTGCTCCTTTCCAGCGTTCGCCTGAAGCGAAATGACTCTGTTCCGGTGTCGATGATGTGGGCTCGATCCGTGATCCGGTCCAGTAGCGCCTTGCAGAGCCGGGGATTCGGAAAGACGGTTGTCCATTCGGAAAACGGTAGGTTCGTGGTGACTATAATCGCCGCTCGCTCGGCTCTGTCAGAGATCACTTGAAAGAGAAACTCCGCGCCGATGTCGGCTAGCGGAACGTATCCGACCTCATCGAGAACAATCAATTCGTACTTCTGCCACCGCATCATCAGCTTGCGAACCTGGTTGTTCTGCTTGGCTTCGACCAGTTCGTTAACCAGCGCCGCTGCCGTGGTGAAGCGGACGCGCCGTTTCTGTCGGCAAGCGGCCAGGCACAGTCCGGTGGCGAGGTGAGTCTTTCCCGTGCCGCTGTCGCCGATCAACACGACCGGCTCCTTCCGATCGATATAGCCGCCTTCGGCCAACTCGCGGATGCGGGGTGCCGAAATCTGCTGCGCTTGAGCGAAGTCGAACTCTTCGAGCGTCTTCAGCCGCGGCAGTTGCGCATCGCGAATGCGGTTATCGATGGCGTGCCGGTCCCGCTCTTCCGACTCGATGGCCAATAGTGCTTCCAGATAGCGAATGTGGCTGTGGTCTTCCTTCACTGCCTGTTCGGCAAGCGGCACGAAGTTGGCGGCGACGGTAGGTAGCCGGACCGCTTTGCAGTACTGAAGCACACTGGCGTATTCCAAGGCATGTGTCTGGTTTTTCATTGGATGGCCCCCGTAGTGTTGACCAGCAACAGATCATAGTTATCCATCACTGGCATGGGGCGTTCAAACTGAAGCAGTTCTTCGGCCAAAGCCACGGCGTGCTGGCGGCGTTGTTCCGGATCGGGCATACGCAGCAGATGCATCACCGCGGCTGAATCGCTGATCCCCAGGCGCAAAGCCTCTTCCACGGCGACGATGAGCTTATCCCATCCGTCGGAGGAGCCGGCACGAACCAGGGCGATCATCTCGCGGGTTCCCTTGGCCTTGCCATGACGCTGCTCAAGCTCGTGCCAGATGGCGTCCAGACAAGCAGGCCAGCGGCCAACTCGGCGCCATTGTTCGAGAGGCGTCGAACCCTTCATGGCTCCCGGCTTCCGTTCCAGCACATCCAGGTAGTGCTCCAGATCGAGGATCTCGTGGCTGCGCCCATAGCATCGCGGGTGCCGTGCAGTCACCTTGTTGTCATGCATGATCTCTACGGTTAACGGACCCACCACCGCTGATGCGCGAAGCCCTGGCCAAAGCGGAGTCGAGTACCAGTTGGTCTTCACTTTTACGCGGCCCTTGCTGTCCACAAGCAGCGGATACAGCGACTCATGAATCGGAAAACCTTCTTCGGCCAGCGGCGACAAATGTTCGCGTTCCAGTTCACTGGCCTGACCGACCGTCATACATCGACCAATGATGGTGCGACTTCGGCTCTCCAGACAGGCATCCAGGATATGTTCGTTCAACGTGTCCAACGCAGGGGCCTCCGGCACGGGCACCAGCCAGTTGCGCCGGAACCAGCCCAACTCACCCTCCACGCCGCCTTTTTCGTTGCCGCTGGCCGGGTTGCAGTACTCGCTCTGATAGCCCCAGTGCGACCGGAACGCTATGATCCGTTCCGTCTCTACACGCTGGTATCCACGCAGAATCTTCCTCACCACCGAGGTCATGTTGTCGTATCGCAGGGTCTTGAAAACACCCCCAAAATAGTTGAACGCATGCTCGTGGGCCTCAAGCAGAGCTTGCTGCGTGGCGTGGGGGTAGGCTCGATGGAAGGCATCGCCACTGCCCATGCTGCGCATCGCGAAGAACTGCAGCTTGCGCACCTCGCCGCCCACTATGGCCATGCCCTCAAACCAATCCACCTGAGCTTCCTGGCCCAACTTATAGCTCTGCGGCACGAACACTTCCCGTCCGCTTAGTCCCAGCTCTCGCTTCCGCTGCCGCACATAACGCCGTACGGTCGCTTCTCCGACGGGATGGTTCGGATGTTCGCGGCACAGGCGCATCCAAATCCGATGAGCCGTGTGACGCTGCTTGCGCGGCGCCTGAAGATCCAAGGCCAGCATACCGTCGATCAGGTCCCTCACAGGACCGAGGCGAGGAGCTTCCTTTACAACCGCTTTTCGCTCGGGAGGAATCGCGCTGCCGATCGCTTGCCGCACCATCCGCCGGTGCACGCCATGCTTCCTGGATAATCCCTGGATCGTCTCTCCGGCAGCATATCCCCGCCGGATCACTTCGAATAGTTCCACCTTGTGCCTCCTGTCCATCCCCGAATCCTTACATCCGGGCTTGTACAGGTGGGCCAATTTAGATGAGCGAAGTGGGCCAATTTAGGGTTCTTCGTCACATTTGGTGAACCACGTTTGCCACTTTTTCTAGCGGAGGAAACGCGTTAAAAGAGTGGTATGCTCTGGCGGTCTCCGGCTGAAGCCGATGAAACAGCGAACATTGGTGCCTGATGCCGGTGAAGTGGTATTGGATCAGTTGACGGTCGAAGAGAATTGTCGGCTCGTTATGGTGCTGCGAGCGGCGGGCAAGGCGGGTTGTTGTCCAGTGTGCCGGCAAGAATCGTGGCGCATTCACAGCCGCTATAAGAGGCGACTAAAGGATCTGCCTTGGGAAGGAATTCCCGTGCGGATAGAACTGCGCGTCCGCCGGTTCTTTTGCGGCACGGAAAGCTGTGGACAGCTGATATTTACTGAGCGACTTCCAAACACAGTGCAGCGATACGCCCGGCGCACATGCCGGTTGAGCACGTCGCTGGAGCAGATCACATTGGCGTTGGGCGGTTCAGCAGGATCTCGTTTGGCGCAGCAACTCGGCATTTTGGCCAGTGGTTCGACACTGCTCCGCCAGTTGCGCCGTAAAGTGATAAAGCCTTCTGCTCATCCCCTCGGGTGTTGGGATTCGACGACTGGGCATGGCGTAAGGGGCGTCGGTACGGCACGATTCTCTGTGATTTGGAGCGTGGCAAGGTCGTCGATCTATTGCCGGACCGCAGTTCAGAGAGCACCGCGCAATGGCTTCGAACTCATCCTGGAACGGAGATTGTCAGCCGGGATCGAGCCAGCCTGTATGCCCAAGCTGCGGCGGCGGCCGCACCGCACGCCGTGCAAGTTGCCGACCGCTGGCACCTTCTTCACAACCTCAGCGAGGCATTTATCAGCGCACTCGTACCACACCATCGTCTGCTGGTGGAGGCCGCGAAGGCCTCGACAAGTAAGCCGGAGTCCTCTGCCACTCTGGCGGTTCTCCCATCTGACGTAACCAAGCCCAACTCTCGAACTCAGAAGAAGCAGCAGCACAATCGTGAACGTCGTCTCGCAACCTATCAAGCCATCATGGAGCAGATAGCGAAAGGCGTCACCCAGCGCGAAATTGCTCATAGCTTCAGTCTCGGCATACGCACGGTTCGTCGCTGGATACGTGCTCGTGGATTTCCCGAGCGAAAGCTCGCCGGCCGCAAATCCACCGTCAACCAACACCGCGAATATCTGGAACAGCGCTGGAGCGAGGGATGTCACAATGCCACCCAACTCTGGCACGAAATTCGTGCACAAGGTTTTGCCGGCCAATGCCCGATAGTTCGGACCTGGGTTCGGCGGCGCTATGGTTCACGCAGGGAACGCATTGGACAGCAACCCTCCTTCCATGCCCCGCCGCGTGTATCCCCACGACAAACAGCCTGGACTCTGCTGAAAGAACCAGAAGATGCTCGAAGCTATCTCGATGAACTATGCCGCAGATCTTCAGAAATTTCCACCTGCGCTTCACTGGCACGGGAGTTCGTTCGCATCATTCGGCAACGAGATGCGGTTGCTTGGATGAAATGGAAAGAAGACGCCAAAACAAGCTTGTTGGCCAGCTTCGCAAAGCACCTCTGCCAGGACGAGGCTGCCGTGCTCGCCGCACTTCAACATCCTTGGAGCAACGGACCGGTCGAAGGACATGTTCACCGCCTGAAGCTGATCAAACGCTCCATGTACGGCCGCGCCAAATTCGATCTGCTTCGACTCCGCGTCGTAAATGCCGAATGAAATCCACATTTTCAAACAGACATAGAAAGCCTGAAACTACTTCACCAAATGTGACGAAGAACCCAATTTAGACGAGCGAACTCAATAACGTATGACAGATCGGCTCCATTGACCGCATGAGATCGCGAACTTTAGTAAACGCAGAGAATTGCCTATTTTGAGACGATAACTCGATATAATCAATGAAGGCAGCTAAAAATGCATCGCAATTTGGACTGGAAGCGTACAGGGCTCAACCGCGCGTGGGAACACTACAGATACACGGTTGAAAGTCTCTCGAAGCAGATCTCTGCCGTTAATTACGACGGGATGACTGCTCACGCGAGTGAACCGCACCCTGGAGTATTTAGTCCTATTGACCGATACTTGCTGCCGTGCGATTCAGAATGGCTGAGTGTTGATAGGTTATTAGAGCCTCTGCCTATTCCCGATCTCTCGGCTATTCCCGCTCCGCCCGTATTGCACCTTGCGAAGAGTGAGTATGCCTCGTGGTACTTGGAACCACACAAGGACAGGAGTCCAAGCTTTTTCGACCACGATACGGAGCAGCGGACTTCGACGCTCGCAAAAAAGGATGCACTGCAAGAGATCATCGATACTAAGATGCGTGCCTTCGAGGAGACGTTCACCGCTGAAGCCTCTAGGCTAGATAAGCTCCGAGATGGATATGCGCGCGAAGATCCTGGAGCCCTTGCGACCTTAATCGAAATATCGAACAAACGCCATCCGATGCGATATTTGTATCACTATCTACCCCAAAACACCTTCCGCGCTTTTGCTGACCCAAACGCAAAAGTCGCTCTCATTGAACTCCAGTTCCCTGACTTTGCGGGACATCAGTTTCAGTCCGGTGTGACCGCTGGAGGGAAGCCTAAGTACGCGTCCGAGGCGCAAAAGAAAAAAATCGTCCGCCAGTGTCTGTACTCGGTCGTTATTCGTGCAGGCTACCTCGCATCCAAAGTACTTGATCCCACGAGCTTCAAGACAATTGCCATAAACGTATCTCAAGATTGGTTCGACCCGGCGACCGGAGCTCCCCGAAAGGGAATCATCTGCTCACTACAGGGCCAGGTCTATGAGTTCAGCGCGTTGCATCTTGACCAAGTAGACCCCGAGGCTTGCTTCAGGCACTTCAAGGGAATCGCTGTGCCTTCGCTCGATTCGATCTCGCCGATTAGGCCAATCTTCGTCCTGAACAAAATCGACGACAGATTCATTGCAACCAAAGATCTCGATTCACTTCTCGCACCGGAAGCCAATTTGGCAGCCATGCCATGGGACGACTTTGAGCAACTGGTCGCTCAGTTGTTTGAGTGGGAGTTCGCAAAGGAGGGGGTTGAGGTCAAGGTAACGAGGGCATCGCGTGATCGAGGCGTCGATGCCGTGCTTTTTGATCCAGATCCGCTTCGTGGTGGCAAATTTGTGCTGCAAGCTAAACGATATACAAACCCTGTAGACGTCGCGGCGGTGAGAGATCTCTACGGCACGGTGGTAAATGAGGGCGCTAACAGGGGAATACTGATCACTACAAGCTCTTACGGACCAGATTCATATGCATTCGCCAAAGATAAGCCGATCTCCTTGGTGGACGGTCCAAATCTACTGGTAATGCTTCGACGCCATGGGAAGAATTTTCGCCTCGATTTGGAGGAGGCGAGGCGTTTGAATCAAGAGAGTAGCTGTGAAGGGTGAATCGCGACTTCAATTTTTCCTGGCGCGCCGTTGCACTAATTGTTGAAGCTGCGCTTGCGCGCCAGCGCGCTATGTATAGCGGCTTGCACATCGCCGTAATGGCCTACCCTTCGCGAGTTATATCGCCGCCAATCAAAATAGCAACCACTTCACGTGGAAGGCTTCTTCTTCCGACTTAAGTATTAGAAACCACGCGTCCTTGCCTCTTTCAGCCGGATGCTCTTTCAAATATTTAATCGCAACGTCAACAATTTGGTCATTCGTCGTTCCTAAAGGGAAGGAAGTGGAAGCCGGATAGGCGTTAATGACGCCCAAAATAAAAGAGTAGCAGTGCTGGCCTTTAATCACTGTATCCCCCTCTTCACCGCCATTGCTTTGAGTTTTCACCCAAGCTAAACAGGTAGGGTACAAACCATTTCCAGTCATGGTAACCCAATGTGAGACTGAGGCTGGAACCGAAGTTGCAACAGTCTTTTGAGTGTCTTGTCCGTACGCAGTCGTAGCTAGAAGCGCGAGTGTGAGTGCAAATTCAATCTTCATTATTTCTCCTTCATGAACATTACTTCTTAGGGGAGTGATCCTCAAACCATTTCCGCGCCCGTTCTTGAACGCGGGAGAGATCTGCTGGCGTCAGCGCGGAAGCGGCGGCGTCTCGTATCTCAGCCTCATCCCCCTCCGGGAATCCTTCGGGCAGCTTCCTCGCTAAGGCAATATCCAGCCAGAAGTACGCTTCCGCGAAGTCGGCTGGAACGCCTTGCCCTAGGAAATATTGCTGTCCAAGCATCCGTTGCGAAGCGACATCGCCCTGCTCTGCGGCCTTGCGATGCCAAATCGCAGCTTGCGCGAAGTCCTGCGGAACGCCCTTGCCCAGGTAGTACATATAGCCAAGCTGTGACTCGGCAAGGGCGGGACCCAGCTCTGCCGCCTTGCGGTACCAGGTTGCGGCTTGCACATAGTTCTGCGGCATGCCTTGGCCGTCGTAGTACATACAGCCAAGGCCGAATTGAGCGCCTCCATGGCCCTGTTCCGCAGCCTTGCGATACCAGTGGGCGGCTTCGACATAATCTTGCAGCACGCCTTCACCCCTGGCATATGCCAATCCAAGATGGTATTGCGCAGGAGCATTCCCTTGTTCGGCGGCTTTGCGCCACCATTTAACGGCCTCAGCATCATCCTTCAGAATATCTACACCGTTGTGATACACAACACCAAGCATTAACTCATTGAAAGCATCTCCCTGCTCGGCAGCCTTGCGGAACCACTTAACAGCTTCAACATAGTCTTGCGGCACACCTTGGCCGCCAGCCTCATACGCCACCCCAAGGTTAAATTGGGCAGTTGCATTTCCTTGTTCCGCAGCTTTACGAAACCAGCGAGTTGCCTCGGCGTGGTCTTGTGGTACGCCCTGACCACTGTCGTAAAGCATACCAATGTTGAATTGTGAATTGGCATCTCCGGCCTTTGCCTTTGCAAGCAAAGCGGGGTCGATGCCTTTGCTTTGGGCCGATAACACTACGGCCATGCATAATATCAGCAGCACGACAGAGAACCACTCGGCAATACAACGGAATTTCAGCACAAAACGCCTCTCAGAATTACTTGATAGTGATTTTACGCGGACGGGGTGCCGGGCCGCAGCCCGCCGCTACGCGCTCGCAGAGCCTTGACGTGGACCGCGCCTGGGCTAGCTGCCTTTACAGCCACCTTTCCCCTGCACATAAGCTGTCTGTGGTGGAGCGGATCGCGTCTGCTTCCGAATAACCGTTCAGAAAGCTGACATTCCCCGGATATTGGAAGATGTGCCGAGGCGCGAGGGCCGGTGTCAAGGCTCTACGACCGCGAAGCGGCGCGATTCAGCGCGGCCTTGACTCCGGCCCGGCCTCGGCTATGCTCTGTCTATCCGGGGAATGTCATTTGTTGCCCTATCCGGCTGAACATATATCAGCTAAGCTGACCGGAAAGAGGCCGCCCGCCAACTCTCTATCTCTGTTTGGTTCCTCGATTACCTGATTGTCGGGAACCTATTGGAGACTCGGCGTGTTGGCTGCAAAGTTCTAGCCACTCGGGCCTCACTGGTTCGGTTTGCGTCCGGGAACCACTACGAGATAACGAGTCGCTCCGATGCCGAAGCCGTGGCCTCCGGCGAGAGATGCGCGTAGCGGGCGGCCATCGTAATGGTTTTGTGGCCAGCCAAGACTTGAATTTCCTTGGTACTCACTCCGGCCATTGCAAGCCACGAGCAAAACGTATGCCGGTTATTGTGCCAAGTGTATTCGGTGATTTTCGCTTCTCGGAGCGCCGGTCCAAACCACCAGCGGCAATCTGACTGGGGGCCGGGACGCGGGAAGACGGGCTGTCCAGCATCATGGGATACGGCCTCCCTTTGTTGCTGAAGCGCCGCCACCGCCACTGCGTTTAATGGGACGTTCCGGGCTGACCCATTCTTGGTTTGCGTCAGCCGGATTATCTTCCGCTTGAGGTCCACTTGTCCCCACTCCAGCGAGAATTGCTCTCCCCATCGCATCCCGGTATACACACTCACGATGAAGGCGGGCGCTTGTGCTGGATTGTCGCGCTGGATAATGCCTAGCAACTTCCCATATTCAGTTCGGCTTAGGAACCCCATCCGGGTATTGTTCTCTGTTCGCAGTCGCACGAGACGCGCCGGATTACTCTCCACTTTCCCGTTCTCCATGCCAAGCCTGTACGCGAGTGACATGAACGCCCGGTAGCGGTTTGCTGTTGCTGGCGTCTTGCAATGTTTGGTGAGCCACTCGTTAATTTCTTGCGGCGTGATCGCAGACGCGGCCCGCTCTCCGAAGGGTTCACGCAGTATCGAGTCTTTTGTCTTGTAGTGCGCGATTGACTTGAGGTGAGTCTCAGCGTGTTCAACGGCCATCGCTGACAGATGACCAAAGGTGACGACTTTGCCCGGCACGAGTTCAGGAAGTTTGACTTTGCGCCTCGCATCGGCCTTGCGCTTCTGGTAGAGGGCTAAGGCGTCACTCTTGCGTCCGGCTTTTTCCCTGTGCCTCTTTCCTTCGGCGTAGTAGTGAATCCACCAGACCCCGGACCCGGCAGGATGCTCATAAACTCCCCTTACGGCCTTGGCTTTCATCTCTCCCCCTATAGGCCGGGATTGTAGCACAGCCATCGGGAGAATAACAGCCATCAAAACAGCCATCGACAGGAGTACGGCCACCGGAAACTTTCTCTTTATTGTCTACTAAACTTATGATTATATTTGATTTATTTGGTGGGCCTGCAGGGATTCGAACCCCGAACCAAGGGATTATGAGTCCCCTGCTCTAACCGTTGAGCTACAGGCCCGGAACCTTAGATAAATGCTTGCGAATAAAAAAGATAACAGAGTCGAATCGAACGTCCATTTTGCACCATTTTGGAGGTATGTCGCCGTTTTTTAGCCCCCGTGTACCTCTGACGCGTCCGCGAAATTCCAGCCATGAACTCATCACAGCCGAGCTGGAATCACTCGGCTGAACCGCATTTCAAGCCAAACCAAAACCACTTAACCGGAAGTAAACCGGTCCACATACAACACTCAGAGGCGCCGTCTGCTCCACTCGCACACCGCGCCTCTCTATTATCGCACACTCAAAGTTACTAACTTCAAATAATGCTTCCACATAGCATCGAACAATTGCCCTCTGCAGGGATGCACGCTTTGCCGCGCTTGTCTTTTCTGTCGCCCTCCTCCGCGCACAACCAGAGAGGCGTTCTAGCCCCTCCAGAGCCTCCATACATTCTGGATGTCTTTCTCGAAGCCAAACCCATCCGGATAGAAGTTGCGCACGTTGATGAGCTCAAGCACTATCAACATGTCGGCTCCTATTTTCCTGTCCACGTTCCATAGGTCCGTTGGATCCCATCCGCCATATTCCGCAGCGTTATACCAAGCCAGCAGGAAATTCGCCACGCCGCGCGACTGGCCGGTGTCCCGCTAAGCGATTACGAACAACCGCGTCAGCGCTTCGATGGGCCTTTTCTCAGGCATCAGCTTGTCCAAGTAGTTCACGTTCTCTCCTATCGAAGTTGCATGTTGCTCACCTAGGTCTGTTGCAATCATCTTTTTCTCTAAAGGGTCACTCTCACTCATGAATCCTCCATTCAAATTGTCAGTGGTCGTTCCGGCCAGAACTGACGTTAGTCGACTCGCAATTGGCGTTGATTGTTGTCTGCCGTTATTGTGCAGATCATCTTTTGAATATGCGTGGCCGTTAGAATTATTTATCGAAGAAAGGTCTGGTTTCCGGTACGATCCGTTCCACCGCTCTCAGGAGATGCCCGGCTGCCAGGTGCGTATAGCGGAACGTCATGCGTAGTGTGCGGTGTCCCATGATCTTCTGCACCAACGCAATATGGACGCCCCGCATGACCAGACGACTGGCGGTTGTGTGACGGAATGTATACCACACAGCATCTCGAATTCCGGCTTCCTCGAGAACACTCTCAAACCACTGCGTTGATGATCCGCCCGGGAAGACGAGTGCGCTCTCGGGCGCCCTGAGCCGTTCATGCCGCTCTCTCATGAGCATGAGCGCAGCCTTCGAGCGTTTGTTAAGAAACACGTAGCGGCTGTGGCAGTTCTTCGCATTCTTGAGGAATATTAACCCTTTATCGAGATGAACTCGATCCCAAGTCAGGCCGAACTGCTCAGATTTGCGCATTCCGGTATGAATCGCGACATCGATCTCCGCCAGCCGTCCTTCCCAATCTGCTGGATAGCGCTTAGCGCGCTCAAGGATGGTCTGGCGGAATCGCTGCTCTTCGTCCTCAGAAAAAAACCTCATCCGCCGGTTTGCATCCTTGGCGCTCAAAATCAGCTTCGCAGGATTTTTCTTGACCAAGTTAGGGTTGATGCCTTCGCGATAGATCACCACCAAACTTGACTTGTGGGCGTTTTGTGTAGGAGGCCCATTCATGTTCGTCGGCTTCATCCAATAGCCAGTTTTCGAGTTCCATTGTCGTCAACGTCGCCGCGATACGGTTGCCAAATCGCAGCGACATCAGAGTTGCCATTCCGAGAAACCGCTTCTCTTTTGTCTCGTCTTTAGACCTGTAGTACGCAGCGGCAAGTTCCACAAGTTCAGAGAACTTCGGACCGCGCATAATCTCGGCGTGCGATGCGATACCCAAACGCTTGGCAGCCTGGTGATCCTCATAGGCCTTGTCAGCATCTTTGTACGAGCCGACCTCCCGAATCAATCTGCTTCCGTTCGCAAGAATCATCTTAACGCTCCACACATCAGAGCCTGGTTCCGCCTCAAAAACACCGTCATGTGCTACGTTCACTACTTTTCTCGGCATAGATTCAATCCTCATAGGGTACGAGTCAAGTTATGCCGCTCTGAAGCTTGATTGCGATCTAAACCAAGACTCAGAGCGGCGGCTATTGTTGCTGGTCGCTGGGTAAAGGCGGCAGGGGTGGACGAGGTGGAACAGGTTTTCCGGCAGCAAGCTAGTTCCAGTACCCTCTTCCCGGCACTGGAATATCCCGCTTGCGGCAGGCGTGGGCCACTGCGACGCCTGACCTACCAAGACGCCGCGCCACATGCATCACTGGCTCAGACCAGACGAGTTCGTAGAGTTCTTCACGAGGGATGCGGGTCAGCATCCTGGGTGGAAGCTCCGACTCGTTTACAGACGCCTCTACCGGGAACATCTGTCCAGACTCTGCCTCCAGCGAGCGAAACTCAGGCATAGGCATTACAGGAGAATCAGCGTCGTCTTCCAATAATGCCAGGATGTAGGACTTGTTGAGGAGGTACTCCGGAACACTGTCATCGCTGATTGTGGCTATTCCCGCCATTACCTCATTGTCGGCCGGGTGGATGTAACGTGCGGTCGACTCCCAGTCGATGTGTCCCATCAAGTCCTGCACATACTTCATCGGGACGTTGACCTGCACCAAGTGGGTAGCGAAGCTGTGGCGCAGACAGTGCCAAGTTACACCATGTATCTGGGCATATTTCAGCGTGTTTTCGAACCACCCCCGCGGGTCTTTGATCCGGAAAATTCTCCCTGTCGGCAGAATTCCGTCGCAAGTTTGTTCGACCTGAACTGCGCGCAGTATCGCAATGACATAGCTATTCAGGTACACATCTCGCGGATCCCCGTTTTTGCTCTTTGGGATGAAGAGGACGCTCCGCTTCCAGTCAATCTTTTCCCAGGTCGCACGGAATTGTTCGGATTTTCGCATCCCCGTTTGATGTGCGACTTCAAATTGTGCCAGACAATCACGGCAAAAAGCTGGGGTACGCGTGGCACTACCCGGGATTGCGATCGAGGCTCTGATACGATCCATCTCCTCCGGCGTTATATCCCGAACCTCTCTCTGTGGCTCGCGACGATAGATAATTTGAGCTGTCGGGTCAACCTCGATAATGCCGAGCCGCATGCCTTCCTTGTACGAGATACGAATTGCAGTGCGATAATTACGCTTAGTCTTTGCGCTCCATTTTTTGTCGGACCAATCGCGGTTTTCAGCTTTGTTATTAAGCCAGTTCTCAAGTTCGGTCTTGCTAATAGTTTCGGCAATCCGATCACCAAAGTCGTTGCAGAGAAAACTGAGTATTGATACCATCTTGCTTGGACTGGCGTGGTTTTGGTTTGCATAGACGATTCCAAGATTTGCGATTTCGCGGAAGGTCGGCTTCGGCTTTTCCGGTGCCAGCACCTTACTGCGACGCCGGGTACCTGTCTGGTTTGTGAAGCTGTTGAAAGAGAATGTCTCACACTTCGGTCCGCAGACGGAAGTCATATTGCGCCGGTGACAATCGTTCCAGCGATCGAAGCGTTGACGCTTCATCGGTGCGCGTCGAATGATGTCATCAATCATCTGAAAGCGTCGTTTTCTGATCAATTGCCGGTATAGAGAAGCTTGATATCATGTGCGCCGGAGGCGCGGTCATCGGTCGCTCATCGTCAGTACGGCCGGAAGGTGTAAGGTGTTTCCGGGAGAAGGCAACCTCCGAGTTGTTTTTACCTTGGCATGAACCGCTGCCGTTGTCAAAGACCGTCTGCCGTTACGAATCGCGGGTCACGGGGAAGTTGTACTCCGACTTCGGTTTTGTCATCATTCTGGCTGCCGCGCGATGTTCTGGATCTGCACGTGCTGCGATCGCGGTCAGCGCTACTGCAGCAGGGAGTGCCGCGGTCATGAGCGTCGTCGGCAGCATCGGGCAGCCAATCGTCGGCATCAGCAGAGCGTCGAGGGCCGGCTGGACCATCGTGACCGCCAGCGTGTTATCGTTGCCGGCATTTTCGATGCTGCGTGACGGATCAAGGTTCCCAATCGACTCTATCTGGTCCACCATCGGAGGGTGGAAAAGCGATCACGTGGCCGGCGGTCGCGCCGCTGCGTGTTCGGCCCCGTGAGCGGCGAGGTTTTTGGCTGCGCTGCGTAGTTTGCGGGCGCACTGGCCAGCTGATCGATCCTTTTCCGCGCATATCGATTCGCAGATGAGGGAGAGATGATCGATCCGGAGGTGCGGGTACAGATCCGCCGTTACTTTTATGCCGAACACTGGAAGGTGGGCACGATTGCTCAGGCGCTCGGTGTTCATCCCGATACGGTAAAGCGCGCTATCGAGGTGGAGCGATTTCATTGCGCCGAGCGGCTGCGTGCCACCATGTTGGATGCTTATCTTCCCCTGGTACGCCAAACGCTGGAAGCACATCCGCGCCTGTGCGCCACGCGGCTGGATCAGATGTTGCGGTATCGCGGCTATCGAGAAAGTATCCAGCAGTTGCGGCGCGTGGTGGCGAGGTTGCGTCCGCGCCCGCAGGAGGCATTTTTGCGCCTTCATGTCTTCGCCGGCGAACAGGCGCAAGTTGACTGGGCGTCGTTTGGCACGGTCATGATGGGCCGCGCCCGGCGCGCTCTGAGTTGTTTCGTGATGACCTTGTCCTGGTCGCGGGCGCTGTATCTGGAGTTCTTCTTCGACCAGACGATGGAGAACTTTTTGCGCGGCCACGTGAACGCCTTCGCGTCGTTCCACGGTTCTGCCCGAATCCTGCTGTACGACAATCTGAAATCGGCCGTGTTGGAGCGCCGCGGCAGTCTGATCCATTTCAACCCGCGGCTGCTGGAGCTGGCCGGTCACTACCACTTCGAGCCCAAGCCTTGCCAGGTGCGGGCCGGTAATCAAAAAGAGCGCGTGGAACGGGCGATACGTTTCGTGCGCGACTCGTTTTGGGCGGCGCGCACGTTCACCACGCTTCCACCCCAGCAAACAAAGACCGTTTGCTGGGGACCCCGGTTTGGAGGAGTGCAACCGCCAGCCGCTGACGTGGCGCGACGATGTGGCGCACCAGAGACCATGGCCTGACGATCGGGATCGCACGGTTGCCGAGGCCTTCGCCGAAGAGTGCCCGCGCCTTTTGCCGCTGCCTGCACACGAGTTCTCGACCGATCGCGTGGCGGCGGTGCGCTCGGCCAAGACCATCTACGTGCGATTCGACGGCAACGACTACTCGATCCCGCCCGAGGCGGTGGGCCGCGAGTTGATGCTTGCCGCATCCGACACCGAGGTGCGCATCCTCGATGGTGTGCGCCAGATCGCCCGTCATCGCCGTAGCTATGACCGCCAGCAGATGTTCTCAATCCGGCGCACCAGCAGGCTCTGTTACGCACTAAGCGCAAGGCGATCGAATCCACGCGCTCTGGCCGTCTGGAGCTGGTTGTTCCCGAGAGTGCGGAGTTACTGGAGCGGGCCTTCGCCGGCGGCGAATCGGCTCCGCATCAGATCGCGCATCTGCTTCAGCTGCTTGATCGCTACGGTGCCCGCGCCATGCGCGGCGCTGTTCGCGAAGCTCTTGAACGCAACACGCCGCGCGCCGCCTCGGTCGAGTTCCTGCTGCCCCAGTCCAATCGCACCGCACCGTTGCCGCTCGACCTCAGACGCCATCCGCAAGCTGAGAGCGTCGAAGTCCGCCCTCACGATCTGGAGACCTACGATGAACTCGCTCAACGACACGACGACGACCCCGAACCCGAATCCTAACCTGCGCGACCAGTTGGAGCGGATCGGCCTCACCGCTGTGGCCGCGCAACTGGATGACTTGCTGGCTTACGCGTCGAAACAGCGTTGGTCGCCGCGCCAGTTGCTCGAACAACTGGCGCAGATCGAAGTGGCCGAGCGTGCGCACCGCAGCCTTGAACGCCGCTTGCGTGCTGCCGAGATCAAGAAGTTCAAGCCCATGGCCGACTTCGAGTGGTCCTGGCCAACGCGTATCGAACGCGATGTCATCGAGCGTGCGATGACACTCGACTTCCTCGCCGAGGCCCGCAATCTCGTGCTCGTTGGAGCAAACGGCCTGGGCAAGACCATGATCGCGCAGAACATCTGCCACGCCGCAGTGCTGGCCGGCCACTCCGTCCTGTTCCGCACCGCCTCCAAGCTACTCACCGAACTGCACCACCAGACTCCGGAAGGTCGTCTGCGCAAGCTGCGCTCCTACGCCAACGTAGGACTACTGTGTATCGATGAGGCCGGGTACTCGTGTACTATCGGCCGGGCGCATTTGGGTCCCCGAGCCAACGATTGTGGAGTTGCCCGCGCTTTTGACGGCCGATCCGAAGCTTGCTAAGATAGCCGCCTCTCGGTGGGTACCAAAGCCGAAAAGAAGTCTGTGGCCCCAATTTTAAGCTGCCCTGCCCATTACTAAACCTCAAAAATCCTGCGCGAGGCGAACGGATAGAGAATGTACTATTACGTCGCCGCATGAATCTTGAAGAGACTACTTCCCTTCCCGGTCTTCCCCCATCTTTTGTCGGGAGATCCTCCGGTCCCCTGGGGGCTCACATCACTCAACAACAAAGATAGAGGAATGGCTACGTCGTGAAGAGAGTTAATTATGCGCAAACCTTCATCCCTCACCCTTTGGTTCACAACTACCGCCAAGATGAAGAACCTGGGTCCAGGCAGCACCGGATAAGGCCGCCCAGCAGCGCCGACTGGCGATCTGGCTGACCCATACGGCTGTCAGGCTTCGAAGATTTAGCGCGTTCTCACTGATCACTTGGGAGGCGTCGATGCGAGTTCTCCTGCCTCTGCCATGGGCAGACGGACAGTGGCACGTGTGCCGGGGCCGTCCTCGCGGTTGACTAGACTGATCTCACCCCCATGCGCGCGGGCGATCTGCTGGGCCAAGGGCAAACCTACGCCGCTGCCGGTGGGCTTGGTGGTGTAGAAAGGGACAAAAAGATTCTCGGCGTTGGCGATTCCCAGTCCGCTATCTTCGATGATGATCGATACCGAAGAGTCCGTAGTACGCCAGCTTGCGCGAACCGGCCGCGAATCGTTGGCAAGCGATGCATCGACGGCGTTGGCAAGCAGATTGATGAGCATCTGCTCCAAATGGTCGGGATCGGCTTGAAGCGTAACCGGCGGCCCGGAATCGATTTGAATATCGAGACGCTGTTCGAGGAGAGCGACCCTCTCAAGGAGCGCGCCCAGCGGGACAGGTCTTAGTAGCGGAGGGGGCAACTGGGCGAGTTGCCGATATGACTGCACAAAGCGATGGAGCGCATCAGCACGGCCCTCGATTACGCCCAGGCCCCGTCGAAAATCGTGGATAACACCTTCGTCGCCATTGATACTCTGAGCCCGCGCCAGCAGGCTGCCCGCTATTGATTTGATGGGCGCCAGCGAGTTTGAAAGCTCGTGGCCGAGAACGCGGATGAGGCGCTCCCAAGACCGCTGCTCTTCTTCCTGGAGGGAGAGACTCACGTCAGAGAGAAGCAACAGAATGTGCGGTGCGCCCTCTTGGCGAAAGGCCGCTTTCCGAAGCAGCCAGCGCGAGGGCCGATTGCCGAAAGAGTGAATCGTCTGGTCGGCCGCGGCCAGCAGACCGTCGAGTCCCAGTTCGCGCGCATTGCTACCGATTGAACGCGCATGAGTAGAGCCGAGCAATTCCAGTGCGGCGTTGTTTGCCAGTTGCAATCGGTCATTGCTGTCAAAAGCAAAGAGCGGGGCACTCATCACCTCGAGAATGCGAGTGAGCAGCGCGGTAGCCTCAAGCGAGCGGACCCTGAGGCTTTGGAGCAGATCGGCAAGTTTGTTCACTTCGGCTGCCAGTTCACCTAGCGCATCTTGCGAACCCGCGCCGCGCACGCGAAAGGAGTAGTCTCCCTCGCGGAGCGACGCAACAACGTTGGAGAGCGTCTGGAGCGGGCGGACAATCACATCGACAAGCGTGGCGGCCAAGAGTGCGAGACATAGCAAGAGACAGCACATCAACAAAAGCGCCGTCGCGGGCGAGGCCTGCTGCGAATGAAGTAGCAGGCCTGCGAAGAGCAACCCAGGTAGCGAAAGCAAAAGGCAGTAGAGCCAGACCCGACGAAGCGCCGAGTGGCTTGCAGGGCGCACAGGTCTGTCAAAGGCCATACTTCTCGATACGGCGATAGAGCGCAGCGCGGCTCAATCCGAGCGATTCAGCGGCCTGCGAGATGTTGCCATCAAAACGGCGCATCATTTTTCGGATGAGCAGCGCTTCAACCTCATCGATGCTCATGTCGTCAAAGGACGGAACCGAGGAGCGCGCGGCGACGATCGCCAGGTTAGCCGGCTCAATCTCCTGTTCGCGACAGAGAAGAACGGCGCGTTCGACGGTGTGTTCGAGTTCTCGGACATTGCCCGGCCAAGCGTACTGCATCATCTGTTGCATGGCCGCCGGGGAGAAGCCGTTGACCTGCTTGCGGTAGCGGCTTCGGTTGCGGGAGAGAAAGTGCTGGGCAAGGAGCGGGATGTCTTCCCGGCGATCGCGCAGAGCGGGAAGATGAATCTCAACGGTGTTGAGACGGAAGAGAAGGTCTTCACGGAAGTTGCCAGCTTTCGCTTCTTCGTGCAGGTCGGCGTTAGTGGCCGAGATCAGGCGTACATCGACGCGCCTGGTCTGCGAGGAGCCTACGCGCTCCAGTTCGCCGGTTTCAAGCACACGGAGAAGCTTGGCTTGCTGGCGCAGCGGCACGGTAGCGATTTCATCGAGAAAGAGCGTGCCGCCGTTGGCCAACTCAAAGCGGCCGACGCGGTCGGTGCGCGCGTCGGTGAACGCGCCTTTGACATGGCCGAAGATCTCGCTCTCGAATGTACCCTCGGGCAAGCCCCCCGCATTGACGGCAACCAAGGCCAAGTGACAACGGGGCGATGCCGAGTGGAGCAGCTTGACAACAATTTCCTTGCCAGTGCCGTGCTCGCCAGTGATGAGCACGTTAGCATCCGAAGGGCCGATCTGCGCAATAAGTTCGAGCACCGGCTGCATGGCAGGCGCGCCAGCAACGAACTCGGGCATGCCCTCGGCACGAAGCAAGCGGTTTTCCGATTCAAGCTGACGGGCGCGACGCAAAGCTTGGCGCAGCTCGGCATGTACGCGGATTAGTGAGACGAGGCGCTCGTTCTCCCAGGGCTTCTGAATGAAATCACGCGCTCCGCGCTTGATGCACTGGACTGCAAGATCGACGTTGCCCCACGCTGTCATCACGATCACCGGGAGATGCGCGTCGAAGTCGCGGATGCGCGCCAGCAGGTCAAGGCCTTCCTGGCCGGAGGTGGTGTCACGCGTGTAGTTGAGGTCGATAAGCAGCACATCATACTCACGCTCATTGAGCTCTTCGAGGAGCAACCGGGGCGAGCGGACGCAGTCCACGTCGATGCCCTGCGGAGCCAGCAACAGCTCGACGGCCTCAAGTATGTGCGGTTGATCGTCGGCAACCAGCACACGAATTTGCCCTTGCCTACTTAAGATGCTCTGTCTCCACAATACCGTTTCTTTCATCGGCTATCGATATCCCATATTCTTCAAGGACAGTACCTGTGGCGCGCCGCAACTCGACGCGCGCTTTCTCGTAGGCAGTATCGGCTCCCACCAGCGCGGACTCTGCCAAGGACAGGTCGTGCTCAGCGGCAAGCGTCTGCTGATTCGATCCCGCTCCGAGTTTTTGTTCCTTCATCATGATATCCAGCGTGCGTTGCGCCAGATCTTGGGCTTTGCGAGCTGCGTCGACACGGCTGGCTCCCTGCTCAAGTGCATAGCGCGCGTTGCGCACCTCGATGCGGATGCGCTTCCTCAATTCTTCGAGATAAACCTGCGACTGGCGGTACTCGATTTCGGTGCGGTACTGGTCGGCCTTGGCAATGCGATTGCGCAGCTGAATATTCAGCTCAAAGCCCACCTGGTACTCAGGCGAAGAGTAGTTCAATGCATTCTCTACTGCCCCACCAAAGCCTCTAGGGATATTGATGGCGGAACCAGTATCGTTGGTCGCCGGATTGATTCTACCGGCGTATCCTGCGCCCGCATATAAACCGTACACGGAGAGCGACGGCAGTAGTGCATTGCGCGCGGTTTTGCGGCTGAGGTCGCTGTTTTGTAACTCTAAGCTCGACTCCTGTAACTCGGTGCGGTTTTTCAAGGCATCTGCAATCATATCCTGAATAGGTTCAAATACAGTGTGAACATCGCTGCCGACGTAGTCCACCGGGACTACCGGCATCTCCTCCAAAAGAGGGTCATCAAGCGAGCGGGTGATGGCGTTCTTCATGTAAAGCTCTTGTAACTCAAGATTAGTGCGAGAGACGGTCAAATCTTGCTCACGATTGGCCAACTCAGCCTCTGCTTTCAGCACCTCCATCTCGGGAATTGCCTGCAACTCAAGCTGTTTGCGGCTAACCTCCAAGGTTTGGCGGGCAAACTCCACGGAGCGCTCTTCTACCTGTTCGTTATCATATGCGCTCGCCAGATTCCAGTAGAGGTCGCAGATTTGAGTCACCGTCGCGATAATCTGGGCGCGAAATGCAATTTCGGAAACCTTCTGGTTGGTTCGAGCAATGCGCAGAAACCGCAAGTTTGTCCCCAGTCCGAAGCCGGCCAGTAACTGTTGTTGCGCATAGAACTCAACAAAGGAGTTAAGCTGTGGATTCAGGATATTGTTGGGGCTGTTGGTGGTCTGACGGTTACTATTCCAAACTGCCTCGATACTACCTCCAGTGGGAAAGGCCTGCGCATATGAAAGATTGCCAAGAATGGTGTTGTCGTGAATAACCGGCACACCATAGAGCGTTTGGTTGGGCAATAGTTGTGTGGTGTGATCCACTGAGGCTGTCACAGAGAAGGAAGGGTCGTAGTTGGAAACCGAGGTACCCGCGCCCAAGGTGGATGAGACTAGTCCCGCAGCCCCAGCGCCCGCGCCCCCCGCGCCGCTCGAGGTCCCACCGGCTCCAGCGCCATATCCGCCACCAAAAACGCTTGCGCCTGCACCTCCAGGAGTCCCGGAGACCACGCCTGTATTGACGCCACGCACCGATCCACCCGCCCTCGTGCGCAGGATGTCCATTTGCGCGATGGGCAGGTTATAGCGCGCGATCACTATGTCGAGGTTGTCTTCGAGCGCCAGATCGATGGCGTCGCGCAACGATAAATAGAGCTTGCCATCCCGCATCAGGGTATCAAGACGCGCACAGTTCGCGATGCTGAGAGGCGCCAAAGTCTTGCCGCGATACGCTTCGAAGGGATTGCGCGAGGACCGCAGCATTTGCTCGAAAGGAACCTGGAAGGCAGCCTCAGACGATGTGGGTTCTATGGCATGAGCCATGTTGACCTGTAAAAAAAGAATTATAGCGACAGCCTGAATACGCTTGCAATTGTCCATATTAATTATCAGAGATGAGCAATAGCTGCGCCAGAGGGATGCATCCTGTTTATATTGATTACAGGTAGCTTAGACATGGTGATGGACCGGTAGAGCAAGCGTCGAGTGTCCGTTTTCGGCGCGTCGTGTCCGATTACGGACAGGGTATACGGGCTCTTATATGGGCGAGCCTACTGTGAGAACGGCACACGGTTTGCCAACATCTGTGCCCTTCTCCCAGACCATGCTTGCTGAGGATATACCCAAGCAAACCACGTCGCGCACGGAACACTTGCTTGGGGGCCATCCTCAACCCCGAACTTCGCTATGTTCCTGTGCGGACGTCTGCCTGCAATCTTAGAGCAAAACTCCCACCTATACCCACGCCCGAGTCTTCTGAACTGGCTCTCTGTTCAATGGGATTCGTGGATTATGGCCGCCGCAGGGGTTGGTATGGAGGCAACTTCGGCTCCGTTGCCATCACCCGCCCCGGCACGCACAGCCAAGGTGGTGTTTGATTCTATAGCGAGAATTGACGAAAATACAAAGACTATGGTAACCTTCCGTTTAATCGCCAAAGGTTACTACAGGTGCAGCGTGCGAGGGATTCGCTGTTACGAACGAGGACCGTCTAAGTAATCGAATGGTATTGCCTTCTATGTATCGCGGTAAGTCATTTCATTATGTCCGGGCGGGCTAGGCTGCAGGAGTAGTAGATCTTGAGCCAATTCAAGGAGTGTTTTGACAGCTGTGGAGCTTGTTGAAAATGAAAAATCTGTCGCATGGACGCTCCAGTCATTCGGAACTTGTGGTCGTATGTATGTTTGTATCTTATTGGGGTCTGGTGTTTTCCCGTTTCTTGAACATAATGAGTTTGGAATTGATTTTTGGCATTTGCGGATGCGCGGTTGCCATGGTCGCTTTAGGATATGGTTGTTGGGCATTACCGCAACGCATAATGTTCTCAATTGTTGATGCCAATGTTGCTCTTATCTGGGCTGCGGAACTGACTTCATACGCGATATCCACTTATAGACGTAACAGTTTTAACGCCATTTCCGATTTGGCGGTTTTAACCACTGTTTACGCCTTATTCCGCCTTCTGGTGGCCTGTCGCCCTGGTCTAAGGCAGAGCATATTCGTTTTCGCGATCCTCGGCGCGGCGCTTGCGTTCGCGCAGGCTAGACTCGCGACCCAATGGTTCAACAGTGCATTTGGGGCGGGTTTCACTGATATGAGTGCGTTAAAAGCACTATGTCCGATTCTGATTACACCCCTTCCAAACGACTGGGCTACCACTTTACTCCTCTTTATTCCATTCACGCTTCTGATGAGCATTGCATCAACCGGACCCAAGCTCAAATCGACTCAATGGATAATTTCTGCGGGTTGCACTTCGGCACTACTTTCCTCTCTTTTTCTCGCTTTATCTCGCGGAGCATTTGTAGGACTGATTGTGTTTTGCGTGGTCTTTTTAATCATGGCGATTATTTTCCGCGTGGATATTAGAAAGGTATTACTTGGTTTTGCTGTTTCTTTTGCCGTTGCAATCATCGTAGTTTGCATCGTTGTCCCACCGATCAGGGGCGAGATCCAACAAATAGCCACAGGGAGGCAAACCACCTCTCAAGCCAGAAGCACAGAAGGTCGTTTTGCTAACTGGGAGTCCGCATGGACTATGGCGCGGACTCACCCTGTTGCCGGTGTAGGACAGGACAACTTTGCGATTCAACTTGTCCCATATGTTGGCAAAAACCCCGAAAGAAGTTTTGGGGGGCAGACATTCAATACCCCACTGCAGCTTTTCGCCGAGCAAGGACTTGTTGGTGTTGTTTCATTTTTTCTGCTGCTATTCATCCTACTACGATCTGAATATCAGATACTCTCGAAGTCTCAAGATAATACTGAACGTTGCGCCTCTCTTATTCTCATATCTGCTATAGCGGCTGTGGTTGTGCGTGAATTTACATACTCATCATTACTATCGAGTCCTCAGGCCTCATTGCTTATGTGGGTAATCATGGCAATTATCGCGACCAGAGATGTGACTGCCCGGAGAACGATCACCGAATTCAAACAACCTTCTCCAGTAAGCCGAATCGCCAGACATGCAATTGGCTTGACTTTTCTGGCTGTGCTGGCTGGGGCGGTTGTGATCCTTCATATGGCTCTTGACTACGCCGAAGCTTCCAGTAATGCGAGCGATGCAGCCAGATACATGGCGCAACAAGAAAAGGAAAAAGCATTGAGCGCGATTGATTTGGCGATTAAGAGTGATCCGGGGAACGCCTACTATGATTCGATCCAAGGCCTCGAGCAGGGCCGACTCGGCCTACCTATGGTTCGGAATACCGCAATTAGCCATGCCAATATAGCCGAGACTGGTGAAAGCCCGCATTTATTAGGTGCATCCATCGCTTCTTATCGTAAGGCGATGGATGCCATTCCTCAGGACGATAATTACGCCAACAACCTGGGATGGCTTTACTACTATTCAGGTGATGAACGAAGCGCAGAAAACTATATAAAAAGAGCGATTGAGATTAATTCTGGAGAGTATACGTATCACATCGGTCTTGCATTTCTAATGGAGGCTCATCAGCGAACAAGTGCTGCCAATAATGAATACTCTACAGCCATCAAACTGAACCCGGCATTCATCGACTCACCCATGTTTCGTTCACTGAAGCAGGCGCAGCCCAGCCGCTTTGATAAAGTAATTGCCGAAAGCGTATCCATGCTTAAAAGCGAGATAATGCGAACGAACAGTCCGATTGTAATAGCCCGCCTTGGGGCATTGTTGTTGAAATGCGGGAACAGTCGCGATGCCATTCCATATCTGCAAAAGGCAGTGACCAGTCTGCCTAGCCTCTCTTTGGCCTGGGAGAACTTGGGCAACGCTCTTCGAGATACGGGTAGCTACCAAGATGCAGATGCGGCATTGAGAAAGTCGGTATTTCTCGAATCGGAGCGCGGCGGCACAACTATTTGGATGAATATGATGGGCGTTTCACGCAATCAGAATCATAGCAACGCGACGGGACATGCGGAACGAGTCTATCAAATCTATAAGACATACCCGAACATTGGAGACGACCTTCTTCCGCCAGGTCTTCTCGATATGTGCACGCCTCCTCGAAGATAAGTCAAACTAAGTCAAGCTGGCTCAACTGGGTACCCCACATCCGGAGAAACAACAATGCAGATCGTAATACAGAGGAAGGTCAAGGATGCCATGCTCGAGAAGATCACTTTGACGACAAAACCTATATGCGAAACTCTTACTAGCATTTCTTTTGCAGTGAAGCGAAGTTTGAATCCGGGTGAAGCAATTGTGCATCAAGGCAGACGAGTGTATGAGGTCCACTTTCTGGTGAGTGGCTTTGTCAAGCTGCAGCACACGACGGCCGACGGCGTTAATGCTATTACAGAGATTATCGCGCCTGGACACGCCGTTAACATTGAAGCAACTCTGCTGGATTGTGAATCCGATTACTCTGCAATTAGCATGACGACTTGCTCTATTCAGAGCGTTCCACGCGAGAAGTTTTGCATGCACTGTTCCACGGACCGAAATCTATTCTGTAGCTTGCATAGACATTATGCGCAGCATACTATGCAGTTTCGTAATCGGCATCTTGCTGCGCTATCAGGATCTTACGCCAAGCAGTTCCTCTCACACCTCGCGCCTCTTTTTTGTGATAAGGAGATTCTTTCAGGTACACACCCCATACCGTTACAGCAGCGCGAAATTGCGAGCATTCTGTCTGTGACTCCAGAGCATTTTAGTACGATACTTGACAGACTAGAGAAAGAGGGCATGATTGTTCGATGGAAGCGCAGTGTATACTTGGGCCCGGCAGCAACGAAGATGCTGATTCAAGACACGGCATAACGTTCGCGGGTGTGTCTACTGAGCACCTTCAGGCATTTCGTAATGCGCGAATAATAGCTAAAACTCCGTTCGTCAAGAAGCTCAGGCCGCTATATGTGCAGAGAAGAAGAAACGCAAGTTGGAACACTTGTTTACATAGGATTGCATCGATATGTCTGGCTTCGATCTGGAGAATCATTAAGGGGAGGTCGTGAATAAGTGATTTCACACAATAGGGGATCAGCATGCGCATGATGCGTTCAGCGAAAAACGCCATCGCCGCAGCGTAGAGCACGGAGTAACCAAAAACAGTGTATCGGATCGAGTTAGGCATCTCGCGCAGTTCGCGGTGGGTTTGCGGGTCTTTATCGAAAAGAATAACTCGACGCCACAGTGCCGCGCTGATGCGGTGCAAGCTTGAAATGCCGAGAAGATCGGTTAATATCCAGTACCCATCGAACTTGAAGAATGGATTCAGGTTGAAGAGTATCGTACTCCAGATACTAATTACGACCCACAAAGAGACGGGCGATGGAAACCTAAGCGCAAGAATACAGAATATAGAGGCAAAAAGGCAGTGGAAGTATATGCCGGCGCCATCCACAATGGCGCGTTGCATTCGAGGCAACTTCCACGCATCGGTAACATTGCAATACATAACCGGATAGATGAGATAAACGCCAATGCCGATCGGCCCGTGCTTTGCTCCGAATCGTTCACACGCGGAGGCATGGCCGAGTTCGTGCCACAGCACGCTCGCATAAACAAGGCCAAGTATCATCCACCAGTCTTGCACGCTCGTCGTCATGTGGTTTGCACCGCGCCAAAGGTAAGCGAGAAAAGTGACGTGCGTGACTAACGTGAACAGGATTCCGAGTTGAATTCCTATCGGGTTAAGCAGAACTGCCAGCGCCTTTGTCACTGGCCGCAGCACTGAGCGAGTGAGCAGATCGCGATGCAATGTAAGAAACTCGTATCCGCTGCCGGCCCCAGCCTTCTTGGGTGCGGCTTCATCCTCGATGGCTTTTTCGGCACCGCAGAGATTTACCAGTCCCCTCCGAATCAACTGTTCTTCTACGATAGGCAAGGTGATCGGCGCTCCGCTGAATTGCCAGCGATTGCGCTCGGCCGTCGCGAGTAGATCGGTGAGAGATCGAGGCTCTCGTAAATACTCTAGGAGGCAACGAGCTGTGTTGTCGATTTCAAATCGCTTGTTATCTGTGGTAATTGCCTGAAAGCGTGTTTGCGACTGCATCGTATCTAGAGGCAAGATTCGAGCAGAACAGATCACAGTTCGAAATAGGGCTGAATGTGAAGTCTCATCGAGATCACACTCATTCTCAGAGATTTGCAGCATACTCTTGTGCCTCATCTTTCTTTTCCTAAGTGGAAATCCTTATTCCTCTGTCCGCAAGGGGTACTGATCCTAACACGATCGTTTGTGTGCCCAAACCGCGTGGCACGGCCAGTCGGGAATTGGGAGTCACTCTGAGCATGAGAATCCGTGGTCATGGTACCAAGACAAGTATAAAGCGCCCTTAAGATGCGAGGCCGGCACAGCAGTAGGCCGACCCCGTCTCAAAACCGTTGTAATCATCGTAATGATGGCAAAGTAGCAGATTCAGTTATTCCCACAGACTAAGTCTCAGATCGCATATATTTGCACCAGTCTCGCGCGTCATCCATTTGCTCTTTTCTGGCAAGGGTATGAAAGCGTAAACCTCACTCGATGCACGAAGTCATGCGGTCAGAGACCTGACAGTATTTATTCGCAGCTGTCGCCAGTAACGCAGAAATCACCGGCACCGGTGCAACCAGTTCCACCCGCGCAAACGGTTCCAATAGCGCAGGAATGGCCATTAACACAACCATAACCAACAGCCGGCCTCAGAATCGAGAATTCCAGTCTGTCGTCCAACTCAACGATCAGGATTTCACCCGCTGAGCATATCAGAGAATCATTCTTGTTCATTTTTGTTTGCCTTTCTCGAGGTAACGTGAACCGTTAACTCTGGTGAGTGAGCTGACCACTGGCTAGTAGCCGGTGGCTTCAGGGTTACCGCTGGAAGCCAAACTGTTTGGCCTCCGCCGATGGAGTTTCGTCGGATATCTGCAGTCGTTCGTTCGCACCGAGGTTCTCTCTCCGAAATGCAGAGAGACGGTTTGCCGGCGGAAAGAATAACTCATCGCCCGAAAGACGAAGGATCTACCGATCTCAGATCAAGAAGCCTAGGACTGTGTTATCACGCTCCGGCGCAACTCCAACCACCTATGCAGAGATTTCCCGAGCCCTGGCAGCCACCTCCGGATACGCAAAAGCCGCCTGCCGACATCGGATGAATAGTCGAAAACTCAAGCCTGTCATCTAATTCGACGATCAGTATCTCGTTTTCGGGATACAACAACGCGTTGTCGTTGATCATGCCAATCATCTCCTCTCAAAACTTAAAACTGACATTCATGGTTGCGGAAGTCGGAATCTGATTGCTTTGAAATTATCAACCACAACCCAATCCTGACCAACTGCAACCATTGCCTGATCCGCTGCACCCAACGCCAGAACCTGGGCAATTGCTCCCGCTGCCAGAACAACCAACGCCGGGTCCGAGGCAATTGTTTCCTGCCATCGGATGAATTGCTGAGAATTCAAGCCGGTCATCCAGCTCGACGATCAGAACCTCATTCGTTAAACTTCTTAGAAGATCATCCCTGTCCATACTTGTCCTCCTTTCTCGAGTGACATGAGCCGATAACTCGGAGCGCGAGTCATGGTCACAGAAACCCGGGTTTTGTTTCCCTTAGTTTCCACCACACCCCATGCCAGCAGCAGGGCAACCGCTTCCTGATCCAGCGCACGAAACGCCAGCGCCGAGGCAGCCGTTTCCACTGTTAGGACAGCCAAGGCCAGGCATGCAATTGTTCCCACCCATAGGGTGAATTGTTGAGAATTCAAGCCTTTCGTCCAATTCGACGATCAGGATTGTATTCTCTTCGGGTGCTAGAACATTGTCATTGTTCATACTGGTTCTCCTTTCCCCAAGTAATTGGATTGGTTGAATGTTAAAGGGTTTGTGCCACCGTGTTGTACCGCATTGGCACAATCGGTTGTGCGCAGAATCATTTCAAAACTCGCGACTATCATTTCGCGCATAAATAGAGGAACCTCAGACGGTCGTAGGCAACTCCTCGTTTGTGAGCCGGAGAGAAATTGGTTGCGTTGTGTTGGAGACTCTACCTGATTCCAGTTCGTTAACCGCTTGGGCGTTCTCTATTCGTACTGCCGGCCCCGTTTCTTCAACGCGATATTGATTCGCCGACGGTGATCGTTGCTCCCAAAGGGAGTTGAGCGTAGCGACGATGTTGGTTTTTTCATCAGGGCATGGCCGCGATCCACCGAAACGCGCATTAGGACAGCGATTTCCTTGGCATACAGGCAAGTAGAAGCACTTTTTACACACCTCATCATCATCGAAAACGGGCGTGACCCAGCGGTCGAACTTTTCAGGATCAATATCAGTTGTTCCGTCCAGATTTAGATGCCCGAGGACGTTGTAATCCTTTTGATCCAAGGGGAGGGTGCATTTCATAATCTTTCCGTCGGCACCGATTAACAGGGCGAACGGACGGGCAGCCCTACAGACAGTTGCGCCCGTTGGTCCCTGCATTCGAGGTAGACGAGCTAGTTGTTTCAGTCCCATCGTGTCGGCGGCCTTCAAGAGATCCATTCTGCTGGAATACTCCGTGCTGCCGCATACATTGAGTTGATCGTCATTGGCGCCGCCCCATTGGTTTACTGGATGAAACATAAGCTGGAAGCGGGGATCGTTGCCGAAGTCCAGCTTCAACATATCGAGGAAGCCCGGTACGCGAGACAGGTTGTCTTTGTCGAAGTTGACGCGAATTAGAATGGTAAACTGATCAGAAAGATGGCGCGCTGCTTTGAGGTTGTCATAGATGGTCTGGAACGACGCACCTCCTCCTTTCAGACCCCGCTTGCAGTCGTGGTCGGTCGGGCTGCCATCGAGAGAAATCTGAAAGAAGCTAACACCGTAGCCGAGTAGTTCTGCAAGGACCTCCTGAGTTAAAAGGAAACCATTGGTCGTCATACTGGAGCTAAAATTCACATGATTTTCTCGCGCGAGGTCCTGGAGACGAGGTGATATGTCGCGAATGGCGTCCAATCCGAGCAATGGCTCGCCCCCGAACCAGCTGATTTCAAGACGGCGCAGTTCCTTAATTCGACGCTCAGCCATGGCCACTATCGCCTGACGCACCCACGGCTCCATGGTGCCACGAGCATAGGATTCATAACAGTAGACACATCGGAAATTGCATTCTTCCGAAGCAAGTAAAACCAAGCTCATCCAGTCTGAGCGGTAATGCTGAAAACCGTACAATGCGCGGAATTTATTGAGTTCATTGGCTGTGTCGGGGACTAGAAACCCGCGATCTAGCATATACTTGGCAATGCCGGTTTGCTCGACGCTGGTTCCCTCTTTGTGAAGCAACGCTTCGGCTTTCTCGCGAGCGTGAGGCGGCAAACCGGAAAAAGCACCCGAAAAGCTGTTGTAAAGGAGCAAGGTTCCGTCTTTGGCAACAGTTCGGGCATTGAACTGCGAAGGACGAATCCGAATCGCAGGTAAAGAGCTAGCAATTGAGACAAGCTGAGGGTCAGAAGAAATTGCCTCTTGGGTAGCCGCCATAGAATCCATCTGGAATCTCCTAAGACGGAACGCTATAGCACAACGGGAAGACGGCAAATAAGATTTCTTAAGTTGCAAAACGATTTATTAAGTTTTGACCGCAGTCTCCAGGTTCCGTCCAGCTGCGGCGAGGCTGGAAATGCGAGGTGCCCTACCCTCGTTGCAAGAACAGATACGCAAGAAGGTGGGCACCCCGATTAGATCCGGTCTGGGCCAGATCAATGGTGCAGGCTATTCGCTTCTTAGCGCCTGCATAGGTTCGATGGAGGCAGCGCGACTGGCAGGGATGAGCGCCGCAATCAACCCCGCAATCATTAACAGCAAAGCTAGCAGCATAAGGCTGCCCGCTTCCTTCTGTGCATCGAAGTGGATTACCATCTCGATCACTCTGCGTGCAGCCACGCTCAACAGAATGCCCACCAACGCTCCCGCGCCTAACATCCAAGCAATGTGTGCGAGCACCATGCCCAAGATGCGATTGCGCGTTGCGCCTAGAGCTACACGGATGCCGATGTCGCGCTTGGACACCTCCACCTCTTGACTGGCTAGCGCATAGATGCCGACCAAAGCCAGAACCAGGGCGAGACCGGCAAAGATGCCGAAGAGCCAAGTTAGCATACGCTCGAAGACCAAAACCTCCGATACGACCTCGGTCATAGTCCGTGGCTCATCGAATGGGACAGCTGGGTCTAGTTCGCGAATAATGGAGCGGACTGAGGAAATGACCTGCTTGGGGTCACCGGCAGTCCGCACCAGCAGCGACATGCTAGCGTACATGTCTGCCCGCTCCTTAAGATCTAGCTCGTCCATCAGATAATCGAACTCCGGAAGCGGTTCCTCTGCGATGGTTTGTCTTATGTTGCCTGTTACACCGACAATATAGGCCCACTCCTCCTGTTTGGGGCTGAAGGAGTCAATGCGCTGCACGGTGGGATCAAGGCCTCCCGGGATGAACTTGCTGACGAAAGCATCGTTCACCAACAGGGTCGGCGCAAGACTCTCGGCTCGGTCGAGAGCCGCTGAAAGCCAGCGCCCGCGATGAAGAGGAATACCCATCACATCGAAGTAGCCAGCACTAACGAAGCGTATCGTCGACCACATCTCCTGGTTGGGCGCATTGGGTGGCTGGCCGGCGATATGTATTTTTCCGTAACTGTCATGCCTCTCGATAGGTAGCATATCGATCATACCCGCTGCCTGAACCCCGGGCAGATGGCTTACTCTTTCCTCAAGGGGCCGGTAGAAGACGCCCAGTGGGTCTCGTCCCTGATAATTCGGCTTGGATAACCTTATCTTGACGGAGAGAATGTGAGAGGGGTTGAAGCCCAGATCAGTATGGCGATAGCGCGAGACAACGCGCATCAGGAGCCCGGCCACGACCAACAGCACCATCGTGAGGGCGACCTGCGTAACGACGAAACTATAGCGCAGACGATGTTGGCTTTGGTCGGCGCCCGCATTGCCGCCTGCCTTAAGCGCACGATCCGGATCAACACCTGAAAGGCGTAAAGCCGGATAAAGAGAAGCGGCAAGGCTGGCAGCGGCGGCGATAGCAATCGCAATCCCTAACATCGCCCAGTTTATCTGGATGTCCGCGCCGCGTTCAAGGGCCTTGATCAGAAAGCCGCGCATCAGACCAAGCAGGAAGGATGCCAGCAGCACCCCTCCTACAGCACCCAGAACAGCCAGCAACAGGCCTTCGGTGAGAACTTGGCGAATCAATCGCGCGCGCCCCGCGCCAATGGCCACGCGCATGGCCATCTCACGTTCGCGCTTGATGCCGCGAGCTAGCAAAAGGCCGGCCACGTTAACGCAGCCAATTGCAAGCACGGCGAGCACAGCACCCAATAATGTCCACAGCGGCCCTCGAGTCTTCTGAGCACTTACGCTTTCCGCCAAAGGTGTGAGTCGCACCGTCCGGTCGGCGTCGGTATCCGGATAGGCTCTCCCCAGATCGTCTAGAATGCGATTGAGATCGGCTTGCGCTTGCTCGATGGCCACGCCGTTTTTGAGGCGTGCCACGGTACTATTCCAATGTGACCCGCGGTTGTTCTTCCATCCTTGGTCGTTAATCTGAGGAATATAGACCACGTTGTGATCGTTCAGCGGATAACGAAAACTGACGGGCATAACACCGATAATAGTGAATATCTTTCCATCCAGCTTTGCCGTTTTGTTCAGCACACCGCGATCACCGCCGAAATATGTTTGCCAGACCTCATAACTTAGCACTACGACGTCGCTTTTGCCGTCCTGCTCCTCGCCGGGCGCATAGGATCGACCAAGCGCGGGCTGCACTCCAAAAACCTGAAAGAAGTTGTCGGTAGAGCGAACACAGTCCAGCGATACGGAACCGTTGGACGGCGTTTCCAAGGCAATCATTTTGAAGTCAGAATAGGCTGCCAGTGCGTCGAAGGAACGTGCTTGCGCGCGCTCATCCCTGTAGGAAGGCAATGAGGTTGGTTCTGTGTAACCGCCGTGACTATAGGTCGTAATGTCGACAATCTTTTCCGGTTGTGCAAAGGGTAGAGGACGCAGCATGACCGCATCGAAGACACAGAAGACCGCGGTGGCCACACCCACGCTCAAAGCCAGAGTAAGCACTACCGAAAGCGCGAAGCCGGGGGCGTGACGCAACTGCCGCCCCGCATAATGCAGATCTTGAAATATATCCCGAAAAAACATGCTACGCCTCCACTTCTTCTTCGAGCTTCTTCAGTTCAGTCTGGGAGACAATCTTGCCGTCGAAGAGGTGCACCTCGCGCTGGGCGTGTTTGGCAAAGCGCGGATCGTGCGTAACCATACAAATAGTGGAGCCTTCGCGGTGCAAATCGGCTAACAGGTGCATTACCGCCTCGCCGTTCTTCGAGTCCAGGTTTCCGGTCGGCTCGTCGGCGAGCAGAATCTTGGGCGAGCCAGCCAGAGCGCGCGCCACAGCTACACGCTGCTGCTGGCCGCCGCTGAGTTGGGCGGGATAATGCCTCATGCGGTGCGCCATGTTCACGCGCTCCAGAGCTTTCTTGACCTGTATTTTGCGCTCGGCGGAAGACATTCCCGAGCGATAAGTAAGCGGTAACTCGACATTCTCCTCGACAGTAAGATCGCCGATTAGGTTAAAGCTCTGGAAAATGAAGCCGATCTCTTGGTTGCGAATGCGGGAGCGCTCGCCATAGCTCAGGCTTTCGGCGGGATTGCCGTTGAGACGGTACTTGCCGCTGGTCGGCGTATCGAGCAGACCCATGATGGAAAGCAGGGTGGATTTGCCGCAGCCGGACGGGCCGGAGACGGCCACGTACTCGCCGCGTGAGATAGTCAGGTGAATGCCAGAGAGCGCGTGTGTTTCCACTTCGTCGGTATAGAAGATCTTGGTCAGATCTTCAATTTCAATCAGCGTGCCGTTCGATGCCATGATGTGCCGTCCTTTGTTTTGAGATTCTGATTTGTGATCTTTGATCCTTGATCCAGTTCTATTCCAGCCGAATGCGGTTCACGCCGTCCCAACGCGACATATCGGAGAGAATTACAGTATCCCCTTCCTTTAAACCTTCAATTATCTGAATGCTGTTGACCGAGGCACGGCCCACTTTGACCGATACGCGCGTGGCGCTCTTGCCGTCAGGGGCGAGCTTAAACAGGCTGAACGCGGAGTTTTCATTGCCTAGCGCGGGTCGGGCCACGTATAGTACGTTGGCCAATCGTTCGAGGTCGATGGAGCCATCCACGCTCAGATCCGGGCGTGCCCCTGAGGGTAAAGGCCCTGTGAGTTCTACGTCAACGGTCACGGTTCCGTTCTGCACGGCAGGATCGATGCGCTGAATGCGGCCGGGAATGATGCCGTTGTGCGTGTCTATGGAGGCGGGCTGGCCGATTTGAACGTCGCGCGCCTGGGTCTCGGCGATCTTGAGCGCAGCCTTCAGTTGGTCGGGCTGCACCACCTTGGCCAGCGTGATGCCGGGAGCAATGTGCTCACCCACCTGGTGGGGCAGGTCAATAAGAACACCGCTGATGCCAGCGGTGACGTGCAGGGCGGACAGTTGCTGCTGTTTAAGTTGGAAGAGGGCGCGCGCCTGATCGACCTGAGTCTGCAGCACGGCTAGTTGCGAGGCTATGACCTTCTCGTTCATTGCCAGACGATCAGCTTCGATCTGGTTGCGCGTGGTAAGCTCGTCGGCCTTGCTTTGCGAGGCCCGGTAGGTCAAGCCCGCGATGACGCCCAGATCGTAAAGCGCCTTGTCGGTCTGCGCCTGCAATTGTTGCTGATGATAATCCGACCCCACGGTAGCCGCGCCGGCTTTCTGCGTCATCAAATCGCTTTCCAAAGTAACTCGTTTGTTGTAATACTCGCTTTCGGAGGCCTTCAACGCGAGGCTGGCATTTAAGACTTCCTGCGCCAATTGTGGATTGGCCAACTCCATCACCACTGTGTTCGGCTCGACTCGGGCTCCGGGCAAGACCAGAATGTGGGATACCGTGGCTTCAGTTTCAGCGGTGATGAGGCGCAATCGGTCCTCACGGGGAACCAAAGTTCCCGTCGAGCTGCGCACCTGACGAATCATCGTCCCGCGCTTCACCGTATCTGGCCAGATGGTGGAACGGTCAACTGTGGGTGCGGCTGGTTTGAGCCTCGATACGGCCATTGCCACAACCGTCAACACCAAAAAAATGGCCACGACGACCGTCACAATACGGCGCTTCTTCTTAAGCAATAAATCTGGGCGAGCGATATCCATCGACTGCAGAAATTGCACGTGCCATGCCAATTAAGCCTAAAAGATATGAATTGAAAACAAATGACTTAGGGCGGATACATAAATACAGGGGGCTTTTTTGTGCCCGTTTTCATTTCTAACTGTCCGATTTTGAACGATCCAACGACCTATTCGCGATGCGAGCATGAGTTACTCGTTAAGAAGCATTTCACCGAAGATGGCAATCTGATGCATGCTTGGACTTCGGCGCGCAGCGTCCACTAGTGGCAACTTCGCAACCCAGGGAAAGCAATCTTCACACGACCGACTCGGTACCGGCTGTCGCGATCCCTCAAAAAGATCGGAAAGTACAGCCGCAATAGCGACTGTACCCAGTTAGTTGCTTCACTGGAGATATGCTAGCGTAGCTTGACCATTGCCTCGTTCGTTCTTTCTGCAATAGGCGGAGCAGGTAATGCATTCGTTTGTTGTAACAGCCAGGGAAATAACCGCAGCTCAGAACCGTGAGTGCCATGCAAGCCCTCCGGAAACATATTCATATCGGATTTCGGACTGACCGCCTTTAGCCGCCTGAAAAATTGCAGTAACTCTGGCCTCTGTGAAAGTTCGTCAAACTCTCCCTGAACGATCTTAACGGGAGTATTCGCCAACCTGTCGACTTGCACAATCGCCCCCTCTTTCACGCTCCACCAATGGGGGGGTGGCGTCTGGTTCAGTTTCAACATCGGACCGTACGCACCCACAGCTGCAAACACGCCTGGAAAGTGCTCTCCCAGCATGAGCGCACGCCTACCGCCCTCGCAGATTCCAAACAGATACATCCTTCGCAAATCGATTGGGTAGTGACTGGTGATGTCATTCAGGGCCTCAAACGTATCAGCCTCTCCGATGGGAGCGTCTCCCACTGTACCGCGTCCATAGATGACTGCTACGGAAACCTGCGACTGCTCTGCGGCACTTTCAAGGTCATCAAGGGCACGTGGCCAGGCGATAGGAAGCCCACTTTCCAAAAACGGACGGTCAGGCAGCAAGGCATATGGCATTTCGATAACCAACGGCATTGGACCCCTTACTCCGTGGGGCACGTAGAGTAAATAGTTTTGTGGCGCACCGTCAATCTTCGATATGTATTCCCTAAAATGCATTCCGGGAAGCGCTGTCCACTCCGCATCTTTTGCAATATGCTCCTCCTCCGCATAGTCTTTTAGAACCAGAAGCAACTTCCTTTGCCAATCGGTATCATCGGGATGAGAGTACTGTTGAGAGGTCAATATGCGATAACGTTGAACCATGGGATCACGTTGGATATAGTTCTGCTCTAGTGGATTTGTCTTTTGCTGATGCTGAATCATTGTCTGATACGCGTGATCAGGGTTACCTAAGTAAAACTCATCATGCGCAGTGTGCTGACCTATCTGCAATGCGACTGCGTAATATCCTTCACGCATACCTTTGGTGTCGACAAGACGCGTAAGTCCACGGTCGTAATCTTTCGAAAAAACTATGTCACCAAGACCATCCGTAATTGTAATACGCATTGGTAGATCTTGGCATAGACGCGGATTCCATATCTTCAGCTGCTCGCCGGTCTTGAGAAATCTATGATAAATAAAGTATCCATCCAGAGCCTCTATATACTCATTTCGCGCGCTATTCAAAGGCATAAGACTTGTTATCAATGCCCACATTCGGCCGCCGATCAGGTCTGATTGTGAGCCACTATCAGACTTGATGATCAATAGATTGTTGCCAGAATGGAGGTGAAGTGCAGGCATATTGCGATACTTGACAGCGATACCGCCCTTATCTCTCTGCGGTGCACTCAAGATGATTTGTCCATTTACCCAAACTATGATTCCCTGATTACCCGCTACGTCTAAAACTAAGTCTTTCTCATGTGATGATCTAATGCTTGCCACAGCATAAAGTATCGAATCTGAAGTATTTGGAAATAAAGGTCCCAGTGGGATTACGGCACTGTGCGCCGTATAGGTCCCGCAGACATTCTTAGCCGAGGCGCAGAAAGAGTTAATGCCAGACTCCGTTAGCAAGCCTTCCGGGTGGCCCAATTCTCCTAAAAAGTCGCGACCGAGACCGGTGGCGGTGTTCTCCGTGTTACTGGTACTTGGCGTCGCGTACTGAAAAGGTCCGATCAGTCTCCAATCGTTAACCGTAACCTCATCTTGTGGATCTGCGATACTGACAACCTCTGGATTCTTATGGCTGAGGCAGGGGGCGGAAGGCGGATCGGATCGAAGGGCCCGAAAAAGATAGGTGGTCACGGATACAATGAGCACAAGGGCAACAGACACAATCCATTTCAGCCTTATCTTCATTTCAACACCGAGCATTATTCATTCTCCTGATGCTATGAAACGTATGCATAGTCGCTTCTGCATCCTACTTGAATAACCGTAGCTATTCTATGCCGTAAGATCAGCAAAGCCCGATCTGCGCAGCTAAATTGCACGCAAATTATTAACCCAGGAAAAATAAACGATTTTGAGAAAAGATTGTTTCACGCCTCGGAGCCCTTCGTCAACTCGACTGCTTTTCAACAGTTCTAACCTATAAAAACGACAATGGTTACACCGCAGGTACTCGAAGAATCACTGGATGGCGTATCGCGGGTGTGCGCATTGCATCCTAGTGGAAAGCAGTGGCGGTTTGGTACCATCGCGATCCCGGATGTGAGCCTAGTGACGTTTTCACTGTTTTCTCATGCAGAGTGAACGGTGTGCAAACGCGTTTGGCGTCCGCACGCGGAGATGCCGCTACCGCTGGGACGAGAAACTGTCGCTATGCAATGGAAACAACGCGCGCTGGCTGTTTGTCGAAATGGTGGATCAGACTGGCAAAGAGACCCACCGCACCACCTTCGTGATTCGGGCGAGAATCAACTTAACCGGACGGCAGTGATTATCTGGTATTATTCTTAACCGAAGAGCAATGACATGTTTTTGTGCATTGAATGATTGTCTTCGCCTTCTGTTTGTGAAGCGATTGCGGCATCTTGTGTTTCAAAGTTCGGGAAGTGCTGTCTAAATCCACATCGGTGATATTCAACGCAAGATTGCCGATGTTTCTTGAGCGTGGCTCTTTTGATCACTGATGCTATGGTGCCGGTGCAGTTAAGGAGTGGCCCGACAAACCTGTTCTCGTTTCCAATGGTTTCGCCGGGTCACAGGTACAAGATTCAACCTTTCACTATCATTTTGAGTGGCCTGATGAAAGTAACTTGCGAGGACCTCTACAGACCGCTGTGGATTCGACGCTTGTCGATAATCCCCAGGGAGCATTGAGTTATGGAGAATTGTGGTAGAAAAGACCGAGATCTTCACCCCGCAATTCTCAGCAGCTCGGGTTTACATCTTCTTTATGACGCACAAAACCTGTGGTTCTTCGAGCCTCCAGCTCGGAATCTTTGTATGCGAATTGAAACTGAATTCTTTCAGAGAATTCTCAACCGCCACGAATCATCACCCCCCACACAAGGATATTCCGAATGCAAATTCAATTTTTCAGTTCCTACGATTTGTTTCTCCACAGCGCAGCTAGCGGAGTTGTCACGGCAACGAAAGCAGCCGTAGTCGCCTTTGTTCTGGCTGCAGCCCTCACATCCGTCCAAGCTCAGGAATCACTCCTAAAGAGCGAGGCAACCTCGACCGTGCTTGCCAAGCAACCTGCCAATCGGCCAGGAACCTTGCTCATCCCCGCCTCTAACCAGATCAAGGCCACCGATAAAGGCAAGCGCTCACATACGAATCTTCGCCTTATTGCGCCGTCCTCGGAATCTCCGCTCGAAGCCCCGCCCTTCAGCGGATACGCTTATGAGACGCCAGCCTCGCTGGCCTGCATCTACAAAACAGTAACTCCGGTCCCGGGCTGCAATCCAAATACGGTGACCAGGACTCCGGAAGGCGGCAGCGAGACCATTGCAATCGTCGACGCCTATGACGACCCGGGAGCCTACGGAGATCTGGCCGCTTTTTCGAGTCAGTTTGGCCTTCCGTTAAGTGCGGAAAAGTTCCAGGTCGTCTATGCGGGCGGAACGCAGCCTGATGTCGATTCGACTGGAGGTTGGGAAATCGAAGAATCGTTGGATATCGAATATGCCCACGCAATGGCACCAAATGCGATGCTATATTTGGTTGAGGCAAATTCGAACCTCAACGGGGACTTGTTTTCGGCCGTTCAGGTTGCCACCAACTTGGTCGTTTGCGGCCAGACCGAGATTGCTACAGATGGCAGCGGCACCATCGGTAAGTGTCCGTGGAGGAGCAAGGGAAGAGGCGAAGTTTCAATGAGCTGGGGCGGTGACGAATTCAGTAATGAAGCCGCGTATGACACCTACTTTGATAATGCCAACGTTGTTTATTTCGCCTCCGCTGGCGACTCCGCCGGCGTGATTTATCCCAGCACCTCTCCTTATGTCGTCGCTGTTGGTGGCACCACGACGGCGCGCAGCCAGGTAAGCGGCGACCTGATCAGGGAGATTGCATGGTCGGATGGTGGCGGCGGCCTGAGCGCCTATGAATCAATTCCCTCTTATCAGTCCAGTAGGGCCAGCGTTGCCGCCGTTGCCGGAATGTACCGCGCCGTGCCGGATCTATCGTCGGATGCCAACCCGTATACCGGAGTTTGGATCTACGACAGTTTCCCTATAGACGGAGTTTTGAGCCCCTATAACTGGTATACGGTGGGAGGGACCAGTGTCTCCGCGCCTACAATCGCCGGAATCATCAATGCGGCAGCAACGTACAGCGGCGATTTTGCAAACTCTTCGACTGCTGAGTTGACCGCGCTTTACAAAAACCTTGACACTCCATCGTCTTATGCCAAGAACTTCAACGACATCACATACGGTTATTGCGGCTTTTATTCCGGTTTGGAATCCGAGACAGGTTACGATCTCTGCACTGGTCTAGGCAGTTCCAAAGGACTTGCTGGCAAGTAGCTTATCCAGCTTCTATTCCTTCGTGGCACCAGGAATTGTTAATTCCTGGTGCTACTTTGCCATGTATGGAACAAGAACGTGAGAATTGTGGAAGGCTTGGTGGCGGCGGGAGTAGCGGTCGTTGCCATTACAGACCAACACACGATGGATGTTAACGGGATTTGGGAAAGGTCGAAACAGAAAGGCCCGGTCTATTCATGAATAGCTCAACTGAGATAGCTGTAGTCGAAAGCGAAGCGCGGCCAGAGACTTCTGTGAAACCGATAGCCATCAAGCCTTGGGGTGCGCGGCTGATCGACTTTGTTGTTATACCAGGAACATTGATGTTGTTGTGGCCCGCGGCATTTAACGGCTGTCCGCTTTGGTTTCCTGATTCAATAGATTATTTGGCGACTGGACAGACAGTGTCGCGAGCGCTTTTCATGCACAAGTTTGCCGGATACTACGGAATGCGGTCGCTGCTCTATAGCCTGGCAATTTTCCCCCTGCACATGGACCGAACGACTTGGCCGATCGCCGTTCTGCAGTGCTTCCTCGCGGCCTGGGTGATTTGGTTGACGGTGAGAGCGGTGAAGCCGCTTGGCGCGGTGAGAAGCTACATGGGCCTGATTGCGGTTCTGAGTTTGCTGACTAGCCTGAGCTGGTTCGCGGTCTTTATCATGCCGGACATTCTAGGTCCGCTGGCGTATCTCTGTCTTTTTCTGGTGATATTCGCGCCTGAATCCCTTGGGCCGATCGAGCGACTGATGATCTATTTGGTTGCGATCTGGGGGATTGCGGCGCACAGCTCGCATTTGCCGATTGGCGCTCTGCTGTGCGTGTTCTTTATGGCCTTCGCGGCAATCGAACGGAGACACTTCTGGATGCGGATGGCCGGAGTGGGGCGGGCAGTTGCAATTTTGGCCGTGGCGGCGGGAGCGCAGATGGCACTTCACGGTTATCTCTTCGGAACACCAACTTTGAACCACCAAGAGCGGCCGCCGTTTTTTCTTGCCAGGATTATCGCAGACGGGCCGGGACGTCTCTACTTGCAGCAGCATTGCAGCTTCGCACATTGGACTATCTGTCGTCATTTGAACAGACTCACAGACAACTCATTGAATTTCTTGTGGGCAGCAGATGGAGCTTACCAAAGCAGCACAATCGACGAACAGGAGAGTATCCGCAGGGAAGAGATGCCATTAGTTCTGGCCAGCTTACGAACTTATCCGTGGGAAGAATCGGAAAAAGCAGCTGCTAACTTCTGGCAACAGCTCTTTGCGTTTGGACCCGACGCGTTTCGCTCGAACAAATACATCGTAGAACATTTAGACAACACGCTCTGGTCTGAGAACTCTAGCTACTTGTGTAGTCGCCAAGTCCAGAATGGTCTCCGGATTGGTGTGTTTTCGCTGATCCAGGAATGGACCTTGGAGGCATCTTTACTGACGATTATCGTGCTGGTTTGGCGTGCGAGATCGCGCATTTCAACGAGGCTTGTCACACTCGGAGGCACAGTTTTCTGCATCGTGCTGATCAATGCGGCGGTGACAGGAGTGCTTTCCGGGGTGGATGATCGTTATGGCTGCCGGGTTATCTGGTTGATTCCGATGCTGGCATGCCTGCTTTTAGGCAAGCCGGGCGCGAGGGGAGAGAAAGCGTTAAGAAAGCGAGAGGCCATGGAGGCTTAGGATGTCCCACGCTTGGTTGAAAATCGCCATGGGCGGTTGGATTGATGTTACCGTGCCACGGCTTGCAAAGTGAGTCCGATTCACTAAGAATCGCCTCCAGCGTCCAGAGTTCGCGATAGCCCATGATTCTGCGGAAATTCTTCTCCGTTTCCCGGAATGTCGAAGCCAGCCAGCGCGAGACCATGGTGCCGTTTTGCGAGTTGGTCATGCGGCGGGTCCGGAAGCGCACTCCCCCGCGCAGACTTTCGATGATGTTGGTCGTCGCCAGGCAGCGTTGGAGCGAGGGCGGCAGGCCCAAACGGTCGATGGTGAAGCATTCAGCTAACCCCTCCAGCGGCTCGCCGCAACCGGAGGATAACCACCGCAGGATCGCGCGGAGATCATCGACCTGCTGCACCAAAGAGACGCTTTCGGCATCTTGCTTCGAGGCGTTGCCACAGCCTCGTTGTTCCCAGTAACTCACGAGGAAGTCCTTTTCCAGTTGCAAGTGCTGCTGAAACTTTCTCACCTCGTGCAGCAGCGGTAAACCTGGCCCGGCCTGAACGATGAGGAGTGGAGGCAGTCCAGTACGTTCGGCGCACATGCGGACTTTCTGGGTAGAACCTTTGATTTCCAGCTTCACAGTATCGGTTATCGCCATCGTGGTTAGAGCTCCTGTATGCGTGTCCCGGGCACAAACATACGCACCATAAATACCAGAATACCCGCGAAATGCACGCCGCATTCATCTAAGTGCACTCAGCCGAGCGGATCAGTAACGCTAAGTCGCCATCGCGACTGGAAACTCAAGATCTGCCGTCAGAAGCGAGGCACTGTAAGCTCCCTGACCCTGCGGCGTTCCCGGTACAAGTCCACTGATACCAAGCGAACCTCAGCCAGATGAATGGCTTGGGCGTTCCTTGTCAACGTGACGCCTGAATCGGCTGACTTCCGGTTGGGCCGTGGCGCAGCCTACTAGGGCATTGCCCAACCGCACCTAAGACATTAATCCGGCGGCCGGAGGATTTCCGTCGTGCTGATACCTAAGAGATCATACATGCAGTCATTGAGAAACCCGTATGTTACTTCGAAGGAGGCGATGCATTTCACGATGCCAATCGCCCAAGAATTGCGTCTCGACAAAGTGTGTTTTGATTTTGAGAGAGCCTCGGCCAAAAAGGAGAGTGCGCGGTAATCTCCTGTCCGGCTGATGAGATCCGCCAGTGCCAGTTGAACGCACCACGCCCCGCTGTAACCGTAATGCACTTCCGCCTCTCCATATTCACCCTCATCACGACCGCCGGTGCTCGCTGCGTCGGCCAGACACATTCGGCGAAATTCTCTGCACAGGAGAGGAAAGGCTAGTTCACGCTTCGTCATGAGCTCGTCTTCGATGTCAGCCCCTCTTACGGAAGCAGGCTCATACGCCCTCAGAAGACCCTCCAGTCTCTCCGCCGAGGTCGCCGGATCACGATAGGCTACTACAAAAGCACATGCTTCAGGCACGGCACGCTCATACTGATCAAGTTTCTTCACGAGCCGCCTCAACCCTCTCGCGTGACCAAAATCATTGCCTTCCCCTTCGCGCTCGCGTGCAGAAGAGATCAGAGGTGTCCAGGAACTCACATCCAACCGTACCACGAGCGAGGCCACAGTTGCTGCGAAGTCCGTGGGGAGGCTTCTAGCCTCGGCCTCCACGGCATCGAGCACATCATATCTCTCGCTAAAAAACTCCGCGAATCTTTCTTCCGCAACACTACTCGATCCCGCGTTCGTGAAGTTGCCCCAAGCTGGAAAAAGCGGTGCCGCCGCAAGATTATTGCTTGAGGCAGACTCCCAGCCACCTAAGAGGTGGGTTCCCGCGCTGTCAGATCGCAATAGATTCCACATCCATTATCGATAGATTTGCGTTATGACGAGGGGCACGCGCAAGGGTCGGCAAGAAGATTTGTGGGTGGCATACGCGGATATGGCTGTTGGTCCTGGCCATCTCTTCTGTGCTTGTCTGAACGAGGTCAAACCTCCCTTGTATTAGCTCGATAGATCGAACGTCGATCAACCTCCTGGCACGATGCCAGAAACAAGCCATTGTTGCAAAGAAACCCTATTCCTTACTGTTCATTGCGCAGGCCATTTCTACCGAGTGCGCCAGCGATGCCGGAGCGCTCGGGTTCATTGCAAAGTTCCTTGTCCAAACCACCCTTTCGCATAGTCGGCATACCGCCAGTCAATACGTGTGGATGGAAACCTCACCTTCCGCACCACGGATGTTGGCCGGACCGGTTTGCCTTACGGCGGCTACCTGCGGTTCGATTAGTCAGTCAGGCATAGGTCGGTACCCGATGGGTTCGGATTCCACCTGTCACCGTCCTCGATGTTTCACCGTGTCGATCTGCGTCAATGTGGGTCCCGGGCTGAATGACGATTAGTGAACTGTAATGTGACAAATCTGAAGACTTTTTTGCTTTGTCCGAAGAAGCAGACATAGGCGCAAATACTAGCTGTGTCTATGGAGTTTCACGATGAAAGCTCTAAGACGCTGGTGTGCGCTTGTCTCCGTTATTTTGATTTTCCATTCATTGCCAGTGAATCCGCAGCAAGTGCGCCAGACGCTGGCCGGGCACGTTGAACCAGCCGTTTCCAGCGGCCTGGCGAAACTAGTGGGAGTGCTGCCGCCCGCCCAGCGGCTCGACTTGTCGATTGTGCTCTCACTTCGTAATCAGGATCAGCTCACAAACCTCTTAAGCAGGCTGTATGATCCGTCGAGTCCCGACTATCATCATTTCCTCAGCGTGGCGCAGTTCACCGAACAATTTGGCCCGTCCGCAGAGGATTACCGAAGAGTCAGTGAATTCGCAACCGCCCAGGGTCTGACCGTGACAGGCGAACATGCCAATCGCCTGGTGGTTCCTGTGAGCGGAACCACCGAACAAATCCAAAGAACTTTCAATGTAGCGATGAAAGTCTATCGGCATCCTACGGAGAGTCGCAACTTCTTTTCAGCCGATCATGAACCCTCGCTTGCATTGAACGTATCGATTGCGCACATTGTGGGTCTGAACAACTTCTCGCTACCGAAGTCGATGGCGATCAGAGGAAGCGCGGATCAGTGTCTCACGAGCGGACCGGTGGAAGGCTCTGGCCCAGGTGGTTCATACCTCAGCAGGGATATGCGGGCCGCCTACTATGGTGGCACTGCTCTCACCGGCAGCGGTCAGACAGTCGGGATTCTTCAGTTTGACGGGTATAACATCAGCGACGTTGTCGCGAGCTTTGATGGCACTGCTTCGGCAACTTCAAACGGTAGTAATTACGTATTGACTTACACTCCCGTTGCTGGAGGAACAACTTACACGATCCCCATCAACAATGTGCTTTTGGACGGCGCCACCGGTAGCCCGGGGCAATTCCAACCTCCCGCTGACGATGCGGAGCAAGCGCTGGACATTGTGCAAGCGATCGGCATGGCTCCAGGCTTGAGCCAGGTCCGGGTATATATAGGTTCTTCGGATGTGGACATTCTCAGCAAAATGGCTTCGGAGAATCTAGCCAAGCAGATCAGCATCTCGTGGGCCTGGTACCCGGACGATCCTTCGACAGACGATGTTTTCTTTAAAGAGTTTGCCGCGCAGGGCCAAAGTGTCTTTGTGGCGTCAGGGGATTATGGCGCATACAGTCCGTCAGTTCCGAATTACTACCCGGCGGAAGATGCCTGGGTGACGGCGGTTGGCGGGACCAGCATGACTACGAACGGCGCGGGCGGGGCTTTGACCTCGGAGGTTGCGTGGGGTGACAGCGGCGGCGGTATTAGCCCTGATGGGATTCCGATTCCGAGCTGGCAGGCCGGCGTGGCGAATTCGTCGAACGAAGGTTCCACTACGCTGAGGAATGTGCCGGACGTGGCCATGGAAGGCGACTACGATAACTACGATTGCAGCATGGGCGATTGCGCCGGAACCTGGGCCGGAACCAGCTTCGCCGCGCCGCGCTGGGCAGGTTTTATGGCGTTGGTTAACCAACAGGCGGCAGCCGCCGGAAATCCGACGGTTGGATTTATTAACCCTTGGATTTACACGACCGGCGCGAGCGCCGACTACGGCAGCGAATTCCACGATACCGCCGCCGGGGAAAACAACTATGAGCCTGGGTATGGATTTTATGCGGTGCCCGGCTACGATCTGGTGACAGGATGGGGAAGTCCGGCTGGACAGAATCTGATCAATGGCATGGCGCCTGTGAATACATCTGTAGGATTCCAACTTTCGACTTCGGCAAGTAGTCTGGTGATCAACCCAGGCAGTTACGGCACGAGCACTATTGCGGTCATCGGCTGGGGTGGCTTCGCGGGCAGCGTGGATCTTTCTGTCACCTCTGAACTGCCGAGCGGCGTTACCGCTTCGTTTGATACCAACCCGACTTCTGGAAGCAGTGTACTCACGATAACTGCGAGCCCTTCTGCCGTCATTGGATCGTATCTTGTGACCATCACCGGAGTCTCAGGAGCAACGAGCGCAACCACCTACATCACGGTCAACACGCCCGTGGACGCAGTTACAATTATCAGTCCGGTGGTACCTCAAGTCCCTGTGACCTCGCTGATGGTGAAACCCGGAACTCCTATCCCGATTCAGGGCACAGTGCTGAGTAACTTTCAGGATCTTCGCCTTGAATGGGCCCGTGGAATCAATCCGGCTTCAGGCTGGTCATCGACGGGCATGACGATGAGTGGTGGAATGACTTCACCGGTCATCAATCAGACCATCGGAACGTGGGATACATCGTCGATTATTGCAGCAGATTATTACACGATCCGCTTATCTGCGGACTATCCGGACACTACGGTTTCAGCCACCACGCTGGTTTACCTTGAGCCCGATCTGATTTCAGCGAACTGGCCGAAGTGGCTTAATGCTACTCCGGCTAGCTATTCGGGCATCATCCCATTTGTTGACGGAAGCGGCAAGACGAATTTGGCTATCGTGGAACCGAGCTATTTTATAGAGACGGCGCCGGCGCGCTACCGTGTGTTTTCGCCCGACGGCTCTTCAGATACATCGACGGCCCTGGTCTCTGGGAACTGGTTTACCCCAGCGTGGGGTGATCTGGCCGCCGGAGATGGCGGTGAGTCCCTGGTTGGGGATGCGCGAGACGTATTTGTTTTGCCCGCGAATGGCATCAGTTATCAAATGACCACCGGCGTCGCAAATGTGGCGTTCAATGATTCGCAGGTCGAGCTCGCCGATTTGAAGGGTGATGGTTCACTGGAAACGCTGGCAATGGGATACCAAACTTCAAACAACCTTGGATTTGTCTATGCATGGAGTTCGAATGGACAGATTCTCAACTCGAATTTCCCAATCCAGGTCCCATTTCAAGGGAACGACCTCTCGGCGAACAATCCCGGCTTCGTGGCCGGGGACATCGATGGGAACGGCAACCAGAAAATCATCGTTCAAGAAGCGTCATCTACAGCAACCTTCACTCTCGGACTCTTCGCAAATGACGGGACAGCCCTCAGTTGGTCGGCGCCGACATTCCAGGGCGTGCCAAGCCAGATGATTCTCGCCGACCTCGATCACAATGGCAAACTCGAAGTGATTCTGGACGCGTCCGACCCCAATACGAACCAACATGTACTTCACGTTCTGCAGCCCGATGGAACGGAACGAAAGGGGTGGCCGTTCAATTTAGGTTATGGGGCCGTCTATCTCGCCGCCGGGGATTTGGCCCGCACCGGAATAGAACAGATCGTCGTTGTAGCCTATAACCACCTCTATGTTTTCAATGGCGACGGCACACCCTTTTCGAGTGCGTGGCCTTTGACGACCAGCACCTTTAGCCCATTCGGTCCGATCGCACTCGCGGACATCGATGGGGACGGATATCCCGAGATCCTGGTCACGACCGGCGATTTTGTCTTCCCGCAGGATTCGAGCGAAGTTACTTCGATTGCAGTTCCCATGTCCCGCGTGGGAGACGGTTCACTATCGCCAGCTTATGTTCAGACGAATAGCTCAGGCACTAATTCAACTCCTGAATACTTTGCACCCACGCTCATGGCTCTGCATCGGGACGGCGCTCTTGCAAAGTCGTGGAATCTGCATGGAATCAATGGCAATCAGCCATACTTTTGGGCGCACATTACCGTAGGCGACTTTAATCAAGATGGCAAGACTGAGATTGCTGTCGAAACTCCACTTATCTCTGGAGGAACCGTCGATGGATGGCTGGTTGAGGGAATGATGGAAGTTCTCACTACTGGCGCAACCTTCAATCCATCCGCGAACGAGTGGCCAATGATGCTTCATGACACGCGCAACAGCGCAACAAGCGCTTCGGCTTATCCCGTGGCGGCGCAGGCGGCTACACCTGTCTTGGCGCCAGCCGCGGGATCTTACGTTGCGACGCAGATGGTGACCATCACCGATGCCACCCCCGGCGCAATCATTTATTACACAACCGATGGAACAACGCCAGGTTCAAGTTCTTCTGTCTACAGCAGCGACAGTCCAATCGCGGTCTCGTGCACTCAAAGCGTCAAAGCGATTGCTATAGCCGCGGGTGATGCACCCAGTGCGATTACCACTACGGCGTACACTTTCCCTGTGTGGGCGGCTCCGCCTGATTTTGCGCCGTATCCGGGAACCTATGACATCGATTCTCCGGTGGCGGTCACGATCACAGACACGACGCCCGGAGCGGTAATTTACTACACCACCAACGGCAGCATTCCGACTATCAATTCGACACTCTATACCGGCCCAGTCACGGTCTCAATAACGGAAACCATTCAAGCCTTGGCTGTGGCCAAAGGCTACTTGCCGGGTGAGAGCTCGATAACCTACACCGTCACACCACCGGCGGCCACGCCGATTCTCAGCCTGGCTTCGGGAACTTACTCCACACCGCAGCCGTTGACCATCTCCGACACAACGCCCGGCGCAGTGATCTACTACAGCACGAATGGTGGGCCGCCGACGACCGGTTCCAGCGTTTATAACGGACAGATCATGGTCTCGTCATCCGAGACAGTCGAGGCGATGGCGATGGCGTCCGGCTATTCGCAAAGCGCTGTAGTCTCGGCGTCTTACGCCTTCTCGCCCGCCGCGACGCCAACCTTCACGCCCGCAGCAGGAGTCTACACAGGCGTGCAATTGGTTTCCATCTTCGACGCCACTCCATCCGCAACCATCTACTACACCGTCGACGGCAGCACCCCGAATACTGGCTCATCTGTGTACAGCATCCCGATCACTGTCTCGTCATCGGAGATCATCCAGGCCATCGCGGCAGCGGCCGGTTACTCAACCAGCGCTGTAGCCTCGGCGTCTTATAGCATCTCGCCCGCCGCGACGCCAACCTTTACGCCCGCAGCAGGAATCTACACAAGCGTGCAATCGGTTTCCATCTCCGATGTCACTTTATCCGCAGCCATCTATTACACCATCGACGGCAGTAATCCAACGATTAACTCGACACTCTACACCGGCCCTATCACGATTTCGGCGACGGAAACGACCATCAGGGCCATCGCCACCTGCTCCGGATGCTCCGCCAGCGCGCTGGCCGCAGCCCAATACATCATTATCCTGCCAGCAGCGGCGCCGACTTTCCTGCCGGCAGCGGGGACCTACTTCGCGCCGCAGACGGTGACCATCTCCGACGCCACGGCTGGCGTGGTGATCTACTACACCACCAATGGCTCGACACCAACCACGAGTTCACCGGTGTACAGCGCTCCGATCACAATATTGGCGTCAGAGACCGTCAAGGCTATGGCAAGCGGTTCAAACAGTTCGGGGCTGAATTCCGCCAGTTCGGTTGCGTCAGCTCCCTACGTCATCACGCCACCGGCAGCGACACCGACATTATTGCCGCCTGCCGGAAGTTATACGACGAGGCAGTCGGTGACGATCTCCGACGCCACTTCTGGCGCGGTGATTTACTACACGACTGACGGCAGTACGCCGACCAGCGGTTCATCGGTCTATAGTGGACCGCTCACCGTTTCGGCTATAGAAACCATCCAGGCCATGGCAAGCTGTTCAGGATGCTCCAACAGCAACGTGGGGTCAGCCTCCTATGCTGTCATGCCGCCGGTTGGGTTGCCGTTGCCGAAACCTGCACCACCACGCGGCACGGATTGATCTCAAACCGAACGCCCAATGATCGACATCGCTAACTCTCCGGCGGGAATTAAGGACAATCCAAGGCACAAAAGAAATCATCGTAATCTATTCATTATAAACAGTATATTGCTTCCTTTACTCTTGATTTACAGTGCTCAGGAATCTCCTCCATGGGGCCGAAAAGCGGAATTGCGAAATGCAAGTTTCCAAGACTCGCCGTATCCGGAGAGCAAAAATCAATCAGTCGCCGAGGACAGCTGGTATTGAAGCTGAAACTCGTCTATCAGTGTGACCGTCCTGCCCGGTCTCGCGATACCGTATTTCAAGTCCAGAAACTCCTGTAGCTCCTCCGGCAAATGTTCCGCAAGTTCCTGCAAGGTTAGTACGCTCAACCGTACTCGTAACTCCGCCGGCTTCACCGCTGCCATTACCGTGAACCACGCCTCTCGCAGATCCGGCCGTCGATCGTCATGTATTACGCAGAAGCTGCACCCATTCGAATACGCCGCCAACACATTGCGGATCAGTTGATACCCGGCATACCCAACATAAGCGCATAAGCGCGCGATTTCGCAATGATGAACTGGGAGTTTGCAGACCCTGACTCTCCATGCTCAAGGGACTTGATAGCTGTGTCCGTGGGTTCTGTGGTCGCAGATACAGATAAGCTTTGGCCTCGGCTGACATGCGATTCAGGCAGCGTCACCGAGGACAAGTATGCGCGGCTCTATCTACAGCACCCTTTAGGGCACCCCCAATCGCGTCACAACCCAGATTTTCTGGGAAAGACCTTTGCCGTGTCGGGGAAAGGTCGCGCCGATTTGTAACGATAAGTCGTCCAGCGTTATGGAATCTCTGGTCGTGTCTGAGAATAAAATACTTCCGTTGCGCGGGGTGTTTTCGTTACTGATAGCGAAGTGCCAGTGCCTTAAATTATCGTTATGGCTGGATATCGCGGTCCAGCAGAGGAATTCCCGATCCCGCTGCTTTAGTCGAACGGGATTTCAGGAAAGGTGACTATGAAAGTAGCGTGGCTCGGCTTAAGTCTGCTTGCTTCCTCGCTGTCTGCGCAGCTTCCAGCGGTGCATCAGCCCGCGGACGAAGTTCCCCACGGTCAGATGATTCCGCTCTGGGACGGACAAGCACCCGGCGCGATTGGAAATACTGAGGAAGACAAGCCGCATCTGGAGTTCTTTGGCGCATCGCCCGATGCGAAACTGAAAGATGGTCTGCATACTGCAGTGATCGTATGTCCCGGCGGCGGATATACGCATCTTGCATACGACAAGGAAGGAACGCGCATCGCCGAGTGGCTTAATGTGCACGGTGTCAGCGCGTTCGTGTTGACCTATCGCCTTGGCCCAAGATACCTCTACCCGGCTCCGATACTCGATGGTGAGCGCGCGGTGCGGTGGGTGCGCGCGCACGCCCAGGCGTATGGTGTCTCGCCGGAGAGAATCGGTGTATGGGGTTTTTCTGCGGGAGGCCATCTGGTAGGAGTTCTGGGGACACGGTTCGACAGCGGAAAGGCTGACGCAGCCGATCCGGTAGATCGCATCAGTGACCGCCCGGACTTTGCCATCAGCTCTTATGGAGGTTTGACCCTCGAGCAGGGAGTGGCGAAACCGAACGCCATGAAAGGATTGCTCGGAGATCACCCATCAGACGAAGTTGTGCAGGAAATGTCCCCGAGCCAACAGGTTAGAAAAGATACGCCGACGTATTTTCTTTATGCGACGCAATCCGATCAGTCCGTGCCAGTACTGTCGACGGTAGTGTTCTTTCAAGCGTTGACCAAGGCCGGCGTGCCAGCTGAGATGCACATCTTTGAGCAGGGGCCGCATGGCACGGCGCTAGGTGGAAGTTACCCGGCGCTTTCGCTGTGGCCCAGCATGCTGGAAAATTGGATGCGACTCCATGGCTGGCTTCCGCCGCAGAAATAGCATTCCTCTTACTTGGAGTATTCACAGTCGGGATATTCGCGGAGCCTGCGGCGTCTGTGTTGATCAATATTCTGCATCTTCTTCTGGTCGCAGGTTGGCGATAATGTTTCGAATCTGCCATCTTTGATATATGGAGCGACCAGACAGTCTGATCTTCGACATGGACGGAACACTTTGGGACGGCGTCGAAGCATACGCCCAGGGTTTCAATGACTTTTTTCGTCATCATGGATCGGTTCGTAGGCTGAAAAAGTCAGAAATCGTCGGGTTCATGGGTATGGAAGAAAGTGCCTTTCTGGAAGCGACGCTTCCGGAATGGCCTGAAGAAATCCGTAAGCAGCTCTATCAAGAGGTCGCGGAACATCAGTATGGTCGCATTCAGCGCGATGGTGGGATTCTCTTCGAGGGTGTCCGCGAAGGCTTACATGCTCTTTCTGAAAACTTTCGTTTGTTTATTGTCAGCAATTGCCCTGCTCTGGCCATTGAGTACTTCATGGATTGGGCAGACATTCGCTACTGGATTACAGATTCCATCGCGCACGGGTCCAATTATCAGCCCAAACACGTGAACATTCGAGAACTGATCACGCGACATGGTTTGCAGCGCCCTGTCTATGTGGGTGACACGGATTCTGATCGTAAACAGGCAGAATTGGTACCGCTCCCGTTCATTTTTGTGGATTATGGATTCGGCGAGGCTCAGAAGTTTGACTTGAAAGCTCCCTCGTTCTCTGAACTTGTCGCCATGGTGAGCGTTCTCGATTAGTCCTGGTCAAGTCGCCATCTCGACTGGAATAAATCCCTGTCGTGAACTCAATTCTTCGTGCGTCGATGCGGCAGCTCGACGAGAATTGGCGTCGCTCCTCCAGGACGCAACTAAAACTGCAAGCGCACATCCAATAGGCAATGGATTCAGTTGATATTTCCCCGAGCAAAACGCAGCCCACATTCGCGACCAGCTACCAAGAAGTTCGCTTCGGCTTTGACAACACGTATGTGCGGTTGCCGGAGCATTTCTACGCACGATTGGATCCGACGCCGGTTGCGGCGCCGCAGCTGGTGAAGTTGAATGTGGAGTTGGCCTGGGAATTGGGACTCGATGCGGACGCGCTCGAGAGTGATCAAGGCGTGGAGATTCTGGCCGGAAATCGCGTAGCCGAGGGGGCCGAGCCTGTGGCGATGGCCTATGCCGGCCATCAGTTTGGGTATTTTGTGCCTCAACTTGGCGACGGGCGCGCCAACCTGCTGGGCGAGGTGGTGGGGCGGGACGGCGCGCGTTACGACATCCAACTCAAGGGTTCCGGCCGCACTCCTTTCTCGCGCGGAGGCGACGGCAGAGCCGCGCTGGGCCCGGTCTTGCGTGAGTACATTGTGAGCGAGGCAATGGCGGCGCTTGGCGTGCCGACCACGCGAGCGCTGGCCGCGGTGACCACCGGCGAGTGGGTGCTGCGGGAAACGTCTCTGCCTGGAGCTGTGCTGACGCGGGTTGCAGTGAGTCACCTACGCGTGGGCACCTTCCAATACTTCGCGGCGCGCGGGGACACGGAAGGATTGCGTATGCTGGCCGACTATGCGATCGCCCGCCACTATCCTGAAGCGGCACAGGCCGCGCAGCCATATCGCACGCTGCTAAAGCGCGTCGTTGCTCGGCAGGCGCAACTGATTGCGCAATGGATGCTGGTCGGTTTCATCCACGGCGTGATGAACACGGACAATACGTCCATCTCCGGCGAGACCATCGATTACGGTCCCTGCGCTTTCATGGAGGCCTACGATCCGGCAACGGTCTTCAGCTCGATTGACCATGGCGAACGCTATGCCTATGGCAACCAGCCCAGTGCGGCGCTTTGGAATCTGGCGCGACTGGCCGAGGCATTGCTGCCGATTCTGGCGTTGGAGGCGGGGAGCGAAGAGGCAGCGGTAAATGCGGCGAACGAAATACTCAGCGCCTTTGAGCCGCAATATCAGGTGGCTCGCATCGCAGGGCTGCGTCGCAAGCTTGGCCTATGCACGGAGCGCGAAGGAGATGCGGCACTGGCGGAAGATCTACTACAGCGCATGGCGGCCAATCGCGCTGATTTCACGTTGACCTTCCGACGGCTTTGCGATGCCGCAGCCTCACCGGAAGGCGACACGGAAGTGCGAAGTTTGTTTGCCGACCCCGGCGCGTACGATGGTTGGGCTGCTAGTTGGCGCGTTCGTTTCGAAGAAGAGCCGGCAGACGGACAGGCGCGCGCCGCATTGATGCAGAGTGTAAATCCAGCGGTCATTCCGCGCAGCCACTTGGTGGAGGCAGCGCTGAATGCGGCAAGCCTGCGGCAGGATTTCCAGCCGTTTGAAAAGCTGCTAAACGCCCTCTCGCAGCCCTACGAGGAGAGGCCTGGGCTTGAAAGGTACACGGCGCCTGCACGTTCTGAGGAAGCTATTCTACAGACATTCTGCGGAACGTAAGATGGCAGACTTTGTCGATAGCGCCTGGCACCTTGTCCCGTCAGCGTTTGTCAGGAGTTATTCCTTGAATACTTGCAACTTACGCAAAGTAAAGACCCTACGTTTGGATCATCTACCAAAGAAACCGTAACTCGATGGAATTGCGCCATGTGCAGAGTTCCAAGAGGATTAATCCCCGAGCGTGGGCATCGCGACTGGAATGTGGCGATCGAGTCGCGGCGTGGATATGGGCGGCGCAAAAGGCGTTTTTCAGGATCGATTCAGATTTTGGTAAGCAACCCACGCTGGGTAAGCATGATGGCCTGTTACGTCAGTTGACGTTTGGCCTCCCGGAAATGGGTAAACCGTTGCCGACTCCAGCACAATTCATTTGTCATCGAGGGCATTCGCTCCTATGAACGCACGGAGGTTGTGGCGAGCAAACTCTTATGCTCACTTTCCAACGTGATTGAGAGATCTCGAACTCCCCGTCGGATTTCCTTTGAATCAATTGCAGCAAATCCCAACTGTAATCCCTCGCGTTCTAGCGGTCGGTGACAGTAGCGGCTCAATGGAGTTACCTCGACACCGCGTTTGGCCGCCGCGGCCGCTACCGACTCTCCATTGAGACCAGTGTGTAGCCACGCCGCCGATTGCAATCCGGCCTCCACGCCGGAAATCTCAAGCAACCCTGCCATTCGTTCTCGTGCACACCCGAGAAGCGTCGTGAGCCGCTCCGCGTACACCTCGCGCATTCGTCGCAAATGTCGTCCGAAATGTCCTTCAGTTATGAAATCGCAAAGCACGGCTTGTTCAAGCAGCGGAGCATGCCGGCTTGTGACCGAGAGTATCGCGGAAACATGGTCCACTAAATGCGGCGGGACTACCAGGTATCCCAAGCGAAGAGACGGGAAAAGAACCTTGCTGAAGCTCCCCATGTACATCACAAGCCCGTGACGATCGAGCCCTTGCAGCGACGGCACGGGACGACCGTGGTAGCGGTACTCGCCATCGTAATCGTCTTCCAGAATCATTGCGCCAGACATGCGCGCCCATTCCAGCATTTGCAGGCGGCGCGCAAGGCTCATCGTGACACCGAGCGGAAACTGGTGGCCGGGTGTGAGGTAAACCAACCTTGCCCCACGCACGCTTGAGGGCGGCGTCAACATTCCCTCGTCATCCACACGAATAGCCGAAATCTTGGCGCCGCGCGATTTCAACGCGATGGCTGCTCCCGGATAACCCGGATTCTCGATGCACACACGATCGCCGGGCTCGACAAACAATCGTGCGACCAGGTCGATCGCCTCCTGCACACCGGAAAGAATTGCCACCTGCTCTGGGGCACATTTCACGCCACGCGACGTTGCCAGATATGCGGTCACTGCCTCGCGAAGGGGCGCATATCCCATGGAAGCGCAACCGAGGAGAAGATGGGTTGATGCGCGCCGCAGCCGTCGCGCTGTGACCTGCGTCCATAGCGTCGCCGGAAAAAGGTTCAAAGCCGGTAGATTGGGCCGGAACGCCCGGCTGGGACGGGCTTCGAGATTCAAGAACCGTTCCAAGTGCTTTGCATAATTGGAAACGTGTGGCGGTCTGCCGGGCGCGGCCGATCCTTGCCGATCCTCACCTGGAATCTGCAGAAGCTCGTCTGGCAGGATACTGTTTACATGCGTTCCCGAGCCAACGCTGCCCTCAAGGTACCCCTCGGACTTGAGCTGCTCGAACGCGTTGACGATG
>JBEKWJ010000024.1:0-65699 GCA_049513195.1 Occallatibacter sp.
TCGTTACAGATTGCGATGTAGTATAAGTACCGGCTGCGGGCGAGAACGTTGGCGCGGGCAGTACCGTCGCGGCAGAGATGGTGTATGCCGCCGTCGCGGCCGGGCTATTGGTATAGCCTGTCGCGACTGCAATTGCTTCCAGCGTTTCAGATGCGCTCACCGTAACCGCACTGCTGTACTTAGTCGACGATGTGGTAGGCGTAGTGCCGTTGGTGGTGTAATAGATGGTTGCGCCTGGCGTTGTGTCGCTCATCGTCACAGACTGCGACGTAGTGTAAGTACCTGCAGCGGGCGAGAACGTTGGCGCAGCCGCTGTTGTCAATCCCGTCGAAGTGTAATCGAGCGCCGTGGCTGAAAAGGGTGGCAGCGTAATCGAGCTTGGGCTGGAAAGGGTGCTCGTCTCGATGAAAACGGTAGCTGGCGTCAAATTAGTAAGAGCTCCCATATGCGCCTCGTTCATGTCATCGAGCGCGCTCGGGGCATACTGTCTTTGAGTTACGGTTCCCGCAGGAGGATTGGTTCCTGAAAAATTGATGGAGTGACTATTGGAAAGATCCGTATTGATCAACACCAGCGAGCGATTCGTTCCGTTTTCGAAACAGAACGCGTAAAGATAGGGTACGTTGCTCATCGCCGGCATCTGAATCGGTGTCGGGTTGCTGGATGAAGGGTATGTCACTTCGATGCCATTCATTGAGCCTGCGAAATTATAGGTCAGGTTATTAGTAATTGGGCAGGAATACATGGGGCCAATGATCGACTGATTTACAAGTTGAACCCCCAGGAATGTGGGACGCACATTATTCGTCGCGCCACCCATGTCGATGACATTTCCCCACAGTTTTGTTGTCAAGCCGTTCACGCCGCCATTGATGTATTCAGCCAACGAAAAGAACGACTGAGGTCCAATGCCGTAGTACTGCATATTCAGAAGAGGCTGCAGGGCCATCACTACGCCCTCGCCAGCTCCGGAATTGATATAGTCCAAATGCGTCTGGTCTATCAAATTTGTGCTGGGAGTTACGCCGGATACATTGATACTGCCGAGTGTGCCCTGGCCCCACTCGTAAATATTCACCCTGCAGGTTGCCGTGCCTGTCGCACCACAGGTCGTCTGCGATTGGTAATCGTGGACGGATTGGTAAAAGTTCACGATGTCGTTGGGGTTTGTCACCTTCTCCCATGGATCGACCATTGCCGGGCCCCAGAGTTCGGCGTCCGTAGAGAAGCTGTTCACATTCCCGTAAGTGTAGTCTTCTATCTCGATGGAATCCGGATGGGCTCTTGCAATCGCTGCGTCTGCCGAGAAATTAACAGCAGTCTGCGCATTCATCACCAAATCAAATGCAGACTGCGTGTAATAGCTGTCGGCGCGCATAGCGGCATATATATCCCGTGCACGCACGCTGTAGTCGTAGTAGTACTCGCTATTTGGCTGACTGGTTCTATCTGGAAGCGATTGGCCGCTAAAAGAGGATCCGTTCCAGCATTCATTGCAGAACGAAAGATGAATCGAACTGAAGACACTTGTCCATGGCGCTTCCTGACCCAGAGCCGCGCGCCGTGCGCCGTAGGTTGTAGTCGACGGGCTCGCGAGAAATTCTATAAGATTCGCTGCGTCGGCCGTGGAGAAGGTAACAGGAACTACCATATAAGGCTGCGCGTTGAGCAGTTGACAAATGATCAAATAGTCTTCGAGCGAGAGATTCACCGAACCAGCTCCGCCCGGTCCAACAAAATATCCAGCTCCGGAACTGGTAGGCGCATGAGCGTAATCCGGCTGCGTCCAGTTACTCATTGTTTCGGCGTTTTGATTTACCCAGTACCTGAACATGCCGGGGTTACTCCCGATGGACGGTCCATAGAAGGTTTGGAGAGTCTGAATGACCTCATCGCGAAGTATCGTGGTGTTACTGGGATTCGTGTTGACTTTCTCGAAGCTGACATTATCGAGATAGACTGATCCTCCCGTAACTTTAATCCCTACCTGGGCAATGCCGGGCGTCGTGCCAGCCTGAGTTTCAGAGGCCGTGCATGTCGAGGTATACTGCGCCCAGCTCGAGGTCAGTTTAGGAGTATAAGGGCTGCATTGGAATCCCCCCTGTGAGCTTCTGCCGGCTGAGGCAGTCAACACTGGAGTTCCCGAGGCGGCTTTGGCCCAGAATGAGAGTTGATAGGTGCCATTCATCATGACGAAAATATCCATGGTGTTGCAGCTATCAAAAAACCACGCGGCGCTTGCTGATGAGTTAGCCGCCGTGGCGTTCATATTTAAAGCTTGAGTGCCGCAGGTGGCGCATAGATCGGTAGTGTCTGAGAGCAGTTGGGCGCCTCCAGTTACTCCACCGGATGTCCCTCCCAGCCCCCCGCCTTCCCACCAAGACTCGGGTGTTGGGAACACAGATATGCTCATGATGATAATATCGCCCACGTTGAATGGGGCGCTGCACGGCGTAGCGACCGTGACCACCGGAGCGCTGTAGGTTGCCTGGCCCGTGAGCGGATAATTCGGGCCGGTATTCGATGCAATAGTGCCCGTGCAGCCAAGCTCCGCGCCGCCAGATTGCGACTCGACGACGGTAAATGTGCCGCCTGCCCAATAATTCGCCGGAACACCATCGTATTGATCCGGAACAGTGAAGGTCGTCGTGGTGCCGGCCGCTGCTAATGACCAGATTTGCCGGTCCAGCAGAGGCTCGAATCCTGGATTACTTGACCCAATCAGATTCTTGAGGATTTGACCGTTATCCCAGTAATCTATAGCCCCGATGTTGACTCCGATGCGGTTCGTGCTGCTCCGCACGATTGACCCATCATTGAGTGACAACGTCTGCGAAGAAGCGCAAACAGACAAGAAAACCAAAATAGCTGAAGCAATAACCGCAACTGCGTTTTTCATGAATTACTCCTTTTGCAACCGGGGTGCGAACTATTCGACGGTAACTCCGAACCAGCTCTATTGAAGCCAAGTCCTACCATCAACCACGACAATCGCAAAGGGGCAACCCACAGGAGAATCATCGCTTGGACGAGCCAAACGAATAGATCTCCATAAATTAAATACTCACGCGGTCTATCTCGTCTTGCATGCCGCAGAGGCGTACTTGAAAATCGTCAGCCACGAATCACTCTCCAGGCTGCTCAGTGAAACGGAGCCGATCTTCCGGCATCTTTACGTTCCGCGGTTCGAACGGCATAGTCGCTCACTTGCCTCCTGCGCGACTAGCTGACGTGCAATCTCAGTCTCGCTGAACGCTCTTCAGCTGGGTTCCTCAGATTGTTCGAATCCATGCCTGCATCTTCCGTCGCAAGCAATTCCAAGGCAGTGACGCGGATCACATGAGATTCACTCCTCTCATTCTGTTTCCGGTTATTCCGAGGAAAGCTGCGTCTCCGCAGCGATTAACTCAAAGTGAGTCAGCTGGTTACAAATTTGTTTTGCAGACCATCCAAGATAGCCCAGAGAAACTTGCATTCGAGCAAAAAACAGGCGTATGCGTGCAATCGCGATCGCCGCGCGAATGGATCATCCTCGATCCAGGCAAATCATGAATACATCATTGGGACAAGGCAGGAAAGAACAGCATCACAATATTTTCACGCTCAAATTCAGCACCCAGAAATGCTGTGGATTGGATATTCGAGCCGTGCACTTGCTAAAGTTCGAAAGGCCGATCGTGTCTAACTAGTGACTACGTACAATCCATTACAGGCAAGCACCTAAGGGAGGGCTAACACCGCAAAGAGGATCAACTCGTTCATTGAAGCATATCGAGCTTATGATTTGCAACACCGCATCCAACAAGTAATCAAATTCATTATGACAATTCGCTCCTTCATCGCTTTGAAAAGGCTGTCAGAAGCCAGAAGGGACAATTACTTGTCTCTTCAGTGGACTCGATTCATATCTCAGTGAGATATGAATCGAATCCGCTATCTGTAAAAATACGCACCTAACTGAATACCCGCTTAAACGCAAACTTGGGAGAAGCTCCATCCTTCACTGCAACCATTGGCGTTGTTGAGCGGGGTTGGACGGACTGTCCCCAACCAATCAGAAGAAAGACGATTTGCGGCAACTGCTCTCCCATATACACTGTGGCAAATGATATCCAGCATATCGTTATGGTTCCGATCAGGATAAAAGCGAAGGCCTGATCCTCGCGCGACTTTATTTTCCATGAAAGCACGATTAGACGGCGAAAGCTTTCAGCGGCTATCAGAAGGAAGAGAATATATCCGCAAGTCCCATAGGCGAGATGAACAAGCAAGAACTCGTTATCGATGGAGAACATACCGGGCAGGACTGGATGGCTTAACATTCCCCAACCCAGCATGCCGCCCTGTGCCACAATCGGCTGGTAAAGTTCGTTCATGTTGCGTCGATACAGAGCGCTTCCTTGTTGTTCGTTCATAGCGCCAGGATCGGCGACATTGGTATAGCGAGAAAAATATTGATATGCGCCCGCTGCTGCAGAAACGATCAGAATTGCCACGATGACACTTGCGATGTTTTTATTTTTGAAACGAGGAATTTGAAGAATGAGATAAGCGACCGCAACCGCAAGCATGGGGCCGCGGGATTGGGTGAGAAATAGATATGACAAGAGCACGAGGCCAGGAATGTGAAATTTCTCAAGCATCTCAAGCGTCTTACCAAGATTCGCGGCAGAACCCCACTTGCGCAGGTAGACGAGCCACACATTCAATGCTGCGGTCATGCCGAAGACGATTCCCGCCAATTCTGCGTCGTTGAAAGAACCAGACATTCTTCCTCGTCCAGACCTGAATTGAACTGTTGCTTGAACATTGACCAAGTTGAACAATCTCTGTCCAATCACACCATAGAGATTCTGCCCGAAGCGCCATTCATATAGACCCAGAGGGCCCAGCAGCAGAACCAGTATGACAATGCGCCGGACAGTAACCAGGCGGAGACCGGGTTCAATGATCATGCGCCCGGCAGCATACGCAAGGAAGATGGAAATAAACGAGACGATGGCGGACAAAATTCCGTCGTTCATGACATGCTCGCGAAGAATTTCGCTGGCCGCAATGCTCACGACGAACAACCCCACGAGAACATCCATCGGCGATGGAAGACCGCGCCGCGCGAGCCGATAGAATGCCACTGCCCCGATGGGGATCAGCGCCGACTGAGCCGCCGAAATAGGAGGCAAATGAGGCAACCGAAGCGCGTATCCATCGGGAAGTAGAAAAAGAGCGGGCAGATAAATGGAGAGGAACGCCGTCTCAATTCTCCCGCGGATCACAAGGTAAAGCGAGACCAGACCTGGCAGAAGGAATATCACACTCATGCAATCAGATTAGCTGATTTGAGCGGTCTGTAGGAGGGACCTCTATAACCCATCGGGCGCATCTTTATGCCAAACCAGTTGGCGGGTATAATGGGTAATGAATTCGCTGAAAGCCGGATTGAATGTGTACATATCACCCCTGCCTGCGGAACGACTAGTTTTTCTGGCGGTTAAAGCGCCCTGATTGCTGGTTTTCTGCATTGTTCCCGCGCAGCGATCTGTGTAACACGCATTTTGCTGGTGATGCCAGGGTAGCGTTCATTTGCGTTTCGACAAGAGAGTCCGAATGAAAATTGTTTTCTTGCTCCCCCAGGAAGGATCGAGCCCCGCTGGGGGTTTCAAGGTCGTATATGAATACGCCAATCGGCTGGCCAGACGCAGACATCAAGTTAGCGTGGTACATATTGCGCAAATATTTCCCTTCAAGGCGCATGTGAGCCTCAGGGATCGATTGCGTGTGCTTCGGTTTTTCCCACTCGCCCTCAAGGGCAATTGGAGGCCGGACCGATGGTTCAAACTTGATCCCGAAGTTAAGCTGTCATGGGTACCAACTTTGTCGCGGCTATTTCTTCCCCGCGCTGATGCATATATTGCTACGTGGTGGACGACGGCGGACCATCTGGGAGCAATGCATACGCTGCCAGGAAAAAAGCTATACCTGATTCAACATCTTGAAACCTGGCTCGGCTCTGTGGAACAGGTCATGGCTACCTGGAAGGCGCCTCTAGAGAAGATTGTCATCGCGCGATGGCTTGAAGCCGTGGCTCATGAGTTGGGCGAGAGCTGTAACTATATTCCGAACGGACTCGACTTCACTAAGTTCGGATGCGATCTTCGACCGGAAGACAGAAGTCCGATGCGCACGGCAATGCTGTTCAACCATAGTCTGCCTTGGAAGGGCTCCGCCGACGGACTCTCGGCCCTGGTCAGTCTAAAAGAAAAGTATCCCGGCCTGGAAGCAGAATTCTTTGGCATCAATGAGCGTCCATCAGATTTACCGGATTGGATTATCTACCACAAGACACCTGCCCAGGAAGAACTGCGACGCATCTATAACCGCGCATCGATCTTTCTTGCTCCCAGCCACAGCGAGGGATGGGGACTGCCTCCGTGCGAAGCAATGATGTGCGGCGCAGCGGTGGTTGCAACCGATATAGGTGGGCACCGTGAGTTCTGCGAAGACGGGAATACCGCGCTGCTTGTGCCTGCCGAGAACCCGAAAGCCATCGCAGAAGCGGTCGAGAAGTTGATGAACGATTCAGATCTACGCTTGAAGATGGCGCGGAGCGGTCACCTCAGTATCCAGAAATTCACTTGGGATGCCGCATGCGACGCTTTTGAACGCGTGCTCCTTACGCCTCTCGGGCCTCAGTGACACCCCTCGACCGAAGCGGACTCAAGTGATCTTGGACTCCCAAAGAATGCCCAGGCCTGTCATCAGTGAGCCTCCGATCCAGCACAGGCTTACCACCATCAACCCGTCGATATTCGCGTAGAAAACTGCGTCGATGGCGTGCAAGGAAATAACCTCCGCGCACCAGCAACTCAAAGAGAAAATTGCGCCGCAGGCAGCCACCGACGCGCCGGTTTTGCCGCCAAGAGCTCGAATGACCAAGCCGATTGAAATAGCCGTGGCCGCACCCAAAAAACCCAGCAAAGCGACTTGCGGGCCAGTACGCTGCGCGTACAAGCTTCTCGATATCGCTTCGTCCTCGAGCAAATCGTGGAGCATCCAGCGTCCATTGAACGCCATGTCTATGAAAAGCCCCGCTTCCAGCAATCCTAAATAAGCGGCTAGCCGTCCTGAGCGCTGGGCCCTGAGGTTCCTGACCCATGCAATGCAACAAGATGTTGTTGCAAAAAAATAGGCCGCCAGCCCAACAATTCGCGTCGGGGACAGCCATCCGGCCAGAGATATCATGGCTGCGGCTTCTATTTGTCGCAATCGTTCCGTCCTAGTTATTCGGTTTAATCACAACCGCCGGCGATTGCAGGGTCGCAGCGCGCGGCGTGGGCGTCGCATTCCCCGTGTAAGTCGGCATGCCCGTCAGTTGGTCCTGCTGCACGAGAAGCGACCGCGTCAGTTCCATCTCCAGCGTGGTTCCAGTCGGAAACACGATGTCATTGCCGCGTGTAAAAAGCGTGGTCACAACACCCACCGCCGCGCCCGCACCTGCGCCTATCCCTGCCCCCATCCCAACACTCCCTGAGCCCAGTCCGGCCAGACCACCAAGCCCTGCCCCCACTCCGGTGTCATTGGTAATTCTTTCCGCGTCCCGTCCCTTGGTTCCGGCTTGCTCAACGGTTCCTTCTGCGTTCTTGACATCGGCCCCCGTCGAGCCGGGAACATTGTCCAACGAGCCGGGAATCGCAATCTCCACACCATTCGGAAAGATCATCGACGTTAGATGCATTTGAAGCTGCGCGCGTCCCTTCACCTTGCCGGGCCGCTTGACGCTATCGATGGTCCCCTTCACATACATCCCGGCAGGAAGCACAACCGCGCCCTCTTCAACCACCGGAAAATCGGAGACGAGATACACAGAGTCGCCGGGATGTGCGGCCCGTGTGCTGATTTCATGCTTCAAAGAAAGCAGAATCCTGGTCCCAGCAGGAACCGTGTACACCTTCAACACGCCCTTCGCTGCCGGTGCCGCTGTACCCTCGCCGGTCACTGCTACTGGGGCGCTGGGCACTTGCGCACCCAGGGTCGAAATCAAGGCCATGAAGGACATCAAACAAAGTGCAATATAACGTGCCATCCGATACCTCCGGTGCAATCTTCTCTGCATATTAGAAATTGAGCACTACGCCAGCAGACCACGATTCATGAACGAATAACTCGTTCGAGTTGCTAAGTCGACCGTGCCCTGACCTGTATCTACAAAACGGGAATCCACCGCTCGATGTGCAGCTTATCGAAGGCGCCCAGATGACGAGGCGCTGATGTAACTCTGCGCGATAAAATCAACTGTTCGGGCATCAATACCGACCCCCGGGGAGAATTATATTTTCTTCCTAAGCGGGTTTGTTGTCAACAGGTAACTAATGGGAGCCGTTGTTAGCCTTGAGCGCGCGCCAAATAGCTTGACAGGCAAATCAGGCGGAATATATTGTTCGAAATAGTCCGTTCATACATTCTTTCCCATGAAAAAATATATTCGATTTCGCGACTCTATACTGCAGCCGAATCGTCGCGGATATTTAGGTTGCACAACAATCGCTTCCCTGTTTTTGTTCGTGGCGCTGAGCCTCGTCCCGGTGCACGGCCTGGCTCTGGGACAACCCCGCTATGTAGAGACCGCGTCATCTCCGGGAAGCTTCCCGCTGGTACATCAGGGCGTCGCAGCGAAGCTCTACGTGGACCGTGCCGATTATCCGGGAGTGGTGCGCGCAACTCACGATCTGCAGGCGGACATCTTTCGAGTGAGTGATCGCAACGCGCTGCTGAATGATGACGGGAATGCTATCTCCGGTGACGTCATCCTCGTCGGGACCATTGGCAAGAGCCCGATCATCGACCGACTCATTCGCGAGCGAAAGATTGATGTGAGTCAGATAGATGGTAAGTGGGAATCAACGCTGATTCAGGTTGTCCCCCACGCCCTACCCGGCGTCAGACGCGCTCTGGTGATAGTGGGCAGCGACAAGCGGGGGACAATTTATGGAATCTATGACCTCTCTGAAGAGATCGGAGTTTCTCCCTGGTACTGGTGGGCGGATGTTCCCGTAAAACACCAGAGCGCTCTCTATGTGAAGGCTGGGCGTTGGGTGCAAGGCGAGCCCGCCGTAAAGTATCGCGGTATCTTTCTCAATGACGAGGCGCCATCGCTTACAGGTTGGGCCAATGAGAAATTTGGAGGATTCAATCATCACTTTTACGAGAAAATCTTCGAGCTTCTTCTGCGCCTGAAGGCTAACTTTCTTTGGCCGGCCATGTGGAACAGCGCTTTTAATGAAGACGATCCATTGAATCCGAAATTGGCCGATGAATATGGCATTGTGATGGGCACGTCGCACCACGAACCGATGCTGCGCGCCCAACAGGAATGGAAGCGGCACGGCACAGGTCCATGGGATTACTCATCCAATGCCAAAGAACTCGATACATTTTGGGACGAGGGAATCGAGCGCAACAGGAATTACGAAAGCGTGATAACTCTCGGCATGAGAGGCGACGGCGACAAGCCAATGGCCGGGAATGAAGACATCGCGCTGCTGGAAAAGATCGTAGCCGATCAGCGGGAGATTATCGCCCGCCACAAAACTCCCACGGTAGCATCCGATCCCCAGGTCTGGGCGCTCTACAAGGAGGTGCAGGGTTACTATGAGAAAGGCATGCGGGTGCCGGACGATGTGACCTTGCTGTGGAGCGATGATAACTGGGGAAATATTCGGAGGTTGCCCACCGCGGAAGAAAGAGAGCGTGGCGGAGGATCTGGAGTTTACTATCACATTGACTATGTGGGCGATCCGCGATCCTATAAGTGGCTCAATACTTATTCCATCACGAAAATATGGGAGCAGATGAATCTGGCCCACGCCTACGGCGCCAACCGCATCTGGATTCTTAATGTGGGCGATCTGAAGCCGATGGAATTTCCGATGGAGTTCTTTCTTACTCTCGCGCGGAACCCTGAACGATGGGACAAGGATCACCTCCAGGAGTTTACAGAGCTTTGGGCGGTGCGCGAATTTGGTCCCGACCATGCAGCCGAGATAGCGGATATTGTTTCGAAATATACGCAATACAACGGGCGCAGGAAACCAGAGCAACTGGAGCCGGAAACTTTTAGTTTCGTAAATTATCAAGAGGCTGACCGGATTTATTCCGAGTGGAAGTCGCTCACCGACCGGGCCGAGCGGATCTATGGGCAACTTCCAGAAGAGAAGCACGATGCGTTTTTTGAGTTAGTGCTCTTTCCGACGAAGGCCTCAGCCATTGTGAACGAGTTATACATTACGGCCGGCAAGAATCATATGTATGCGGCGCAGGGCAGAGCGGACACTAATGATCTTGCTCAAGAAGCGCGGGCACTTTTTGCGGCCGACGCCGCGCTTACCGATGAATACAACCACAAACTCGCGCACGGCAAATGGGACCACATGATGGACCAGACGCACATCGGGTACACGTTCTGGAACGAACCTCCAGTGAATGCCATGCCCTCCGTAAGTAGTGTGCAACCCATGTCTGGAGCAAAGATGGCCGTAGCGGTGGAGGGATTGAAGCTTGCCAGTTCGGAAGGCCACAGTGACTTGTCGCTGCCTGGTTTCGATGTGTTCAATCGGCAAACTCGGTTTGTCGACATATTTAATTGCGGAAGCGAACCCTTTGAATTTGCCGTGACTGCAGACCGACCCTGGATCAGACTAAGTGAAGCGAGGGGAATTGTTTCCAAAGAAGAAAGGCTGCTGGTCAGCATCGACTGGGGCAATATTCCCGAAGGCACGAATGGCGGGACGGTTACCATCACTCAAAAGGGCGGTGGGGCAATTCATCTCCGCGTGCAGGCATTTTATCCGCCCGCGCCCAAGAGAGATAACTTATTGGGATTTGTGGAAAGTAATCACTACATCGCGATAGAGGCTGAGCACTTTACCAAAGTTACAAACGCAGGCGGCGTGCATTGGGATAAGATTCCCGGCTTTGGGGAGACACTCTCCGGGATGACGGTTTTTCCGGTAACAGCGCCGAGCGCGGAACCGCCTCAGCCCGCGCCGGTCCTGGAATACCAGATGTATTTGTTTGCAGGAGGCACGTTCAATGTTGAGGCGATTCTTGCGCCCTCGTTGAATTTCGTGCCCGGCCGCGGACTCAGGTTTGCAATCTCATTCGACGATCAGCCGCCGCGAATTGTTGATGCACTGGCGCAAAATTCGACGGATGATTGGACAAAGGCGGTTAGCGACGGAGTACGCAAGGTCACTTCCACGCTGAACGCAGACGGGCCCGGTTATCACACTCTGAAATTCCGGATGGTTGATCCGGGCATTGTTTTGGAGAAGCTCATCGTCAGCCGATTTCAGCTTCCGCCCAGTTATCTCGGACCTCCAGAGAGTTATCGCAATCCCGCACCTACCAGTCAGTCAATGTGCCGTCCAGATTGCGATTGACGGGAAGATAGGCACGCTGATACGGATATTTTTCCGCCAGCGCCTCATCCAGGTCCACACCCAGTCCGGGCGCATCTCCTGGAAGCATCATCCCTTCATTGAAGGTGTAGTGATGGGGAAACACCGCGTCGGTCTCATCGGTGTGCGGCATATGTTCCTGTATCCCGAAGTTATGGATAGCCATGTCGAAATGCAGTGCCGCGGCCATGGTCACGGGCGACAAGTCCGTCGCTCCGTGGAAACCAGTGCGTACATGATATAACTCGGCAAAGTCCGCAACCTTCTTCAGATGCGTAAAACCTCCTCCATGCACCAGCGTCATCCGAAGATAGTCTATCCACTGATTGCGAATCAACTCGTGCGCATCCCAGATCGAATTGAAAACCTCACCAACCGCAATCGGCGTGGTCGTGTGTTGACGAATGATTTTGAAGCCCTCCTGGAATTCAGCAGGGGTAGGATCCTCCATCCAGAACAGATGAAACGGCTCCAACTCCTTACCCAGCCGCCCCGCTTCAATTGGCGTCATCCGATGGTGGCAGTCGTGCAAAAGGTGCAGTTCCTCGCCAAATGTCTCGCGCACGCGAGCGAAGAGTTTCGGCACGTGACGCAAATAAGGCTCGGTCGCCCACTCGTACTCAGACGGCAGCCCACGCTCCGCAGGCTCGTATCTGCCCGGCCCCTTGGAGATGCCATAAGTCGTCGCAAGGCCTGCGAAGCCGCTCTGCACGCGGATCGCCTTATAGCCCATCTCCTTGTGCAGGGCCACATCTTCCAGCGCGTGGTCCACATCCTTGCCGGTGGCGTGGGCATAGACCAGCACACTCTCACGGCTCTTGCCGCCCAGCAAGTTATAAACCGGAGTATTCAGCGCCTTGCCTTTGATGTCCCACAGGGCAACGTCGACCGCTGCAATAGCCGACATAGTTACCGGCCCGCGTCGCCAGTAAGGCGCGCGATAGAGATACTGCCAGATGTCTTCGGTCTGAAAGGGATCGCGGCCAATGATGCAGGGAATCACATGATCGGTGAGATAACTCGCAACGGATAACTCGCGCCCGTTCAGCGTGCCATCGCCCAGGCCATAGATGCCTTCGTCGGTTTCAATTTTGAGCGTGACAAAGTTTCTGCCAGGCGAGGTGATATTCACGTACGCATTGACAATTTTCATAGCCTCACGCGTTCCGATAGCTGCTGGTTATTTCTCGTCTACTGGTTCACACCACTGGCCATGAATCCGCCATCGACAGTAATAACTTCACCGGTGATAAACGAAGCCGCCTCCGAAGCCAGAAAGATGACCGCCCCGGCCACTTCCCGCGCATTGCCAAAGCGGCCCATCGGCGTGCGCAAGATGAGTTCTTCTCCGCGCGAGGTGCCCTGAACAATGCTTCCGTTCATCGGTGTTGGAAAAATCCCAGGCGCAATGGCGTTGACATTCACACCTTTTCGGGCTAACTCGATGGCCAGTGACTTGGTCAACGACGCGACCCCGCATTTACTGGCCGAGTAAGCCGCAACCTCGTGAAAACTCACAAAGGAGGAGAGAGAAGCGACGTTGACGATGCGCCCATATCCGGCACGAACCATGGTCGGAGCAAATATCTGGCAAGCACGCAGTGCCCCAGTAAGATTGGTCTCGATCACTCGCGACCAGTCAGCCTCTACCACTTCGAGAGTCGGCCCTTTGTGTGTAATCCCGGCGGCGTTCACCAGAATATCCACCTTGCCAAATTCCTTCATCACCGCATCGTGCAAAACTTGCAGTGAAGCCCGATTCAAAACATCGCTCGACACGCGCAAAGATCTGCGTCCCAAGGCCTCGATCTCCGCGGCCACTTTCTCCACCTGTTCCCGTCGACGGGAGGTTGGTACAACATCCGCTCCGGCTTCCGCCAAGCCCAGCGCAATTGCGTGGCCCAGTCCGGTCGTTCCACCGATTACCACCGCGATTCTTCCACTTAGATCAAATAAACTTAGGCTCATGAATGAATTTCTCTTCCCCGCAGCCGACACTTCGATTCAGTGGTTCGGAGCACGATAAGCGTCATGTCGGTTACAAGCGTCTGCTCAAGAACCATACCACGATGAAGCGCTTTGCTCATGTCCCAAACAATCTTAGCCGCACCCAACGGCAGCAGAGTTATTTAGGCAGAGCTAACGAACCTGTGATGGTGAAAGCGGCTTCGGATTTTGCTTCGGTATCCTGCGGCTGAGCGCCTCCCAGAGTTAGCAAGTATTTGCCTTCAAGAATCGCCCGATTGCCCTGATCGTCTACGCTCGACAGCGTGCGAGGATCTATAGAGATGGTGACCTCTTTGCTCTGTCCGGCGTCGATGTTGACTCGCTTGAAACCGACCAGAGAATGGATGGGGCCGTCCTTTTGTGGCGTCTTCAGGTAGGCTTCAACAACTTCATCGCCGATGACTGGACCGCTGTTGGTGACAGTAACAGTTGCAGTGATAGGGTCGCCCGCCTTGAGCGAGTCAGCGGAGAGCTTGACGGGGCCGTATTGGAACGTGGTGTAGCTGAGGCCATATCCGAATCCCCACAGGGGCTTTCCCTTGAAGTAGCGGTAGGTGCGGCCCTTGAGACCGTAGTCAGTGAAGGCGGGCAGGCCATCGAGGCCTGCATAGAAGGTGACCGGCAAGCGTCCCCCAGGGTTGTTAAGGCCGGCCAAAGTGCGCGCGATAGACACACCGCCATCAACGCCGGGATACCAGGCCTCGAGGATAGCGTCTGCGTGCTGATTGGCCCAGTTGAGCGAAACCGCGCTGCCGCTCTGCAAGACGACGATGAGCGGTTTGCCGGTAGTAGCCAGCGCTTCGAGAAGTTTTTGTTGAGGTGCGGGTAGATCGAGACTTGTTCGGTCGCCGCCATTGAACCCGTCGATTTTGATGGGCATCTCTTCGCCTTCGAGTTGTGGCGAGAGGCCGACGAAGGCTACCACGACATCGGCCAGCTTGGCTTGGGCGATGGCTTCGTCGATCTGCGCCTGCGCAGGGGCCACCCACTTAAGAGTCAGGCCGCCGCCCGCGCGGTCGCCGGAGTGCGAATACTCCAGGCGGAATTCATGCGGATTGTTATCGGCGAAGTCGACGGAAATGGAGGCTGGCTTTGGGCCATGCATCACGGGTGGCGCGGTAGGTGAAGCGCCAGCAGCGGCCTTCAGGTCGCCGCTCTGGCGCAAGCTGCCTTCGGAGAGAACCTTGCCATCGAGAGTGAAGCGATAAGTTTCCGCAGGCGACCAAGGGAAGCTGTCGGCGGGTTCGAGAGTGAAGATGTAGTGACCAGCTGCGGGCACTGTGAGGGTACCGCTCCAACGCACGGAGTAGTCGGTCGTCTCAACCTGCGGCATGGGCTTGGCGCACTCCCAGTCAGCCTGCACGGCGGTTTCGGTGGTGGTGGCGACAGGACGGCCAGTCCAATTGGGCGTCGAGAAGAACTCCGTCTTCAGGCCCTTGCCGAGGCCGAAGGCAGTGCGGGGAACGGGGACGCCCACGCCGGCTGCGAGTGTCGATCCCTGGGCATAGTGAACGGGAGAGTTCTTGAATTGCTGCAGGATGCCATCGAGCGGTGTAACCGGATGATAGGGAGTGCCCACATAGTTACCAAGAATCGAGGCCAGAAGGTCGGCGGTGGGACCGATGACGGCGATGTGACTGGTCGGGTTCTTGAGCGGCAAGACGCCGGAGTTCTTGAGCAGAACGATGCTTTGGTTTGAGGCTCTTTCGGCGGTCAGGAGGGCCTTTGAACCGACGATTTCTCCCAGGGGAACTCGGTCCAGCGCTGTGCCTTGCATATCAAAAAGGCCAAGCTGGAAGCGAGCGGTGTAAAGCCGCTCCGCCGCCTGAGTGATCAGGTCTTCGGAGACCAGACCCCGGCGCACGGCATCAGCAAGCGTGTTGAAGCCGGGAGCCCATATGCTGCACGACAGGTCGGTGCCGGCCTGAAGAGCCAGCGCGGCCGAGTGGGTGATGTCCGCAGTCTTCTTGTGACCCTGATTCACGTCCACGATGGCGCCGCAGTCGGAAACAACAAAGCCTTTGAAGCCCCAGGCATCGCGCAGATGCTCCTTAAGCAGCATTTTGTTGGTGCACGCCGGCCATCCGTCGATGGAGTTATACGCGCACATGACGGATTGCACGTGTCCCTCGGTGACGGTGGCGCGAAATGCGGGCAGATAAGTTTCTTCAAGGTCGCGCGGGGAAGGATCGACATTGAAGCTGTGGCGCAGTTGCTCAGGGCCGCTGTGGACGGCAAAGTGCTTGCTCGTTGCCACGGCGCGAAGATGGTTCAGATCGTCGCCCTGAACGCCGGAAACAAATGCAACGCCAAGTCTGGAAGTGAGAAACGGATCTTCCCCATAAGTTTCCTGACCTCGTCCCCAACGCGGATCGCGAAAAATATTGATGTTTGGCGACCAGAAAGTCAATCCGTAAAAAATGCGATGGTTGCCCTCTTTCTGGGCCTGATTGTACTTGGCGCGAGCCTCATCAGAGATGACATAGCCCATGCTGTGAATCGTAACCGGGTCCCAGGTGGCGGCCATGCCGATGGCCTGGGGAAAGACTGTGGCATAACCTGCACGGGCCACACCATGCAGTGCTTCATTCCAGGTCTGGTAGTCGGGAATCCCAAGGCGCGGAATCGCCGTGGCCCAGTCTTCAAGCTGAGAGACTTTTTCGTCTAAATTCATCATGCCAACCAGATCGTGGGCGCGCTCTGTCGGAGAGAGTTTGACGTCTTGCCAGGCGTTCTGTTGCGCGAAAGCGTGCGCGGCGAAGAAGGCAAAGCCGATGACGGCGAACGAGAGCGAGCGGTGAAATGGCATGAGTCGATTTCCTCTCAGGGGCTGCTCATTTCTCTTCGCATTTCCTGCATGACGTGCAGTCGAAATTGCCGCGACATTGGAATGAGCACCCGGTAAAAACTCTACTAGGATAGGGGTTGCTTTGGCTAGCTTTATCGATTTATGGCTATAGTTTCGCGCGAACCATCGCGAAAGACTCGAGAGATTCCGAAGCCGCCGGTCACGTTCCCCGGTTTTCGGATAAACATACGGTGTGCCCCGGGAAAAAACCATCTATCTCGCACCGCTACTGCACGAATGTGGTGATGCTTTGCGCCGGCAGCAAATACGTGAACGTATCGCCTGACACGCTGACGGAACTCAGTGTCGCCATGCCGCCGCTGGCGGTTGTTTGGTAAGGAGTCAGTGTCGTCACCGGCTGATTCTCGATGAGGATTGGCAGCGAGGTGGCTGACGCATTCGAATTGATCGCCACGATCACAGAGTGTCCCTCGCCCTCGTAAGCAGAAACATACACCCCTGCTGTCGGACTCGTTGGAACGTTGACGCGAAGATAGCCGGGCCTTACAAACTTCGAGAATTGAGCGATGGCAAGTCCATAATATGTAGGACCACTATTGGTGTCGATCAGTCCGTAATTTGTAACTCCGGTCCCAGGGTTCCAATCCGCCAGCCACCACCAGAGATACGCGTTGTATTGGCCCACCGTCATTGATTGATGGATCTCCTCAGCCGCCGCAATCGCATCCGCCATTACCGGTTGCGCACCCGCAGGCGACAGATAGTGTTCCGTCTCCCACACCTCTTTGCCCATGTTCTCCGCATTGGTGTAATAGAACGGTGAGGCCCCATAAAGGTGACCGGCAACAATCGAAATATTCTCCACGGCATTGGCATCATCCAGCGCCGGATCGGAATAGCTCGTGGTGAAACTTTCCGACTCCGGCATCATGAGCTTGGTGGTCAGCACCGATGAGTTATTCGCAACCCATGTATCCATCTGCAATCCGGTCCAAACGCACGATTCGTAGGAGACGTTGGCGTCCGGCTCGTTCTGCATCGAGATGGCATAAAGATTTACGCCCGCCGATCCAGAGGCGCCGCCGCCCTTTGCGAAGTAAGTGACAAAGCTCTCCAGATACGCAGCGTAGGCGGCATACTCCGAAGTGTTCAGCGACCCCATAACAGTGCTGTCATTGCTCTTCCATGCGGCGGGCGGGGTCCAGGGTGTCGCGAATACACTGACGTCTGTCCCAGCTGCCTGTGCCTCTTGCGCATTTATCAGTTCCGTGCTCCAGTTGGCGCCGCCTGAAATCGAACTTGGATCGATGCGTACGCGCAAAATGCTGAGTCCCAACTGGCTGCCGACCATGCCGAAAAGGGCATTCGACTGCGCAGTCGACATTGGTGGCATCCAAGCCGTCGAGCCACCAAACCCGCGAATCGTTTGTTTCGTCGTGCCAAAGTCTATGATTGTCGCATTCGCAGAAAGCACGGTCAGTGTGGCGCTGCCATTCGTGGTCGTGTAGTCTGTCGTGTCAGTAGGTGTAAAGACCGTTGAAAGCGGGATGTTTCCAACGGTGGACTCCAGAGTCCCGCTGACCGGCGTATAAGCAAAAACTCCGGCCACGCTGCCTGCGCTTGCATTCAACTGCGAGGAACCCAAAGCCGATCCGACAATTAAAGCGGTTGGGGTCCAGGTAATGACGGGCGTCGCCTTGTTCACCGTCAATGTCACGCTGCCGCTGGCGGTGGTGTAGTCCGCTGTGTCGGTCGGCGTGAAGGTAACTGAGAGTGTTTGTGAACCCGCCGCAAGAACTGTACCAATGACCGGTGAGTAAGCAAATGTTCCCGCCACGCCGCCAGAGCTTGCATCCAGTTGGATGGAACTCAAAGCCGTCCCATACGTCACAGACGCGGGCGCTGCCCATGTGATGGTGGGGGTGACTGGGACCTTCGTCACCGTCGAGTTGCTTCCTGACGAGCACCCCAGAATTGCCAGAGCCGCCGATAGAAAAACTATTTGTTTAAGAAAGCGTGCCGTCATAATTCTCATTTGATGACTCCATACTGGCTGCATTGGACACGCACATTCAACATCCATATTTCAACAGACAATACCAGGGTAGTTTCATTAGCTTCCAAAAATCCAGATCATTTCACCGTTACATAACTTGTCATGGCATCGGCTTATCGAAATTACGCTTCCTGCTTAACTACTGCGCCTTTGGGATAACAATGTCTGTCAGTGAATACGCTGGAACAGATACCGTAAATGCAGCTCCAAGATCTTTCACGGGGCTTTTGGCTATCGGACCTCCCGCTTTCAGCGTTTCCTGCCCGTAGTCGAAACGCAAGCCGGTAGAGGCATAACTTCCACCAGCGATCTTTACCTTCACATCAACTGCATTCTTTCCGTCCTTGTTGATGAGCAATATCCCCAAGCTTCCATCCGATCGTTGAATGGCATGAACCGCCAGCGCGGAATTGTTCGATGTGGCTGCTACAAACTTGTCTCCTGGACGGAAAGCAACAATGTGAAGCATCTGAATGCCGTAGTAGCCTCGACCCGGCTGATTGTTCTCATTCAGAAAGGATGGGTCGTGCAGTTCCATCCAGTCGCTATTGATGGTGCCAGACTCAACCAGTAGCGCGAAGGCGTCGGCGGCAAACAATGCATCGACAATAGGATGTTCGATCTTTGGCCACTGAATGGGAGCCACTTGCGTAAAGGCAACGCGTGGAGAGTGATCCGCCGGGCAGTATTTCTTGTTGTTATAGACGATTTCCGGAAATATCTTGCCGAGCTGCTCTTCGGGCGCACGAAGCACTGAGTCGTCGTCCCTTACCTTGTAGTCCGGCGCGAGTGTATCTCCCGGCCTCCAGGCCAGTGAAATAAAGTCGATACTGCCGCATGCCGCCTTGAGAACTTCGCTATCCCAATCGGGAGCAAAATGATAATCGAGTGGCGCAAGAGCCATGGATGCACCGATCCAAATTGCAGGATCGACGGCCTTCATGGCCTTTGCATATTCCACGACCCGCGCGCCATAAAATGCGGGAGAGAGATTTGGATTCTTCTTGCGCCGAGCATTGTCCTTTTCGCTGGCCGGATAAGGAGCATGAAGATCTTCCTCGCTGTCATGATGATCTCCGTAATAGTCGCCGTAATAGTATCCGTTCTTATAGACCTCGCTGCCTATCTCCCAGAGCTTGATTCCGAGCGGCTTGGGATGATTTGCGCGCAACAAATTCAGGCCATCGTCATCGGGTAACGACGCCTGACTGCGAAGCGTCGCCCAGTATCCGATAGTCTTCCAATCCTGGCCCGTGCTGTCTTTGCCGATAACTCTGGCATCATTGGGGTCTCCATTGGCATAGGCCACCCAGGCAGCCGCTTCGGCGGGTTCACCACCGCCGGTGCCCGCAGCGTTGGAACCATAATTGACGGTGATGACAGCGGTTCCGAGCTTGTCGAGAAACTGCGCCAAGTGTCCCATGCTATTTTCGCCAGCATAAAACCTGGTCTTCTCTGGCTTGAAGTTTTGATAATAGGTGCCAGAGTTTGTGGCCCAGTGGTAAAGATCGGGATAGGATCCGTATCCCCCTTCACCCCCGCCCCCGGGATAGCGAACCGTATAGATTCCCGTCGCATGAAGATATTGAGCGATGACCGGTTGGGTAACCCTTGCGTCATACATATCTGTGTACACGCCGATCGCTTCAAGTGTCATCACATTGATCGGCTTGGTGACTTCCACCTGTACATTCGCAGCGGTCTGGGCCGCACCGAGCTCCGCCCAGGATAGAACAAATCCCCCTGCAAGCAGGACGGCGAATGCTTTGAGCGACCGGGTGTTTTCCGCGATAGAACGCATTTTTCTGTCCCTGAACTTCGTTTCGTACTTCCCAAGTCGTCGGAGCTCCGGTGCTTTCGCGCAAGCTTCTTGCCTGCTGCGAATATTCTCCGAAATACCCCATAGTGCCGCGCTCTCGACCGCCCTAGAACTCATACTTTACAGAAATCTCAGCAATGCGCCTGCCAAATCGGTAATGCGCGTAGCCGAAATCCGCCGGAGGCTTGAGGTTCTGAAGCCCAGTAGTTCCCTGCGGTTGGGTGAAGAGCAACTCCTGCTCGGTTTGAAATTTGCTGGAGAAGCTATAGTTCGCTCGGTTGATCACGTTGAAAGCCGCCAGTTGAAATTGGAAGTCCTTCTTCTCGCCGGCCTTGAAATCTTTGCCCAAGCGCACATCAGTATTGAAATAGCCCGGAGTATGCGTATAGGGCTCTGAAGCTGGGCCGTTGACTCCAAAATCCGGCACCGCAAAACAACTCCCGTTGATGTATTGATGCTGCGAGTGGTTGACGCCGTCGCGCGGATTGCAAGTGAGCTTGGGAAGCAGCACAACGTCCGGAGTTCCGAGAAGACTCACACTGTTGAGCGAATATCCATCGAACGCTTGAACTGAATTCCCGGTTAACCCTCCAAGGTTGAAGCCTGGATTCAAGACGCGCTGGGCATTGGGGCCGCTCTGGATGTTGACGATTCCTGAGATTTCCCAGTCATTGGCCACATCGCGAAGCAGTCGCGATTGATGTACCCACTTCCCTACACCGTAGGAATACGTCCCATTCACGACATGCGATCGGTCATACGCCAACGGTCCGTAGTTCGGACGGATATTTCTGGAGTCAATCATGATGCCTGTGTCATATGCGCCAAATATTCCCATGATTTTCGACCAGGTGTAGTTGACACTATACAGGCCTCTTCCCTGCGTCTTCTTGATGGATGCCTGCAGCCCGTTGTAGTTCGAGTAGAGAATGTGCCGCGCCACGTTCACTTGATTGTAGTAGGGGTAAGGGCGGTAATCATCCAGCGTTGTGGTGCTGAGTGTATTCGGATTGCCGACAGCTCCCGTGAGCGGGTTGGGGGCGAACAGCGCGCCGACAGGAAGGGAATTGATGTTTTCAATATCTCCTGGATTTCCCTGCTGCCACTGCGTGAGCAAATGGCTGGTCTGGTTCCCCTGGTAGGAAATCTCAAAAAGCGTTGCCGCCTTGAGTTGCTGAGAAATCGTGAAGCTATAAGTGTAGGTAAGCGGTTGCTCGTTGTCGCCCTTGGATAAGCCAAAGGCCGTGCCGGCAGTTGCCGGAAAAGTCGAATTCCCGCCTGCGCCAGATACGGCCCCCAGGTTGGCAATTGACGCGATGTCTCTCAGCATGACACCGCCGCCGCCCAGAGAGGCATAAATCTGCCCCTGGGAGGTCGCCTGTGTCTGGTTGATATCATTCCACGAGTCATGCGAGCGATACGCGCCGATGCCTCCGCGAAGCACCGTTTTTCCGTTCCCGCGCAGGTCATAAGCGACGCCAAACCGGGGAGAGAAAAAGGCAAACGTGGAGCCTGCTCCTGAGTTTGGAACACTGCTATCAATGGCATGCCACGTAAAGCCGGGATTCGCGACCGATGCAGAGAAGCTATCAAGTTTTGTGACTGAAACCTGGCTGGCATAAAGGCTTGGGTCCCAGACAGCCATCCCAAGGCCATGCGCGTCTTGCCAGGGACCGACGTGCCCGAGGCGGAAACCATAGTCGAAGGTCAGCTTCTTGCTCGCCTTCCAGGAATCGGTCGCGTAAGTGTCCACCGTCCAATAGTAGAGATCGCTATTGGCTTGGAAGTTGTACTGATTAAACTGAAAGATTTCGCCCAGCATGAAAGCCGCAAGATTGTTGCCGGGCCCCGGATAGTTGGCATACGCTTTGGTCGTCGCCGACGTCCCTGACCCTATAACCACGGTGGGTTCATAGATCCTGCCACTAGTTGTCTGGCCAAACGTCACACAATTGGTTTGTCCTACTGACGTGCAGAGGCCTGGACCCTCGTAATACTGCTCTATCTGTCCGTTCGATGCGGTGTTCAAGTCGGTTTGATTTGCGGTGATGCGTTCTACATAGAGGCCCACCTTGATGGTGTGGGTCTTGATCACTTTGGTCAGATTGTCACCGCCATTGGGAATGAACTTGTGCTGAAAGACAGGCGAGGAGTAATCAGGAAAGAGCGCGAGCGGCAAACCGTTGTTGCCATAGTCGTCGAACTGCGGATATTGCAGCGTCGGAAAGATTCCTTGATACGGATAACCAATCGTGCTGGAAAGGTTTGCACCTTTTATGCCAGGCCCATTGTGCCCATAGTTGAGATTGATTCCGGCGTAAAGCTCGTTGGTGAGAGATGCAGAAAAGATTTTAGTGAAGTTCAAGGAAGCTGTGTTAGAAAAATCCTCGCCAAGAATGCCGGACGGTGTATTGATTTCACCGAACGCCTGTTGTGGGGAGTAGAACAAAGACTGCGGGTTGCGCGAATTGCTGTGCTGAAAGTTATAGACCACCGATACCTTGGCACTATCGGAAAAGGCATAGTCTACCTTTGCGCGAGCCTGATAGGAGCTGTTGTCCAGTAGGTTGACGTGCTGATAATTGAAGAGGCTAGTCACCGGCGCGTTGCCAGAGAAGCCGTTCGGGAATTGCTTCATGTTCGGCCTGGGCATCACGTTATTGATCATCGCCATAGCGCCGGGATCGAGAAAATGCGTTGAGAATTGTCCACCGCCAATTGGAGGGCCGTCAGCGCCTTGAGCTGTTATCGGATTCGTCGTGTAATCAGGGCTTGAGCCCGGCAAGTTGCCGCTGGGGATATTGCAGATGTTTGAATAATAAGACAGAGCTCCGCCGGGGCTGCATGCGACGAGGCCATAATATGTTGCTCCTGGATCAATGCCACCAAAATAGTTGGTCAGCTCCTGTTCGCTGAAGTCAGCAATGCCGCCGGTACCGATACCGCGCATTCTATCGGTGGGCACCAAGGCATTGATGGTCGCACTCGCAGCGCTGCCGTAAGCATAAACGTTCTTCTGAATGTAATCTTCCCCGCTGACGAAAAAGACAAGCTTCTTGTTGTGGTTGAAGTTGGTTCCAGGGATTTTCACCGGGCCGCCGAAGGTGCCTCCCGGATAGATGTAGCGATCGCTCGGCTTGGCATTACCTTGATTCTTGCTGAACCAATCCTGAGTATTCATTTGATAGGTGCGACCATGAACATAGAGACTGCCATGATACTCAGAGCCGCCTGATTTGCCTACCGCGTTGATGACGATGGGACCTTTGGCACTATCGGCGCCGAAATTCGAGGTCTGGATCTGAACCTCTTGCACACTGTCCATGTTGATGACCTGGTCGGAACTGGATCCGTTGCCGGGATCTGTAATGTTGACGCCGTCACTAAGGATCGAAATGCCCTCAGGCGTCGTTCCATTGGCAGCATAACTGTTAGTCTGTCCGCTAACGCTGCCGGGGTCGGGAGCAAGGTTATCGGCCGCTGTGCCTTGCGCGATCTGAGCAAAGCCAGGCAGGGTCTTGATTAATTCGGTAACATCGCGCCCCTCGACGGGAAGATGCTTGATGTCGTTGGAGTTGATGAGGACGGTGCGATCGCCGCCGGTCGGAATAGTGCTCGACGAAGCGGTGACGGTAATCGTCTCTTCGACAGAGCCAACCTGCAACTTGATGTTGGTCAAATTCCGCTGGTCGGACGGATGCAGTTCAATGCCCTTCTCCTCAAAAGCGTCGAAGCCCGTGTGCTCAACCTTGATCCAGTAAGTACCGGCAGGCACGGCGGTAAAGCTGAAGTAGCCCGATCCATTGCTAACGGTCGTTCGTTTATCCTTTGAGGCTTCGTTGATGAGAGTGATCTTGGCGTTGGGCAGAGCCGCGTTTACCGGATCGTAGACGAAGCCTGACAGCGTTGCCGAAATGGTTTGGCTGCGACCCAACTCTGGGAAGATAGCTAGCGTCAGCAAAACAAGAAGTAGCACTCTGAACCCGATAGACAATTTTGCCTTATGCTCGGTTCTCGTAATGACCGAGTTACTGCAGCTTGCAGCCGGGAAGATTCCGTGTGAATCCATCGCGTCAATTCTCCGATTTCTCATCTCGCTCTCCGAGTTTTCTTTGCGGCCACCAAGGATTGGGTTGCCATCCTGGAGCAGTTGTCTTTACTTGTTGACCGTCAATTGGAACTGCAATGTTTGAGCGGGCAGCGGGTTTGGTCCCGGTGTTGCCGGGCTGACCGTAGCTGTGACCGTGAAAGTCGACGATCCCGCAGGCGTGGTGAAAACGGTGCCTGATGAGCCGCAGCCACTTGTTCCAATAACGCAACCGCCGAGCAAGAGGAGCAAAACCGCCGTCATGCGCCAGACCGCGGCGCCACCCCGCCGTGCGCGTCTCAGCGCGAAGCCAAGGATCACTCCAGGAATGAGCAGGCATAGGCCCATGAGCCCTTGCAGGCCAGGCCGTCCGGCAATGTGCGGTATGCCGGCAAAACCGGCAGGCGTGGGAGGAATCGGAGGAGGCTGATTGATTAGAACACTGATGGTAGCTGTCTCGGTAAGCTTACCCTGAGTAAACGCTACGTAAGCTGGCGTGAAGGAGCAAACCGCATACGAAGGCAGCCCGCTGCATGCCAGACTAACTACGCTGGAACTATTGGCTCCCCCCGACTGCCCGAATCCTGCAATCGACCCAAACGTAAGTGTTACCGGCGCCCCACCCCCGGTGATGTTCAGCGTGCTGGCACTCATGCTGATGGTCGGGTTCAAAATCAGCAGAGGCACTGCCGATGGAGAACTCGATCCTGTGAAGTTAGTATCACCGCTATAAGTCGCTGTAATGTTGTACGTGCCAACGACCAAGCTGGAGGTAGTGAAACTTGCCAGACCTGAATTGACAGTTCCTGACCCCAGGATCGCGCCGCCACTGTTGAATGTCACCGTCCCGGTGGGCGTTCCCGCGCCGGTGATAGTCGCGCTCAGTGTGACAGCTGAGCCGGGGTTTGCGGCTGTCGGATTTGAATATGGTGCCGTAATGCTCACAACCGATGTCACCGTGTTTGCGATAGCAATGGTGATATTCAGATTGTTGGAGGCGGCGGAGGCATAATTTATGTCGCCGCTATAGCTCGCGCTGATGACATGCGGACCGCCTGTAAGGTTGGTGAGTGTGATGGAAGCAGCATCGCTCGCAATCGTCACCGGTGGTTGCCCAACTGTATCAACATAGAAAGTCACGGTTCCGGAAGGAGTACCAACACCTCCGGTTGCCGGTGTAAGTGTAGCGGCGATGGTGACAGGTTGCCCAAAGGCCGGCGTCCCCAATGGCGAAATTACGGCAATGGCAAGTGTGCTCGTCGTAAGATGCGTGCCAGTGCCACTTAGCATCAGTGTGCCGCTGCTCAAAGCGTTATCCGAGAAGGTCAGTGTCTCGCTCAACAACCCGGTCGACTGTGGAGTGAAGATTGCCGCTACAGTGCAGGCCACGCCGGGATTGACCGTTACGGCATCCGTGCAGGTGGACGTATTCTGGAGCGCGAAGCTGCTCGTGCTCGGTCCCGCCACACTAGCGTAAGGCGTGTTGAAGGCCAGGTTCGCCGTGCCGCCATCTGATATTTCAGCCGAGATCGCCGTACTCGGAGTCAATAGATTCACGTTGCCAAAGCTGAGCGAACCCGCGCTCCGTATCGCTTCCGCAACTTTGGCATCTGCAGCATCGGTGGCATAGAGATTGCCAGTGCTGTCGAGAGCAATGCCCCCCGGCTTGGCAACCACGGTTCCCAGTGTCGATGCAAGGTTCTTGTTCAGCACGCCGCCGATACTTGGAACCCTGGTGATTGTGCCACTGCCAGTATCCGCTGCATACAAACTGCCACCCGCATCCACGGCAACGCCAGCAGCAGTCGTCAATCCGCTCAGAATCGTCGTCTGTTGACTGGTCGGAATGGCTAGCTGCACGACTTTATTGGTCCCCGCATCGGAGACATACAGATTGCCAGAGTTATCCACGGCCACACCGACCGGGGTCGTGAATCCGCTGCCAACCAGGCTCACCAGGCTGGGTGCCTGCTGGTTTCCGGAGCGCGAAAGTAACAGAACGCGCGCGTTGCCGCTGTCAGCAATGTACAAGTTCCCAACGCCGTCGAGAGCGAGTCCTGACGCGCCTTTCAGCCCGGTCTCAAGCACCAGTGGGGTTCCGTAAACACCGCCTGAATAGGGCACCTCCACAACCTGCTTGTTGCCGGAATCGCCAACATAGAGGTCGCCCGCTCCATCAATGACGATGGCGGTCGGACTGCTGAATCCGCTGGCCACGGCGGCCGGCGTTGTACCACCTGCGGCTGTCATGTAGATCTTGCCGGAATCCGCAACGTAGGTATTGCCGCTCGCATCCACGGCGATTGCGCTCGGTGAAGTCCATCCCGAACCAACAGCCGCCACCGAGGCGGGATCGACATCGAGCGTCGCAGCCGTACCTGAACCTGACAGCATTGCCTGCCCCAGAAGATTGCCGCTGTTGTCCAATGCGCGAATCGTCCCAGTCTGCAAACCGGCCGCCGTTGCGGTATACACAACACTCACCGAGCAGAACTTGCCAGCCGTATAAACCTGTGCGACGCAAGTATTTCCTGTCGTCGCTATCGCAAATGGAACCGTGGACCCTGAGCCACCCACCAGCGAGAAGCTACCAAACGTTTCAGCAGACATGAAGTTGAGGTAAAGTGTTCCGGCGGCGGTACCTTTACCGATGGTCGTCGCGCCCAGAGGGAGATTGCCGACAGCAACACGATTGATTGAGTTGTAGTTCAAGCCAACAAAATAGATGTTGTTATAGCCATCGACGGCCACGCCATAATACGCACTCGTAGATCCCGAAGCGATCTCGGTACCCGCGATCACGTTGTATTGATTCTGCGAATTGCGGGTGCCATTGATCAGCGGTATCTCGACGATGCGGTCATTACCGCTGTCAGAAATGTAAAGGTTCCCGGCGGCGTCCAGCGAAACACCGGTGGGATTGGTGAGTCCGGTGCCAACACTGACCGCGACGGTTGTTCCGGTCGTGGTAGGCAACGATGTGGCGGCAAAATAGTACACGCCGGTTCCATTTGCGTAATACACATCACCTGCGGCATCAACCGCGATCTGCGCATTTTGCGCTGAGGTGAGGTTATCAACCAGAATGTTCACCAAGGCGCCAGTGGCGCCAGAGAATTCGAGAATGCGGTTGTATGCTCCATTACTGACGCCGTCTTGCTTCTCCATCACATATAAGTTTCCGCTTCCATCCAGGGCTAGATCAGATGGCTGAACATAATTACTCAAGCTGCTGATACTCCAGGGGAAGGTACACGGCGCTGTGTTGGTTGAGATAGGAAGGATGCACTTCGACAATTTCGTTGCATCCATCCCTGTCGCATAAGTGCCGCCCACAAATGGAATGTAAACAACACTGCCCCCTTGATTGGCCACCCACAGGTTGCTTCCTGCGTCGGCATAGACTCCAGGATTCGAGTAGGCGGTAAGATTCGAGAGCAACTGCACCTGCGCATTCGCACCCCCATTGGCGGGAATCTCTGCCAAATAACCGAGGCTCCCACTAATCTTCGCCAGGTAGAAAACATCCCCCCTGCTGTTAGCCGCAAGATGTCCTGCGTTGCCCGCATAATCCTTGGTTGCCAATCCCAATGCGCTGTTGACCGCGGTAACGTAATTGGTGTGCATGAAGATCGTTGATGTCACCCCAGTTAACGGAGGCGATATCTGTAGCGGCGCAGCCGAAGGGGACGACGAAGTCGAATAGTCGGTATCGCCGGTGTAGGTCGCCTTGATGCTGTAGGTGCCAGCGGCCAGGGTCGTGGTTGTATAAGAAGCCAGACCGGTGCTCGGCGTGACTGCCACGCCAGACGCCAGCACTGCGCTTCCATTCAAGAACGTCACCGTTCCCGTGAAAGTTCCGGAGACCGCCGAAGCAACAGTTGCGTTCATGGTGATCGAAGCACCAAGCGTGGCGCTGTTCGGCGTGACAGTTACCACCGATGTTGTCGTTGCCGCCAGATTGACGGTCACGCCCAGGTTGTTATTGGAGCTTGCGTAAGCCGTGTTGCCGTTGTAGATGGCTTCGACGGTATGCGCCCCGCCGGCCAGACTGATAAAGGTGATCGAAGCCGCCCCGCTGGACAATGTCACGTCCGGAGTCTGCTTGACGGAATCCAGATAGAAAGTGACGGTTCCCGTCGGGCCAGTGCTCGGCGTCACCGTTGCAACTACCGTAATGGACTGGCCATAGACTGGAGTAGTAGTTGGCGAGGTTACGGCAAGACCAAGTGACGTCGTGGCAAGCGAGCCGCCGACGCCGCTCTGAGTCAACGTTGCGCTGTCTACAGCATTGCTGCTGGAGAAGGTCAGCGTATCGGTCAGAGTTCCGCTGGTCTGAGGAGTAAAGATCGTCGCGACCGTGCAACTCGCGCCAGAGTTGACCGTGCCGCCCGCCACACAGGTGGACGAATTCTGCACGGCAAAACTGCTTGTGTCGGCTCCTGAGGCGGTGTAGTACGGCGTATTAAGATCCAGCACCGCCGTACCGCCGTTGGAAACCTCCGCCGAGATTGCCGCGCTTGGAACCAGCACATTCACGGTGCCCATGAAGAGCGAGCCCGCGGTCCGATTCAATTCCGCAACCGCCGCATCCGGCGCATCCGCTGCATACAAATTGCCAGTTCTGTCGACAGCGATGGCGCTCGGCTTAGCCACAACGGTGGCTAGCGTAGTCCCGGAACCAGTGGCCAGTGCCCCACTCACATTCGGAATCCTGGTAATCGTTCCGCTCCCGCTATCAGCCGCATAGAGGCTTCCACCCGCATCCACCGCGACTCCCGCGGCCGTGGTCAATCCGCTCAGAATCGTGGTCTGTGTGCTGGTTGCAAGCGCAATCTGCACAACCTTGTCAGTTCCGGCGTCGGAAACATAAAGATTGCCGAGGTTATCCACTGCCACGGCGACAGGCTTGGTGAATGTACCGTTCACCTTTGAAACCAGGCTCCCCAATCCCTGGTCGCCAGAACTCGACAGCAACAACACGCGTGCATTTCCGCTGTCAGCGACATACAGATTTCCGAGAGCGTCCAGTGCCAGCCCCGATGCGCCGCTCAATCCGTTTGCAAGCACAACTGGCGTTCCATAGGCGCTCGCCACATAAGGAATTTTCACCACCTCGTTGCTCGAAGTCCCTGTCTCGGCAACATAGAGGTTATTGCCTGCATCGATGGCAACTGCCGTGGGAGTAGTCAATCCGCTGACCACGGCTGATGGTGTTCCGCCGCCTGCGGCTGTTTTGTAAATCTGCCCGTTATCCGCGACATATGTGTTACCCGCCGCGTCCACGGTTATCGCACTTGGACCAGTCCATGTCGTGCCGATCGAACTTTCGGTGCCGGGGTCTACATCAAGCACCGCCGCTGTTCCGGATCCAGATAGCTCCAACACGCCCAGCACGTTGTTGTTGTTGTCGAGTGCATACAACGTGCCCGACTGCGGGCCGGCTGCAGTCGGAGTATATGTCGCGCTCACCGTGCAGATGCCATCGATTGTGTAGGCGCCGGCGATGCAAGTCGTAGCAGAAACCGCAAACGGCCCGGTGACGCTGAAAGAGCCGAAAGTCTCAGCCGAAGTAAACGATACATTTAGTGTCTGTGCGCCCGAGGTGGTGTTAATCGCTATTGCGCCGAATGACACCTTCCCAAAGACGGCATAGTTCAGCGAGTTCGGATACGCACCGGCGTAATATACTTTGCCATAGCCGTCGATGCCTACACCGGTGCTTGGCCCGTACTGGCTGTTGCTCTGGTTGCTATAGCTGGAATATCCGGTGTTGAATTCATTGCTCAACGTGTATTGATTTGCCGCGCTGACTGTGCCGCCTATATTGGGAAACTCGACGATGCGATTACTCGGAGTGGCAACGGTTGTGGAAGAGGACGCGACCTTGTCAGTTACATACACGTTGCCTCCCAAGTCAATTGAAACGCCGCCGGGCTGAGTGAACCCTGCGCCAAAGGTTGCTGGCAGTGAGTTGGTCGTCGCCGTTCCCGCCAGCACCGCAGTGCTGCCAGCCGCCAAGTATTGGATGGCGGTTCGTGCGGTCGAGTCGACGTAGTAGATATCGCCTGCCTTATCTACCGCGATCTCCGCGCTGCCCTGGGAAGGAAGATTGTCGGCCAGCAGCGTATTGGCGCCTGATGACGCAGCCCACTCGAGTATCATGTTCTGCGAGTTCGCGAACCCGGTGGCCGAGGTAGTGCCGCCGGTGTACTTCGATAGCGTATAGAGATTTCCGCTGCCATCCAATGCCACGTCGATGAACTGAAGATAGTAGCCGTAGGCGCTGGGCAAATAATGAAACCCGGTGCATGCGGTGGTCAGACCCTGCGTTGCAAATGGAAAGTTCCCACTGCCGCAGTACGACAGGCTGGTATAGGTCGCGCCAGATGGATATGTCCCGTTGACGAAGGGAATAAAAATGATCTTCTGGTCGCCGGGATCAGCGGCATAAACGTTGCCGGCCGAATCGACAGCAATGCCTACGTTGCCTGAACTCAAACCGGAGACCAACGTCACCGCGGTGGTTGTTCCCGCGGGAATCTCCTCAATGGAGACGGGAGAACCAACGACACCGACAAAAATATCGCCCCGGCTGTTGGCCGCAATGTGACTGACCGGTCCGCTGGTAGCTGCTATGCCCGTGGCCTGGCTGAAAACCGCCCCAGGAACCTGCCCGATAGCCGTCTGCATCGTGCCCAGGCAAAGCGCTACCATGGCCATTAAAGCCGAAACAACACTCTTGCCCACATAGTTGCCGCGATTCACATCAATTGATCTGAACATCGTATCGCCCCCGGGAAATCTATCCTTCGGAACTCGAACCTTTACGCGCGTCGTACGCTTGCCATCAGGCAAGACGACCGTCGATATCCATGTCACGGATACCGTGAATGCTCACCAAAAAACAGATGATCAAGCGGCCTGCTACCCACAACGAGGCGCTGCACGCCTACGGACCGCGCCCTCAACCGTGCCCCCATCGATACAACCGGACACAACGGGAAACGCATCTCCCCAACGCTTCTGCTGCACACAGCACATTGCAACCGAAATTCTGGATTCTAGCTCGATGAAACATTATCGAACGCAAATTGTGATTGTCAAGAGAAAAATAAAGCGATTTACTATGGAGAGTAAATCGATTCAAGCACTATAATTTAGCGCAGATATGCGCGGCTCGTTTACCGAGTCTTTTCTTCTGGTCCACGGGCCCCTTGCCTGTTCCCGCAACTGAAGCTAAAGTGACGAGCATCGCGTCTTATGATGGCGTCGCAATGGTGACCTCGCATCGAGAGGAATGAAATGAACATGCCACGGTGGAATACGACTCCGCGCTCGACCATGCACACATCAACACGTCTGGCTGCGCTGGGTTCGGGACTCGTGCTGTGGATGTTGGCCTCTCCTGCGTGTGCGCTCAAGCCGGTCATCGCAACCGTCAACCTCTCGAAGCCGCATCAGGAGATCGCAGGCTTTGGCGGCTCTGAGGCCTATTACCAGGGCTACCTGGCACATCATCCCCATCAGCAGGAAATTTACGACGCGCTCTTTGGCCCCGTCAACGGGCTGCACATCGACTTCCTCCGCCTTCAGGACACCTTTCGCTATCAAAACAAGCCGGGATTCGATAGCGATACCAGCTCTATCGTGCAACACGCCAACAGCGTGCGTGGTAACCCGATCACGATCATCATGAGTTCCTGGTCTCCTCCCGCCGCACTCAAGAGCAACGGCAGTGAAAAAAATGGCGGAACTCTGATTACAAAAGCCGGACGCTATGACTATGCGGGCTTTGCTCAGTATTGGAAGGATTCGATTCTCGCTTATCGTGCCATCGGAATCGACCCCACATATGTGAGCATCCAGAACGAACCTGACATGACGACGGATTATGAGAGTTGCCGCTTCAATCCGACTGAAGCTCCCTTCAATGGTGAAAGTTTTGCCGGCTACGACAAGGCCGTGGACGCCGTCTACGCCGCATTCCACCAGTTGCCGTCCCCACCCTATTTGCTGGGGCCAGAGACCATCGGCATCGGCTACGGCCACGTACAAGCCTTCATTAAAGCGCAGAATGCTGATCACATCTACGCCGTCACCCACCATCTATATACCGGAGGCGACAAGAACCAGCCGGATTCCTACATCCCTGCACTGCAAGCAATCAAGAACGAGAACCTCGGCAAACTAAGGTTCCAGACTGAGTACTTCACTGCCGGTGGGTTCGATACCGCGCTGATGATCCATGACAGCCTGGTGGCTGAAGAAGTCAGTCTCTACCTCTACTGGCCGCTCACCTGGCCGGGCGAAACCGGAACTCTGATCAACATTGAGAGTCCCACAAATCCCTCCAAATGGAAGACCCCTCAAGGCTGGAGCTACACCGATGGATACTATGCCTTGAAGCAGTACTCCTACTTCATTCATGCCGGCTATCATCGTGTCGAGGCGGAAAGCTCGAACGACGAAATCAAGTTGTCCGCCTATCTGAGCCCCAGGCGCGACAAACTGGCCGTCGTAGCCATCAATACATCAACCACAAAGACCATGACCGTCAAGTTGAAGCTGGGCGATTTTGATCATGGCTTGTCGCGCGTCTTCCGCACAGCCTTTCCCAACACCCCCGAGCGTTTTGCCGACCTCGGCGCGTTGGGGCCCGACAATGCGATCACCCTTCCGCCACACTCCGTAGTGAGCGTCGAAATCGTCCACTGATCGAGCCCTGCGAGCTTCCGTCATGTCCCATTTCGGCTCACTGTTTCATTTGCGGCAAACTGCGTCCGACTTGCCGCGATCTTCCCTTGTCCCGCACAAGCCCGAAGTCTACTCTTAGGGCGATGGCCGTCCTCTCTGTCGATCTCGCAATTCGCCGCTGGTCTGATCTGGGCATCGTTGTGCTCAGCCATATACCTCCGGCGCAGCCCCCTAATCGCTGGGAGGCCGGAGGCCATGGCCTACCGCTCAAACCGCCTTTCACTCTGCAAAGCAATCCTCAGACATCGGAAGGCCACATCACTTGCGAAACGATCCTGTGGAGTGACCCCGGTCCCGTGGACGTAAATATTCTGGCGGGACGGTTGAACCAGCTTTGCGTCACGCGCAACATCCGGGTGCTGATGCTCGACGGCCCTCAGGCCTGGAAATCCGGCTCGAATGGCCTGGAACACTCTCGCGTGAGCGAGCGCCAATTGAACACCGCTGCCAAGACCGGCCTGCCCGGCATGGTCAAACCCCTCACCTACCGGCCTTTCGCCGAGTTTTGCCTGGATGTATATGACGCCCTCTGCCGACGCGGCTGGCGCAGGCTTGACACGCGCGACCAACCCACCCCCACGCAGGAGCAGAATCAGGAGCGAGTGCTGGTCGAGAGTTATCCGCACGCGGCCTGGAAATCCCTGGGACTAAAACCTCTGCCTTCCAAGCGCAAGGCGCGGGTGAGCGACTTGGCTGAAGCATTTGGTGCGCTGCGTTCCCTGATTCCCCTCAATGTGGACCGTCCGCCGAATCACGATCAGCTTCAAGCCATCGTCGGTGGCCTACCGGGTCTCGCACTGGAGGAGCGTAATGCGACGGGCGCACGCATCGTCGGCACTGCGCCGCGACGCGAAGAGGGTCACTGGCGCGAGGGCTTTATCGTCCTGCCCCTGCCTCCAAACAAAACTCTCGGCCTCCGCTGGCTGCACTGACTGTAACCGTCATCGATCTATCCTTTCTCGCCCAGCTTATACATATATTTGATGGCGGACTTGTACACCATGGTCTTCTGACGACCCCGAACCTTGAGGGTATTGTGGTCGTACCATTCAATGCAGCCTTCAATCTGCTCGCCATCTTCTAAAACAATGACCATGGGAGTCTGCGCCTGGATTTGTTTTTGCAGGTAGAAGAGCTCGGCCTGATGCTGCGGAGAAAACTGCTGAGAATGAGCAGTCAGGCGAATGGGAGCCACGCTCGCTTGCCGAGGACGGCTCCGGACAGGCGGGACTGGTAGCTCGTTGACGCCGGGCTTGCTGGATTCAAGGCTCATGGCAAAAACTCCTCCAGGGAACGCGTTGGCAGACCATGCCCAAAAATATTCTAATATCTGGATGCCCCATCCTCGCCGCGTTTATGTTTTTGCGGTTAGGGTGGAATTCGATCATACCTCTTTTATAAGAACAGTGAAAAAGCCCTAGTTGTGGTCAAGGCTGACGGCCATGGCATCCAGCGAAAGCGAGCGCAGCAAGTTGCGGCGCATGCCCTGCTCGACCTGACCCAGGGCGCGGGCGGCGGAGTCGATCCAATCAAGACTCAGACCCTGAGAAAGGCGGCCGAGTTCGGCTTCAATGTCCAGGTTGCGAATGAGACGCGGCGTGCCGGCCACAAGCAGCAACAAGTCTTCAATCAAGCTGCCCAGCGCGCGCAGCAGGTTGATCGTCTTCTCCTGCCCATCAGCGCCAGCGCGATAGCTTTCCGTCGCGTGAAAGAGCGAGGAGTAATCGGGCTCGCGCAACGCGGTACGCAGCAGAATGAGGGCGTCCTGGCGGCTGGCAAGATAGGTCGCAAGGTCGATGGTGAGGGCGCGGCCCACGGCTCCTTCGGCCAGGCGCGCAGCAAGAGCGCGGTCAGAGGATTTGAGAAGCGGGCGGCGTTGCGCAAGCAGAGCTTCCAGGTCTGAAGACGGAATAGCGCCTAGCCGATGAACCACTGCGCGGGAGCGGATGGTCGGCAGCAACTCTTGCGGATTCTCAGTTAGCAGAATCAGCGAAGTGTGTGTGGGCGGCTCTTCAAGAACCTTAAGCAGCGAATTGGCCGCCTCTTTCATGAACGCAGACGAAGTGAAAATGGTAAAGGTGCGCTTCGACTCGATCGGCGGCCTATAGTAGGCGATGTGAATGACCTGGCGAACCTGGCCCAATTTGATGAGCAACTGCGGCGGATCGGGGGGAACGACGAGCAAGTCCGGATGCGTCTGTATCAGGATGCGGGTCTCGCGCTTGTCGGTGTCGCGCAGGTCTTCGCGCGCTGAAACGGCCTCAGCGACGCGCGCCTCAAGATCACTGGATTGGTCAATGCGTGTGCAGTTCGCGCACACGCCGCAAAAGTCGGGCAAGCCGTCTGATTCCGTGGGTTGAAGGCAGTTGACGGCCTTCGCCAGCATCAAGGAGAGCATGTACTTCCCTGCCCCGCGCGGTCCGGCAAGGATGAGCGATTGAGGAAAGCGCTCTGCCCGGATGCTCTCGCGCAGATGGGTAACGGTAGCCGGATTACCGAGAAAATCTTGGAAGCCCATTGGTTTGAGTTTAGTGCATTTTGAGGCGCGGCGTTTGGGAACGCAGATGTGGTCCACAAGAATGCGAATCCGGCAGACCAGCTATGCTGGTACCTGTGTTTGAGCGTTGATTTTTTGAGGAAAGCAGAATGTCTGATATGCACGAAGTGCAAGCCATGGAAAACCGAGATTATCGGATAAAGATCGGTATAACTGGGAAACGCCGCCTATATCTCCTATTTACCTGTCTAGCGCTCGTATCAGGCCTTTGCGCCACAGGATCGTTCGCTCAGAGCCCCACCATGTTTCGCGGAGATGCTGCCCACTCGGGTGTTTTCAAGGGCGATGCGCCAAAGTCCATCCATCACGTTCTTTGGGAGTTCAAGACTGGCGGGCGTGTATTCTCATCTCCGGTCGTAGCCAACGGCATAGTTTATGTGGGCAGCAACGATCACTTCCTTCACGCCATCGATGCCGGCAATGGCCGGGAGGTATGGAAGTTTCAAACCGAAGCCAATGTAAACAGCAGCCCTGCGGTGGCAAATGGCGCCGTGTACTTTCTTAGTCTCGATGGCAGCGCCTACTCGCTGGATGCGCACACCGGCAAGCAGTTATGGAGGTTCAAAACCGGCGGCGAGAGTCGCTTGAATATGGCTGGTATTTATGGCATTGCTCCATCCCGTGAGGTCGTTCCCGATGTTTGGGATTTCTTTCTTTCCTCACCCGCCGTTGACGGAGGAACCGTCTATTTCGGCAGCGGGGACCATAACATTTATGCGCTCGATGCATTGACCGGCAGTCTGCTCTGGAAGGTCCAAGCGGGCGATGTCGTGCATTCCTCTCCGGCAATCGCAAACGGAGTTTTATATATCGGCTGCTGGGACGGAGTGATGGTTGCGCTGAATGCCAAGACGGGCCAACCTATATGGAACTTTGCGACCGGCGTTGATGCTACTCACTTCATGCAAGGCATTCCCGGCTCGGCGGCCATCGCCGATGGCATTGTCGTCTTTGGCAGCCGCGATAACAACATCTATGCGCTTGATGCGAAATCGGGCAAAGAACTTTGGCGACAAGGCAACAGCGGTTCGTGGGTGATCGCGTCTCCCGCCATCATCGATGGCGTGGTATATATCACCACGTCCGACACAATGAAGCTGCGTGCGCTCAATTTGAAGACAGGCGTGCAGCTATTCGATTTGACTTATAAGTCCTATAGCTTTTCATCACCGGCCGTGGCCGCCGGACACACCTACTTCGGTACATTCGACGGTGCTGTTTATGATGCCGACCTCACTGCTCGCAAGCTGAGTGGCGAATTTCGTGTGCAAGCCTCTCTGCGTCACAAGGAACTGCTCACTGAAGACGGTCATCTGAATGGCGATGTGATTTACGGTCCGCTCGGTCCGGATGGCAAGCCGAATAACACCATCGACGCGGCGGTGATCGGAATCGACCGCTTGCTTCAACTCGGCTCAATTCTGTCGAGTCCCGCAGTTGCCAATGGGGTCGTCTATGTCGGTAGCGCAGACGGATCGATATACGCACTGGACTGAGCTCGACCCCAGAATGTAACCGACTTTATCTCAAATTCCAGATCTCCGCAGAATCGCGATTTGGGCACGGCATCAAAAATACTTGTCAATCACACTTGACATTTTCTGCTCTTTTATGTAAAGTAAAGTTGTCGTAAAGTAAAGGAGACTAATCATGGGACTAATGACCTGCAAGACCAACAACCCTGCTGCTCGGCGTTTCACCATTCGATTCGTCGTCGTCATGATGCTTTTTGCCGCCTTTTCCGTCCTGTCTACTGTCGGACTTCTCCTCTGGCACCCATCCTGGTGGCTGATCTGGCTGCTCGCCATTCTGCCGGCGCTTCCTATCGGCATGGCAGTGGTTCTCACCGCCCAGTACATCGCCGAAGAAAAAGATGATTTCCAGCGAGCAATGTTGGTTCAGGCCTTGCTCGGAGGCGTTGGAGCGATTCTCGTGTTGACCACGGCCTGGGGATTTCTGGAGAACTACGCTCACTTTCGTCGTCTGGATCTGCTGATGGTCTGGCCGCTTTATGTGATCTTCGTAGGCATCTCCTATGGCCTCGTGAAAGCGAGGTACAGATGAAAAACCGGCTGCGAGTATTGCGTGCGGAACAGGACTGGTCGCAGGCCGATCTTGCCGAGCGCCTCGAGGTCTCGCGCCAGTCCGTCAACGCCATTGAGACCGGCAAGTTCGACCCCAGTCTGCCGCTCGCGTTCAAACTGGCGCGCCTCTTTGAAACCACCATCGAAGCCATCTTCAGTGATGAGAACTGATGAGCGATTTTCAAACGGCGTTCAGCGCGGCGGACCTATACTGGCTTCATGCTGACTCTTTCTTCGTTCGTCCGTCTCATATCTTCAGCCGTCGCTGCGGCTGGGCTGGTTTGTGTGCTGGCTCAGCCGCCCGCGGCTCACGCCTGGGGCAATGGAGGCCATCGCCTTGTGAACAAGCTTGCAGCCAGTTCCCTGCCAGCCAATGTGCCTTCCTTTTTACGTTCGCCTGAGGCCATCATCGAGATCGAGTATCTTGGTCCCGAGCCAGACCGCTGGCGCTCGCCCGCCGAGCCGGAGCTGAACGCCGCGCAGGCTCTCGAACACTTCATTGACTTGGAGCCAGCCGACGCGCTCGGCCCTTTGCCGCACCGCCGCCTGGATTTTGAGGCAAGCGTCTTCGCCTCCGGCCAGCGGCCCGAGAAGATCGGCCTCCAGCCCTGGGAGACCACTGAAGTCTGGGAGCGGCTGAAGGCTGCAATGCGCGAATACCGCGCCTTGGACGCTCGTCATGAGAACACCCGCCCCGTCGAACAGGCGATCATCTTTTACGCCGGCTGGCTTGGCCATTACGTCGGCGACGGCTCGCAACCGCTCCACACCACCATCCAATACAACGGCTGGGTGGGCCCGAATCCCAACGGCTATACCATCGGCCACCAGATTCATTGGCAGTTCGAGGGGCCATTTGTAGACGCCAACCTGCACGAACCCGAGGTCCGCGCCAAAATGACGCCGGCAAAGGCCATCGACGGCGATATCTTCGACGCCTATGTAGCCTATCTGCGCAACTCCAAGACCTACGTGGAAAGGGTTTATCAACTTGATAAGGCAGATGGGTTTATTGGCGCTGGGTCCCGCGAGTCGCGTGAGTTTACTGCCGAACGATTGGCTGCGGGAGCCAGTATGTTGCGCGACATGATTTACTCCGCCTGGTTAGAGAGCGCAAAGCCCGTGGCTGATCCCTACGCGGTGAAGTGACGCCACCCTGATTACAGTTGCCGTTGCTTCGAGAAGCACAAGGCTGCACGCTCAATGCAGCCTTGTGAGGAAAAAGAAAACGGAGCTAGAATCCGCCGTCCACCATCCACCGCTTCTGAGGATTGTCGTTTCGCACTGCCAGATTGTGCGACTTCACCGAGCCATCGGCCAGGCGAATCTGGTAGGGGACGAAATAACCTGGGTAAAGTCCAGACTGGAACGGCTGGCCAATGGAGAGGACAGTCACGTGTCCGTAGTACTTCTTCAGCCCGTCAGGGACGGTGCTCGCCGGATAGACGCTGAGTAATGCGCTCCAGTCTTCTTGAGCAAACGCATTGAAAAAGTACGTCGCTGTGTCCTTCGGGTCAAGAATGGCGGTGGCAGGAGCAGACATCTCTGCCGGTGTGACAATCTGCGTTGCTCCCGCGGGAATTTGCAGAGCGAAGAGCGAATCAGGAAGCACCTCGTCATATCGGATGTCGTTCAGTTCAAGTACCGTCACCTCCTGACCGCCGGCGCGAATTGAGACTCTAAGGCTCTTCAGCAGCTTGGTTGCCGCATCGAAGGTATAGATGCAGGCGTGATCCGATTCCAGAATGGACTTATTCTTTGCCCATGAATTCTTGAAATCGCCTTTCGCATCGCTTTGAACGGTCAGTGTGATCGTGCCGTTGGCTTTGGCGATCGTTGCGTCGCTTTGTTTCGCCCTTGCCGCATCCAGTTCGTTCTGCAGAATGCTCTGGGGATCGAGCAAAGGGCGCAGCCACTCGACAAAGCCCGCATTCGGCGAGGCCGTCATATAAGAATTTGCAGTGCTGATGTACAGAGTGGAAGCGGAGCCATCCATCACCACGATACGGCCGGGTTTCTCGACACGCCACTTGCTGCTGGGATTGAACTGGCGCCACATCTCCAATGGAACGTAATCGTAGTCGGCGCCAATCAACTCAAAGTTGTCGCCAGGAATCGTCCTCATGCGACCGGTCATGTGGATTGACTGGACCGCGGACATGGCGTCGATTGATTGAGCCAATGCGGTGAACGCCTGGTGATTGCCGCCAAATCGGCCGGTCAGCATGGGAATAAGAAGAATAAGCAAGGCGGTTGCACAGGCGGCCACGGTCCAGCGCAGCCATCCGTTCCAGCGCCAGTTCGTTCCGGTTGATGCGGCTTCCTGCGCCGCTGCATGGTTGATCGCATTCATGGTTCTCGCTCCAAATTGATGTGAAGCGGCGACTCGTCCCGGTTGTTTCACCCTCTCGATAAGCTCTTGCTGCTTCTCGAAATAAATGCGGCACGCCGGACATTTTGCCAGATGCTCACGAACCGGTCCCGACTCGGGAGTATCTTCCTTGTCGAACAGGCCAGTCATGCAACGAATAGCTTCTTTGCAGTGCATCGGGTTTCTCCTTCCACATTGAGCACTCGGCGCAACTTATCAAGGCCATATCGAAACCGCGACTTCACCGTCGGAACCGATGTTCCGACGATCAATGCGACTTCCGCGAAAGACATCTCCGAAAGTATCCGCAGCCGGATCACTTCCGCCTCCCGGCTCGGAATACCCTCGAGCAATCGATGGAGTTCCTTCGATTGCTCCTGCTCAGCGACCACCGAGAAGGTGTCCTCGCTGGAAGCCACCTGATCCGTCACAGCGTCCGCCGGTCGCCGCAACCTCAATCTGTGAAAATCGATGCAGCGGTTGCGTACCATGCGAAAAAGATACAGCCGGACTTCAGTGATATGTCTTCGTTTGCCGCGGTCTCGATAAGCCTGCACATAGACGTCCTGTACCGCGTCCTCTGCGTCTTCCTGATTCCCCAATTGATGAAACGCAAAGTTGACCAAGTCGTCTTGAGTCGCCTGGACCAGACGCTCGAACTCTTCGATCGTCTGGGGCCAGGCCGAGATTGGTTGTGCCGTTGTGAGCATCCGTGAATCGCAACTTCCAACTGTACAACGCTGCAGGAAACCGAAAAGATTTAGACAAGCAATTATTTCAGAGATTGACCAGGCTCAAAGCTCAGCACCATGATTGAACGTAGCCGTAGTAGACTGACCCTTTGGTTGTACAGATGAGCTGTTTGCGAGGATTCGTTCGCAAGCCAGGGAGAAGCACGATGCACATAGTCTTTGCCGCTTCGGAGTGCGTGCCGTTTGCCAAGACCGGGGGGTTGGCCGACGTGGTGGGAGCGCTGCCTCCGAAGCTGGTCAAGCTCGGTCACGAGGTCACGGTTTACCTGCCGCTCTACGCGCAGGTGCGGCGGCAATTGCCAGATGAGTTGACCTACGCCGTGCGCTCAATCACCATCCCGTTTCAGTACTACAACCGCTTTGTGGGCATTGTGGACGGCGGAAAGCGCGCCGGGGTGCAGTTTTACTTCGTGGATTGCCCGGAGATGTTTAACCGGCCCGGATTTTATGGCACCGCAGCGGGCGACTATCCGGACAACGCCGAACGCTTCGCTCTCTATTGCCGTTCGGTGCTTGAAGCGGTGAAGCTGCTGGGCGTGCCTGCGGTCTTCCATGTGCATGACTGGCAGGCAGCGCTGATTCCCGTTTATCTGCGGACGGTTTACGCTTCAGACCCGCTCCTGAGCCGCGCCAGCGTGGTGCTCACGATTCACAACGCCGCCTACCAGGGAGCATTTCCGCCCGCGACCACTGAACTGTTGCTCTTCCCCTGGGAGATCTTCACACTCGATAAGGTGGAGCACTACAACAAATTCAACTTCCTCAAAGGCGGGTTGGTCTACTCCGACATTCTGACCACGGTGAGCCGCAAATATGCCGAAGAGATACAGACGCCGGTGTTTGGCGAACAGCTGGACGGTGTGCTGCGTGGACGCGCGACCGACCTGCGCGGCATTCTGAACGGCGTGGACTATGAGCTGTGGAATCCAGCCACAGACGCGAACCTGGCTGCGCGTTATTCGCCGGCGGATCTGGCCGGAAAGGCCATCTGTCGCGCCGATCTGCTGGCCGTGTTTGGATTGAGCCAGGTGGAGGAGTCGACGCCGGTGATCGGCATCGTCTCGCGCTTTGCAACGCAGAAAGGCTTTGACCTGCTGGAGCGAATCGCCGGGCGGCTCTCGGAGTTGGATGTGGCCGTGGTCGCGCTCGGTTCGGGCGAGGCGCGATACGAAAAGTTCTTCCGCGATTGGGCCTTCTGGAACAAGGCGAACGTGGCTGTGCGGATCGGCTACGACGAGCCGCTGGCCCACAAAATCGAGGCTGGCTCGGATATTTTTCTCATGCCTTCACTCTATGAGCCGTGCGGACTAAACCAGATCTATTCGCTCAAGTACGGCACTGTGCCGGTGGTGCGCGCAACCGGCGGCCTCGATGACACCATCGATGAGTGGAACCCCGAGCAAGGCAGTGGCACCGGCTTCAAATTCAAGGGCACAATCGCCGGTGCGCTACAAGCAGCAATCGACCGGGCGCTGGCTGCCTTTCAAGACAAAGCCGGCTGGAAGAAGCTGATGCTTAACGGCATGGCGCGCAACTACAGTTGGGAGCAGCCGGCCCGCGAATATGAGGCGGTGTATGAAGAGGCCACACGCAGGCACTCGTGACGCATCGCACGGTCCTGCAGCTTAGAGATTAACTGCCCGGTGCGACCAGCGCGGGAAAACTAAAATCTCGAAGGACGTAGCGCGCGCCATCGGCGTCGAGGTGCCCACCATCGGAGTAGAAGACCCGCTCCCCGATCCGATAGGCGCATTCATTGTCGTTGCGACAAAGTTCAGTCTTCAGATCGATCAGCGGAACTCCGTTCAAACCCTTCACCACAATCCTCAGTTGGGCGTCTGCGATTGCAACCGAGGCAGGGTCTCTTGGGGTATCATAACCCGGATCGCTGGCGGTCTTGACCCCCATCCACAATGCCAGCGTGTGGCGGGCCGGAATCTGCGCGGTCCTGATCCTAAGAACGGGGTCTAGGGCGAAGCTGGGCACGTCCTCCATCACAATGACCTGTTTGCCGGATTTCTCAAGACCCAGGATCGTGGCTGTCAGGGAATGTCTGAAGACTTCATTCACTATCTCTGGAGGAAGCGTCTCGCGCTCGTGTGCAACATCGTTGATCAGCCAGCGATCAGTGGCTATCTGTTGAAAAGAGTTTGCCCAAACGCCAGTGAGTACCACAATCTTTACGCGCGGATCGGCTTCGAGCAGGTTCAGCACACTGTGGTTGAATTGAATGCATTGCCGCGCATCGAGCGGAATGGACGGACGATAGTTTGCGGCGCCCGCCAATGCCACGCAGCTGGTCCGGCCAATCTCGACAAGGCCATAACCTTGTGAGTCGGCAACGGCGCGCATACCCTGCGCTAATGCGGCGGCGTGGCTATCTCCCCAAATCGCGACGGACGGCCGCGGGTCTGATCTGTCGTAGCAGACCGGCGATACAGGCAATGCGTCTGATCCGCTCAAGCACGGATCGGCTTTCAACCGGTATGCTGTGGTGCGTTCCATGCCATCCAACTGGGGGAATCGTAGGGGGATGCCTTTGCTCAGCCATGCAACCGCACACACAAGAATGAAGAGAGCGCTGACAATGCCGTAGCGGATCAACAGAGGAACCGGAGCACGCAAAGACCGGCGAAAAGGTCTCTCTATGAAGTAATAAGACAGCGTCGCAGCCGCAAAGGCTGCTCCCATGGACAAGTAGGTGGCAGTACGCGGTGGCATGCCTCCCGCAGTTATACGCAAAAATGTCAGCAGAGGCCAATGCCAAAGATAGAGCGAGTAGGAGATTCTGCCGACGAAGACCAACGGAGAAAACGAGAGCAGCTTTCGGTTGATCCAACTGGAAGGTACCGCAATGACCAACGCCGTACCTAGCACCGAGGGCAATGCCATCGCTCCGGGAAACGGCATTTTTGAACTCAGCAGAAATATTGGCGCAAGCATCAGGCCCATGCCGCCTAAACCCGCCATTCGGGTAAGGGTCGCAGAAAGCTCAATGCGCTTTCCGGTCAATTCAGTGACCGCCAGACCAACTCCGATACCAAGCTCCCATGCGCGCTCCGGCAGGAGGTAGAATACATTCTTCGGATAACTGCCAAGCTCGCAGCAAGCGAGAAGAAAAGAAAAAATACAAACAGTCCAAACAGCCCGCGGGATCCAGTTGCGCCGAATGCGCGCCAAAAGCACCATCAGAAGAGGAGTTATGATATAAAACTGCTCTTCCACACCTAATGACCAGGTCATGAGCAGCGGATGCAATTCGCTAGCTGGATTGAAATAGTCGCTGGATATCCAGAATGCAATGTTAGAAGCGGAAAACGTAGCCGCGATTCCCGACTCCGCGACCTTAACAATTTCAAATGGCGACAACAGAAACAAAGACGCCAGCAAAACGAATACCATCATGGCATAATACGCAGGGAGAATGCGTTTGGCGCGCCTCTGATAAAAACGCAAAAAACTGAAGCCACCTGTTCGTACTTCGGAATAGATGTGGCCTCCAATGAGATAACCGGAGATGACAAAGAAAACGTCTACACCTGTAAAACCTCCCACAAACCATGGAACGCCGTAGTGATAAAAGACAACGCTCAAAATAGCTACTGCGCGAATTCCGTCGATGTCGGGGCGGTACAGCCGGCCGGAACCTCCGGACTTCGACACGCTCGCTAAAACCTCACCTGGTGAAGCATTCCGTGGATTCATATGAAAATGGACATACTGAGAATCTGCAATCAAAAAATATAGGGCCCGGCAACTCGTTTCAAATATCATACCTTATGCGGTCATTCTGCCCTGTAACCATTGCATCGGCAGCACAACCGAATGACGCGGATTCAAGAATCGTTCTTAGACTACTCGAGCTATTTGCACGAAACAGCAGCGTATCAGACAACGTGAACGGTGGGCAATGTGTGAAGAGAGAAGCCGATCTGGAGGCAGAAGTCGTCGAAGAAGATTAAAGTGGAGTTAGACAGATTGGCAAGCCTGCGGCTCTGAAACCGCGAAAACAGAAAGAGTGGATTAGAGATGCCCGATACCATCGATTGGCCCAAGTTGACATCGCCCCCGCGCCGCCGCCGGAGCGGATTGTTGATTCTCATCGCCGTTGTTGCAGTCATCCTCCTGAGCGGTCGAACCGCGCTTTCCTACTGGGTTGACTTGCTGTGGTTCAAGTCGCTCGGTTACGAAGAAGTCTTCTGGACGGCGCGCGGAATGCAATGGGGCATCTTTGCGGGATTTTTTGCGCTTACATTTCTCATTTTGCTCGGAATATATACGGCGCTCAAGCAAGCACACTTAGCGGACTTGCCCAGAGATCACATCATCATCATCGCCGGGCAAGAGGTCAAGTTGTCGCTCAGGCCCGTGCTGCGCATCCTTTCCATCGGCGGCTCGCTGGTCATTGCATTCATCACCGGCGGAGCAATGACCTCCGAGTGGCAAACCCTCGCTCTCTGGTGGTACGCGCCGCGAGACGCGGGCAGCATGGCCGATCCTATCTTCGGCCGGCCCCTCGGCTTCTATCTCTTCACCTTGCCGGCCTGGCAATTGATCACCGGATGGCTGCTGACGCTCAGTATCATCGCCTGCGTGCTTGCTGTTGTGTTTCTGCTGGTTTCAGGCAGTTCACGCGCACTCAGCGGCAGCCGCTCGAGTCTCAGCCAGTTACCTTGGCGCGGACTATCGATAGCGGTTTCTTTTTTGTTGCTCATCGTAGCCATGCGCGCCTATCTTGGCCGCTTCGAGTTACTCTTCGAGCACCACACTATCTTCGACGGAGTGACTTATACAGATGCGCACGTCACGCTCACCGGCATGTTAGTGGTTTGCGCCGCGCTGGCGCTGGGAGCGCTGATCGCCTTTGCGGGCGGTGTCTTCGCACCGCGCGGTCGCTGGCTCATCCTATCTGTCCTCCCCGCAATCGTCTGTTATGTAGTTGTCGGAATTGTTGGCTGGTATGTCAGCAGCTTTCTTGTCAAACCCAATGAGCTGGTTCGCGAGCAGCCTTACATTACCAATAACATCGCGATGACTCGCCAGGCTTATGGATTGGATCGCTTTCTACAGCGCGAGTTTCCCGCCGAAACCACCGTCAATGCAACTGACCCAGCCAATAACCAGGCCACGCTCAGCAATATTCGTCTGTGGGACTGGCACGCACTGCAGGATACCCTCCGTCAGATGCAGGAGATTCGCACGTACTACGACTTTCCCGACGTCGATATTGACCGCTATTCAATCAATGGCTCCATCAGCGAAGTCATGCTGGCAGCCCGCGAGCTGAGACAGGACAAGCTTCCAGAGAGTAGCCAGAACTGGATCAATCAGAAGCTCATTTATACGCACGGCTACGGCCTCACCATGAATACGGTCAATGGATTCACGACCGAAGGCCGGCCTACGCTGTTGCTCAGTAACATGCCGGTTCAAAGCACAGTGCCGGGATTGAATGTAACTCGACCCGAGATTTATTTTGGCGAACAGACCAATACCGATGTCTATGTCAAGACAAACCAGCAAGAGTTCAACTATCCGCAAGGCGACACCAACAACCTTACCTCCTACCAGGGAACGGGCGGCATCGAGTTAGGCGGATTTCTGCGCCGCGTACTGATTGCATTTGATCGTGGAGACATTGCCAAGCTGCCATTCAGCGACGATGTAAACTCCCAGAGCCGTCTGTTAATGCGGCGAACAGTGCGTGAGCGAATCTCGGCCCTCGCCCCATTTCTCACCTTCGATCAAGACCCATATATCGTGTTGGGCGAAGATGGCAGGCTTTCATGGATTCTGGATGCCTTCACGCAGTCGGACACTTATCCCTACGCGACGCATTACACCGTCAACGGACAAGCCATCAACTATATGCGAAACAGTGTCAAAGTCGTCGTTGATGCCTATGACGGAACCACAACGTTCTATGTCTTCGACGATAAAGACCCGATCCTTGCGGCCTACCGCGGCATCTTTCCGAGTCTCTTCAAGGACGCAGCCCAGATGCCGGCAGGGCTGCGCAAGCACGTGCGTTATCCAGAGTTATTACTTACCTTGCAGGCCGAGGTTTACGGCCTCTATCACATGACTAATCCAGAGGTCTTTTATAACCGCGAAGACTTATGGACAGTCGCGACGGAAGTTGGCATGGGTGACGGCGGCGCGCAGCAGACACAGGCGATGCAGCCTAACTTTGTGCTGATGAAGCTACCGGGCGAGAGCGGCGTAGAATTTGTGGAGATTCTGCCCTTCACTCCGTCCAACCGCAACAACCTAATTGGCTGGATCGCCGGTCGCAGCGACGGTGAACACTATGGCACATCGATTGTCTACGATTTTCCCAAGACCAAACAGGTCGATGGGCCATTGCAGATTGAAGCGCGCATCGATCAGAATGCCGACCTCTCCAGCAAGTTGACCTTGTGGAATCAGCAAGGCTCGCATGTCCAGAGGGGAACGCTCCTGGTGATTCCATCCGGCAAGGCGCTGCTCTATGCCGAGCCAATTTATTTGAAGGCCGACCGCAGCCCCATGCCAGAGTTGCGGCTGGTGGTGCTGGCGCTGCAAGACAAGCTCGCCTACGGTCCAACCTTCGAGGCAGCGTTGTCGTCTCTGTTTGGCGGAGGCGTCTCGTCGCTCAGCGCATCCGAAGTCCCAACCCCGCCAGCCGCGACAACAACATCAACTGGCGCACCAGCTCCCGCACAGGATTTGAGCGCGCTGATTTCACAGGCAAGCAAAGACTTTGACGACTATCAGCGGCTCACTGCGGCGGGCAAGCTGGGCGAAGCTGGGCAAAAGCTTGAGGAGTTGAAACAGGTCATCGGAAAACTGAATCTTCGAGCGAAGTAGGATTTTGGTTGGCATGTGATCCCAGGTCTCGCAAGAGACCTGGGATATTCTTTGCGAAGAATCACGCCCCAGCCAGTGGCACGCGCAGATCGCCGCCGGTCATCTCCTTAGGCAGGCCCAGCGCGAGTATGTTCAGCAGAGTTGGCGAAATGTCGCGCAGCGAACCATCGGGGCGCAAGCGATAGCGGTTGGCTTCTTCAGCTACATAAATCATCGGCACCGGATTGGTAGTGTGCGCCGTGTGCGGATTGCCAGTCACCAGGTCCACCATCTGTTCGGCATTGCCGTGGTCGGCACTGATCAGCCAACTGCCGTTGCGTTCCTTGATCGCCTTGTACACGCGGCCCAGTTGGGCATCAACGGCTTCGATGGCTCGGATCGTCGGCTCCAGTTTGCCGGAATGCCCCACCATATCCGCGTTGGCAAAGTTGGCGACAATCAGATCAAAAGCCGTGTCGTTCACCGCCTTCACGATAGCATCGGCGATAGCCTCGGCCTTCATCTCCGGAGCAAGATCGTAAGTGGCCACCTTCAGCGAAGGAATCAGCACGCGCTCTTCGCCGGGGAAAGGCGTCTCAATGCCGCCGTTAAAGAAGTAAGTCACATGAGCGAACTTCTCTGTCTCGGCCACTCTCAAATTGCGAAGATGATGCTGCGCCAGCACGTTGGCCAGGATGTTATCTAGAGACTCCGGCGGAATGACAACCGGCAACTCGTAGAGCTTGTCATACTGTGTCATGCAAAGGTAGTACAGGTTCTTCGGAATTTCGCTGCGGGGAATCACCTGATCGAGCGCCTCCCAGCCATCCAGGTCACGGCCGCCCTGTTTGTTCAAGCCGCTCTCGCGCGTCAACACACGGGTAATCTCGCGTGCGCGGTCGGCGCGAAAGTTGAAGTTGATGCAGACATCCTCGTCGCGAATCTGCCCGACCGGCTTGCCCGCGCCATCCACCACCACAAACGGAATCAGAAACTCGTCAGTGATGCCGTTGTTGTAATTCTCCTTGATGCGCGCCACGGCGTCGGGATACGCGCCGCCCTCGGCCTTGCCGTTGACCATTGCGTCGAAAGCCTTGCGCTCGCGCTCCCAGCGCTTATCGCGGTCCATCGCGTAGTAGCGTCCGTTGATCGTAGCCACCTTGCCCACGCCATATTCGCGCATCTTCTGTTCAAGCTGCGCAATGTAATCTGCGCCGGAGCAAGGCGGAGTGTCGCGGCCGTCCATGAAAGCATGAACAAAGACGCGCTCCAAACCGTACTCGCGCGCCGTCCGCAGCAGGGCGTAAAGGTGCTCCTGATGAGAGTGAACGCCGCCGTCAGAGACCAGCCCAAAGAGATGCAGTTGCCGTCCTCCCTCGCGAGCCAGTTGCATGGCCCGCGCAATCGCCGGGTCTTTTTGAAACTGACCTGATACGATCATCGCTTCAATGCGCGTAATGTCCATCTGCACAATGCGGCCCGCGCCAATATTCAGGTGACCCACTTCGCTGTTGCCCATCTGCCCATCGGGCAGGCCAACAAAGTGGTCCGAGGCCTGGATCAGAGTGTTAGGAAACTCGCGCAGCAGCTTGTCGTAGGTAGGCTTCTTAGCCAGTGCAATAGCGTTGTTGGCGGTTTCGGCACGATAGCCCCATCCGTCGAGGATGGTCAGAACGAGAGGACGATTGTAGATGGACACTTAGGAAGGCACCTCAGAATAGATCGAATATCTCATCTCTAGAATAACCTGCCAGGCGGCTGACCGAAATGTCCTTGCCCAAATCAGTCCGAATACACGATGCAAGACAGGTTTTGCATCGGGATGTGCAGAATTTCAACTGCGCAACGACACAGATGCCCTTTGCGCCATGTCAAAAACATTTGACACAGTCCTCCGTAATGCCTACCATTCGAAATGTCAAATGTTTTTAACTGGAGGGCGTCTGTGTCCAACCTTTCGCATCGGGAAAAGCTGCTCTATGGAGCATTGGCTGGAGAGTTTTTTGCCATCGGATTTTTCCTGCTCATCACCAGGGTGACGTTTACCGATTCTTATCGCGTTGCTGGGGCTGCTTTCACTTCCTGGCTTGTTGGATGGTCGGTTCCGACATTGCTCTCAGTTTTCTATCGTCAGACGGGCGACGCGCATGTGGATGAGCGCGACCATCTAATCGAACTCCGTGGGATTCGCTCGGCCTACGCCGTTCTTTTTGTCAGTATTGCCTTCCTCTTTTATTATTTGGGATTTATAAGTCCGGGCACCAGCACAAGCCACATTCTCACCCTGCTCTTTGCAGCATGGATATTCTCCCAGATCGCCAAGATTGAAAGACAATTAGAGTTCTATCGGACCCAAGATGGATGGCTTGCCGACCGCGTGAAGCCGCTGTTGTGTAAGCGGGCAATAAAGAGGATGGAGGATCTGAGACAGAAAAGGATCGAGCAATAATGCCGTTCATCCGCAACAGCATCCGCGAACTGCGCACCGCGCAATCCATGACCCAACTTGATTTAGCTGAGCGGATTTGGGTCACGCGCCAGACAGTCAATGCCATTGAAGCCAATAAATACTCGCCCTCGCTTGAGGTTGCCTTCCGAATCGCGGAGGTCTTCGGTGTGCCGCTCGAAGAGGTGTTCCAGTATGATTCGCCCCGAACGCGCAGAAAGTAGTCAAGAGTAGCGATTAAACAGTCGATCCAAGCTCAGAGGACATAAGCACAAAGGGAGGAAGCCGAAGCTCCCTCCCTAAGTACATGTGAAGCAGTCTGCCCCACCGCAGGTGGCTAGTCGTTGTAGTTCAGCCCTTCGAGCCCAAGGAAAACCGCGCCGCCGCCCAACTCCTCTTCGATGCGGAGCAACTGGTTGTACTTGGCGATGCGGTCGGTGCGGCTCACCGAACCGGTTTTGATCTGGCCCACGCCGGTGGCGACGGCAAGATCCGCAATGAAAGTATCTTCCGTTTCGCCCGAGCGATGCGAGATCACCGAGGTATAGCCGTAGCGGCGTCCCAGGTCGATCGCTTCCAGCGTCTCAGTAATGGTCCCGATCTGGTTGACCTTGATCAGAATCGAGTTGCCCACGCCCTCTTCAATGCCACGCTGCAAACGCTTCACATTGGTCACGAAGATGTCGTCGCCCACCAACTGAATCCTGCCGCCCAGTTTGTCGGTAAGAATTTTCCAGCCCGCCCAATCATCTTCGGCCAGGCCGTCTTCAAGCGAGACGATGGGATACTGGCGAATCCAGTTGTCGTAGAAGCCAACCATCTCTTCGCTCGATAGCTCGCGCTTGTCGCTCTTCTTAAAGATGTACTTACCTTTTTCCTTGTCGTAAAACTCGCTCGATGCTGGGTCGAGAGCAATCGCAATCTGCTCGCCGGGCTTGTAACCAGCATCCTCAATCGCTTCAAGAATGAGTTCAATCGCTTCGGCGTTAGACTTGAGCGAAGGAGCAAAGCCGCCCTCGTCGCCCACGGCCGTACTGTAGCCCTTCTTTTTCAGCACGCCCTTGAGGGTGTGGAAGGTCTCGGCAGCCCAGCGCAGCGCCTCGGAAAAGCGTTCCGCGCCCACCGGCATAATCATGAACTCCTGGAAGTCCACATTGCTGTCGGCGTGGGCGCCGCCGTTCAGCACGTTCAGCATCGGCGTAGGCAAAACTGAAGCATTCACGCCGCCCAGATAGCGATAGAGCGGAATCTCAAGAGTCTGAGCCACGGCGCGCGCGGCAGCCATGGAGACGGCCAGAATGGCGTTTGCGCCCAGCTTGGCCTTGTTCGACGTACCATCCAACGCAATCATGGTCTGATCCAGCAGTCGCTGGTTCGAGGCGTCCATGCCCTCCAGCTCGGGCGCAATAACGGTTTCCACGTTGGCCACGGCCTGCAGAACACCTTTGCCCATGTAATGACTCTTGTCGCCGTCGCGCAATTCCACGGCCTCATGCTCGCCGGTAGAAGCGCCCGAAGGCACGATGGCGCGGCCCAAAGCTCCGCTTTCCAGAATTACGTCTGCTTCCACGGTCGGGTTCCCACGGGAGTCAAGAACCTCGCGGGCGCGAATGGCAACTATCTCAGTCATTTCAGTCCTCGCAATGCGGTGATGTAGCCGGGCGTTCAGGTTGGGGAGTTGGCGACGGTGACCGACGGCAAGGGCCTCTCCGGTGGCGCCTTGAATGGTATTCAGAAGCTCATCCACCTTTGCAATCCCTCTCCGTCCAAGTTTCAAAACGACTTAACGTCTCGCAAAGATTCTAACAAACCCGACCGGCGACGACGATCCAATCGAAATCATTCCCCTCAATCGTTACCAGCGTGGGAAAAGTACCGGAGTGGGTTATCTCTGTTGATTCGTAGCGCCAAAGGCACTTTTCCCGCTGCTCAGCGAGTCACTTGCTGTCGACCTGAGCTAGCCTTATTTTGGGTGGGCGGGCGCTCGCCTCGCGGAAACAGTTGGCTCCCGCACAACCTTTTACTCCCGGCGGGGTCTAAATTCAAAGAGAAGGTGTGTACGGCTACGCCTGGAAAAAGGAGACTTGGATGAACCGGATGATTCTTGCGTACGCCCTGCTTTTCACGGCCACTGGCGCTCTGGGAGCGCAAGAAGCTGGCCAGTCGAATCCCTATCAAGGAACCTCGACGCCCCCCGCGGACGATACCATCGAGACCACAACCGCGCCCCAGCCCCAGCTCAAGCCACGAGCCGGCAAGCCAACCGCGCCGGTGCAAGATCAGGCCCAAACCCCGCCGCAGTCTCCAACTTTGGCCAGTGCCACCACGGCCTCTACCACTCCGGTCGTGACCTCCTCTGACCCGGACAGCGGAATCGTGATGGTGCAGCAGAGTGCCCCCGCCTCCGAACAGCCTGAACCAGCCGCCTTGGCCACGCGCAACAACGACGCCGATCCAGATGGCGACATCGTGCACCCTCGCGCTTTGCGGCCCGGCGAACTTCCCGAAGGCGTCACCATTCGCGTCAAGTTGCTCGATCGGCTATCGTCCGTGAGCAGCGAGAAAGGCGAAACATTCCGTAGCCGCGTGGCCTCGGACGTGGTGCAGGGCGGCCAGGTTCTGATTCCCGCTGGAACGGAAATTGACGGCCGGGTGGCGTCGGTTTCCACCGGTCATCCCGGCGGCCACGGCTCCATGCGCCTGCAGCCAGAGACGCTGATTCTCGCTAACGGCACGCGCTACCAATTTCGCGCCGACATTACTGGAACCCCAGGCGCCAAGTCCAAAGTGGGGAATGAAGGCACCATCCTCCCAGCCTCGCGCCTAAAGCGAGACGGCATCGAATACGGCGGAGCAGTAGGCGGCGGAGCAGTCGCCGGAGCAATCGTGGCTGGCCCGGTGGGCGCCATGACCGGCAGTCTGATCGGCGCTGGCGTCATCACAGCTCACCTGCTCGTCGACCATCCCCAGGCAACGCTCGAGCCCGGTACCGTGATGCTGTTCACCCTATCGGAACCGCTGCAAATGGCGCCTGTCGGCGTCAGCGGTAATTGAGCCGCTTCAATTCCATGGGGTTAGCTAGTTCTATTCGAAGATTGAATCAATCAGAGCCGATGGGATTTCCTTACCAAACGGCCGTCACCCAGGCCGTGCGCCGCTTTTCCCAATTCAAGGCCGATTTTGCCGACTGCCTCATCGAACGCTCGGGAGCCGCTGCCGGTTGCGGCGAGACGGTCACCTTCGATGTGGATGCCTCCCGGTTTGCAAAGATGAGATTGCTTTGATCCCTTAGTTGCACCAGCCGAACCCTGCGAACCGAATCCTCCCCCGTCGCGTATCACTCTCCAGTCGCCATCCCTCGGCGTCCAACGATCATGCAGACATTCTCTGACACACTCGGCCAGGTCTACCGCGCCATGATGGCCAACAAGCTGCGCACCTTCCTGACCATGTTCGGGATCGCCTGGGGTGTGGGTTCGTTGCTCGTGCTGGTCGGCCTCGGTGAGGGCTTCCGCAGCGGCCAGCACAAGCAGTTGGCCACGCTCGGCAACGATGTGATCATGATGTTCAACGGCACCGTTCCCGCCCTCCCCAACCAGCACACCGGCATGCGCCCCTACGAATTGACAATGGGCGATGAGGACGCGCTGCGTGGACTGCCGGAGTTGCGCGCCGTGACCGACGAGCTGAACCGCAACGACCTTTACCAGGTGAGCCAATGGAGCAATGCCTCCTGCCACGTGTTGGGAACCGAACCCAATTACACCGAGGTGCGATTCATTCCCTTGGACCAGGGCCGCTTCCTCGACGCCCGAGACATCACTGACCGCCGCCGCGTCGCGGTGCTGGGGTTAAAGTCCGCCCTTCTGCTCTTTCCCGGTCGCCCCGTGCTGGGCGAGACCATCACCATCAACGGAACCGAATTCACGATCATCGGCGTCGTGCAAAAAATCGGCCGCGGCAACAACGACTACGACGACCAGAAGGTCTATCTCCCCATCAGCACCATGATGGAACTCTTTGCCGTGAAGGGCGAAAACATCCCCCGCGATGCCTTGACTTCCATCCAGTACCAGCCGGCCACAAAGGGCGATTCGACAGCTGCCGTAGCCGCCGTGCATCGCGTCATCGCCGCGCGCCATGGCTTCGATCCCTCGCTCAACGAAGCCTTCGTGCAATGGGACTTTGTCGAAGAGGAGCACATTATCAGCGCCATCTTCAATGCCATGGATATCTTTCTGGGCGGTGTGGGCATCGTGACGCTGGGACTAGGCGCCGTAGGAATCATCAACATTATGTTGGTTTCAGTGAGCGAACGTACGCGCGAAATAGGCCTTCTGAAAGCGATAGGGGCCACTAAAAGCAGCATCCTGGCGCAGTTCTTCTGGGAGGGGCTTTTGCTCACCGGCATCAGCGGGGTGATCGGTATTTTTGTTTCGGCGGCCTTTATGTGGCTGTTGCAGCGGTTGCTGACCGACAAGATGCCCGGCTGGGACCCGCCCAGACTCGTCCCGTGGTCGGCTGCCTTGGCGCTCGGTTCCCTGGTGCTGAGCGGAGTCGTCGCCGGCCTCTATCCAGCCGGCAAAGCCGCAGCTCTGGACCCAATCGAAGCGCTGCGGCGCGAGTGAGAAAAGCAGCTTCTAGCTGGCAGCTAGAGGCTAGAAGCTAGGAGCCAATTCATGCTGAAAGACACACTCGCCCAGGCTTGGAAGGCAATGGTTTACAACCGCCGCCGCACGGCCATCACCATGATCGGCATGGCTTGGGGCATCGCCACGGTCGTGTTGTTGCTGGCCTATGGAGCAGGCTTCAGCCGCGCAATCGAGATGATCTTCGCCAATTGGGGAACCAACACCATCATGATCTTTCCCGGCCGTACCAGCGAGCAGGCGGGCGGAGACAAGGCGGGCGTGCAGGTGCGTCTCACTCTTGATGATGTGGATCGCATCAGCAATAGTGTCCCCGGCGCATTTCAGATCTCCCCCGTGGCTTGGAAAGACGCCACCGTGCAAAACGATTTGCACACCTACACGTGGACCGTGTGGGGAACGCGCCCCGTCTTCCCGAGTATCTGGAAGCACGATCTCGATCAGGGCCGCTTTTTCAACGGCGCTGAGGACCAGCAGCGCGCCCACGTTTGCGTCATCGGTTCAGAAGCCAAGACCAAGCTCTTTAGCGCCGGCTGGGCTCTGGGCGAATCGATCCGCCTCAATGGTGAATTGTTTACTGTCATCGGGGTCTTCGCGCCCAAAATGCAAGAGGGCAACGACAGCGATGTGAACCGGCAAATCTATGTACCCTTCAACACCATCAGCGACTTGACAGATACAACCTACGTGGGAGGAATCTGGTTCAACTACACCGGCGACAGCGAACTGGTGGAAAAAAGCCTGCGCGATACCATGGCCGAGGCCCACCACTTCCGGCCCATCGATCACAACGCGCTTCGTATCCACAACATGATGACGCAGTTGCAACAGTTTCGCATTCTCTCGATTGCTCTGCAGATCCTGCTCTCGCTGGTAGGAGCGCTGACGCTAGGCATCGCCGGCATCGGCCTGATGAATATCATGCTGGTGGCCGTGCAGCAGCGCACCCGTGAAATTGGTATAGAAAAGGCGCTGGGCGCGCAACGCCGTCACATCCTCACGCAGTTTCTCGCAGAGGCCCTGGCCATTACCGGAGTAGGCGGCGTCTGCGGCATCGCGCTGGCTTACCTCGTCTCCATCATGGTCGGACGCATTACCTTCTACAGCGCGCTCGCCAAGAACGCCGAATCCGCCGACATCCGCCTCATTATCTCGCCCGCCTCGGTGATCGTGGCCACGGGAATCCTGATCGTAACCGGCCTCGTCAGCGGCATGATCCCCGCCATTCGCGCCGCAAATTTAGACCCCATCGAAGCCCTGCGCTACGAATGACAGTAATCAGTTGTCAGTTATCAGCTAAAGAGAACTATTCTTTGAGTGACTCAAGGAGCGCATATAACATTTTTCCAACTTCATGAAATAGACCTTCCGCTTCATCGATCAGCTTTGAATCCCCGAACCCCAGTAAACGAGCTATTTCCAATTGTGTTTGCAATTCAAAATTCGAACCGCGAGCAATGCCCAAGAACTGCCTGAATTCGCCAACTGTGAGTCGTCCCTGTCCTTCCGCGATGTTGCTTGGAATCGAAACTGCCGAACGTCTGATCTGGCTGGACAACCCATAGACTTCTTCACGGGGAAAACTTTGCGTTAGGCGGTCGACTGGAACCGTCAATTGCATTGACCTTTGCCACACTTGCAAGTCGCGGAAAGAGTTCGCCATTATTTCCTCTGAGCCGTAGGAACTGACAACTGACAACTGAAAACTGACAACTGTCATCAAACTGGCGGCAACGCATCCACCACCGGCACTCCGGCCGGCGGCGTGAAATTAAACGTCTCGGCAGGAACCGGCGCATTCGCTTGCTCGCCGGTGAAAGCGAATCGAGTCAACGCTCCATCGGCTTCTTCAATCTCAATGCCGGTAATGGTTCCGTCAGCGGTGACAGTGAGGCTGAGCCGCGCCACCCGCTTTTCCTGGCCCTTCGGCTGGCCGCTAAGCGTGAATTGCCCGTTCGGGGCCGTAGCCAGCGTCAGGCTGTTCAGTTCCTTTTCCAGTTCTGTATGGCCCAGCAGAAAACGCAGCGGCGAGCGCAGATCATCCAACTCTTTCGCGGCAATGCGTTGCACCTGCGAATCGCCGCGCGAGTAGAACCAGGCGTACTTGCCGTCCAGCAGGAAGAGCTTTCCGGCCGGCACGCTGTACTCCCACTTCATTCGGCCCGGCTTCAGCAATAGCAGCGTTCCGCTCTCGGTCCGCCGCATTCCCAGGCCCTCATAGCTCTCCACAAACCCTGCCTTGAGCGAATGCAACTGGTTGTAATGGCGATCGACACGCTGCGCCAGATCGTGCGCCGAAACCTTCGCGGCCTCCTGCGCGGACGGCGGACGCTGCTGAGCGCAGAGGCAGGCAGACAGTGTCGCGGCGGCCAGAAGTATCTGACCGCCGCGCCTCAAGCTTTTACTCGCGCTCATTGAACCAGTTGGGTGCAGTTGGTGCCGCCTGTGGGATCTGCTTTGATGGGCCCGCTATCGTCGCCGCAAAAGCCGCTGTCGCCGGTCTTGCCCACGGTTTGCGGAATGGCAGTTACCGTGTATCCGGTAATGCGGTCCGTGCCGTTGACGTTCACCTTGGAGCAATTGCTGATGGTGATAATGTAGCCGGATTTGAAGCCCGAAACAATGTCTGGCTGCAAAATCTGCGCAGCGGTCGGCGAGGGAGGACCAGAGGTCGAATCGCCGCCCAAAGCAGTCAGGGAGCAGGCATATCCGTTCGAGGGATAGGTCGTCGAATACATCGTCTCCGCCTGCTGGATGGCCTGAATGGACCTGATCGCCGACACTCGGTTGGCGCTCTTCTTCAAACTGCCGATGGTAGGAATCGCCATGAGCATGAGGATGAGAATGATGGCGATGACGATCAGCAACTCCATCAATGTAAAGCCGTTGGGCTGCTTGGTACGGCAATTGCGAATGTTCCAGTTCTTGCGGTTCATGGTTTTCCAGTTCCTCTGCGAGCGGCCAAAATCTTCCAGCACATTCGAGAAAATCCTACAACGTATGGACGCGAAAGGGAAATCGGACGCTCAAAACAGCGAATCGCGAACAATTTCGCGGCGATTCTTGGTCGGCAAACTCCACCAGCGTCCTACCCTTCATCCACCAGCGAATCCTGTATGTGTCCCATCTTCTCTTGCTTGGTGCGCACGTAATCCGCAAAGGTTTTCTGCACCTCGACCTCGGCAGAAACTCTCTCGGTCACTTCGATGCCGGCAGACTCCAGTGCCGCAACCTTCTCTGGATTGTTGGTAATCAGACGCACCTGGCGAACGCCAAGCAGCTTGAGCACTTCAGCCGGCAACTCGTAGGCGCGGCAATCGGCGGCAAAGCCCAGCTTGACGTTGGCCTCGACCGTGTCCAGCCCGTGATCCTGCAGTTCATAAGCTTTGAGTTTGGCCATCAGGCCAATGCCGCGCCCCTCCTGCTCTTCGTAAAGCAGAATGCCCGCGCCCTCTTCGGAAATCCGGCGCATGGCCAACTCCAACTGCAAACGGCAATCGCAACGCAGCGAGCCAAAAACATCCCCAGTCAGGCACTGCGAATGAATGCGCACCACCGGAGGAGCAGAGTGAATGTCGCCCATCACCAGAGCCACCAGGCTCTCGACCTCGCCTTTGCCCGAGCCATTCGCCGAGCCTTCATCGCAGGGGCGTGGCGCCGTCAGCCGGCCCTCGAAGCCAAAGATTCTGAAAACTCCCCAGCGACTGGGAAAATCCGCCTCGGCAATCTTCTTCACGCTTTCAAATCCCATGCTTCCATTCTACTTTGCGCGGAAAGCAACTGAGCAAGCTTGCTGAATAATGCTCCCATTGAGCCTCATCGCTTACTATGAATTTGCCGGAGCTTGAATGCGCGACCATCTGGCTACACTGCTCGACGACTTTCGCCGCTATGACCGCCAGATCGCGGTCGTTCGCTTCCATGGCAATCGGAGGCGCGCCTCCACTTACGGAGAAATCGCACGGCTGGCGGGGCGCTTTGCGGCTTTGCTGGCCCAACGCGGCATCGGCCCCGGCGACCGGGTTCTGATCTGGGCGGAGAACAGCGCGGAGTGGGTCGCGGCCTTCTACGGTTGCATCCTCCGCGGAGTGCTCGCGGTCCCGCTCGACGCCTATGGAACGCCGGAATTCGCCCAGCGCGTAGCCTCTGACGTGCGTCCCAAGCTGGCCGTCGGCGATGCGCTGCTCCTAAAGCAGTTGCCGGCTGAATGGCCAAGCCTTGCCTTTGAAGATTGGCTGAGCGCGCTGCCCGCTGAAGAAGCTGGGCCGGTCGAGGGCCTGGGGCACGATACGCCGCTGCAAATTCTGTTTACCTCCGGCACCACCGGCGAACCCAAAGGCGTGGTGCTCACTCACGGCAACATACTGGCCAGCGTCGGTCCGATCGAAGCGGGAGCGCAGCCTTACATGCGCTATGAGCGGCCCTTCCATCCCCTACGCTTTTTGGAAACGCTGCCCTTGAGCCACGTCTTCGGACAGACGATGGGCTTGTGGGTTCCACCGATCTTTGCCGCCGAGGTTCACTTTGAAAATCGTTTGGTCGCGGCGCGCCTGATCGAAACCATCAAGCGCGAGCGCATCAGCGTGCTGGCCGCGGTTCCGCGTGTGACGGCACTGCTCAAGTCTCATCTGGAAATCACCCACAAAGATCTCGCCGAGCGGGTCACGGCTTCCAAGGGGATTCGCGCGTGGAAGCGCTGGTGGCGCTTTCGCGATATTCACTCCGAGTTCGGCTTCAAATTCTGGGCCGTCGTCTCTGGGGGCGGGGCGCTCGGCGGGGCGCTTGAGCAGTTTTGGAACGCGCTTGGATTTGTGGTCGTCCAAGGCTACGGAATGACGGAAACGTCGGCGATCATCACGCTCAATCACCCCTTTCACGTCGCCCAGGGAACCATCGGCAAGCCGCTGCCGGGGCGCGAAGTAAAGTTGGGACCAGACGGCGAGGTGCTGGTGCGCGGCGCAACCATCTCCAGCGCCACCTGGTCCGGCGGCGAGCTGCGTCCGCGCGAAAGCGATTGGCTGGCCACTGGCGACCTGGCCGAAAATGTGGCAGGCGGCGAACTGCGTTTCTTGGGACGCAAGAGTGAAGTCATCGTGACTGCAGCAGGGATCAATCTGCACCCCGAGGATTTGGAAGCGGCCATCGAACCTGAGCCCGGCGTGGCAGCCTGCGCGGTCGTGGCCATTGAAACGGCTTCAGGGCCAGAACCATGCGCCGTACTGGCCATGCGCGGCAACGGAGAGCAAGCTGCCGAGGCCATCCGAAACGCCAACCAGCGCCTCGCCGAGTTTCAGCGCCTGCGCCGTTGGGTCCTGTGGCCCGAGCCAGATCTGCCGCGAACCTCAACCGGCAAAGTGAAACGCAAAGCCGTAGCCGAATGGCTAGCCGGAATCCAGGCCGCGGCCAACGCGGCAAACACCGGCGATGCAGCGCAGGCCGGCGCAGGTGCCTTTCGTGCCTCGGCAGACTGGCTGCTTACGCTGATCGCAGAAATCTCTGGCGAGACCCCTCCCGGCGTGGGAGACGAACTCAGGCTTAGCGAAGATTTGCAATTGGACAGCCTCGGAAGAGTGCAATTGGCGGCGGCTCTTGAAGAGCGGCTGGGCATGGCGCCCGGCGGTGCCTGGCTTGAAGAAGTTCAGACACTGGGAGAGTTGCGCGCGTTGGTGACTGGAGAGGCTGAAGGCACACGAGCCGCAAGCACTCCCAACCCGCCCGTGGACGAGCCCCAGAAAGATGGCACGCCAAGTCTGAGCGGCGAACAAGTAATCTCAAACGTACCGGCCGCTTCAGCAAGAGAAAGCGACGCAGAGATCGACTCGGCCTTTGTCTATCCGCGCTGGCCGTGGCTCAAGCTCTTCCAGTGGGTGCGGGTGGCATTTATCGAAGCCATAGTGCGGCCGCTGGTCTGGCTGCTCGCGAATCCTCGTATAGTTGCGGCCCAAATGCCCACCTACGCGGAGCCCTTGCTGATCATCGCGAACCACGTCACGGCCTTTGATGGGCCACTGATTCAGTACGCGCTGCCGGGTGATGTGCGGAGGCGGATCGCCGTGGCCATGGCCGGAGACATGCTGCAAGACTACCGCCATTTCCGCAATCCCGAAAGCGCGCCGGGACAGAAGGCCTTTTATCTGCCGGGGCCGCTGATTTACTTCCTGCTGACAGCGCTCTTCAATGTCTTCCCCCTGCCCCGGCGACGAAACTTCCAGCAGAGTTTCGCGCACGCCGGAGAAGCAATGGATCATGGCTTCAATGTCTTGGTCTTCCCTGAGGGAACTCGTTCGGCCGAAGGTTCGCTCGCCCGTTTCCGTGGCGGAATCGGTCTGCTCGCCAAGCAATCTGGAGCAAGTGTGCTGCCGGTAGCGCTTCGAGGGCTGGGCGAGCTGAAGGCTGGAACCAGGCGCTGGTTCCGGTCCGGCAAAATCGAAGTCCATGTAGGGCAACCCATCCACTTCGCCCCCGAAGAGACCGAGGCCGCCATCACCGAGCGGTTGCACGCCGAAGTGAATCGCTTGCTGAATGGCTGACGTCAGGCAGAAGCCTCATGCTTTCACGACTTCATGCTTGGCGATATACGCCGGGTCGATCTCAACCCCTACGCCCGGTCCAGTGGGAATCTTCAACACTCCGTTGTCGTCACTGCGCAAGGTCGATGTGGCGCAGGTATATGGTAAGTCGTTGTTGAATTCCTTGAACTCGTGATAAGGACCCGAGTTAGGAATCGCTGAAACAAAATGCATCATATACAGATAGCCAAGCCCTGTGCTCGATATGTGTGGAATGCATTGCTTGCCCATCGCATTCGCCATTCTCGCCACGCGCATGCATCGCACCATGCCGCCAAAATAAAACATATCCTGTTGCACGATAGACAATGCGCCATTCGCGACCAGCCAGCGGAAGTTGTGTGTGCTGGGTTCCTGCTCGCCTCCGGCAATGGGAATCCGCAGCGCATCAGCCACCTGTTTGGTCTCTTCGTACCAGTCGAAAGGCACCGGCTCTTCGTAAAACGCGTACTTATATTCCTGCATCAGTTTTCCAATAGGAATCGCTTCGGCAGGTGTGTACGATCCGTTTGCGTCGGCTGAGATGACCATCTCATCGCCAAATGTCTTGCGCACCAGCGGTATCAGTTTCTCGCTGCGGCCAACCGGATACTCCGGATGACTCATCCGTCCACCCAGTTTGAATTTGATAGCCTTCGCCTTGGAGATTGCCACGTCGCGCTTCAAATGTTCGATGGTTTCTTCGGCCGTAATATCGCGCTCGCCGTTAGCCTGATAAACAGAGATGTGCGTATTGTGGATCTCACCGATCAGTTGACCAATCGATTTGCCTGACATCTTCCCAAACATATCCAAAATCGCGAACTCGATCGTCGCCAAAGGCACCCAAATCGCCAATCCCTGCGCTTTATAGTTACTCTGAAAGACAGTAACTTCTTCAACCAGTGCTTCAATGTCGCGCGCATCCTTGCCGATAAAAAACGGCTGCATCCTCTTCACAAAAATCGGATAGAGCACAGACATCTGGTTCGAGTTACTGATCGAAATTCCTTCAGCCCCATCCTTCGACCGCACCCGGCAAAGAAACGAATCCTTGTAACGCAAAAGTTCCAGCTTCTCAATGATGACCGGATCGGTGAAGAGTTCCCGCTTGAAGACTGGCTGCTTCAGCACGTCGTCCAGCTTTGCGTAGCGGGCGTCCAACTCTTCCGGCCCAATGGCAGATGCGGACACAGGTTTACGAGCGGCGCCGCGCGAGATCAGCGGCAAAGAAGCCGCCACGCCGCCGGAAAACGCGGACACAAGAAAACTTCTGCGACTGGCCTTCATCATTCAAATTCTCCTTCTGTAGAGGCTGCGGAAAAACACGGGCGGGCGGTATGCCGGGGATTTATCCCCGGCATAGAGCCAATAAAATCAGCGGGGGCTTTAGCCCCTGAGGTATGCAATTCGGTCTTTTCGCCGAAAATACAGAGTTTTTCCGCAGCCTCTGGAGTTGCTTCCAACCCTCCAATGAGAATACGCGATTCTAACGTCAACTCCAGCGCCGCCGGGCGGCCAACCCAGGGCATTCGTGTGAATGGATATGATTGGCCAATCCGGTTCCGTTTCCGTTCCCTGATATCAAGGCCGGCGCTTACGCCGGCAGAAGTGCGCGAGAATGCTCGCTCAAGCGATTTTAGGTTGACACAACTACGGCGTAGCCGTATTCTTTTCTCATGCGTTACGTCTGGGATGCGGCGAAAGATCTCCTCAACCAGCGTAAACACGGTCTCTCACTCGCTGAAGGAATCCCCGCCCTGCAAGACCCGGATCGGGACTCCTGGATCGACAGCCGATTCGACTACGGTGAAGAGCGCATCGTCACGTTGGGCATGGGAAAGAGGCAGGTCCTCTATGTAGTTTCAACGGAGGGGGATGAGATCTGTACTCGGCTAATTTCGGTGAGAAGGGCAGAGAATGATGAAATCAAAAGATATGGTTTGGGTCGATCATGAACCCGGCGATCCCCCTATTGAGACGAGTACGGATTGGGCTTCTGTTGATGCGATGACCGATGAGGAGATTCATGCGGCAGCGCTCTCAGACCCGGATGCGCAGCCGCTCCCTCTCGGCAACGATGAGGAGATGGCAAAGCTGGGACTGATCCACATTCCCAACGTGAAGAAGCTCCGCGAGCGCCTCGGCCTGACGCAAGAGGCCTTCGCCGCCGCCTATCGCATCCCCATCGGAACCCTGCGCGATTGGGAGCAATGCCGCAAACGCCCCGACGCTCCGGCGCGCGCCTACCTTACCGTCATCGCCCGCAATCCTGAAGCCGTAGCCGGATTGCTGAGCCAGGCAGCCTGACTCACAAGTAGCTGCCGCGCGCTCCAGGCTTCGCGCTCATTGCGCAAGTTCGAAGAAGCTGCATGTCTCCACATTGCCAAATACCGACAAACTATCTCTACCCAGTCAGCCCAAGACCAATAACCTGTAACTTCACACTTTCAAAAACCAATAACCTGGAACTGTCCACTTTTACTCCTCGACATCAACGCCGAGTCCGGCGGAAATCTTCAAGACCCCATTTTCGCCACCGGGTGATTTGCGTCACAGTATACTGTTTATTTGCACCAGTAAGGTGAAAAACGAAATGTACCTGCTCTGGCTCCGAGTTGCGGCGACCCTCTATGCAGCGGCCTCCGTCGCCGTCTTTCCGGCCGTGCTCTACGGCCTGATCCGCTGGCGGAAGACCTGCATCCACCTCACCGGCCTGGCCTTCTTCTTCCACTTTGTCTCGTGTGTCGAGATGCTCGTCCAAGCCCATAGTTGGATGCCCGTCGGCGTGCGTGAAATCGAGTCGCTGCTGGGGTTTGCCGTGGCCGGCGTCTTTCTTCTGGTGTGGTGGTTTTATGAAGCTATCTCTCTTGGAATCTTCGTATTGCCAATTACTTTCTTCATAGTTTTTGTGCCTTCTCTCGGTCCTGATCGCTACACCTTTTCCTCCGAAGGCGTCCGTTTCAGTTGGCTCGTGGCGCACATCGCCGCCCTCTTGGCGGCCTATGCCGCGCTCGGGTTCAGCCTGCTGGCCTCGCTGCTCTATCTGGTCCAGGAGCGGCGCATCAAAAGCAAGTTCAAATCAACTCCAGGCCAGGATTCCTGGTGGATTCCGTTCGACTGGTTGCCGCCGCTGGACACGCTGGAGCGCATCGCCCACGCCACTCTCGAATTTGGCTTTCCGTGCATGACCGTAGGCCTGGTGATAGGCTCTGTTCTGGCCCAGGAAACGCCTTTGGGAGCTGCGTATTTCCTCGATCCCAAGGTCATTGCTTCCTTCATCTTGTGGGTAGTTTATGTCACGCTGCTGCTGGTGCGCCGCTCGGCAGGGCTGCGTGGCCGCCGCGCGGCTTATCTCTCCGGGGCCGTCTTCCTGGTGATGCTGGCCGTCTTCGCTGTCAATGTCATCAGCCGTGTCCACAGGTACGGTCCTTGATGGCCTTGGTCCTCATCGGCGTCAACCACAAGACCGCGCCTATCGAGGTGCGCGAGCGAATCGCCATCTCTCGCGAAGCTCTGCCCGAAACCACCCGCGCGCTGGCCGCTGAGCCCGGCGTAGCTGAATGCATGATCGTTTCCACCTGCAATCGTGTGGAAATTCTCGCCGCCGTTCATTCGTCCGAAGCTGACCTGACCAACTTTCTGCACAGACACTTCGGCCTCGACCCCAAGCTCCTGGCCCCGCATCTTTACGAACATCGCGATCAGGAAGCGGTGCGGCATTTATTCCGCGTGGCCTCGAGCCTCGATTCAATGGTGGTGGGCGAACCGCAGATTCTAGGTCAAGTCAAAGAGGCCTTTGCCGTCGCCCGCGCTTCAGGCACCGTGGCCGGCCAGCTTGAACACTTGTTGCAATGCACCTTTGCCGCAGCTAAAAAAGTCCGCACCGAAACAGAAATTGGCTCAAATTCGGTCTCCATCGCATCGGTGGCCGTGGACCTCGCCCGCAAGATTTTTGGATCGCTGCAAGGCCGCACGGTTTTTCTTGTAGGCGCCGGCAAAATGAGCGAACTGGCCGCGCGGCATTTGGTTCAACAAGGGGCGGGTGCGATTCTTGTAACCAACCGAACCCTGGAGCGCGCCCGAAAAATGGCCGAGAGCTTTCAGGGCCAGGTGATTCCTTTCGAAGAGCTTTACGACGCGGCCAGTCAGGCAGATATCGTGATTAGCTCGACCGGCGCTCCGCACCCCATCTTCCGTCGTGAACACGGCCAGGAGTTTCTGCATCGCCGCCGCAACCGGCCCATGTTCTTTATCGACATTGCTGTGCCCCGCGACGTTGATCCGGCCATGGGCAAGCTCGAGGGCATCTTCGTCTACGATATCGACGACCTGCAGCAGGTGGCCGCGGCACACATCTCCGAGCGCAGCCGCGAGGCTATGGATGCCGAGGCGCTAATTGCCGGCGAGGTCGAGCGCTTCCACCAGCGGCTGCTCACCGTCAACGTCGCTCCAGCTATTGTGGCGCTGCAGCAG
>JBEKWJ010000025.1:0-62820 GCA_049513195.1 Occallatibacter sp.
GAGCGAGTTAGCGATTGGCTGCGATGATTGTTCGGAGTTATTCACGCAAGTCCCTCCCGGTAAGTTGGATGAAGACAGTCTCAAGACTCGGCTCGGTGACCTGGAGGTCGCGCAGACCGTGGCCGGCAGCGGCCTGCACTAACTTGGGCAGCAGGCCGTCGGAGCCAGCGGCGATAACTCGCAGGCCGTCGGGAGTTACTTCAACATTAGTAACATCACGGCGCCTTTTGAGAGTAGCCGCAAGCGCTTCCAACCCATCATGCGATTTGAGTTTGAGATTGAAGATGGTTTTCGCGGCGAAGATGGATTTGAGCTTCTGAGGGGAACCGAGCGCCAGGACGCGGCCATAGTCGATGATGGCGAGGCGGTCGCTGAGTGAGTCTGCCTCTTCCATGTAATGGGTGGTGAGCAGAACGGTGATGCCTTCTTTGTGGAGGCCTTCGACAGCCGCCCACATGGCCATGCGGCTCTGGGGATCAAGGCCGGCGCTGGGCTCATCGAGAAACAAGACGGTGGGCCGGTGAGCGATGGCGCGGGCAATCTGAACACGCTGGGCGAGACCGCCGGAAAGCTGCGGCGGGTAGACATCTTTGCGCTCGATGAGCGTGAACTGAGTGAGTAACTCGAGAGAACGCGCCTTGGCCTGCGAATGGGAGAAGCCGAAGTAGCGGCAGTGGAAATAGAGATTTTCGTAGACGGTGAGGGAACGATCGAGCGTATTGAACTGCGGAACTACGCCGATCAATCGGCGCGCCTTAGCGGGATGCTGAACCACATCGATGCCCGCGATGCGCACGGTGCCGCTGGTGGGGAGAGAGCGCGTGGTGGCAATCGAAATAGTGGTTGTTTTGCCGGCTCCATTCGGCCCCAGGAGGCCGAAGATTTCGCCCTGGTTCAATTCCAGGTCGATGCCGTCAACGGCTGTCACGCGGAGCTTCGACTCATAGATCTTTGTCAGCGCTTCAATTTCGACGATCAAATGGTTCACCCGATGAGGGGGGAGGGGATAAGTTACACAACCCCCAGATTAAATCACTGGGGTTAGAGGGGTGAAGTGCGGGGTAATTCCACCCTAGATCACTCCAACGACGAAGATCTTTCGTTGGGGACCCCGAAGCCGCAAAGTTTCAAGAAGCAGGTTCTTCGGCTTCGCTCAGAATGACAGCGGCGAGGATGGGGCACCCGATTTTTGACGCGAGCGGAGGGTTAGGGAGTTAGCCATCTCCGGTCCTGGGTTGAGGAGCGAAGATGGCTAACTTTGCGTGGAACTCATTTTTGAAGAGTACAGACCGGCTGAACTAGTTGCCGGTTCCGGTGAGCGCCACGGATGCAGTTGCGCCGGGGTTGTTGGTGGTGATGGCGAGGCTGGCGGTTGCCGCGCCCTTGGCCGTGGGAACGAACTCGACGAGGACGATGCAAGCTGAACCCGGGGCCAGCGTGATGCCGCAGTTGCTGATTTGCGCAAAGAGCGCGGCCCCTGTGCCGCTGAGCGCAATGGAGGAGAGATTCAAGGGTGTGGTGGAGCTGGTGTTGGTGAGTGTGACGGCTTGCGCGGCGCTTGCCGTTCCCGAGGTGACGGAGCCGAAGCTCAGTGCGGTGGAAGAGATAGTGATGGCCGGCGCAGGGGCCGCGCTTCCGCTGAGCGATACGGATTGAGTGGCGGACGATGCATTGTCCGTGAAGACCAGGGTTGCGGTTCCAGCGCCCGAGGTGGTTGAAGCGAAGCGAACCAGCGCCGTGCACGCTGCCGATGCGGGGAGCGAGCCGGGGCAGTTATTCATCTGGTTGAAGAAGGTTGGGTTTGAGCCGCCGAGCTTGATGGAGGAGATGGTGAGCGGAGCGGTACCGGTGTTGGTGAGGGTGATGGTCTGCGCGGGGCTATAGTTGCTGAGATTGGCAGTGCTGACGGCGGTGATTGGAAAACTGAGCGAAGAAACCGAGAGCGTGGCGGCAGGCAGCAGTAGAACGCCGGCGCCGCTGAGCGCTACGTTTTGGGTTGAGGTGGCGGCCGCAGTGCTGGGAGCGTTGTCGGTGATGGAGAGCGAGGCTGCAAGCGTGCCTGCCGTGGCGGGTTTGAAGGTGACGGCGATGGTACAGGCGGCGCTGACCGCAAGTGACGAGCCGCAGGCGTTGGTTTGGGTGAAGGCGGATGCGTTTGTGCCGATCACGGAAATGCTGGAGATGGTCAGAGCTCCGGTTCCGGTGTTGGTGAGGGTTACGAATTGCGGGTTGGACGAAGCGCCGACCCCGGTGGATGGGAAGGCGAGGCTGATGGGCGAGAGGGTGACGGCAGGTACTCCGACGCCGGTGCCGCTGAGTGCGACGGTTTGGATTGATGAAGTGGAGCCGGTTGCAGTGCCGGGAACGTTGTCGGCAATGCTGAGCGCGGCGGTGAGCGCGCCTGCCGATGCCGGTTTGAATGCGACGGTGATGACGCAGGAAGCGCCTGCGGCGAGCGTTGCCGCGCAAGTGTTGGTTTGAGTGAACGAGGCGGCGGGAGTGGCGCCAGCTATAGAGTTTGCGCTGCTGATGGAGATGCCGGAGAGGGTGAGCGTGGCGGTTCCGGTGTTTTTGAGGGTGACGGCTTGCGTGGCGGCTGTTGCGCCTACGTTAGTCGACGCGAAGGTGAGGCTGGAGGGCGTGAGAGTGACGGCCGGAGCTGCTGTACCCGTACCACTGAGAGTGACGGCCTGGGGTGAATTGGCGGCGTTATCGGTAAAGCTGAGTGTGGCCGAGAGCGCGCCTGCGGCTGCCGGCTTGAAGGTGACGGTAATGACGCAGGACGCGCCAGCGTTGATGGTTCCGCAGTTGTTGTTCTGAATGAAGGAAGAGGGGTTTGTGCCTGCGGTTACGATGCTGGTGAGAGCGAGAGCTGCTCCGCCGGTGTTGGTGAGCGTGAAGGACTGCGTTGCGGCGGAAGAACCGACGGCGGTGGATGGGAAGGTGAGGCTGGTGGGCGAGAAGCTGGCCGCTGGGGCCGCAACTGCGACGCCGCTGAGCGGGATGGAGAGTGTGGTGTAGCCGGAGGTGCTGCTATCGACGCTTAGAGTTGCGCTGAAGGAGCCGGCTGCGTTGGGGTTAAAGGTGTAATTCATGATGCAGGAGGAGCCGGCAGCGAGAGAACCGGAGCAGCCGGATGCTCCTTTGAAGAGAGATGCATTTGTGCCGGTAAGCACGGCCTGAAGAGAGGCGAGCGCGGTCGATCCGGTATTGGTGAAGGTAACGGTTTGCACGGCTGAGGCTGAGCCGGCGCTGGTGGACGGGAAGATGAGACTGGTGGGCGAGATGGTGGCCGAGACCGCCGGGAGAGCCGCGCCGGTTCCGATGAGAGAGACGGTTTGCGGCGAGCTGGCGGCGTTGTCGGTAAAGGTAAGTGTGGCTGAGGCTGCGCCTGCTGCGGTGGGCGAAAAGATCACCGAAACCGTGCAGGTAGCACCTGAGGCCAGAGATGCTCCGCAGTTATTGATTTGAGCGAAGATCGGAGCGGTGGTGGCTGGTTTACTGGCGGTCGAGGTGTTGCTGATGGCGATCGTGGAAAGGGTCAGCGAGGCGTTTCCCGTATTGGTGAGGGTAACGTTTTGCAACGAGGACGAAGTGCCGACGGTGGTGGAGGGAAATGTGAGGGTGGTGGGCGAGAGAGTGGCTCCGGGACCCGAGGTGGCGCCGAAACCAGTGAGGGCGGCGGTTTGCGGCGAGTTGGGGGCGTTGTCAGCAAAGCCGAGCGTGGCGGAGGCTGCGCCTATAGCCGTGGGCTTGAAGGTGACGGTGACGACGCAGGAGGCTTTGGCGGCCAGCGTTGCGCCGCAGGTATTGGTTTGAGCGAAGGGCGCGGCTACGGTTGCGCCGGAGTTTGTGTTTGCGCTGTTGATGGTGATGGCGGAGATGGTCAGAGCGCTGGTTCCGGAGTTGGTGAGGGTGACGGTTTGGGTTGCGGACGAAGCGCTGACGACGGTTGGTGCAAAGTTGAGACTGGCGGGCGAAATGACGGCCGCTGGTCCTGAAGTGGAAGTCGCGGGCCATCCGTTGACGACATTAGCGACATTGAGCGAGCCGAGGCCGGTGGCTTTGTCGTAGCCTGTGGTGGCCGCGTAGCCGGGAAGGATGCCGAGCGCGTCGCCTTTGATTTGCGCCGTGCAATTGACCGATCCGGCAAAGCAGGGCGTGGCGATGGTTCCGGTATCGATGTCATTGAAGTAACAAGCGCTGGAGTTGGTGGTTTTTTCAGCGCTGCAATTGGAGTAGGTCTGCTTGGCTGCCAGCGCGTAGAGTTGAGCGTTGGGGTTGCCCTGCGAGCTGCCTGCTTTCTGATTGATGAGGGCCATCACTCCGGCCATCACCGGGCTCGAGACTGAGGTTCCTCCTACGGCCATGTCGAGCGCGTTGGCGGGGTAGCTGCAAGGGATGGAGGCGTTGTAGCCCGGCGGCTGTGTGTCGCAGATGAGATAAGCAACACCCATGAAGCCGGCGGATGCGAAGAAGGAGACATCGGGGACGGTGCGCTTATCGGTGGATAGAATTCCGGTGACGCCGGTTTGCCATGCAGGCTTGGCATAGCCGCCGCCGCACGAAGAGGGATCGTAGTTGGACGAGGTGGTGCAGTTGCTGACGCCGCCCGAGCCGCCCACCGGCGGGATGAGTGAATCATAGTTTCCGCTGTAGATGCCTCCGTTCTTCAGCAGCCAGTTGGCCCACTGCTCGGCGTTGTCATTGACGCCCTGCTGGCTGTTGAACATATTGATGATGAATGGATTGGTGACGGTGTCATTCCAGGGAGTTTCAGGAATGTAGCCGGTGGCGTTGGACAGATTCGTACCGCTGTTGGTGCTTCCCCAACCGGTTGAGCTGAGAGCGAAGTCGGTGCCGCCGACCGAGACGTTATAGGGGGTGCTGGTCATGCCGCTGACGGTCGGGCCATAGGCGGTGGCAAAGTCGGTGGAGGGGTTGTAGTTGCCATCGTCGCAGACCGCGGCGGCGGAGTCGCCGGAGCTGACGAAGACGGCGATGCCCTGGCTGTAAGCCTGTTGCCAGAGATTCAAATACTCCTGATTGCCGGCGGTGCCCATCCAGAGTTCACATTCGCCGTAGCTGACGCTCATGATCTTGGCGATGTTGTTGTTGATGATGTAGCTTTCGCTGGCGTAAAGGGAGTCGGTGGTCTGGCTGGTTTGACTGGAGGTGACGAGCACAATGCTTGCGCCGGGGGCGGCTCCGCCGGACCACTCGACGTCGAGCGTGTTCTCAAAGCGGTCGTCGAGCAGGGCGGTGGTGCCTGGGTCGGAATTGGTGACGATGACCCTGGGGACGTTGGCGGGCAATCCGGTGAGTGCGCGGAAGGTGGCTACATCGCTGAGAACGATATTGCTGGTTCCGGCGATGGCGATGGTTTGGCCTGTACCAGTGATCGGCGCCGAGGCCGTCCACAGCGACTTGTAGTTGTAGATCGTCGCCATGTCGTAGGGCACCAGCAACTGGTAGCCGTCTGCGTTGTAGTCGGGCTTGGCTCCGGCGGGCCCGTTGAAGCCGGCAGCGCCAACCTCCTGGCTGCCTGGCTTCGACAACGCGCCAAGGGAGGTTAGACTTGCGGAAGAATTCTGGCTGAGTGTCGACAGGGCGTGGTGCTGCGCCTTGGGGAAGAAATTGTGGAGAGCTTTGACGCCGGCCACGACGGGGATTAAGGCGGCCGGAATCTGAATGTCGCTGGTGTTGGCAACGTGCGCGACGCCATTGGATTGGATGGCGTGCATCTCGGTGTGGAATGCGGTCTCGACCTGGGCGACGCTACCGCTGAAACGGATCGAGGTATGCGAGGGAGGAATCTCGTCAATCGTGAAGCCGTGATCTTGAAGCCAATTGCTTACCGTGTTCAGATCGCTTTGGGAGACGCCAAAGGTTGCGCCAAACTCTTCCGGCGTAAGCCAGTGGTGATATTCGGGCGACGAGGGATCGTACTGCTCCTTATTGAATGATTCGAGGGCGGCCTGCTGCGCCGCAGATCGAGTGAGCACCAAAATGAGGTCGCCCATCGCTGCTGAGGAAGAAAGGCGGCCATTGTCTGTGGCATGGCGGATGGCTGGATGCGTGCTGCCCTGGATGGTTGCGAGGCTGGAATCGTCGACGCGCGATACGATGCGATCAGGGATGGAAGTGGAAGAGAGGATTGCTGAGGTCTGGCCTTGAATCGGTGCCGTCGGCAACAGAAACAAGAGGGCGACGCCGAGCAACGCGATGGAATGGAACGTGCGCAGACCACAGTGGGCCGCACTACATTGGGGTAGGTTCACAGTGCGCATGACAACTCCTTGGTTCTTGTTTCTGAGAAATGACTAATCACCTTATCGTTGAATCGAGCATGATCATGAGCGGAATATTTGTTGGGTGGTTACTATTGGATTTTTCCAATGTGCGGTTTCGTGACTTTGCCGGGAATTTTGGGAACCCGGAGGCAGGAGACCTTTTGAGAACCCCCGAAACCGAGGTGCAAAGAGCAGAATTCGAAGAAAAGCCCAGGAATTTGAATCAATAACCGCGCGGGAGTTTGGTTGCGAGGGTGGGTTCTACAAGCTCAAGAGAATCAACGTCAAGCGACAACTTTCTGCGGATGCGTGGGGGAGATGGCGGGGCGCGGGAACGGTGAGCCGCTCCACTTCGCGGGACGCTGGCCTGGAAAGACCCGTAGAATGGAGACAGGTCTCATGGGACAAGAGAATTGATCCGTGAGAAGGTTGGTTAGTGGAGGAATTAATGGCAACTGCCTTGCAGCAACCGGAAGTCGGTAACGGTCAATTAAGTGAAGATGCCCGGCGCCAGCGTGAACAGGCGCGTACCGAGCGGGAGCGTCAGATTCAGGCATTGAAATTGCAACGGGGATACATTCTTTCGCAGGACACTTCGAATCCGGCGCGCCGCGCAGCTTTAGCGGCTGCCCTGGCCCAGATCGAAGGGCAGATTCAAGCGATCAACTAGCCCGCATATTGCGGGTTTTTTATTGCCCCGCTACAGGCGTTCCCCGCCTGATGGGCTAAGCCTCACGATGAAAGAGCAGTGAGTTGGCCTGTTGCACAGGGGTCAGCAGCACGCGCGCAATATTTACATGCGCCGGCCGGCCTGCGGCCCAAACGATCACGTCCGCCACGTCTTCAGGGACGAGTGGCTGAATACCTTTGTAGACTTTGGCGGCGCGCTCGGTATCGCCATGGAAGCGGACCATGCTGAACTCGGTCTCGACCATGCCGGGGTCGACCGTGGTGACGCGGATCGGCGTGCCCAGCAGATCTTGCCTGAGGCCGTCGTTGATGGCGCGCTCAGCCGCCTTGCTGGCGCAGTAGACTGCTCCGCCGGGATAGGTGAGCTCGCCGGCTGTTGAGCCCAGGTTGACGACGTGGCCGCGGCCTCGCTCGACCATGCCCGGCACGACGGCGCGCGTGACGTAGAGCAGGCCTTTGATGTTGGTGTCGAGCATCTCTTCCCAGTCTTCGATCTTGCCTTGATAGAGCTTGTCCAGGCCGCGGCTGAGTCCGGCGTTGTTGACCAGGACGTCGATGGCTGCCCACTCCGCGGGCAGGGATTCGATGGCTTGCTGGACGGCGGTGCGATCACGCACATCGAGGCTGATGATGTGCACGGCTTCGGCTCCGCGCTTGAGGGCTTCAGCGGCGACTGTGGCTAGCTTGCCGGCGCGGCGGGCGGCGAGCAGCAGGCGCGCTCCTTCGGCTGCAAAGGCCAATGCCGTGGCTGCGCCTATGCCTGCCGAGGCTCCGGTGATGAAGGCGATCTTGCCTTTTAGACTCATGGCTCTATGGTAGCGAATTTGGGCGCTTTGGGAGTGGCCGTCGGGGCGGACGCTTTCCGTTGTCCTGCCACTTGCGGCACGGCCAACTACCCTTCGGCCGCGGGGTATTGGCGCACTGGATTAGATTGGTGGTCTTTGCCTTTCCTTTGGCGTAGTCTGGTGATGGGAGCCAAAGCATGGAAGTCGAGCTCACATCGGATCAGAGAGCCTTCGCAAGCCGCGCCGTTGAAGCTGGACGGCTGCAGAGCGAGGAAGACGCGGTGCGGGAAGCTCTTTCTTTGTGGGAAGAGCGTGAGCGACGGCGTGTGGAGTTTTTGGCAACCATCAATGAGGCCCGCGCTTCACTGGCGCGTGGCGAAGGCCGCGAGATCACACAGGAATCCATGCGAGAGCTTTCTGCCGAGGTGCGAGAGCGCGGGCGGGCGCGACTGATCGCCGAATTGGCCCACGCGCAGTAATAGCCCACCGTGTAGCGCCACGAGTCGAAGCTGACCTTGACGAGATCTGGTTCCATGTTGCCACACGGCTGATTGATTCCATTACCGACCACTTCTGTTTCCTTGCGGGATTTCCGTATGCCGGTCGCACCCGCGATCGGGAGTTTGGTCTTGGCATACGCAGCTTCCCTGTCGGTGAGTACATCGTCGTTTACAGCGTCGAAGGGCCGGATGTGTTCATCCTCAGAGTAGTGCACGGCAGGCGCGATTTTGAAAAGCTCTTCGAATAGCGATTAGCGCATTTTCGCGGCTCCTGTAATGCGAGTGTGATGGCATCCCGCCCTGGTGGGGTGTTTCCGAAGTTCATCGAAAAACTCAAACATTGGAAAAGCCGGTCCTTCGACTTCGCTCAGGATGACAGCGGCGAGGATGGGGCACCCAGACCTTACACTATCCATCCATAAAATACGCGCTGCCGGGAAACAAGCGCTCGTCTGGTTGGGCGAGCGCTTGATTCTCGGAGTGGATTGCTACTCCTTGCGGCAGCTTCCTTCGCTCTCCAGGGTCCAGTCGATAATTTGGGCGGTGGAGGTCTGGAGTCCGGTGGATGCTGTGAAGCCGGCGTAGGCTGATGGTGCGCCAAATGGGCTCACGGGCGGCAGGTGGAAGGTGTGGGTGAAGGTGGCGGCGGTTACAGTGTCTTTCAAGTTGAGAGTAAGGAAGTGGGTGTCATAGGTGACATAGGCATCGAGAACGTGGCCGCTGTGGAGATTGATTCCACTGGGCGTGAGGTTGATCGCGGGGATGGCGGGGAATGCGCCGCCGAAGAATAGGCCCACGGAGTTATTGCCTTCACCGGCGTCGTTGTGCAGGTCGAACTTGAGAGCCATGCTGTGGGGAATGCCCTCATAGCCGAGGCCGCCATTGGCTGCGCCCACTGCCAAATCGCTATTGGCCTGAACGGTAAAGGTGAGGCCTTCAGACGAGGCCGGAGTGGCTTTGAGGAAGCGGAAGCGGAACTCCGATGCGAAGAGGGCGAGCGGAATGCGCGGCTTAGCAAAGGCACTGGTGTTTTCATGCAGCAGCCCATGGGTGAGATCAAGCTCAGCGCCTGCAATCAATGCTCCGTGATTGAGTTGCAGCTCAGGGTTGACGAAGAAACCGTGGGGATATTCGATTGAGCAGTTGTTTTTGGGATTGATCTTGATGACGTAATCGGCGGTAGCCACACCGCTCACGGTGAGTGGAGGCGCAATGGCGATGGCCTTGACGATTGTGCTGGTGACGATCACCTTGGGAATGTTGTTCCATACGGGTGACGCGAGTGTGGGCGTAGCGCCGTTGGTGGTGTAGTGGATGACTGCGCCGGGGGTAGCGTCGGTGATGTTGTAGAGGACCGGATGGGTGTAAGTGCCGCTGGGCGGGGTGATGACCGGGGTTGCGGTTGCAGGGCTGACGGCGGGATTGACAGTGACGCTGGCCGATGCGCTTTCAGTGCCGCCGCAGGTGAGCGAATAGTTGAAGACGCCGGTCGAGGCAGGCGTGACGGTCAGACTACCGCTGATGGCCTGGCTGCCGGACCAGTCACCGTGGGCATAGCAATTCTCAAAGGTCTGGCTGAAGGCGTTATTGACTTGCCAGGTGAGAGTGGTGCTCGACCCCAGGGTGATGGGGCTGGGGCCGGCGGTGACGATCACAGGCGCGGGAATTGCGGGGCTGAGGACCACTTTGTAGATTGGCCCAAAATCAGAGCCGTAGAAGTTGCTGTCGGCGGCTTGGAGCGGCGTTCCTGTGGGCATGCCGGCGGAGAAGCCATAAAGCGTTGTGAAAGTGCCGGAGCCGGCGGGGATGTATTGGAAGAACGTGCCATTGGGCGGTCCGCCCGGCCCATAGGAGCTGGTGGTTCCGTAGAGATTGCCGTCGCCGCCGAGGAAGAAGCCTGATTCAGGAAGGCCACCGTCGGGGAAGCTGACGAAGTCGAAGAGATCGAGGGTGACAGTGGGAACGGCGCCGAGGACGACTTTGTAGATGGTCCCGTATCCAGTGCCGCCTTCGGCTGTGAGTCCGTAGAGCGCGCCGTCTGTGCCTTCGGTCATGCCAAGCGACGGGTTGTAGTCGGGGTCGGCCATGCCGGTTGGCGGGAACGAGCCGATGGTGGCAAGGGAGCCAGGCGTGGCGGGATCAAAGCGGAAGAGCGAGCCTGCGTTGCTAGAACCGCCACGAGCGGTTGCGCCGTAGATGAGGCCGTCGCTGGCCTCGAGCAGCTGGGAGTTAGGCCGGGAGCCGTCGCCAGCGGTTCCGGTAAACGCATGGACCAGCACGAAGGCGCCGCCGGTGTATTCGAAGACCGTGCCGAGGTTGGACGCTCCGCCGAGGCTGGCAGCGCCGAAGATGTTGCCGGCGTTGTCTTGAATGAGCGCGCCAGCGCTGGAACCGTCCGTAGCGGCGACAAAGCTGTGCAGGGGCGTGATAACTCCAGCGAGGGTGAGGCTGAAGAGGACGCCTGAGCCTGAGCCGCCAGTGGTGTTGGTTCCGTAGAGGTTGCCGTCGTTGCCTTCAATGAGACTGGACTGCGGCGTGCCGCCGTCGGCGCCGTTGGTGAAGTTATAGATTACGGTTTCAGTGCCGCTGGGGGTGAGCTGAAAGACATAGCCGTGGAGGTCAGTGCCGCCGGTCGGACTGGTCCCGTAGAAGTTGCCATCATGAGCCTGGATGAGCTGAGATGGCTGATCGCCTGAGAAGCTAAAGAGGGTGGATTCAGTGGCTGTGGTGGCGTGTGCGGCGATGGTGGCTGCGAGCAGAATCAGTACGGCGGCGGCGAAAGATTTCGCCCGCCCCAAGACCTCATGGGGAAAGGTGCGCATGGTAGTTCTCCTTCATTTTGTTGCTTCAGTTTCGATACGAGCGTTGGGGAATTCGCGCGATTTACCAGCATATCGGGGAACGAAAATGCAGGTTCGCGAAGCTTTGAGCGCAGACGGGGAATTGCGAACATTCCTATGCGCTCAGAACAGTAGTGGAGCGTGGAGCGGAAGCGTTACATGATATTGGGAAAAGATTTTGGGGTGGGGTCGGGATGATGAATTCGCTGTTAATTGACGAAGAGCAGAAGCAGGTCCTTCGACTTCGCTCAGGATGACAAGCTGGTTATATTGCGCTCGCTCAGGATGACAAATCTTATTCGATGGCAGTGGAGGCTATTTCATGCAGCCAGCCTGGGGCTTTTAGTAACTCTCTTGGGCGGGAGCCGTCGGCTTGACCTACTAATCCGTCGCGCTCCATTAAGTCGATGAGATGCGCGGCGCGGCCATAGCCGATTCTTAGGCGGCGCTGGAGGAGCGAGGTGGAGGCTTTGCCGAATTCGAAGACCAGCGTTACGGCGTCATTGAAGAGAGGATCGTTTTCGTCGGGGTCGGAGTTGGAGCCTTCTACCGATGCGCGGTCGTCCTTGGGAGATTCGAGGAAGCCTTCAACGTATTCGGCCTGGCCTTGCGCCTTCCAGAAGGCGACTACCGCAGCGGTCTCTTTTTCGCTGACATAAGGCGCGTGAAGGCGCATGAGGCGGCTGGTACCGGGCGGCAGGAAGAGCATGTCGCCACGACCTAAGAGAGCCTCGGCTCCGTTGGCGTCGAGGATAGTGCGCGAATCGACTTTGGTGGCGAGGCGGAAGCTGATGCGGGTGGGGACGTTGGCCTTGATGAGTCCGGTGATGACATCGACCGAGGGACGCTGCGTGGCGAGGATGAGATGAATGCCGACGGCGCGAGCCATTTGCGCGAGGCGGGTGATGGACTCTTCAACGTTGGCGCGGTCGAGCATCATGAGGTCGGCGAGCTCGTCGATGATGATGACGATGAATGGGAGCGGCTCTTCATCTTCTGCGTCGGCATCGGCGAAGAGCGAGGGCATGACGCCTTCGAAGAGCTTGTTGTATTGGTCGATGTTGCGGACGCTGCGCGAGGCGAGGAGCTTGAGGCGGCGCTCCATTTCGCGGACGGCGTTGCGCAGGGCGTTGGCGGCGAGTTTGGGCTCGGTGATGATGGGCGTGAAGAGATGAGGGACGCCTTCGTACATGCCGAGTTCGACGCGCTTGGGATCAACGAGGATGAGGCGAACCTGCGCGGGGGTGGTGCGATAGAGCAGGCTCATGATCATCGCGTTGATGGCGACGGATTTGCCGCTGCCTGTTGAGCCAGCGATGAGGACGTGCGGCATGGCGGACAGATCGGCAGTGATGAATGAGCCGTTGATGTTTTTGCCCATGGCGATGGCGAGGCGAGATTTTGCTTTGTGGAACTCTTCCGACTCAAGGCAGTCGCGGAGGCTGATGGTCTCACGGCGGTGGTTGGGCACCTGAATGCCCACGGTGTTTTTGCCGGGCATGCGCTCGATGAGGATGCTTTCGGCGCGCATGGCGAGGCAGAGATCGTCGGCGAGGCCGGTGACGCGCGAGTACTTGACGCCGGCTTCAGGCTTGAACTCGTAGGTGGTGACCATGGGGCCGGGATTGATTTGGACGACCTGGCCGCGGACATCGAACTCAGCGCATTTTTCAACGAGAACGCGAGCCTCATCGCGCAATTCATCTTCGCGAACGGCTTGAGGACCGGTGCCGGGATTGAGCAGCGTGCTGGGCGGGAGCTTGAAGCCGCTGACATTTTTGGGTGCGACGGGAGCGGTGTGCAGATCGGCGTCGGCGCGCTCGTGGATGGCGATATCGTTCGGGAGCGGGGCGGACGGGGCGAGTGGAGCGGGTGGATCGAAGATAGGCCGGGTTGCGGCGGGCTCGAAGCGCGTTGGCGTGGGGAGTGAATTGATTGGCTGAGGTTGAGCGGAGCGGGCCGGTTCCGCATGTGCCGTGATGGGGATGACTTCAGAGCGCGCTGGCGGAGGCACCAACTCCAGGGGCGAAGATTTGTCGATGGGGACCGACGGAATTGCGGCCGTGCGTTCCCAGATGCTGGGCTTGCCATCGATGGGAATCGGCGCGGACGATTCTTCCGCGGGCTGCTGGATTTGGACGCGCTGGAAGGCGGGGATCTCTTGCGGGTCGAAGTCAGAGGTGCGCTGGCGACGGAAGAGACGCGCAAAGAAGCTGGGCGGCGGAGCGAGCGAGGCCTGAGCATCGGCTGAATCAGCGCGCGGGATGAGGTTGGGAATGAGCGGTTGGGGGGTGTTGATGTGGGTCTCGTGGTCGGCGAGTTGCTCTTGCTTGAGGGCTAATTTCTCCTGCCTTAGTTCCTCGCGCTCTTCACGCCAATTGCGCCAGCGGTCATGCAGAGAGACGAGGTTTTGCCAGCGGGCTTGAATGAATTCAACGATGACGGAGACGCTGATGGCGGAGGCAAAGTAGAGGCCGGCGGCGGCAAGGACACCGGCCACCAGCCATGCGCCCTGGATGTTGAGGTAGCGCACCAGCAGGTCAGACATAAGGTTGCCGGCGACGCCTTCGGCGGGCAGCGCATGAAGCCAGCGCCAATGCCAGGGAAGCAATCCAAAGACAGCGGGAAGAAAAACGAGCGCGAGCACGGTGCCGAGCCAGCGCAGCCACGCCAGACCGCCTGCACGGGAACGCATCCATGTCCATCCGAGGCCGCCGATCCAGAGGGGAAGCAGGAAGGCCGTCAGGCCAAGAGCTTGCAGCAGCAGATCGCTGAGCGATGCGCCGAAGAGGCCAATCCAATTGCGCACGGCGTGAGGAGCGGGATCGCCGGAGGCGGTGTTGAGCGACGGATCAGTGGGGTGATAGGTGGCGAGCGCGAGCAGAACGAGCAGCGCAGCCAGCACCAGCACCAGCCCGAGAAAGATGTTCATGGGGCGGCTGCGCGTTGGCGATAGAACGATGCGAATGGGCTTCATGGCTGTGGCGCTCCGTCTGGCTGACGACTCTGGAAGGCTGCCGCGAGCGAGCTGAAGGAGCGGACGAAGAGTCCCAGAGCAATCCTTATTATCTGCGAGACAAAGGCGAATGTTGGGCAAATATGGGTGGGGGGAACCACGCTGCGAACCCCTGGCGGGGTAAAAGTAACAATTGACTGAGGATCGTGGCCGGGGGTAGGATTTCTGCCGTAATTGAAAGAGGCCGGGAAAATCAATCTAATTCCCCCGGTGGAAAGAGAGCACGATGAAATACACGACAGCAATACTGATGTTAGGGTGCGCCATGGCGATACCGGCGTATTGTCATGCACAAGCGGATTCGTCGCAATCTGACGAATTGAAGGCCTGCGGAACAGGGGCTGAAGTCAACTACATTGCCGACACCGACAAGAGCAAACACCCAACCGGTGTGGAGACCGCGGAGAAGGCATTGATTTATGTCATGCGGCCCACGATGATCGGGAATAAGGTCCAGACGAAACTAGCGGTGGACGGGGAGTGGAAGGGCGTGAACCGCGGGAATAATTACTTCTTTTTTTCGCTGGCTCCTGGCCAGCACTATTTTTGCTCTCGAGCCGAGAATAAAAGCGTGCTTGTTTTGAGAATCGATGCAGGCAAGACCTACTACATTCAGCAGGAGATTCGCATGGGCATCGTAAAAGCGCGCAACGAATTGGCCGTGATGAGCGACGATCAGGGTAAAGAAAAGCTAGCGAAGCTTAATCCGAGTACTTGGGAAATCCGGTAACTCAGCGAAAGGGCCACTCGGCGAGTGGCCCTTTCGCAATTGGGGTTCGATATATCGATTAGTTCCAGGCACCTTGCTGTTGACTCAGGAATATTCGCATTACAGAGTGCGTGTCTTTCAACTCCGACTAGCTCCCGAGAAACTTTGCGCCCCAGATCAAGAGCGCTATGCCGAGAATAATGCGGTAGACGGCGAAGGGGATAAATCCGTGCTTGCGAACCCAGTGGAGGAACCATTCGACTACGCCCAGAGCCACGATAAAGGAGACGACAAAGCCGATGAGGAGCACGAACCAGTTTTCGCTGGTCATCACCACATGAGCCGCTCCGCCGCCGCTCGGAAAGACCTCTTTTTTCAAGTCCCAGATGGTGGCGGCGATCATGGTGGGGATGGAGAGCAGAAAGCTGAATTCGAGAGCGGTCGGCCGGTCCATGCCTACCATTTGACCGGCGGCGATGGTGGACATGGAACGCGAAGTTCCGGGGAAGATGGCCGAGAGGGTCTGACAGAGGCCGATCCAGATGGCCTGCCCGATGCTCATCTCTTCGACATGAGTGGTGTTGGCATCGTAGCGGTCGCTCCACACATCGATGACCCACATCACGATGCCGCCGAGGAGCAGCGCGACGGCGATCACATTCAGGCTGCCCAGATTTTTCTCGCTCCATTTATGCAGCGCGAGCGCGGGGATTGAGGTGCAGACAAAGGCGACAATCGTGAGCGAGATGGGATGGTTGAACCAGGTGCGGTCGCCGTTTTCGCCTTTGGGAAAGGTGCGGGTGAAGTCGACGATGCGGCTAAGGTAGAGCAGCAGCAGCGCGAGAATCGCGCCGAGTTGAATGACGATGGTGTACATCTTCCAGTAGGCATCGTCGAGAGGAATCTTCATGAGCGCTTCAGTGATGCGCAGATGCGCCGTCGAGCTGACCGGGAGAAATTCGGTCAGGCCTTCCACAATTCCCAGCAAAACGGACTGAATGTATGGGTTCAAGAAGCCTCCAGGTCTCCAAGTCTCCAAGTCTCTGATGCGCGGCTCTTCCGGTCAATGCGGCGGACGGAAAGGCGTCATTCCTATTTGAACATGAGCGCCCGATGGCGGACGAGTTGTGGAAACATCGAGAAGTGTCTCAGCTCATGCTGCGCAGTCTCAATGTCAATCACGCTCGATCCAGGAGTCGAGTCAGCCGTCGTCTTACATCTGGCCACTCCGACGCCACAATTGAATAGCGCATCGAATCGCGAGCGATGGAGTCAGCAGCCATTCGATGAGCCCTGAGTATCCCTTCAAACTTTCCACCAATGCGTTCGAGCGCAGCGGCTGAACGCTTGTTGCGTGCGTCCGTGTGAAAACAGACGCGGAGCACCTGCCATGTTTCGAAGGCATGCGTGAGCATAAGCAACTTGGCCTCGGTATTGGCTGCAGTCCGGATTGCGGGGCTTCCCAGCCACGAATGGCCGATCTCACACGCATCGGGCGTGAGGCGGCCATGCAACGTATGGCCTTGCGGCCACGACCATTGTTCAAGGTTCCAAAAGCGCGTCGAACCGAGCACGACACCATCGGTACGGACAATCGCGAACGGCACCCCGTCCCCTGTGTTCCGCGAGGCCAGAGCAGCATCGACATAACGGATGGCTTCGACCTTACCCTGCGGGACCAGGCTCCACTGATACAAAGAGGGATCAACGGAGGCTGCAGTTACCAAGCCATCGACATGACGGTGTTCAAGAGGTTCCAGACGAATCAACGCGCCTGTCAGGGCAAGACCTTCGGTTCCCATATCATCTCCTAACCATTGAGCCGGCCGCGGCCCACAAAATTACTGGAGTTCAAACTAAACACTGCCGAAACATCCAGTGAATCACATGGATTCAGAGAGTATCTGGGCTAGCATTTCAGGCGCAACATTGCCGCCGCTTACGATGGCCACGGCCTTGCGGAAGGCGGGCAATTCGGCAGCGTGGAAGAGCAGAGCAGCGGTGGCTACAGCGCCGCTGGGTTCGGGGACGAGGCGCGATGCGGCAACGATGGCGCGCATGGCGGCGCGAATTTCTGCTTCGGTGACGGTGATGATGCCATCGACAAATGCCTGGATGTGCGCGAAGTTGCGCAGGCCGACGCTCTGCGTACGAAGGCCGTCGGCGATGGTGCGGCTGACGAGTTCGGCGGGCCAGGTTGCGATCACTCCGGCGCGAAAACTCTCCGAGGCGTCGCCAGCCAACTCGGGTTCAACGCCGAAGACTTTTGCGTCGGGTTTTAGTTGCTTGACGGCTGCGGCTACTCCACTGAGAAGCCCGCCGCCGGAGACTGGCGCGAGAACGAGATCCGCATCCGGGAGGGCTTCAATGATTTCAAGGCCGCAGGTGGCCTGGCCAGCGATAATCTGGTCGTCGTCATAGGGCGGGATGACGAAGTAGCCGTGCTCGCGAACTAACTGCTCGGCTACGGCGAGGCGCTGGCTGGAAGCGAGACCGACATCAACGACTTGAGCACCGAGGGCAAGCGTGGCTGCGCGCTTGATGGCGGGCGCGTTCGAGGGCATTACGATCACCGCTTTAGCACCGACTTCGCGAGCTGCGTAGGCTACGCCTTGCGCGTGATTGCCGCTGGAATAAGTGATGACGCCGCGAGAGATTTCTTCGGGAGTTAGCTGGAGGATTTTGTTGGCCGCGCCGCGGATTTTGAATGCGCCGATGGGCTGGAGGTTTTCGGCTTTGAGCCAGATTTGCCTGTTGGTTCCGTGGCCGGAGATGCGGGGAAAGGCGGCTTCGACCAGCGGAGTTTTCAGGGCGATGGGTGCGATGCGGGCGGCTGCGGCGCGGATTTCGGCGAGGGTGACGAGTGAAGCTGGCATGGAGGGATTGTACAGAAAAGGGCGGAGGCTGCCAGGCCAAATCCTGACGCAGGGTATATTCCTATGTGCATTTAGGTCCGCGCTATGAAACTGGTACTCATTTCTAGAGAAAATCTGCCGATAGATATTTCTAGACGGCCCTCCGAGAAATGGTCCGGCCGGAAGGAAGAACTGTGGCTGAGCAGATTCTCTTTGTCGATGATGAGCAGAACGTTCTGGATGGCATTGAACGGCTGCTGCATGGGGAGTTCACCATCAGCAAGGCTCTGGACGCCACTCAGGGCTTAGCCGCGATCGAGCTATTCGGTCCATACGCAATTGTGGTTTCAGATATGCGAATGCCTGGCGTTAACGGCGCCCGCTTTCTTGCGCGTGTGCACCAACTGGCGCCGAACACCGTTACGATGCTGCTCACTGGTTATAGAGATCTCGATGCCGCGGTCGTCGCTTTGAACGAGGGACATATTTTTCGCTATCTGAAGAAGCCCTGCAAAAAAGAGGATCTTGTGAAAGCCATCAACTTAGGTTTGGCGCAATATCGCAAGGCCTTGGCAAAACCACATCCATCATTCAGCTCACTGGGTTCATAATTCCAGGATCACGGGCATAATCATGGGCCTGCGGCCGGTGGTTTTCTGGATGAGGCGCTTCAATTCGGCGCGAACTTTTTCCTTGACCATGCCGTAGTCGGCTTTCTGCTCGGTGTTGAGGCCGTCCAGCGTTTTGAGGATTACTTCACGGGCCTGATCGGTGATGTCCGCGCCGCCAAAGCCGCGCATGACTACCTCGGGCTGCTGCTCCACTTTGCCGGTACGCTTGTTGATGGCCAGCACCACCAGCACCACACCGTCTTCAGAGAGGATGCGGCGGTCGCGAAGGACGAGGTCTTCTACCACATCGATCGATGAGCCGGAGTCGATGAGGATGCGTCCGGTGGTGACTTTGTCTTTTTTGCGTGCGTCGTTCTGATCGAGTTCGAGTACGTCGCCGTCTTCAATGACCATGGCGTGCTCGACGGCGCCGGTATCCATGGCTAACTGAGCGTGGCGGCGCAGGTTGCCGTAGTTGCCGTGGACAGGGATGAAGAACTTGGGGCGGACGAGGTTGATCAGCAGGCGCATCTCTTCTTGAGAGCCGTGGCCGCTGACATGAATCAGTCCGTTGGAGCCGTTGTCATAGATCACATTGGCTTCGCGGTGATAAAGGTGGTCGATGACGCGGAAGATGCTTTTTTCATTGCCGGGAATGATGCGGGAACTTAGGACGACGGTATCGCCGGGCTCGATGTGGGCGTGCTTGTGGTTATCGACGGCGGCGCGACTGAGGGCGCTCATGGGCTCGCCTTGCGTTCCGCTGATGAGCAGCATCAACTGCTCTGGAGCGTAGTCGCGCAACTGGCCGGGGTTGATGATGAGCCCGTTGGGAACGTCGATGTAGCCGAGGTCTTGTGCGATCTCTGTGCTCTCCATCATGGAGCGGCCGATGAGGGCTACTTTGCGGCCATGCTGGCGGGCGAGATCGAGAGCGATGCGAATGCGATAAATGGAGGAAGAGAAGCAACTGAAGAAAAGCTTCTTTTTGGTGCGCGAAAAGATTTCATCGAGGCGGGGAATGACGGCCGATTCCGAGGGCGTGTAGCCGGAGCGCTCGACGTTGGTCGAATCTTGCAGGAGGGCGAGAACGCCGCGCTTGCCGTACTCGGCAAAGGTATGCAGGTCAAAGAGCTTGCCATCGAGTGGAGAGAGGTCGATTTTGAAGTCGCCGGTATGGATGACGATGCCGACAGGGGTTTCAATGGCCAGGGAAACAGCGTCGACCAGCGAGTGGGTGACGTGGATCGGCTCGATAGTGAAAGGGCCGATGGTGAACTTTTCCTTGGGCGTGATTTCGACCAGTTCGGTTTCGTCGAGTAGCTGGTGCTCTTCAAGATTGCCCTCGACGTAGGCCAGAGTGAACTCGGTGCCATAGACGGGGACCTTGATTTCGCTCAAGATCCAGGGCAGGCCACCGATGTGATCCATGTGGCCGTGGGTGAGGATGATGGCTCGGACGTGTGATTTGTTTTCAATAAGGTAGGTGATATCTGGAACCACGATATCTACACCCAGCAACTCCGATTCCGGGAACATCAGCCCGGCGTCGATCACGATAATATCGTCTTCCCAGCGGAGCGCGAGGCAGTTCATACCGAACTCGCCGAGGCCGCCTAAAGGAATGATTTTCAGCTTTTTAGTCTGCATCTGTCAGATTTGATGCTAACACCCGGGGGCTTGCGGGGCTGTTTCGTACTGCTCAGCGAACAGTCGTCGGTAACCTGCTTGCCGAACCGCGAGCGCATAGCCCTGAGAGTGGGGTGGGCGCAGTTTCGGATGATTTATCTTGACAACTCAAAATGGGTAGGCCTAGTATCTGCCGTGTTTGAAAACTTTTCCGTATCGAAAAATATTCAGATCACTTTTGCTCCATAGAACTGAATGATGGCTCCCAAAAACTGAACGGCTCCCAGACAGCTTCGTTTTAATCCATGGAGGTTCCATGCGAACCAGGTACACCCTCCCCCTCCTTGCTGCCCTGTTGTTCGGCAGCGCGCTGCAACTCTCTCACGCGCAACTCACCCTCACCGAAACCAACTCAACCGACTGGAAGATTTCCAATGGTCTGATTACGATGGATTGGGATCCGACAGCAGGCGATGTCTGGAGCATGTACCTGGCTAGCAATCCGAGCAACAACCTGGTCGATACCACGCAAACGTACGGCTCGAACGGCCATCCAAAGGGCCTGTATATGGACAATGACGGCACGGATATGTCGTCGGGAATCGGCAACAGCGGTGTAACTCCGACGGCAAGTTTTCACTTGGATAGCGGCCACTATCTTGATTGGTGGATCAGCTGGGCTGCCACCTCCACGGAGCCGTTCACGGTGACGGAGCATTTCATTCTTCAGCCGAACGATCCCACATTGTATTCATATTATGTGGTGACTCATTCGTCGTCGGCAGTTACCGGTAACTTCGGCCAGGTGCAGTATGTATATCGCATCAGTCAGACTTACTTCACTAACACTTACTCGTATAACTCCGGGTTGAACAATCTGGGCGGGACGGCCTTGACGCTTCCAGCCGAAGCGGATATCAACTCGACCGATGCGGGGCGCGCGGTTCAGAATGCCGCTGTCGATCTGCATGGATTTACGCTTCCATCGTCGGGATGGGGCCGGGAGTTTTATACCAAGTACGATTACTCATCCTATGAGTATCTTCATCAGGCGCATTGCCTTTATGGCAGCAGCTTTGGCGCGTGCGCGATCATACCGAGTCACGAGACTTTTGAGGGCGGTCCGACCAAGCAGGACCTGATCTTTACCGGAAACATTTTGATGGGTGAGCTGAACTCCAATCATCTGGACAACGAAGCCGGGTACACGCCGCCGCAAGGCGTCAACACCACGCGCCTCTTTGGTCCGCTGGGCTTTCAGTTCTCTGCGGGAGAATCGGCGTCCACCATGTATTCGAACGCGGTGAATACGATTCCCAGCGCCCTGGCTCTGTTCGCGGAAGACGGCGAACTGACCGCAAGCGGCTATGTGCCGAATGGCAGCACTCGCGGAACCGTATCGCCGACGATCAGCGGCGGCGGCTCAGGCTCGTCAAACACTGCATGGGTGGTGCTGGGCGACCAGAAGACAAATATTCAGTACACGACGCTGGGGAACCAGTATTGGGTGAGTAATAACTCCAGCGGCAATGCGAGCCTCACCAATGTTGTGCCGGGAACCTATCGGCTGACCGCATATGTATTGGGCGATTGGGGTGAGTTGCGCGACGACGGCATCGTGGTAACGGCGGGCGGCACGACCAGTCCCAGTCTTGTCTTCAAGCCGGAGAACTTCAGCCCGAGCGGCGCGGCGGCTATTTGGACCATCGGCACGCCTGATCGCTCTTCGCATGAGTTTCTGCATGGCAAGAACACATCGGGTAATGCGGGCTCCTGCTCGGGATGCGATGACCGGGAGTTTTGGGGAAACTGGAATTACTGGAGCGATTTTGCCGCTAACAAAGGTGCGGTCAATTACTACGCAACGGCCGTGGGCTCGACCCCGGCGACTAACAATCTGAACGACTGGAACTATACGCAATGGGAGGAATTCGATCCCGGTCTGTATGACTCCAGCAACGACACGACCGATGATTATGAGCACCAGATTCCCAGCTATGTATCGACGCTCTCCGGTGAAAGCGGCACGAACGGAGTAACCACGACGGTTCCACCGTGGAAGGTGAACTTTGCGACGACGGCGGCGCAAGTGGCGCAGGGCAGTCACGTGGATCTGTCGGTTGGGCTGGCTTGCGTTGAAGCGAACCTGACGGTTTCGCTGAATGGGCACGCGCTAACCTGGGACGCCATCAACAAGAGCGATTGCTCAGTGCGCAGCGGCCTGTCGGGCTACTACCAGTGGGTGGTGTTTGAATGGCCGACCTCTGACCTGGTAGCCAACGGCAGCGGCAACGTATTGACTTTCACCGTGAGCGGAAATGTTCAGGGTGTTGAGTACGATGCATTGCGCATGGAGATATCGAGCACAGGGGCAAATCCCTCGACCACCGGCTGGCATGACTATGCATATGTCACTTCCGGCACAAGCACTGCGGCGAATGACGCGGTATCGAGCAACTTCTAGCACTGAAGACGGGCAGAGGCATCAGAACTTTAATTTTGATGCCTCTTGTCCGGGCGACGCTCCGAGCAATTGCGCGGATGAGATGGGGCGGCCAGCCGGTATGCGATACTCGAAAAAGCATGTATAAACGGATTGTTCTCAAGCTATCGGGTGAGGTGCTGGCCGGGCCGCGTGGCTTTGGCCTGGACGCCGGCAAAGTCGCTGAGATTACTGGCGAGATCGTCGATGTTCACGCGCTGGGCGTGGAGATTGGCGTGGTGGTGGGCGGAGGAAACTTCTTTCGCGGCGTGGCCGAGCAGGCCAAAGAGATGGACCGCGTGGCCGCCGACAATATGGGCATGCTTTCGACCATCATCAACGCCATCGCCATGCAGGACTCACTGGAGCAGCGCGGCGTTCCCTGCCGCGTGATGAGCGCCGTCTTCATGAACCAGGTGGCGGAGCCGTACATTCGCCGCCGGGCAGTGCGCCATCTCGAGAAGGGCCGCGTGGTGATCTTCGCCGCGGGTATCGGGAATCCATTTTTTTCGACCGACACGGCGGCCAGTCTGCGCGCGATGGAAATCAAAGCCGATGTGCTGCTGAAGGGCACGAAGGTGGAAGGTGTTTTCAGCGCTGATCCGGTGCTGGTGAAGGACGCGGTCAAGTATGACGAGATCACTTACATGGAGATTCTGCGTCAGGGGCTGAAAGTGATGGACCTGACCGCCGTGAGCCTTTGCAAGGATAACAACTTGCCCATGATTATTTTCAATATGAACCAGCCGGGGAATATTCGGCGGGTGGTGATGGGCGAAAAGGTCGGATCGCTGGTGACGGCGTAAACAGCCATCAGCTTTTAGCTGTCAGCTCGATGCAGAATCGTCAAACAGTTTGGTTCAACCGAAATCGCAGCCCGCGAAAGACAGGACTCGCAGCTAGAAGCTAGAGGCTGGAAGCTAAGCAGTGGAGACGCGCAAACCAGCACGGCTGAAAGCATTGACGGGATTGCGCTGCTTTGCGGCCATCAATATCGTTCTATTTCATTTTTCCAATCCTCAGTGGTTTGGCTGGCTCGCACCAGTGGTCAACGCCGGCTATGTGTCGGTGAGCTATTTCATTCTGCTCTCGGGCTTCGTGCTTGGCTATAACTACAACGAGCGCGCGCGGGCTGGAGAGCTGGACCGGAAGCGCTTTTGGAAGGCGCGGTTCACGCGCATTTATCCCATCTATCTGCTGAGCCTGCTGTTGAGCCTGGGAACGCTGGCCCAGGAATACGGAAGTCATACCCACGGCATGTTCTGGGCGGGCATCGTGCTTACGCCGCTGCTGTTGCAGGGCTGGATTCCGGCCATTGCCACGTTCCTGAACACGCCTGCCTGGACGATGTCGGCAGAGGCCTTCTACTACATGATCTTTCCCTGGCTGGCGCGCTGGAAACGGCCGGAGCGAGTTGCGCCGCATCTTTGGAAGATGGCGGGGATATGGGTGCTGGGGATGGTCCCAGGCGCGCTTTACATGATCTTCAATCCGGACGGGATTGCGCATCCGGATCGCTGGAGTTACGGACCCTGGCTGTGGGCGCTCAAATACACTCCTTATGCGCACCTGGCCAGTTTTATCTTTGGCGTGATGCTGGCCGAGTTGGACGAAATCATTCCGCGCGCGGGCAGATTGCGCCTTTGGCTGGGGTTGGGCGGCTTTGCCGGCATCTATGGCCTGCTGATGCTGGGACCGCTGGTGCCCTACGCCATCATGCACGATGGCCTGTTGATGCCGCTCTTCGCCTGCATCGTTCTTGGGCTGGCGGGGGAGAATCGGCTGGCGACTGTGCTGGGAGTTCGTCCGCTGGTCTTTGTGGGCGAGGCCAGCTACTGCCTTTACCTGCTTCACTATTCTTTGTGGCACCTGATTCACGACTCGCATGTGCTCGACCTGCTTAACCTCAGCCGCTTCGATCCCTGGATCAGCTATGCAGCGCTGATTGGGTTGGCGCTGTTGGCGCTGCACCTGATCGAGAAGCCGGCGCAAAAGCAACTGCGCAAGTGGATGAGTGCGTGACCGTCTATTCCGCCCAACAAGAAGCCCAGCCTTGATGGCTGGGCTTCTTGCTGTGGGCTGTTGGTGCAATTAGGGGGTGGTTGATCCTACGACCTGCGTGGCATGGTTGCCGTGAGGAATGGCGACCAGCGCGGTGGGCTTGGCGCCCGTTGGATACGGTGTGGATTGAGTGGGAGATAGCGCACCGGACGTCGTATTCAAATGAAAACCGGAGACGGAGCTGTCAAAGTTGTTGGCTGTGTAGACAAAACTTCCCAGCGCCGGGTCTACGACCACGGCAACCGGCTGGGCCAGAGTCGCGTTGCTGAGGCTGCCGGTGGTGTTCACCACGGTGGTAGGAGTGCCGGTAGGCAAGTCAATCGCGTAAGCCGAAACCGTGGAATCGAGGTAATTGGTCACGTAAATGAACCTGCCGCGCGGATCGATGACGATTGCGGAGGGCTCTTTGCCGGTGTTAAAGGGACCGTTGTGCAGAAAAGCCAGGGTACTGCCGTCCTGAATTGTGTAAGCGATCAGTCCGTTGGAGGCGAAGTCGGTGACATAGACGAAGCGGTTGGTGGGGTCGGAGGCGATGGCGCTGGCCTGGACGCCGGCTTCGAATGGACTACCCGCAACTGGGGTGAGAGCGCCATTGGCGCCGACGGTGAAGCCGAAGACCCATCCAGGGTTGGCCGTGCTGGTGATGCAGGCTGGGTATGGAGTGCAGCCAGGATTGTAAGCCGATTGATCCCAGGCCGTGACGTAGACGGCCGAACTGTTGGCCAGAACGGTGACGCCGGTGGGAATCATTACGTCGCCGGTGTGGCCCGGGACCACGATAGGCCAGTAGCTGTTGCTGGTGGTGGCATTGACGAGGGGAGTTCCGATTACGCCCGAGGCGAGCGGATAGACCGTCAACCTCGCCGAGGTAGTTCCTGAAAGCACATAGAGGTAGGTGTCGGCAGTATTGACTGCGATGGCGACGGGGGTGGTGCTTGGAGCGGCGGTGTCTTTCTCAAGCGTCAATCCACTATTGACGCCAATATCGAAGTGGACGATGGAGTTGCTTCCTGCATTGGCGACATAGAGATTTGAATAGGCGGCGTCGACGGCCATGGCAACCGGGTTCACTCCGCCGGACGAGATAGGTGCTGCTGCTGTGCGCAATGCGCCGGAGACGCCGTCGGTCGCAAAAATGTCGATCTGTCCGTCGCCCGAGGTTCCCGAGCCTGCGGAACTGGCTACGTAAACAAAATCAACTGTGTTGAGCGAGCAGGCAGAGAAAATTGTGGCCACTAGAAGGCCGATGGAAGAGACCAGAAAAAGCTGGCTCAATTTGCTGAACTTCATGCGCTTCCTTCGTCGTGGGCTGATGAGTGCGTGCCCGGAAAAAACTGGTTAAGTTGCCCCGCATCGATTGTAAAAGCCCGGTACGGGGTAAAGCTAGAGTACACGGCGGCGGGCCGTATTCCTGATTACGGCTGCGAGCCGCCGTGCGGAACAGCCGCCACGGCAGTCGGCAGGGCATTGGAAGTGTAAGGCGAGTGCTGCGTATTGATGAGCGTTCCGCTGGTAGTGCTCATCTCAAAGTCGGAGACAGTGCCAGTGGCTCCATTGCCAAGGAAGTTGGCGGTGAAAACAAAGTGGCTGGTCGCGGGGTCGATGCCGATGGCTACCGGCTGAACGCCCGCGGTAAAGGTTCCGATGTTGGTGAGCGCTCCACCGCTTCCGATCGAGTAGCCGCTCACTGTGCCATCCAGCGAATTGGCGACGTAGGCAAACGGGTAAGTGGGATCGACGGCGACGGCGGAGGGTTGATTGCCTGTGGGGAAGGGGCTGCCGGCCATCGATGTGAGGAATCCGGCGCTGGTGGCTGCGGTATTCACCGTGTAGCCAAGCACGTTGCCATTGGTGTGATCTGTCACATAAACCGTGGTGGTCGTAACGCTGCCAGGGTTGGTGATCGTGGCACTGGCAATCGCCGAGGGATGAACTCCGGCGGCAAAAGGCACGCCGCAATTCAGCGGTGTGAGCCCGCCCCCTGTGCCAACCTTGAAGCCGAAGATGTAGCCGGCGTTCGGTTTCGCAGTGGTGTCGTAGGCGGTGACGTAAATATCCGCGCCTGAGGCCAAAACATTGATCGCCGTCGGTGTAATCAGGTCGGTGGATGCGCTCGTCAGGCAGTTTGAACTATTGCCGGAGGCGGTGTAGCTGAGCAGGGTCAGCGGCCAGTAGCTCAGGGTTCCGTTGGAGATCGGTATTCCCAACGGGCCATAGGGAACTGCCGTGGAGCCGGTACCAGAGGCGGCCTGGATGGGGAATACTGCCACGGACCCCGAACAAGGGTTCGCGGGGGAACAATCCAGAAGCGGCTGGTAGGTATCCACGACAAACAGGTTCGCCGCATCCACGCCAACGGCGAGCGGGTAGAGTCCGGGAGTATTCACCGTATTCTGCGGATAAAGTTTGCCATCGGGGCCGATCAGGAACTGAACAATGGTATTGTCGTCGTGATTCACCACATAGAGGTTTGAGTAGTCGGTGGAGACGGCTTCGGCCACGGGGTTGCGTCCGCCCGAGGGAAAGGGCGAAGAGGGGATGGGACGCATGAAGCCGGAGACCCTGTTAATCTCCAGGACGTCGATCTCGCCGTAGTTGTTGTTTCCCGCTGCCAGGGCACTGGTTACATAGACGTAGTTCACGGTGTTTGTTCCGCAGGCTGTCAGGACTCCAGCGATCAGGAGACTGGCCGCGGAAACCAGCAGCAGTTGACTCGTTTTGTTCAACTTCATGCGCATCTTTCGTCAGCGAGCCGGAAGCTTTGGCGCGCAAAAAATCAGGTTTGGAATCGAATTTCAGGACATTCAAAGCAAGCTTCGTTCCCTGGAATTCGGCTGCGTTCTTGAAAACCGCGGATCAATCATTGCCTGGAATGGGGCTAGGCCACCACCCCAGGCGTTGCTGCATCGAGCGGCGGTTTAGTTGGTGCGCCCATCCACAAGACACCATGTCGGCGGTCCGGTCAGCACATACAGGTCAGGCGCTTTCGACGATTGAGAAAGCGGCGTGAGGTTGCCCGACTGGTTGTTGATCTCCTGCCCGGTTACGCTTGAGTCATAGGAGTTGGCCGTATAGAAGAACTGATTCGAGGGGTCCTCGACCAGACACTGCGGGCCGCCCCCCGTACCGAAACCAATAGGCGGGCCGGCGATTTCGGCGGGCGCAAACGGAGTATTGATCACATAGCCGGCGATGCCGCTCAACGGGTCCGTCTGGTCGGCGGGGTTCCCCTGGTTGGCCACGAAGAACCACTTGCTTTTGTTCTCGAGGACCATAAAGATGGGGTTGGACTGGTGGGCGTCATCGGGAATTTGACCGGCTAAAATCGGGCTCAGCGTGCCGTTGACGGCGCTGAAAGCCGCAATCTGGCTCTGGGAAGCAACCACCCCATCGACCGAGATGGGTTCGTTGTCCAGCACGTAGATGTTGCCGGCGCTTACAATGGCCGTTCCCTGCGTGATGTTTTGCAGTTGTTGCGGGGTGCTCAGGATGACCCCCATCTGTCCGTTGGACCCGTTGTAGCTGTAGGGGAAGTATGTTGTGCCACCGGTATACGGATAACAGGAAGTCGCCCCTGAAGCGCATGAAACGGCTGCCGTGGCGGGCGTGCCGCTCATGGTAATCACATCGGAGCCGCCCAGGATAAAGTCAACCGGATTGGCGGGAACCGGGAAGTATTTCAGGTTCTGCGTGCCTGCGGCTGCCGTGTTGACCGTTACGGCATTATTCAGGATCGGGCTCAGGCGTCCGGTGGTTGGGCTGACCTGAAAAACAGAAATGTCGCCGCACGTCAGGGGACCAGACAGCGCTTGTGCGCAGCCATTTGCCGTGGCGGCGGTACCACCCGGGAGATAGTTGTCGGGCGAATCGTGCTCCAGCACCATAATGAAGTTGCCCGAGGTGTCGCCAATCATGCGGAAGGGGTTGAAGCCCTGGGTCGTGAAGGTCTGCTGTGCCGTGAGGATGCCGTTCGCGCCGACTGTGAACTGGGTGATATTGGCGCCCAGGCACGGGTCGGTCGTGGTGCAATCGCCGTTACCTTCTTTGTTCACGCCCCGGTTCAGCACGTAGAGAAAACGACCGCCGTTCAGCAGGATGGCTCGGACCGGATTAGCGCCGCCGGAAGCAATGGGAAATCCGGGCAGGGGGCCCAATCTACCCGTATTGTGATCGATAGCGAAGGCGGAGATGATGCCGTTGCCGTTGGACTCGGACGTCACGGTACCTGTCACGTACAAATAGCCGACTGTATAACTCTGAACGCAAGACGAAACGCTGAGGACAACGCCAACAGAGATGGCGCTCATCAGAAGGGCCTTGCCGAATTTCGTAAACTTCATGCGATTCCTTCATCCTGGTCAGGCGTGCGCCGCCAAGTTTGCTAGTTCCACAGCATAGCTGGGTTGGGATGGGTCCCTGTTGCATTGTAAAAGCCAAGGGTGGGTTGTGCCTAGTTTTAGCCAAGGATGGGGCAAAACAGGGCTTTTTTCCCAGATTGCCCAGCCCGCTGACCGGCCGCGAACGTCACTGCGCGGGCGGTCGGGTCCAATTCCGGCTGCAACCCGCAAGTTGGACGCTCGCAGATCGGGAAAGGTCAACGCATGAATGCATGCGAAAGACGGAGTTAGAAAGCGTGTTTGAATGAGCCATTCAACGCGAAACGCATTGGGGCCTCTCCAAGTGTGGAGAGGCCCCAATGATTGCGCCTGGTTTTTGATGCGCACTGCTGCGCTGCTATTGAGTCACCAGCGTGAACGTGGTGGTCTCTTGCAGCGCCGGCGATGTTGACGTGGCTACCACTGTGACCGTCGTTGTGCTGGGTGGGGGTTCGGAATTGAACATCTTATGGCTGCAGCCGGTGACCAGGCCGAGTCCGACGACGCTCACCGCCAACAGAAGCAGCATTTGCAGATTGCGGCGTTTTCTGATGCCGAACAGGCAGAGTGCGACGGCGAGCGTTGCCAATGGGAAGAGCGGTTTAGAGTCGCGGTGAAGAGCGACCGTCATGGTAGGAACGGCAACTCCAACCACTGTAGTCGACGCGGTTGTACCGTTGAGTGTCAGCGAAGCCGGATTGAAAGCGCACTGGGCGCCATTGGGCAACCCTATGCAAGCGAAGGTGATCGTAGAGGCGAATCCACCCACGGGCGTGACTGTTATCGTGGTTGACCCAACTCCTGGGGCGGTGATAGCCAACGCTGACGGACCGGCCGTCATCGTGAAGCTCGGCGGAATTGCGCTGACGGTGAAGGTGACTGTGGCGATCCCACTGGTGGTGTAACCAGTTTCAATGCCGATGGCTTCAAGGGTGTAGGTTCCTATCGTCGTCGGCACCGGAATGCCTGCCGCGGTGTACAAAGTAGAACTCGCTGAGGGCGTTGTCCCCACTGCGCCGCTGACAAGGGTGTAATAGAGGTTCGCCCCAGAGGTTGAGGCGAGTGTGATGTTGGCCTCGCCGAGGTACAGCGTGGTGCTGGCCGGGGTGATGACCGGCGTGATAACCGTGCCGAGTGCGGTGACGTTGATGGTGAATTGGGTAAACCCGGCGTTGTAATTAGCATTGGCCGCCTGCTGTGCGTTGATGACGATTGGGCCAACACCCTGCATGGTCAGCGTCGCGCCATTGGTGCCGCTGGTAAGTCCCATGCCGGTGAATACCGTGAAGGTCACGGGGTTGCCCGATGCGCCAGAGCTTGCCGCGCTCAACGTGATCGGCGTAGCGCTGTAGGGAATGGATTGAGTTAGACCGCCGGTGATGGTGATGGTCTGCGTTCCCTTGTTGACGGTGATGGTCAACTGCACCTGAGGCGCTGCGGAATAGTTGGCGTTGCCCACCTGGTTGGCATCGATGACGAAGGTGCCTGTGCCCGTAACCGTCAGCACACCGCCGATGAAGGTGCCTGCGCCGGTAGAACTTGCATCAAGAGTCAATGCGGTTGTGAGGGTGGAAGTGGAAGTAGCCGTCACCGTGATCGGCGCCGCAACCGGGAATGCGTAGGTCGTGGTTGTGGGCGCCGTGAAGCTGATGGTCTGCGTTCCCTTGTTGACGGTGATGGTCAGCTGCACCTGAGGCGCTGCGGAATAGTTGGCGTTGCCCGCTTGGTTGGCATCGATGACAAAGGTGCCCGCACCCGTCACTGTCAGCACACCGCCGACGAAGGTGCCTGCGCCGGTAGAACTTGCATCAAGAGTCAATGCGGTTGTGAGGGTGGAAGTGGAAGTAGCCATCACCGTGATCGGCGCCGCAACCGGGTATGTGTATGTGGTGGTTGTGGGCGCTGTGAAGCTGCTGGTCTGCGTTGCCTTGTTGACGGTGATTGTCAACTTCACCTGAGGCGCTGGCGCATAGCTGCCATTGCCCGCCTGGTTGGCATCGATGACAAAGGTGCCCGCGCCTGTAACTGTCAGCACACCGCCAACGAATGTGCCTGCGCCGGTGGAACTGGCGTCGAGAGCCAATGTGACTGGGAGAGTGGAGGTGGCCGTAGCTGCAACCGTGATCGGCGCCGCAACCGGGTACGTGTAAGTTGTGATGGCAGGCGCCGTGAAGCTGATGGTCTGCGCCGCCAAACCGACAGTGATGGTCAACTTCACCTCAGTCGCTGGCGCGTACGTGGCATTGCCCGCCTGGTTGGCATCAATCACGAAGGTTCCTGCGCCCGTAACCGTAAGCACACCGCCGATGAAAGTGCCTGTGCCGGTAGAGCTGGCGTCGAGAGTCAACGTGACTGCGAGAGTGGAAGTGGAGGTAGCAGACACCGTGATCGGCGCCGCGACGGGGAAGGTATAGCTAGTGATAACGGGCGCTGTGAAGGTGATGGTCTGCGCCGTAAGAGCAGGCTGGGCAGTACCGTGGAGCGTCACCGGGGCCGTTGGCGCCGTCAGCGAATTCGAGTTCAAGGTGAATGAGCCGGTTTGAGCGCCTGATTCGGCTCCAGTGGGGGCAAAGGTTACCGACAACTCGCAAGAATACCCAACCGGACCGGAACCGCCGTCTGTGCAGGGGGTTGGTGCTCCAACTGCCTCGGTAAACGGACCGGTCAGCCCAGTTGCAAACGGGTTGCCAGCGGTGATGGGCATATTGCCCGCAGCCTCGACATAGAGAATCTCGGCCGCGCTGGTGTTCCCGTCGGTCACTGTTGGGAAAGTGAGCGACGCCGAGGTGCGCTGGATCGCATAGACCGCCTGCTGCTGGGTGTCCGTGACATAAATGTCGCCGGCGCCATCAATCGCAACTCCCGATGCAGAAATTGGATTGGCTTCAATCGCGATGGCATCGGCGACATTCAGTACGCCTGCCTCGTTGGGAATCCGTACGATCTTCCCGTTGGCGTTATCAGCCACCAGCACACTACCGGATGCGTCAACCGCAATTCCCCAAGGGGTTGCAACGCCAGGAATCGCCGACAATGTTGTAGTAACGCCACCGCCGGAGTACTTTACTACGCTGGCGACAGCAGGATTTTCATTGGCAACATACAGATTGCCTGACGCATCCACGGCCATACCCACCGGGTTGGACAGCCCCGTGGATACTCGGACGGCTGTAACACCGGAGTTGAGGTTATAGGTCACTACCCGGTTGTTGCTCAAGTCGGAGATATATAACACTCCGTCCGGCCCGACCATCAGTCCTTGCGGCTCGTTTAACGCGGTGCCGCCGAATTTCGCCGTGGCGGCCAGCAGAGTTGTGGTTGCGCCCGCCGTGAAGCCGCCGGTCGTATTGGTATTGGGAATCTTGTAAATAATATTGCTTGTGGCGTCTGCCACATAAAGGTTGGCATTCGCGTCGAAGGCCGTGGATTGCGGGTTCACAAATCCAGCAATCGAGGTCCACGTCGAACTTCCGCTGGGGAGTACAAGTACATCGCCACCACCGCCATCCGGTACGGCCAGATCGCCATGCGAATCTACCGAAACCCAAGATGGATATACGAACCCGGTCGTGTAGGAGGTCTTGGTCCCGGGGTCGAGCGTAACCATAGGACCGTTGCCCACCGCGTAAATGCTCGCCGCTCCTGTGTCGCTGGTGGCTGTGTCCGTCGCGGTCAGCACTGCGGATTGCAATCCAACGTTACCGAGCTTGTAAAGGAGTGTAACGGGGAAAACCTTCCCATTAAAAAGCGAAGCGACCGTGCCCGGCGTCGCCGAGATATTGCTGCTGGGGATCGCCTGTCCACCGCTGGACGCAACGAAAGTGAGAACCGGAGTAGCAGCGCCGTCGTTTACCGCGGCCGAGATGTTGGTCATCGAACCCTGGACGCCCACCACTTCGGCGGGACCGGTGATATTGCCAACCGAGATACGGGCCAGAGAGTCAGTGCCTGATCCCGATTCCGTACTGTAGCTTGCTACGTATAGATTGCCTTTGCCGTCAATGGCCAATGTCTTTCCGCCCTGGGGCGAAACCACATACATATAGGTCGGCTGCCCGCTCGTCATGGGGATGGCTGACCCGCTATTGGGAAAAGCGAAGATGCCGTTATATTGGTCGGCAACGTAGACGGTTCCGTTCGAGTCGATGGCTACGCCGTCCAACTCATCGTCATAGGCCGCCGGGGCCGCAATGGTCTCAGTGTAGAGGGTAGTGGGCACTGCGGCGTAGCCTGTCGTCAACCCGCCGTAGCCCGCTCCACCGCTGGTCGGTATCTCCTTGACATAGGAGGAAAAACTCTCAATTCCGTAGGTGGCGGTGATGTAAATCGAAGAGTCGGTAAAGAAGATGTTGCCCCAGGGGTCGATGGCCAGGCCACCGAGGATGAGTTGCCCGGTTCCCGATGTGGCCGTAGGCGTCGGTACGGTTGTCGGCTCTTGATAAATCTGAACGACGCTGCCTGTACCGGTCATGCACGCCGCGCTGCACTCCCAGATGCTGTTCGGGGCCGTGTTTTGGTTGATCGTGGCGAAGAAAAAATCGCCCGACGCATCGAAGGCCATCGAGGCAACGCCAAACCAATATCCGTTTGCACTGACCGTCAGGCCAGGGACTTTACACGCAACCGCATCGTTACCCGTGCAGTTGCCGGCGGGTGCACTGTTGTAGGCAACATAAGCTCCATTGACAAACGGAACCTTCACTATGGGGGGGTTATACAGATTGGCAACGTAGAGATTATTTTTGCTATCCACGGCGACTGCTTGAACGTTGCTTACCGTCCCCAGGTTGGTCGCTGCGCCGGTCTGCCCATTGAACAGCCAAAGCGCCTTGGTGTTGCCCAGAATGATGTCACCGTTCTGATTGACGACAAAACTGGCGCCGGCGGGGTCTCCGCTACTGATCGCCCCGCCCGTCTGAAGGGTGTTCAGCCATGTGAGCTGGCTCATGACGATTGGCGGTACCGTTTGCGCGCTCGCGACTGTTGCGCAAAGGCAAAAGACCAAGACAAAGAACAAGACGCCCCAGACGCCCGCCGCGCGCGACCGGGATGAATTGTCAAAATTGTTAAAAAGTGCTCGCATCGCTACCCCTCCATTAAATGGCTCATTGTTTGAGAAAGTGCTTCCGATGCGCATGTTCCCCATTGCGCTTCGGAGAAGTGGACGACCCATATCGCCCAGCATTGAACGACGTGCCCTTATGCCAGATCGATTCAGGCTTTGGTCGGGTTTCGCAACCGCCAAATGTGAGATTGCAGAATCGGAACTACGCTACGTGACGTTGACAGCGATTGTCAAGAACCATTTTTTCTTGTCAATCACTTTTTCCGCTCTAATAAATCGTTTGAGGTATATTTATGTGGCTTTCCCTTTCTGCCGGCCAGCAGACCTGCGGGAACCTCTGCGCGCCGGCTTGCCGAGCAGTTCTCATTCTCTTTATCGCATTACCAGATATAAGGAAACAGGGACATTATGGGTGGGCCAGGAATCCCTGTGAGCAATATTGATCAATCGACTACTTGCGCGACGGCCGTATGGCAAAGCTCCGCTAGGCGCCCGATGCCCTTCCGAATCTGTTCCGGCGAAGCATTGGAAAAGTTCAGGCGCATGAATCGCTGACCGCTGGCGTCGGGGAAGAAGTCCCGGCCAGGAACAAAGAGAACCTTGCGCTTGAGCGCCTCGATCATCAACGCACCGGTATCCATACCCTCAGGACACGTAACCCAGAGAAACATGCCTCCCTCCGGATGCGTCCACGTGAACTCCGGAGGCATGTTCTCGCGCAGGGCCGCATTCATGATTGAGAAGCGCTCCCCATACGACTGCCGGATGCGCTCGACGTGGGCGTCGCTGTTGCAGTCCGTAAGGTAACGGTGCACAATGCGCTGGTCCAGACTCGACGTGTGCAAGTCGGCCGCCTGCTTGGCAATTGTCAATTTACGGCGAATTTCTTGAGTTGCAACCACCCACCCAATCCGCAGACCAGGCGCGATGGTCTTTGAGATGGTGCTGTGGTAGATGACAATTCCTTCGGTATCCAGAGACTTGATGGGAGAAATGGATGTTCCTGCGTAACGCAGAGCGCCGTAGGGATCGTCCTCCACCACAATCAGCCCGTAACGAGCGGCGATGGAGTAGAGCGTACATCGGCGTTCGGCGGTGAGAGTCACTCCCGTAGGGTTTTGAAAATTGGGAATCGTATAAAGAAACTTGGGCCGTTCGCGTTCAATCAGTTCCGGCAGAGCCTCCGGAATCAGTCCTTCATGATCGGTGGGCACAGCGGCAAAGCGCACTTCGTAACTCTGAAAAGCCTGAAGCGCCGCCATATACGTCGGACTCTCGGTGAGAACACAATCGCCCGCGTCTAGAAAGATTTTGCCGGCCAGGTCGAGCGGTTGCTGCGAACCGGTGGTAATGAGAATGTCTTCGGCAGAGCAATCGATGCCGCGCTTGCGGGATTCGGCGGCGAAGGTCTCGCGCAGCGGAGCGAAGCCCTCGCTGGGGCCATATTGCAGCGCTCCCGGGCCGCCTTCACGCAGTACGCGCTCGCAGGCGGCCGAGACCTCGGCGACGGGAAACAACTCCGGCGCGGGCAGTCCCCCGGCAAACGAAATAATGTCCGCCTGCTCTGTCACCTTGAGAATTTCGCGAATGGTGGAAGGGCGCACAGCGCTCATCCTGCGCGCAAACCTGATGTCCATGCCACTCCCCTGCTTTTTGGTTCCGGATTTTGCTCCGCAGTGTTCCAGAGCGAATGCTTGTCGAATCAGTTTATCAGGGATGGTGGATTTGGTTTGACAAAACGTACAGAAAAGCTGTACGTTTGATCTCGGAGGGGTAACCCGCATGGCTACAGAGACCACCTACACCGCGCTGCGCGACAATCTGGCTAGTTGCCTGAACCGTGTCGTCGACGACCGCGAGGTTCTGATCGTCCGCCGCCGTGGCGCGCGCGACGTGGCCATCGTCCCCGCCGATGAGCTCGCGAGTCTGATGGAGACCGCGCACCTGCTGCGCTCGCCGAAGAATGCACAGAGGTTGATTGAGTCTTTGCGCGAACTGGAGCAAGGTGGCGGAGAAGTGGTGACCCTGGAAGAAATTCGGCGTACGGTTGGCTTGGAAAAGGCAAGTTGATTAAAGCCATCAACAAGCCGGCGAAGCGCTTGGGGGTGATTTCAAGCAACTTTCGCGACGATTTGCGGTACTGGATCGAGACGGACCGTAAAGTTGCACTCCGTGTCGTTGACTTGATGGCCGCGATCCTCGCCGATCCATTCGCGGGCATCGGCAAGCCGGAGCCGCTCAAGCACGAACTGGCCGGCTGCTGGAGCCGCCGCATCACTCAGGAGCATCGCCTTGTCTATCGCGTGATCGCGGATAGAGTCGAGTATGTGCAGGCGCGCTATCACTATGAGTAGCACCGGGCGCGGGCGTATGATAGCCAATGTTCTCCGGCAGATGCCGTCAAAAAAAGAAGGGTTCATGCAGATCCGATTCATCCTCGCCATCCTGATCCTGACTACGATAAGCAGCGCGCAAGATGTGCATGTGCGCGTGTCGCCGGATGTGAAGACCGGCATCGAAGGCACAAGTGAGTTCCCCACGATTCAGATGGCCATGGACCATCATCCATTCGCCGGCAAAACACCTCACGGAAAAGCGGGGCGCGTCTATATTGAAATCGCCCCCGGCACTTATCACGAACGCGTGATCATTACGCAGAACCACACCAACATCACGTTGCTCGGCATGGGAAAATCGCCCGACGATGTGGTGATCACCAATAGCCTGAATGCCAAGCAAGCCGGCGGAACCTTCTTCACGGAAACGGTCGAGGTCAACGGCGCAGGCTTTCAAGCCGACAACATCACTTTTGAAAATGCCGCCGGCAATACGGGCCAGGCCGTCGCAGTGGCCGTGCGCGCGGATCGCGCTATCTTCAAACACTGTCGTTTTCTCGGCCATCAAGACACGCTCTTCGCCGATTACGGACGTCAGTATTATTTCGATTCCTACATTGAGGGCGGCACGGACTTTATCTTCGGCAATGCCACGGCGGTCTTCGACCACTCCGAGATTCACGCCAACGGCCCGGGATTTCTGACCGCGCAATCGCGCACTTCGCCCGATCAAACGACCGGCTACGTCATCATCCATAGCAAGGTCACAAGCAGCATCGACCATGAGGTGACATCGAATTCCATGAAAGGCGTCACCAGTCTTGGCCGTCCGTGGCGCCCGTATTCCCGCGTCATTTATATCGATACGGAACTCTGCTCCGACGTGACCGCCCAGGGATGGAATTCATGGAACAAAACTCCTGGAACGCCGCAGGCTTACTATGCCGAGTACAAGAGCTCAGGGCCAGGCGCGAATGCCTCCGCCCGCGTCCCATGGTCTCATCAGCTAGACGCTCGACAGGCGAAGCAGTTCCAGCCCGCGGTCTTTTTGGCTGGCGCTGACCACTGGAACCCGGAAGCCGAGGCGCAGAAGCTGCCGTAAGAAAAAACTGCGTAAGAACTGGTGAAGGCTGTCCTGACCGATCCCATCGAAATTCTCCAGGCAAAGTATCAGTATGAGTAGGGAATAAAGGACTCATCTTGAATTTATGCAGATAAGAGATGTCTTCGCAGGTGATTGAAGTTGAGCGCCACAAGCCCTGATTCATTCATCTTTTTGACGAGCCGCGCATCGTCGGTAACAATCAGATATTGGTCTGAGACGAGTGCGAGAGCACTGTCGGTCAAGCCAAGAAAATGAAATTCTGGCCGCTGGGCGGCTTCCATGCTAGGTACAGAGATCTCATCAATTTCGACAAAAGTTCCATGAAACTTCTTCAGGCATCCGGCCTTGGTCTGTTCGGGAAGGTCATTGATGAGATTGCTTACTTCTGTAAGTACGTGAGGCGTGGTGACGGCCTTCTTGAATTTGTTTTTGAGCCTGAGCAGCATACGGAAATCTTCTAAGTCGTAGTTCGATAGTTTATTGAATTTTCCATCGCCGACCAGCCGCAAATTGAAACTTCCCACCAAATAAAGCAGCGCCAGATTTGCATCGATCAGGATACCCTTCGATCTATATTTATCAACCAAGATTTCTTCATATGTACTCATCGCCCCCAAGTCCTCATGGAACGCAGGAGACCGCTGCTGGGGTCAATATAAACTTCCCTGAAAAGACGGGGATCTCCGCCCATAACCTCTGACAATGTCCCAGGTTCTCCCAATCTGAAGGAAATGACCACTCTCCACAACGGATCCTTTTTGTATGTCCGGCCTTCAGACGGGTCGTTCTCATAATGGCCTTGCTTCAGTTCGACCTCTTCAAGCAAAACCTCCTTGGCCCCGGAAAAGTACTCCTTCACATTTGCAATGGCCGCCTGCACCGCACCCTTCGTGTCAATCATGCCGGATTTCGTCGAAACCGCCCTGTGTGTAGCTACAGTTTCCCGCAACTTTCGCGTCAAGGGTCCTTCCAACTTCGAACTTGTTTTTGTGTGAGCCATGCCCATTCTCCTCGAACTCAACTTGATCATAGCTCATTTTAGGTTTGTTAAGTTGCCGTCTTTACATCGCACCCTCAGCCCTGCCACACTAAAAGCGTGGACACCCAAACAATCGTCATCCTCGATTTCGGTTCGCAATACACGCAGTTGATCGCGCGGCGCATTCGCGAACAGAATGTCTTCTCTGTCGTGCTGCCCTGCACCGCGCCGCTCGCTGAGATCAAGGCGCTCAAACCGCTCGGCCTCATCCTCTCCGGTGGGCCGTCGTCGGTCTATGACGCGGACGCGCCCGCCGCCGACCCCAAGCTACTCGAGTTGGGCGTGCCGGTGCTGGGCATCTGCTATGGGCTGCATTTCATCGTGCATCACCTGGGCGGCAAAGTGCTCGGCGCGCCCCGCCGTGAGTATGGCCACGCCGAAGTCACGATCGAGGACGGCGCATCGAAGTTGTTTGCCGGACTGCCTGCAACACTTCAGGTCTGGATGAGCCACGGCGACGAGGCCGCACAACTACCCGCCGGCTTCCATCGCACGGCCGTCACGGCTAATGCTCTCGCCGGGTTCGAGAGTGAAGCCCGCCGCATCTGGGCCGTGCAATTCCATCCCGAAGTGCATCACACGCCGCTCGGTCCGCAACTCATCAAGAACTTTGTCTTCAATATCTGCAATGCCACGGGCGATTGGACCCCGGCGCACTTTATCGAGTCCACGGTTGCATCGATCCGCGAGAAAGTGGGCAAGGGGCACGTTATCTGTGGGCTTTCAGGCGGCGTGGATTCGTCGGTAGCGGCAGTGCTGGTGCATCGGGCCATCGGCAGCCAACTCACCTGCATCTTCGTCAACAACGGCGTGCTGCGGAAGAACGAATTCGTCAACGTGCAGAAGAATTTGCGTGACAAGCTGGGCCTGAAGATCGTCGCCGTGGACGCGAGCGAGCGCTTCCTCGCGAAGCTGGCCGGCATCACCGACCCGGAGACAAAGAGGAAGAGAATCGGCGCGGAGTTTATCGCCGTATTCGACGACGAGGCCACGCGCATCGCCAAGGAGTCGGGCGGTTCCGAAGGCAAAAAATTAGACTGGCTGGTGCAGGGCACTCTCTATCCGGACGTGATCGAGTCCAGCAGCGTGAAAGGTCCCAGCCAGACCATCAAGAGCCACCACAACGTGGGCGGTCTGCCGTTAGGGATGAAGCTCAAGCTGATCGAGCCATTGCGCGACCTATTCAAAGATGAAGTCCGGCGCATCGGCCGCGATCTGCAGATGCCGGACGACATTCTGGGTCGCCAGCCGTTTCCAGGGCCGGGCCTCGCCGTGCGCATTCTGGGCGAAGTGACGCCGGAGCGCGTGGCGCTGCTTCAGGAGGCTGACGAGATTGTGGTCGCGGAGATCAAGGCCGCAGGCCTTTACAACTCAATCTGGCAGAGCTTTGCCGTGCTGCTGCCGGTGATGAGTGTCGGCGTCATGGGCGACCAGCGGACGTATGCCTACACTGCCGCCGTGCGAGCCGTGCATTCAGAAGACGGCATGACTGCTGACTGGACACCTCTACCCTACGAAGTGCTCAAACGCATCAGCAGCCGCATCGTCAACGAAGTCCGTGGCATCAACCGCGTCGTCTATGACATCACCTCGAAGCCGCCAGGAACCATCGAGTGGGAGTAGCCACCTGCGGTGGGGCCAACTGCGCCTTCGGCGCAAGAACGAGAGACTGAGCCTGATTGATTGTTTTTCCAGCCCACCCTTCGATAGAAAAAATCGAAGGATGGGGCACCCAATCATTTGTGGTTAATCAAGGGTGCGCCACCCGCCGTTTATGGGATTTTGAAGGCTAGTATAATATTTTGGTATGGCCTACATAGTGTTCGGATTCCGGTCGGGAACGCTTGATACGGTTCGGTTGCATATCGAATCCTTAAAGAAAAAGGCTTCCTTGATTCCTTTCGGGTGGCAGGAACGCATGATGCGGGCGTATGCGGTCGAAGCAGATGGCTTCGACTTGCTAGAGCGTCGATTCAACGTAAAAGGGACTTTCCAGAACTTTGTTTTGCTTGACGAAATTGCCATCGAAGCATGCATAGATCTGGAAGTGCCGCTCGGACAACAGCTTGGCAAAATTGAGCTTGACGATATGGGCGGGTTAGCGAACAGCTTGTTTAGTTGGTCGTACTACTCTAACCGCGTTTAGATTTATGCCACAATGCCCATGAACGGCTAGAGTTCGCTGACCTAGCCGTTCATGGGCAGGTGACTCAGGTCCCCAACTATGAAACTCGGTGATCTAGGTCCGTCCACAAAAGCTGAGTAGCCCACATCTTGATTTTGAGATGCCGCAGCCATTCTGAAAAATGCAGTTACGGAAAATCGGCGGTCAGAAATTAGGCCCCCAAAATCAAAACCTGTTTGACGTGCTCTCCGGCTAGATGACCGATGCGTTTGTCGAAGGTGGCGAGGATCAGATCGTCTGCAATCGCCATGCCGAGCAGGTATGCATCTGTGACTTGCTTATGACCGTGCAGACGCCGGAAAAAAGGCTTGGTCAACGTACGCCAATTGGCTGCGCAGGTGTGGAAGTGGTAGCCCGGATGAAGCGACATCTGCTCCAGCAGCCCCGTGGCCTCGCTCATGCTGAGCCTGCCGGGCCGTGTGGCAAAACGCAGAAATCCAGCCTCCACCCACGGGCAGAGCGCCCATTGCAGGCCCCGAGTATGAAACCATTCCGTGGCAAGATCGTGATGCTCGTGGCCCTCAAAGAGACGGGCGATCAGCAGATTGACATCGACCAGGTAAAAAGCCTTAGTCAAGATCGTCCTCAGACTCTTCCCTCACCATTTCAGATGTGATGACCGGGCCGGCGGCTTTCACAATCAACATGCCGTGCCGATCCTTCTTGAGTTTAGGCGATGCGCTGAGGGGCAGCTCTGGAGCTTGCTCGGCGCGGCGAATCATTTCACTGATTGCCGCGCCCAACGCGATACCCCTTGCGGCAGCAAACACGGTTGCGGCGCTATATGCGTCGTTGTCGAGGTTGATGTTCGCCCTGGTTCTCATGTCCATATTATGCACCGAGTTTAATATCTGTGCAAGAAGTTCTAATCGGTGCACAGAATGCATAGCCGGTTCGCAAATGTTGTTCGCGACGACGAAAGGGTTGTTTTAGGAGAAAGCGGAAGAATCGTCCTTCCAGCGGCAAAAGATGCCATTGAAGAGCATTCAGACCGACATCAGTCCCAAATAATTCACTCACTCGCAGTCTGTAGGCGCAGCGCGGCCACTTCGCGGCTGAGCGCGTCGAATCGGGCCAGCAACTCGGTATGGCGCTTGTCGGCGGCTGATGGGTCGAAGGCTTCCACGTAAAAAGTGCCGTTCGGCTCGAGTTGGCAGCGCCGGACCTGATGAAAGTCCTCAAATCCCTGTTTGTGGATCACGTCGATCAGTTCCTCGCGGGTGAGCGACTCGCGCGCCAGTGCTTTTTGGTCGACCTGGCCGTTGGTGACCAGCACAGCAGACCTGCCTTCGAGTGCTCGGGTGAGCTTGCTGGATCGGAAGAGCACCCTGACCACCAGCCAGTTGATGGCCAGCAGGCTGAAGGCGCCGATGATGCCGCCGGTCACCGAGTTATCGTCACCAATGATGGCGTTCTGCACGGTGTTTGAAAGCGACAGCAGCACTACCAGGTCGAAGGGATTGAGCTGGGCCAGTTCGCGTTTGCCGAAGAGGCGCAGCAGCAGCACCAGGACCAGGTAGACAATCACCGGGCGGAGCAGCTTCTCCAAAATCGGAAGCGGCAACTGAAACATGTGGTCGAAGATGAGTGAGTGGGGCATGAAACGAGGATAGAACGGCTCGGAGCCTTTTATCCAACCGCAGCGCTACATCGACGATGTGTGCATAGCCATTCCTGAGTTGCTTCCCTGCCCTGCTTGCTCCGGGTTCCAACTGGCCGCCTCCCGCGCAGAAGCCGCTTGCACGGGATCGATGGGCGGCAACGAAGCCCGGCGGGCGATCTTCTCCGACAGCTTCATCGTGGGCCGCTCAATTGCCACATGAATCGTGGTCGCAAACAGCAGAATCACAACCAGGCAAGCGGTGGTTTCAGCGATGTAAGGGAGAAGACTCACCGGGTACGGACCCCCTCGCAGCTTCATCGCCAGAAAGTAAACGATGCCATGCACCAGATAGAGCGAATAGCTGATCAGACCTAGCAAGCGAACCGCCCGGCAAGTCAGCAAGCCGAACAGATCAGCTCCCAGCACCACCAGTGCGAAACCAACCAGCAAAGGAACCGCAACAATAATTTGGTTTCCCGGCATCGTCAGGTGGACGAGGTAAAGGCCCAGCAAGGCCCAATTTTGCCAGGGCAAAAGGAATCGCAACCAAAGCCGAATCCTCTCTTCAAAGGTGGCGATGAGAATTCCGCCTCCAAAGCCGATCAACATATACCAGGCGAAATCAGTCAAATGCGCACTCACAGATTGCAGATATTCTTCATGTACGATCTTTGAACTGAGAATCCGCCCCAGCAATGACAAAAAGCCAAAAGTCAATGCATAGTACACCAGGCGTTTGGACTTGCGCGAAAACCAGCCGAGGAAAGGAAGGGAAAGGTAGAACAACCATTCCCAGGCGAGGGTCCACGTCACTCCGCAGGTGATGCCCAGGATGTCCGCATGATTGACGTCGAGTCGTCCGGGCAACGAAAACAGCACCCACGCCATGAGGGAACCGAACAGAGCGCCGACGGTTACCTGCAAGTGGAAACCAGAAAAGAACAATCCCGTAAAAATCGCGGCTCCGATGCAGACATAATATGCGGGGCCGATGCGAATGAAGCGGGACAAATAGAAACCCCAAAGCGGAATTGAGCCTCGCTTCATCAGCTTGCGCCAGAAGAGAAACCCGCTGATGAAGAAGAACTGATGGACGCCGAAGCCAGCCAGCCGCTCAAAGACGATGCTGCGCCCGGTGCCCCAAAAGCCCGTCTGCAGGAAGAAATACCAGCAATAGGCATGATGCGCAACAACCGAGAAAGCCAGAATTCCCCGTAGTCCCTCAAGAGAGGCGAGCTTATGGGCGGATGGCGCGACGACTTGCGCCCAAGTTCCTCCCATTCTGTCGAACAGCAAGACCAATGCGCCGCCGCCTCCGGTTGCGAAACCAAAGAACAGCAAGGCGAAGATCAGGTCAATGGCAAGTTGCTGAACAGTTCCATTCATGCTGGCAGGGTCTCCTTCGACGGGGATTCTTCAAAAGCCGATCCTGGCGTCATTCACACCGCATATGTGAATAGTGTGCAATCCGAACATTTTGTTACTTGCGGGATTCTCAAGGGACATCTGCAGGTTTTAAAACGCTTCAGGGCGCGACTTCGCTCTTGCCCTGAGTGCCGCAAGGCTAGTGCTTCTTTTCCAGCCGTAACGCCACATCGACCGTGTGGGTTTCGTCGTTCAAGCGCGTGCTGAATATAAATTTGTTCGAGGCAATGGTTCTCTCAAGTGCTGGATTGACGTCATGCGTGGCGTAGAACCCGATCGCCGCGGCCTGGTTGAAGACCGCGCCTGCGGGCATCTTCCAGGCAGCCAGCATTGCGGCGCGCAGGTCGTCCGCGGTGTTTTCAATCGTCAGCTTTCCCATCGTGTAAACCGGTCCAGGCTCAGCCGTGACGGTAAAGCTGACGGTCGCTTGCGCGCGATCGAAGCTGGGGGTCGGACGAACGACAGCCCTCATATAGCCTTTGTTGTGATACCGCTGCTCAATGAACTGCCAGTCTTCGATCAGATCTTGGCTGGTGGCAGTGTCGCCAGGATCAATCCGAGATTGATGGTCGAACTCCGCCTGCGTAATCGGTATGTCCGGCGCAAGTTGGATTCCTTTGAGTTTGTACAACGCGCCTGGTGCGACGGAGACCTGAAATGGAATGTGAATGGCCTCGGGCGCAATCACCGGCGTCGTCTGCGCGGTGGCATGAATGGCGGCTTCCAGGTAGCCTTTGTCGTGGTAATAATTGCCCAGGTAGGTCTCAATCTGGCTGGGGCTGCCCTCCAGGTCGTAATCTTTGCCGGTCAGTTTGGAGAGAATCTCCATGGCATTAGGGTCAAGCGGAGCCGACGCGCCATCCAGGTGAATCTCACCGACCCGAACGGGCGGCGTGGTGATGCTATAACCCATGGCGGTAACTTCGTTCAGCTTGGGGTCGGTGCGAGGAAGAGCCACGACGGTGGCTTTGATGCCCTTGGCCGCAAGCATCTCTTCCAGTGCCTGGCGGACTTGTTCGGTCAATCCGCCATCGAACGGCACCTTGCCGTGGTAGAGCGGCAGACGATTATGCAGCGCTGCATCCAACTCCTTGCCCGGCGCGAGCGGCAGATTTTCCAGGCGCACGAGATAGAGTGCAGGCGAAGGAGCCAGCGTAAAGATCAGGTCCACGCCGTTGTAAACATAGCGACACGATGCAAACAGACCTGTGTCCAACAGCTTTTGCATGTCGCCGTTCACATCGGAATAGGCAACAGCCTCGCCCTTTTTCAGCCCAGCAGCGCTCAGTAACTCTTGGTCAGAGTACTCCGGAACGCCTTTGAACTGGATCGTCTTGGGCACAAACATCTGCGCGGCAACGGGCAGACTGGCGGCGAAAACGACAAGGACAGCAAAGAGCAGGAAGGGCTTGCGCTTCATGATAAAGAAAGAGTAGCAAAGCGGCGGCTTGCGCAGGAAAAAATCTTGCCACAGAGAGTCACTATGGGCCAACAACCGCGCTAGTGGGCAGCACCGGCTAACTGATAATCCTTGTACGAGACGCTGAATAGAGTGCGGCGAGTGACGAACCTGCCAGCCGTAGCGTCGCCGTTGGCGGATACTTCGGTATTAATGACGGCTTTGATCGGCAAGACCATCGGTTTGCCTCCAACAGTCACAGGGCCATAATCGATGCGCTGATTTTCCAGGTGGACTAGATCGGAGGCTTTGAATTCGGCCTCGGTAATCAGCCTCAAGACGATCCCCGTGCGCTGGTCGACAAAGATCTCGCCGTGATAGGGCACGGTGGCTGTAAAGTCCTTCCAGTTCGTAGATGCCTGCATGTAGGACATCCAGTTTAATCCATCTTTCGTTTCACCATAACGGTCGATATCTGGAAAGCAACAATACTTCACTGCGTAACGGCTCGTGTTTTGATCGACCGAGTAGGCAAAGACAGCGGTAGTCCTACCAGATACCGTCTCCCAGCGCAGCCAATTCATTTTGCCGGCGGTCTGCGCCTCGCGCAGAACGGTACTCAGCACCGGTCCTTGACCCTTCAACACGATCATGGCGTTCGCGCCCCATCGGGTGCTGTCCTTGGCCCTCGACACCATCTCCGCGCCATTTTGGATCTCCACCGGCGCCTCGGTTGCATTGATGTAATGGACAAATGGAGTCGCCTGGTTGTCGTTCATTCTGACTTCATCCGCAGAAGTGCCAGAGCGAAAGCTCGAAGCGGATGAAACGGCTTCCGTGTTGTCCTGAAACCGCAGCGTGGTTTTGGTCGCGGTCAAATGGGGTTGCTGCACGTAGAGATTGTTGACGTAACTGACTGCCTTGTCGAGCAAGGTCTTCTGCGCAGCGGCATCGGGCGCTGCAGAGTTGGGCAGGTCAACAGCGGGAGGCGCCAGCACGGCGCTTCGCGCTTCCAAAACATAGATCTGTTCAATGGAGAGCTTGCCAGGCAGGGCGCTGACCAAATTGTCTGTGCGCTTGGTGGTCAGCTCTTCGGTGAGTTCGACATCTTTGAGTTTGTCAGCCACTTCCGCATCGGTCTTTTTGGACTGTTGAAGGGAATGCAGCAAATCCTCCAGTTGACCGACGGTAATTTTGCTGGCGGCCCATGCGTGCGGAGCGGCAAACAACAACACCAAAGCCCATGCAATCCGTTTCATTCGCGCACTCCTTCGAAATGGCGAGCTGCGCCTGTCGGACGAAAGAGCCATCTCCCAGGCGGAAGGCATTCAGCCATTTCCAATTCGCTGCAATTATATTCATTGGTGGTTGCTTCCGGATGTGACGAAGCGCGGACCGCATCTTCATCCAGCTTCATGCGCAGCTTGCCAGGCCGTCTCCTAGACGGCGCGCTTCAGAGCTTTGCCTTCCTGCTCCGGATAGCTTGACGGCCTGCCCACGCTCACGTAGGTGAAGCCATGATCGAGCATCGTCTGCGGCTTATAGAGATTGCGGCCATCAACCACGATGGGAAAACGCAGCGCCTGTTTGAGGCGTGCAAGGTCGATCTCGGCAAACGCCTTCCAGTCAGTCAGAATCAGCACGGCGTCGGCGTCCTTGGCTGCCTCGTACATATCTCCCGCATAGCGGAGCTTCTCTGAAGGCGGCAGCACGGCGCGCGTACGATCCATCGCAGCCGGATCATAGGCGGTAATCGACGCGCCGGCATCCAGAATTTTCTTGATCACGTCGATGGCTGGTGACTCGCGAATGTCGTCGGTATCGCCCTTGAAGGCCAGGCCCAAAGCGGCGAGACGCTTTCCGGGCAGGGTCCAAAGTGCCGCGCGTACCTTGTTGAAGAAGTGATCCTGCTGCACGTCGTTGACATTACGGATGACTTTGAGCAATTGAAAATCGACGCCCTGCTGCTCGGCCACCCAATCGAAGGCCGCAACATCTTTGGGAAGACAGGAGCCGCCATAGCCGAGCCCAGCGCGCAGAAAACCAGGGCCGATGCGACTATCCATGCCCATACCTGCGGCAATCTCTTCAATGTCCGCGCCTACCGTCTCGGCCAGGTTCGAGACAGAATTGATAAATGAGATTTTCAAAGCCAGAAATGCATTAGAGGCGTGCTTGATAATCTCTGCGCTCTGCGCCGACGTGACCAGGAGTTTGGCCGGCGCGGAAGCAGTGCATGCGCCTGCCAGCGCGCCCGGCTGGGTGTAATAACTGCCGCCGGTGAGTGGCTCGTAGATGCGCTTGAGCAACTCGGCGGCGCGCTCAGAGTTCGCGCCCACCACGATGCGGTCAGGATGCAGAAACTGAACGATGGCGGTGCCTTCGCGCAGAAATTCAGGGTTCGAAACCACGTCGAAGCTCTGCGCGGCCACGCCGTTCAGATGCATCACTCGCCGTATCTGCTCGCAGGTGCGGACCGGCACGGTGCTCTTTTCCACGATCACTTTGTAGCCGTTGATGGATCTGGCAATCTGAGAGGCCACCGCTTCGACATACGAGAGATCGGCAGCGCCGGTTTCGCTCTGTGGTGTGCCCACGGCGATGAAGATAGCTTCGCTCTGCTCGACGGCCGTGCCCAGATCGGAGGTGAAGTTCACGCCGCGACCGCTGTGCTTGGCCAAAAGCTCAGGCAAGTGGCGCTCGAAGATGGGCACGCCCCCTTCGCGCAGAATCTTCACCTTGGCTTCGTTATTGTCCACGCAGGTGACCTGGTGTCCGATTTCCGCAAAGCAAACAGCAGCAACGAGTCCGACGTATCCGGACCCGATCACACAGATGGAAACTGGCTTCGACATGCGCTTGCGCTGTCTCCTTTGCGGATTTCCGCGGTTCTGTAACTCTCAGGTTATGCGCTCAAGGGAGGATGCGGCAAGCCGCCCAACTGCCGGTGCGCACCCAATCATCGTCAAGGAGATACCGCGCTGCCTTCTCGCTCTGCTAGAGTGAGATAGCAGCCGGAAAAGCGGTATAGCATAGGTTGGCATCCGCCCATGGATCGTCCGGAAGCTGGTTGTTTTACCTAAAAGCAAGGGGCAAATTTCATGGAAAATTCATCGCAGTCCACCACTTCCGCCTGGGCGCCGTTTCGCGTCGCGCCTTGGTATTCCGAGCGAGTGTGGGGCTCCCGCGATCTTCATCCCTGGTATGACCGGGTCGCCGAAGACGAACCCATCGGCGAAGCCTGGCTCACCGGAGACCAGTGCGTGGTCTCGAGCGGCATCCACAATGGCAAAACGCTGGAGTCGCTTTTTGCCGAGAATCCCGAGGCGCTGTTGGGTTCGGCTGCTCCCCTTAGCAGCGAAGACGACCTGGGCAGTGCCTCGCCATTACTGATCAAAGTCATCTTTGCCAATGAAAAACTCAGCGTCCAGGTTCATCCTGACGACGCAATGGCGCAAAAGTATGGCGACCCGCGCGGCAAGACGGAGTGCTGGTATGTGCTGGCGGCTAAGCCCGGAGCACAGGTAGCTTGTGGCCTCAAGCCCGGCGTCACGCTGAATGAAGTCAAGACCGGGATCGAAACCGATACGCTCGAAAACAGCTTGAACCTGATCGATCTGACTCCCGGAGAAATGATTTTTGTGGATGCGGGAACGGTCCACTCCATCTGGCCGGGGTCGATTATTCTCGAAACCCAGCAGAACTGCGACGTGACCTATCGAATGTATGACTATGGGCGGGGACGCGAGCTGAATATTAAAAAATCCTTGGAAGCTTCAAAGCTTGAGACCCGCGCCGGCAAGGTTTCCTCCCGAGCTCTGGCCGACCGCACCGTGCTGATGGATGGCGAATACTTTCGCGTGGAGCGCATCGCGATTGACGGCAGCCGTCCGAGCGCCAGCCTTCCGGGCGAGGACGAGTCGGCCCCGGGGTTGGCGTACCTGTTTGTGGTGGCCGGAGCGGCGAAGCTTGCTGGAGCAGACTTCGAGGCCGTCGAACTGCCCAAGGGAGGCATCGTGGCCATTCCTGCGACTTCGCCAGAGTTTGCGGTCGAGGATCTGGGCGAGTTGGAGTTGATGCGCATTACGCCTCGCTGGCCGAAGGGGTAGCAATGACAGATCCCGACTGGAGAGAGCGGATGGTGGCTTATATCCGGGCCGAAGCTCTGCCGGTAGATAAGTTCGGACATCAGCCCAGGGTGTATGCGCTGGCGGCGCGCCTGTCGGAAGGGATGAAGTACGACGACGATGTTCTCTTCGCCGCTGCGTGGATGCACGATCTGGGAGTCTTTTACGGACACCGGCCTCAAGACCCGGCAAAGCTGGCTGACTGGGATCATGTGCCTTACACCATCGCCCGAATGCGCGCGTTGCTGCCGGAATGGGGTTTTCCGGTTGGTAAACTGGAAGCGGTGGCCGAGGCGATCCGGAGCCATCAGCCGCAGGACGAACCGGCAAACATTGAGGCGGTACTGCTGCGGGATGCTGATATTCTGGAACAGTTGGGTGCCATCGGAGCCCTGCGCGCCTTGGCAAAGGTGGGCCGGGACACTCGTTATCCCACATTTTCATCGGTGCTGCCCGTATTGCGTCAGGCGGCAGAGTTGTTGCCCGGCAAACTTCGTCTCAACAGTTCAAAAGGGCTGGCGACGCCGCGCATCGAATTTCTTCGCCTCCTGTTCGCCGCCATCGACGGCGAGGCAGGCGAGTTGCTTTTTTAAATTCTGCGCGGCCTGCAAGTCCCACTCAGGAGACAGGACGCGCCACAATTGAAGGCTTTCGCAATTTCTTGCCTTGTATTTTCGTCATGCGGATGTACACTCAACCGAAGGGGAGTGCTTTGGGGGAGAGTGCCCTGCAACTAAAGGAGACGCGAATGCGTTTTAAGCTATTTTTTGGGCTTGTTTTAGCACTTCTTTTTGTTTGCGCGGCGCGTCCCATTCTTGCCCAGGTTGTGGCGCCAGCCACGGTGACAAGAATTCCACTCTCGGTCGGCGCCGGCGTTTCCGACTTCAATCCCGAAGCTTTAAACCCCGGACGTATACTCGGTGGCACCCTGTGGATTGATGTTGGCCTACCCCACATGCCGTCGATTTTGCGCGGGCTCGGCATAGAGGCTGAGGCTCGAGACCTCAGTTTCGGCGCTTCGTCCTCCGAACACCCCGGCCTGAAAGAGGAATCGGCCGAGGGCGGCCTGATTTATTCATGGCCCCACTACCAGAATCTGCGTCCTTACGCCAAGTTCCTTGCCGGATACGGCAACCTGGATCAGGAACTGGTGGTCCCCGTGCCTCATCACGACTCCCGCGACTTTACCTGCATTGGAGGCGGGGTCGATTACAAGCTTTTTGGGAGAGTGTGGGTAAGAGCCGAGTATGAATTGCAGAGATGGCCCGATATGGCGTTCCACGACATCGTGAAAGGCGTTCCGGTTCCCTACGCGCCACGATACCCCCAGGGCGCCAGCATCGGTGCCATGTACCATTTCGGCAGCCACCACTATTCTCAGTGAAATCAGTCTGATCCGCGCGCCCCAAGGCGCATTGCGACGAACTGCCTCTTGTTGAACTTCATGCCGCGGCGAAATGTGAGGAATTCCCTCTCCCCGCAGGCACATGCCTTTGGTTCATCATTCGACAACGTAACGGAGGTAACATGGCAGCCACTTTCGCGGCCTGCGATGAGTTCTTTCGTGACATACTGATTGTTAGAGTTCAAACAAAATTTTTCTCCTTTAGTCTGCCTCGCACGTTCACGCGTAGCCGCTGCACCATGAGATTTCAATGATCCATGGCTACGTTTATTCCGCTGGCTTGCCAGCCTTGGCTCCAATTTTTTTGAGGAGATGTCGACCTTGACACTAACCGTCGAGTTGCAAAAATCCATCGTTTCCCGGCCCATCCTAGGGGTCGATGTTGCTGTCAGCAACTACGATGAGGTGGTTGAACAGAGTCTTCGCTGGGCTCAGGACCATCAATCTCGCGCGCGCCTTTTTGCCAACGTCCATGTTGTCATGGAGGCCGTCGACAATCCTGAGTTTCGGTTGGGGCTCAACGGCGCAGGCCCGGCCTTCACCGACGGAATGCCCATTGTGTGGGCGCTTCACGCGCTCGGAGAGAGCGATGCCCAGCAGGTTTGCGGCCATGATGCCACGGTAGCCATGCTGGCGGCAGCCGAAGAGGCAAGGGTGTCTGTGGGCTTCTACGGCGGAAGCCAGGAGACTCTGGATGCTCTTGTCGATGCGGTGCGTTTGCAGCACCCGAAGCTCAAGATAGCCTTTACCGAGAGTCCGCCATTTCGCCCGCTTACGCCTGCGGAAGACTCGGCAGTCGTCGAGCGGATCGCGGCCTCTGGCGCGCGCCTACTCTTTGTCGGACTTGGTTGTCCAAAGCAGGAGCACTGGATCGTCGAACATCTGGGCAGAGTGAATGCCGTGATGTTTGCGGTCGGCGCAGCTTTCGACTTCATTGCCGGAAGCAAGCAGCGCGCTCCCCGTTGGATGACCCGGCACGGGCTTGAATGGGCATATCGCTTCGCATTGGAGCCCCGTCGCCTGGCCAAACGATACCTGAAACAGAACCCTCGCTTCGTCGTCAGGTTCCTTTGGCAACTCCTCACTCAGCCAGCCTGAGCGAAGCTTGCGGTCGCCGCAGACACGCGGGAGGAAATCCCTGTCAGCCTATGCGATCGCTTTGTTTAAGATAGAAGCGGACCACTTCTCCAGACGGAAGCCTCGCTCGGAGCGGTAGCTCCATGGGTCTCTGCGCCCGGTTGAGGCGTACGGGCAAAGAGAGGATTGAACGCGATGCCGAAGGCTTTAATTACAGGCGTTACCGGCCAGGATGGCGCCTATTTAGCGGAGTTCCTGCTCAATAAAGGCTATGAGGTGCATGGAATCAAGCGCCGCTCATCGCTCTTCAACACGCAGCGCATCGACCACCTGTATCAGGATCCGCATTCTGAGCATCCCCAACTGGTGCTGCACTATGGCGACATGACCGACGCGTCCAGCCTCGTCAGTATCGTCCAGAAGGTGCAGCCCGATGAGATTTATAACCTCGCCGCTCAGAGCCACGTCATGGTCTCGTTCGAGGAGCCGGAGTACACGGCCAACGCCGATGCCCTGGGCACGTTGCGCATTCTGGAAGCGATCCGTTTGCTGGGGCTGGTCAACAAAACCCGCTTCTATCAGGCGTCGACCTCGGAGATGTTCGGCCTGGTGCGAGAGACTCCGCAATCTGAGACCACGCCCTTCTATCCGCGTTCGCCCTATGGCGTGGCCAAGGTCTATGGCTACTGGATCACGGTCAACTATCGCGAATCGTATGGGATTTACGCCTGCAACGGCATCCTCTTCAATCACGAATCGCCCATCCGCGGCGAGACATTTGTGACCCGCAAAATTACCCGCGCCCTGACCCACATCAAAATGGGCATGCAGGATTGCCTCTATTTGGGCAATCTTGACTCGATGCGAGACTGGGGCCATGCGCGCGATTACGTCGAGATGCAGTGGATGATGATGCAGCAGGAAACAGCAAGGGATTACGTGATCGCCACCGGCGAGCAGCATAGCGTGCGGGAATTTGTTGAGATTGCCGCCAGTGAGTTGGACATCACTCTGCGCTGGGAGGGAACAGGCGTGGAGGAACATGCCATCGACGAACGCGGCGAGGTGATCGTACGCGTCGATCCTCGTTATTTCCGTCCTGCCGAGGTAAAAACCCTGCTGGGCAATCCCGCGAAGGCGAAGCGCGAGCTGGGCTGGGCGCCACGCACGACCTTCAAACAACTGGTGACCGAGATGGTTGCAGAAGACCTCCGGCTGGCCAAACGTGATCTACTCGTGCAGAAGAGCGGCTTTGAGGCGATGGCGGGCTTCCACGAGCATTGAGTTCTGGGCTGCTACGAGCACACGCCGGACGCGCATAAAACTTTGGGTGCCCCATCCTTGCCGCGTCTTTGTTGTTGCGGCAAGGGTGGGAGACAATGAACCTCAATCGGCCCTCTCCGTTCATTCGGAGACACTGAGGGAAAAGTACATGAAAAAAGACAGCCGCATCTACGTAGCCGGGCATCGTGGACTAGCTGGTTCGGCACTGGTGCGCAGCCTGGAGCGCCACGGCTTCAGCAACTTTGTCTTTCGCACCCACGCCGAACTGGATCTGAAGCAGCCGGCCGCCGTCGATGCATTCTTTGCCGCCGAGCGTCCCGAGCAGGTCTTTCTGGCTGCAGCCAAAGTCGGCGGCATTCAAGCCAACAACACTCATCCGGCGGATTTCATTCGCGACAATCTTCAAATTCAAACCAACGTCATTGACGCCGCTTATCGCAACGGTGTCGAGCGCCTGCTCTTTCTCGGCTCGAGTTGCATCTATCCCCGCGATTGCCCGCAGCCCATCCGCGAAGAGTATCTGCTCACAGGGCCGCTCGAGGCGACCAACCGTGCCTATGCGCTGGCCAAAATTGCCGGCATCGAAATGTGCTGGTCTTACAATCGGCAATACGGAACACGCTATCTGGCGGCCATGCCCACTAATCTTTACGGCCCGGGAGATAACTATGATCTTGAAACTTCTCATGTCCTTCCGGCTCTGATCCGCAAGGTCTACGAGGCCAAGTGCGCGGGGCGCAGCGAGGTAGTGGTCTGGGGCACGGGAACTCCGCTGCGCGAATTTCTTTTTAGCAACGATTTTGCCGACGGCTGCGTTCACCTGATGACGCTCGACGACTCGAGTTTCGCGACGCTGCTGAGCAATAAATTTCCGCCACTGATCAATGTAGGCTATGGCAGCGACGTCACCATTCGCGAGTTGGCCGAGACGGTTTGCCGCGTGCTCGGCTTTCAAGGGAAATTGGTCTTCGATGCCTCCAAACCCGACGGCACGCCCCGCAAGCTGATGGATTCCAGCCGCCTGCGCGCGCTCGGCTGGCAACCCAAGGTCGATCTCGAAACTGGCATTCGCCTGGCCTTTGAAGCCGCACTGCCTGTCCTAACTGGCAACCTGTCCAAGACCGCACTATAGGCTTGGTCTTTATATAAGCCGGAATACTTCTCGCAGACCGGCAGCATGTTTCCGAGGATCTGGTCTTCTGGCGCAATCCTTTTGCTTTCCCGCGAAACTTTTCCCCGCCGGCGGTGTCTGCATAGTTGACGGCTTCCGAAATTGCTCGTCTAATCGGGATGAATCGGGAGCAATAGTTTATGAGCAGGAGAAAACCAAACATGAATCGGCCAATGCTCAAAAGAGTGATCCCTCAGACTCTGGCGTGGACGGCGTTAGCCGTTCTGTGCGGCGCAGTTGCGCTGGCTCAAGCCGCACCATCAGCCGCGCCCCAGGCAGCCGAGACCCGCACCGACGGCCAGATCGAGATGGACGTAGTCCACGCGCTCGATGCCTCCACAGAGCTAAAGAACGACTTGATCACCGCCGCCACCATCCAGGGCGAGGTCACGCTCACCGGCAGCGTCTCGACCGATGCCTCCCGCCAGTTGGCGGAGTCCATCGCCAGCCACGTGCCGGGCGTAACCAAAGTCAACAACAGCCTCACAGTCGGCAATGCGCAGGCCGAGGCCCCCGCTCCTGGCCCCGAGCCGATGGCCGGCAACGCGCCGCAGAATCCAGATAATTCAATGGCCATGCCGGCTCCGTCCAACCCAGGCGGTCCTTTGGCCGTGCCCAATCAGTCCGATGCCCAACTGCGGGCTCAAATTCGAGCTGAGGTCCGGGCAGAAATGCAGGCCGAACAGGCCCAAAGAAACCAGGCGCCCAAAGGCCCTGTGACCATCCCCGCGGGGGCACTGCTGCAACTGCGAACCGCTCAGCCGGTCAGCAACAAAGGAGCCAAGGAAGGCGAGCCGGTTCAATTCACCGTGATTCGCGACGTTGTCTCCGGCGGAGTACTGGCGATTCCGCGTGGCGCAACCATTCACGGCGTAGTGACTTATGCAAAGAAGGCTGGCGAACTGGCCGGCAGCCCCGAGTTGGCGCTTCAGCTCACATCGCTCGATCTGGGCGGGCAAACCTACCCGCTTGAGTCGAATCTATTCAAGGTCAAGGGGCCCGGCAAGGGTGGTCTAACCGCCAACAATGTGGTTGGCGGCGGACTGTTGGGCGCCATGATCGGCGGCATCGCCGGACGCGGTCCAGGCGCTGCCATCGGTGCAGCGGCTGGAGCGGGCGTAGGCATTGCAGCCTCAGCGGCCACTCCGGGTCCGCGCATCTGGATTCCCTCTGAGGCGCTGGTCGAGTTCCACCTGAAGGCCCCCTTGACGGTCACGCCGGTCGGCCCGCAAGAAGCGGCCCGTCTCTCGCAGGGGCTTTATCCTGGCGGCCCAGCTCTCTACCGGCGCGGCTATTACCCTTACGGCTCGCCCTATTACGCCGGCTATCCCTATTATCCCTACTACCGCCCCTACTACGTCGTAGGCGGCGCCTATTACTGGCGCTAAGCATCATTTGCACGGAGCAGAGCGGGCATCCTAGCCTCCGGGGTGCCCGCTTTGCTTTTGACGGCAGGCCCGCTCTAATTCTCCGGCGCAACCGCGAAATAACCCTTGCGAACCTGCACCTTCAAGCCATCCCCACGGCACTCGACAGAAAGCCTGCGGAAGCCCCCATCCAGCCGGGTATTGCCAGGCGTATAGCTGGCCACGTACTGCGTGCGCAACTCGTCCTCGATCTGCTGAAAGGCGGCCTCAAGCTTCTTGCCGTTATTGCCCACGTCGATCAGCCGTGCGCCAGTCTCCTCGGTTAATTTCTTCATGGCCGAGTAGCCGTTGTAGTCAACCCGCGCATAGAAGCCCCGGTCGGCAATCAGAATCGTATACACAATGACATTGGACTTCTCCGCCGCGGCAATCGCCTCGTTGATCTTGGTGCGGCTGCCCTCGTCCTCGCCATCCGTTAACAGAATGATCGCCTTACGCCCCGTCTCCTGGTTCATCTTGTTGTTGGCGGCCAGATAAACCGCGTCATAAAGCAGGGTTCCCTTGGGCGCGCCAATGGTCGGAATCGTCCCGCCACCAGCGCCCGGAATACCCGCCGCTCCATTGCCTCCAGCGGTGTTGATCTCCGCTTTCCTTATAGCCTGCGCCAGCAGCTTGGGGCTGTCAGTCGAGTCCTGCAGCAGGCTCACGGCCACGTCAAACGAAAGCAGAAATGCTTCGTCCTTCGGCTTCAGCACGCGCTCCAAAAACTGGCTGCCCGCATCCTGCTCCAGCGTGAGCACACGGCTCTGACTGCCCGATGTGTCCAGCAGAATCCCCAGCGTCAGCGGCTGTTGCGTCTCGGCCGCAAAGCTCTTCAGCGTCTGCGGCTGCTTGTCTTCTGAGACCGTGCAGTCGTCCTTGGTCAAGTGAGAAACCAGGTTGCCGGCCTTGTCCTTGACCGTAAAGAAGAGATCCACCAGGTTGACACGTAGCTTGATCGCGGCCACCGGTTCTTGCTCAGGCTCAGCTGGCGCGTTGCTGACCGGCGGCTCGTCTGTCGAAGGGGCAAGCTGAGCCCATCCCGCCGAGGTCATCAACGGCAGGCCAAGCAGCAACCATAGGACAACTCCCCATCGAATCCTCATTTTGGCCTCTTTTGGACGAAATTCGAACTCTACAAGAGAGCATACCCGAAGAGTTTCCGGTCAGACGAGACCTGCGCGGCTCTGGCGCGTCTGATACTCTGACCATTGCAGCATTGTTGTCAGTGATTCACTGACTACTACTTACTGGAGAGTTCCTGTGAAGCTAGGTTTCAAGGCAATTGCGCTGACCGCGCTCCTGAGTTCGAGCCTGAGTCTGACGGTTCTGGCCCAACAGCAGCAATCCCCCGTTCCCGACGCCCCTACACCTCAAGCGCCGCAGCCGCTGTCGTCTGACGTGAGCGGCCCCATTACGCCTGGCGTAGGTGCCGGCGACATACCCTCCACGCCCACTTCCTACTCGAATCCTCCGGCTCAGCAGCCGCCCAAAAACCAGGTTCCTGACAACGCCCAGCCCACGCCTCCCGAGCAGCCCCCAACCGGCGAAGGCGTTGAAAGAACCTCCGCACTGATCGTCCAGCGCGTAAACTTTGTCGAAGTCCCGGTCACCGTCAAAGACTCCAAGGGCAAGCTCGTCGCCGGCCTCACCTATCGCGACTTCAAAATCTACGAGAATGACACGCGCGAGCCAATCGCCTTTTTCACGATTGATTCTTTCCCGCTTTCCATTGCCTTTGTCATCGACCAGAGCTTGACCTCCGACGTCATGGCCAAAGTGAACAACTCCCTGGGCGCCATTCAGGGCGCGCTCACGCCCTACGATGAAGTGGCCATCTTTTCTTACAACAACGGCGCGCAAGACCGCACCGGTGGCTTTACCGGCGCCGAGAGCGCACGGGTTCCCTTCGTGCTTTCCATGACCAAGTCAGCCGGCGAAGAGATGCTCGTGCCGACAGGCGATGGCCCCTTATCGTCCGCCTGTAGCATCACCAAAAATGGCGGCTGCGTCGATCCCAACGTGCAGGCTGGACGCTCGGCCGGAAACGGCTCGTTTGTGACCATCCCCAAAGAGATTCACACCCTCAACGACGCCATTCTCGCCGCCGCCAAGCAACTCTCCACCCGTCCCAAAGGTCGCCGCCGCATCATCTATGTCATCAGTGACGGCAAAGAAGCCGGCAGCAAGGCCACCTACAAAGAGGTGCTGAAATACCTGGAGACAAACAAGACTGCGGTCTACGGAACGCTGGTGGGCGATTCGGCCCGCTGGGGCGAGGGCTACTTGAGCCGCTTCCACCTGCCCCACGTAATGAATGACAACATCCTGGTTGCCTACACTCATGCCACTGGCGGCGTGCTCGACTCCGAACGCGGCACGGATGGCATCGAAAGAAGCTACGCCAAGATTGCCGAAGAGGCGCGCAACCAGTACACGCTCGGCTATTACAGCCACCAGCCGGTCATCGACACCAGGTTCCGCAAGATCGATGTGCGCGTCGATATGCCCGGCCTGGAAGTCATCGCCAAAACCGGCTACTACACCTCGGGCCAGGATACGAAATAGCGTTCATCGGGGTTGAAAATGCGGGTGCCTGAATCTGAAATTCGGGTACCCACCCCGACTTGTTATCCCAGGCGCAGCCTGAATATCCCAAGCGAAACTTGTCATCGAAACCTGTCATCGAAACTTGTCATCCTGAGCGAAGTCGAAGGACCTGCTTTTGCTTTTGTCCCAAGCCGCCACAACCTGTCATTCTGAACAGGCTGAAACACAACCACCGAGCACAATCACAAAAAGCCTGTGCATTCGCGCACAGGCTTTTCTGTTGAATCGATGAACGTGAGCTAGTCAACAGCCGAAACGTGCCAAGAACAATCAGGCCGGCGCTCACATCCAATCAGGAACGCACTTGGCACGCGCGGCAAACATAATCCGCTACTTTAAATCCCATCGGATTTTCAAATCGATTTCCGCAGCGGCTGCAAGTCACATAACTCATCTCACTATTGACCGGCGCGGCGGCCACAGGCGTCGCTACGACAGGCGGCGCGGGAGCCGCGGTCTGCTGCATCGTCGGCGCAGCGGCCGGGGAATCGTTGATGCCTTTCAGACCCTCCTTGAAGCCCTTTAATCCCTCGCCTAATCCCTTGCCCAGTTCCGGCAGTCGCTTACCGCCAAAGAACACGATCAAAAGCAGTAGCAAGATAATCCAGTGCGACGGTTCAGTCAGGAAACCCATGGTTGTATCCTCCGAATGACGCGCCATCTACGCCGCGCATTCACAGAATTTATTGTCGCACAAAGCCCGATACGCGCGTAGGACCAGTCATGGGATGAGCGCGTCACTTGTCAGTCTTGCACTCTGGCCGCGCAAGCGGCGTCTGCCCCACCGCAGGTGGTTAATTCACTTGTGCGGGCTTGCCCAGCCTCTCCGTGACCATCGCGTAGAAGGCGCGCAGATCTTCCTCTTCGCCCACCGTCAGCCGCCGGTAGACCTTCATCAGCGGAAACAACCTCGAGCCGCGCACCTCAATGGCCGGAACCGCCATCGCTCCGCCCGGGTACTGCGTCATCTCCCAGACACCGGCATAGCGCCGGCGCAGCACTTCGCCCAGGTAGCTGCCCCACAGCCGCACCTCGAAATCCAACTCCAGCTCGGGGCTTTCACCCACCAGCACCAGAATCTCGTCCAGCCCGTCAATCGATTCCGAACTAAAGTCCAGCTTCTGCTTGAATTCGCTTCGGGCCACTTCCGCCGCCGCCCGCGCATAACCTTCCATCATCGCCCCCAGGTCGGGAAAGGCCATTGACTCCAATCGCGTCCGCAAATTGATCGAGTTTCTCATCCAGTCCCAAAAGTATATGCCTTCGCGCCAACAGGCAACTATGCCCTGCGTGACTCATGCCCAAAATTCCCGCGGCAGCCCGGGCAACGCACTTGGTTCACGGGATTGCAGAAAATTGTCCTCCCCGAGCGCACAATGATCTTGGATGCGGAGTATATTCAATCAGGATGCGCATGTCGAAGTGACTGAGATGACACCCAAGCACCATCCAGTGGATACCCCAAAAGGCACCCCCCCCACCCCCCCTATACCTGAAAAATACTTTGAAACCGTGCAGATTATTACGCAGCCACAGAAGAAAAAGACCCGCAGAAGTGAAGAATCCCCGCGTCATTACTGAACAGAACTCAGTTTCAGAAAGAATCTCCAATGTGCGCGAAAACGCAAATTACGCACCTCAGTACGAGAAATGGACTGCTGAAAATGAGCGATTTTCGTTTAAAAATGCAGCCTTATAAGCATATTTGCAGCTCGAAAAGCCGTGTTTTCAGCCGCCAGGGACCAGTCTCACAGATCGGCGACAGATTTGTGGCAGCGCAAAACCGACTTCTAGCAGCGCCAAGCGGGATTGTGTCAGACTTGTAAGCAGTTGTGGAGGGTAACCTTTGAAGATCATCAAGTTTTTTGCACTTGCCACTGTGCTGGCTATCAGTTCCGGCAGTGCCCGCTCTGCCAGCCGCGAAATCTATCCGGATCCGGCGCAAGCCAAGGCCGACTTGGCCGCCGCCATCAAGACCGCTGCCAGCACTCATCAGCGCATCCTGCTGGACTTTGGCGGCAACTGGTGCGGCGACTGCCAGGTGTTGGACCTTTACTTCCACGACTCAACCAACCGGCCCATTCTCGAAACAAGTTTCCTGCTCGTCCACGTAAACATCGGGAACATGGACGCCAATCTGGATTTGGCCGAAAAATACGAGATTCCTATCCACAAAGGCGTGCCCGCCCTGGCGGTTCTCGACGAACACGGCAAGCTGCTTTATAGCCAGAAGGGTGGAGAATTTGAAGCCATGCGCCGTATGGAGTCGTCCGAAGTGACCAAGTTTCTGGTGCAATGGAAGCCCGTCAAACCCGGTTGCTCGGTGATGATGGTGAACTGTTGAGGCAAGACTGAACCGATCGCTGCTGAGTCTCCGTTCTTTGTCCAGGGCAATTGCATGAGTGTTTTTTGCAGATTAAGTCCCGCATCCTGCTACCTTGTATTTAGGTCGGCCCTCCGCAATGGTCCGGCCGGTCCGCACTCCACCAAAAGCGAGACCCCACCCCCCATATTTCCTGTGAAACTGTGAAACTGTGGAGGAATGTCCCTCTTCATGCGATTGCCCTGGTTCTTTGTCAGCCCAGAGGCGCTAAATGCTTGGTGTTCTGGTAGGTATAGATGATGCGGTGAGCGACTGTGATTGTGGAGAGCACCGCCAGCACCCACAACGCCGGGGCCATGACGCCCCAGTGATTGAATAGAGCGCCCAGGATCACCAGCACGATCCGTTCGGGACGCTCCATGAAGCCTACCTTGCATTGCCCGATGAGCGCCTCGGCACGAGCGCGCGTGTAGCTGACCATCAAGGACGTGACCATCACGAAGGCCACCAGCACGACGTAGCGGAAGCGGTTAATCCGCCCATAGTAAACCAGTAGTCCGAAAAACAGGATGACGTCCGAGTAGCGGTCCATCACCGAGTCAAAGAATGAGCCGAAGACAGTAACCTGGTTGTTGCGCCGGGCCACCCGGCCATCCAGCATATCGAATGCGCCGGCACAGAAAATCACTACGCCCGCGTAGAAGAACATCCAATCGGCATTGGTGGCATTGGCGTGGCCGAAGAGGAACGCGGCCACAATATTGATGACCACTCCGATCACGGTCAGCGCGTTGGGCGAGATGCGTGTAAGCGCCAGGCCATGCACGATATGGTTTAAAAGCCATCCGCAGGCGCGGCCAAATGCGCTGGTCCAGGTCATTGCCATGGTTCTACTTATGCTCCGGGGTCTGCGCCGTTTTCGAATCTGCGCCGGCTTCGGCCGCGGCGGCAGCGGCTTCATCGTGGATGGTAATCAGTTTCAGGACTTCCAACTCGCGCTTGCCGTTGGGAGTGACGATGGTGGCAATGTCGCCAACACGCTTGCCTACCAAACCGCGGCCAATGGGCGAGGTGGTCGAGATCAGTCCCTTTGACACATCCGACTCTTCGCTTGTCACCAGGCGGTAGACAATCTCTTCGTCTTTGGTTGAATCGAAGACCACCACTGTCGAACCAAAGCCGGCCTTATCTCTGGGAATGTTGGTCAGATTGACCAGCGACAGCTCGGCCATGCGCCGTTTGAGTTGGCCCAGACGCGCATCGACGAAGGTCTGACGCTGCTTGGCCATGTGATACTCGGCGTTCTCCGACAAGTCTCCCATGGCCACGGCCTTCTTGATCTCGGCGGGAAGCTCGTGCTGTAGCTCGTGCTCCAGGAGTTCAATCTCAGCGAGAAGTTGCTTTTTGATATGTTCAGGCATTCACGATCCGTGGCGGCGAGCGGGATCACTCATTCCGCGTGAGATAAGACAACTTACGTTCCCATTATACGCGGGGAAAGAAAGGCTGGTAACACCGCTAACAATGTGAGAGGCGGATTCCTATCTTTCGGTTGTTCTGGCACTTGCGGCTTTAATGCAGCGCGTCAAACCGCGAGCAACTCCGTATAGACGGCCATGCCAACCACAGCATCGGCGCCCAGTGCATCCAGCGCGTCCACTTCTTGCTGGCTGCGAATGCCGCCGGCCACAATGAGCTGCCGTTGGGTGAGTTTGCGCAACCGCGCGGCTGCCTCGATCGGAAAGCCCTGCATCAGTCCTTCGCCGTCCACGTGCGTATAGAGAAACGCAGCAGCATGGGCCTCCAGTTGCGGAATCGCTTCGTCGGGTGTGAGCGCCACTTGCGCCTTCCAGCCCTTCACGGCGATGCGTCCGTTCTTGGTGTCGATGCCCGCCACCACGCGCTCCGCACCAACGCTCGCAGCCAGCGCCGCCGCGAACTCGGTGTTGACCGTGCCCTCTGCGGAGAAAAGTGCAGAACCGATGATCACACGCTTCGCGCCCGCGTCGAGCACTTGCTGCGCGCGCTCGATGGAATGGATGCCGCCGCCTGCTTGAACGGGTAGCCGCTTGGCAATTTGCGCAACGAGTGTTGAGTTATCGCCTTGCCGCATCGCGGCGTCGAGGTCGATCAGTTGGACTAACGGAAACTTGGAGAACTTCTCGATCCAGTATTCAAAATCGTCGAAGGCAAGGCGCAGCTTTTCGCCCTGCACAAGCTGAACAATTTGACCGCCCAGCAAATCAATGGAAGGAATCAACATGGAAGCCTCACCGAGACACCGGCCTTGGCCAGCTCTTCTTTAAGCGAACGGGCGCTCGAAATACCGAAGTGAAAGATGCTGGCCGCGAGAGCGGCATCAGCCTTGCCGCGTCCGAAGACGTCGACAAAATGATCGACGGTTCCAGCGCCG
>JBEKWJ010000026.1:0-61457 GCA_049513195.1 Occallatibacter sp.
CCTTTCGCGTCACCGCCGGGAAAAGGCCTGTCCTCTTCGACCGTCAATGTCCTCTGGGGTTTCTTCAACCTTGCCGTGGCTTACCTGCTCGTCTGTCGTGTCGGCAGCTTCAATCTGCTCAACACGCAGCACGCTTTAATTCTCGGTGCGGCCATATTGCTGATGTCACTCATCCATGCTCGAGGATTCGGGCGCTACCACGGTGGGCTCTGAGGCGATATACTCGTTGCCAGAACAATCTACAGGTTTATTCATGTTTACTGTTGAGAAGTTTCTCGAAAACGCGACAGCGCTCACGATCATACTCGCGTTTGTGGGCTATTTGGCAACTGCCATGAGCGCCCGAATGTTGGCTCGCCGCAAAGACAAGCTGGAGTTAGTGAACCGGCGGCTCAACGAGTTCTATGGCCCGCTCTATGTGGCTTCTCAAGCTGGTAATATCGCCTACCGGTCGCTGCTCAACAAACAGGGCAAGACGCAGAGCTTTCCCATTCTCGATAGCGAAATGAAAGAGTGGGTGCTGTGGATGAGAACCATCTTCATGCCTCTCAACGATGTCCGTGAAAAAATCATCATCGAGAAAGCTTATCTTGTCATCGAGGAGCAGATGCCGCATTGTCTGCTGGACTTTGTGACCCACGTGGTCGGCTATAAGGCAGTGGTGGCGAAATGGGCCGATGACGACTACTCCGAGCGCCGCTCGACAATCGGCTGGCCGCCGGAGTTCGATAGCTATGTTCAGCGTTCCTATGCCGCACTCAAGGCCGAACAGACACGCCTTCTGCATAGCTTCTCATGGCGCATTTATCGGCGCGTCTGTCATCGCAAGCGGCAGTAGGAAGGGAATATCCTGGTCAGAATTGCCTGACCGCCCTGTTCAATTCGATCGCCATAGGTTACACGCCCTTACGTCAAGCCAAAGGCCATTCACTTGAGCTTTGCATGCTGAGAAAACAGCTGAAATCTCGATTTCGATTGGATGACAAGGTGAGATGTTAATCACTCACCTGGCGGTCAAATTTACCGCATTTTTATATTGAAGAGCGAGAGAAAGCGAGGGATAATTCGAGGTGGAGGAGATCGAAGGATTCCGCCGACCTGTGGAGTCGCGAAGGCCTCGATATACGAGCTATGCGCACGCGTGAATCTGTGGTTGGCTTGATTGCGGCATTCGCGCTGGGAGCGGCTCTTGTGGCACAGAGTCCCATATCTGGCGCGACCAAATCCTCTGATCAGGATAAAAAGAAGCCGGTCGAGTTGGAAGAGAACCAAAGTATTCTTCCAACTCGCATACTGGAATTCAAGGTTGCAAAGGATGAGCCAGACCTTGATCTGACTCCGATAACTTTGTTCCCCTCTCTTTGCACATCCGATGGATCGCTATTTATTGACATGCTTAACCCAAAGGATTTACGGGAACATACGATCGTATCCGTGAATGGAAAGAAGTACCAAACTTTTTCGATCAGAGCGATTACCGATCTTCATGAGATCGACGTGATCAGTTTCTTTCCGTCTGATTCCGTTGTGGGATTGCTCGTTCGGGCGACTAAGTCGCTTCCGGGACAGCCCAAATTGGAAACTTCATCGACGGGAATTCCATGGAGCGACTATCACAACTTCATTGCAGTCTTTGATCGCGATGGGAGTTACAAGAATTCGGTTCAATTGCCGATGAGTTATTCGCTTTCTCGCCTTGCAATATTGTCTTCTGGAGAATTCATTGTTTTCGGTTACGACAATTTGAATTCGATGCCTGAACTATTGGTATTGGACTCCGCCGGACGGGTATTGCGTTCGCTCGATACACCCGGATCTCACACTCCTGACATGGTTCCCGCTCCAGGGAAGGAAGGGAATACCGTTGATGCTGCATCCAGTTTCATGAGGACTGTAACGTTCACACCTTTTGGGCAGGATATCCTCATTTGGCGCATGGGGGACGGCGACGCCGTTCTAGATGTGAGACCTGGCGGGGGCGTGCGCGAGGTTCAGCTTCAATCTCCCGCCGATTCTACCTTTGTCAGTTTGATCTCTTCCAACGACCGCTGGATAGGTCATTTTCGCGCAAGCGGCAACGCGGTTTCTGAGCGGAAGAACAATGAAACGGATTTCTATTATGAAATGCTGCCGCAAGATGCAAGTCTTTCGGTGCGGCTTATTCAAACCGGCGCAACTCCTATGTCAATCGCCTGTGAAGCCAATGGAGTCTACCAGAGCTTCAAAAGAGATGAGAAGACTGGAAAGATGATTGTCGTCACAACTGATTGAACGGATTCTTGCAAATGGGCCGATGACGACTACTCCGAGCGCCGCTCGACAATCGGCTGGCCGCCGGAGTTCGATAGCTATGTTCAGCGTTCCTATGCCGCACTCAAGGCCGAACAGACGCGCCTTCTGCATAGCTTCTCATGGCGCATTTATCGGCGCGTCTGTCATCTCAAGAAGCCGAGTTAACTCGGCTTCTTGAGAACCATCGGCCGCGCGGTTTCCGCTTCTACTTGAGCCCCACGCCGTACCAATAGGTGTAAGTTCCGGTGTTTTCATTCCAAGGAAGGTTGACGCTGTACTTGGAAAAGACAACCGAGTTGCCCACGAAGGTGACAAAGACATCATGCTCAAAAGTAGGGGTCACCGTGTGGAAGGTGAACAATCCGTAGCAGGGATCAGTCAGCTTGCCGTCGCTGCCGGTGCCATATAGATTGCTGGAACTAGCCACCGGAGTCAGTGTTGCATTGATGATTGTGTTGTTATTGGAATCGGTAACTGTGATGCCTGCCGCAGCGGTGATCACAACCGTTGCCTGACCCGTCGAAGGCGTGCCTGTCTCTGTGCTTCCCGAGTTGTTGGCGTTGAGCTTCTCATAGTAAATGCCGTTGTAGGTTCCGGCCACCGATGGATCAAAGTTTGGAGTCGCGGCCTTCTGCAGGCCGATGATCGATCCGTTCGGCGAATCCACGATGAAGAAGCCGCCCGTTGTGCCGAAGATGTAGTCCGTGCCACCACCCGCGCCGCCGACTGAGCCGGACATATACGTTCCGGAAGCGTTCTCTGCCAGCCCGCTGAAGTCCATTGTGCCGCCGCCGAAGGCGCCACCCGTCTCGGCCGAGTTGGTGTTGCCGTAGGGCCAGTAGTTCGTGTTCGTTCCCGAGGTCGACCCGATGCTCACTGATCCGATTTCCAGCCCGCCGAAGGAGGTACGGAACGACATGTAGTTGTAGCTATTATTTGCGAAGGTGCTCAGCGTGATCGGCCCGCTCTCGACCGCAGTGATCAGTGCTGGCGTATTCTGGCTCAGCCCCGATTTGGCCGACTGAATCATCATCGCGTAACCCGGCACTTCGTAAGCAGAAAGCAAATTGCCGGTCGGATCGTTGATCGCATAACTGCCATTTGCATTGACTGTATAAGGAACCGTGCCGCTTTGTCCGTTAGAAAGATTCGAGTAAGCGATGGTCAGAGCGGTTGAGTTCACGGTGATGTCCAGAAAGTCGCCTACCGAAGCGGTGCCGTGATAAGTGTGTGTCACAGCAGCAGGGGTAATAGTGGTTGTCATCTGACTTCCGCATCCTGATAATCCAGCTAGAACCAGCAGAGAGTAAATCGTGCGTAGGCGCATATGAACCTCCAGCGGAACACAGCGATCGTGCTCACTCCTTCGCTATCGGCGCTCGCCTGCGCCGCTTGATGGTTAAGCGAATGATTCTCAGACTTTTGTAATGTATTTAGGCTTCGTCTCGTAGAAGAGATACAAAGTTTTTTATTCAAACAGGTATTGGCAGCGCCAGATTCTTCCATAGACGCAGGGAAGGTTCCGCCTGGTTGACGGTGTAGAAGTGCAGACCGGGCGCACCATTGTGCAGCAGCGTTTCGCAGAGTCGAGTCACAACTTCCAGACCGAAGTCTAGCAGCGCGGGCTTGTCGTCTTGCAGTTCTTCCAGACGCAGGCGCACCCAGCGCGGCAGATCAGCGCCGCAGCCCGAGCAGAAGCGAACTGTGTTCGCAAAGCCGAAGATAGGCATGATGCCCGGCAACACCGGAATCTTGATGCCGGCCTTGGCGCAGCGTTCCATGAAGTCGAAGTAAGCGTCGGCGTTATAGAAGAGCTGAGTGAGTGCGCCATCCGCGCCCGCATCCACCTTGCGGCAGAAGTAATCAAAATCCACGCCGGGGCTGGGCGCTTGCGGATGCATCTCCGGGTAGGCGGCTACATCGATCTTGAAGGTATCTCCGCAACTCTCGCGGATAAAGCTGACCAATTCATTGGCGAAGTGGAACTCGCCCGGCGCAGCGGCGCTCATGGCGGTCGCCGGCAGGTCGCCGCGCAAGGCGACAATGCGCTTCACGCCCGCTTGCCGATATCGCTCAAGCTGTGCGGCGATTTGAACGCGCGATGAACCTACGCAGGTCAGGTGCGGCGCGGCTTCTACACTGCTGTGCTTGAGAACCGCGTCGAGTGTCTCGTTGGTGCCGCCTTGATTGGAGCCGCCCGCGCCGCAGGTGATGGAGAAATAATCCGGCTGCATTGCTGCTAGCTGGCCGATTACAGACGGCAGCTTTGCCGACGCTTCGGGCGTGCGCGGGGGAAAGAGTTCGAAAGAGAAACTTAGCGGCGAAGTCATGCGCGGTACCCTTGTCAATCGTTGGGTCGAGTTTGTGGATTCTAATTCCTGACATAAAATCGTCATGGATTAGGTTTAGGAAAGTCGATCTTCCGTAGCGCATCTACCGTTTCCTGCATATCTTCTCTGCTGGATGCATCAAGTCCCATGTTTTCGTAAACCGCCCAATATAAATAGTCAAGAAGGGCAGAGTCGGGAGCCCCACTCACCAATAGATCGTACAGTTCGCCGATATAGCCGTCATATTCGTTTTGAGCGTTTGGTTCATCATTGATTCCGATAGGATCCCACGTGTTCAATAGAACACCACGCATCTGCACGCGTAGATATCGAGATTGAACCTTATCAATCATTGAGTTCTCATTCGTCAAAGTTTCCCAGGTCTTCTCTTGAGACCTGGGAAACCACGAGCCTAGTGGCGCGTAGCGCCGTCTGCCGCACCGCAGGTGCTTAGTACCGGTAATTCTCGGCTTTGTACGGTCCATCGACCGAAACACCAAGATAGTCCGCTTGCCTCGGAGAGAGCGTGGTCAGCTTCACGCCGATCTTCTCCAGATGCAGCCTTGCTACCTCTTCATCCAAATGCTTGGGCAGTACGTAGACGCCGATCTTGTAGCTGTCTTTCTTCGCCCACAGGTCCAACTGCGCCAGAGTTTGATTGGCGAAGCTGTTGCTCATCACAAAGCTTGGATGTCCCGTCGCACAGCCCAGGTTTACAAGCCGGCCTTCGGCCAGTACGAAAATGCTATGACCGTCTGGGAAGGTGTAGTTATCCACCTGCGGCTTGATGTTGAGCTTCACGACGCCAGGCTCTTCGTTCAGACGGTCCATTTGAATTTCGTTGTCGAAGTGGCCGATGTTACACACGATGGCCTGATCCTTCATCCGCTTCATGTGTTCGAGAGTAATGATGTCCACGTTGCCGGTGCATGTGACATAAATGTCGCCGCGTCCCAGCGTCTCTTCGATCGTGGTCACCTCGAAGCCTTCCATCGCCGCTTGCAGCGCGTTGATGGGGTCAATCTCGGTGACGATAACGCGCGCGCCCATGCCGCGCAGCGAGTGGCTCGATCCCTTGCCCACATCGCCGTAACCGCAGATGACCGCGACTTTGCCGGCAACCATCACATCGGTGGCCCTCTTGATTCCGTCGGCCAGCGATTCGCGACAGCCATAGAGGTTGTCAAACTTGGATTTGGTCACCGAGTCATTGACGTTGATGGCCGGCACCAACAGTTTGCCCTGCTCCATCATCTTGTAAAGCCGATGAACGCCCGTCGTGGTCTCTTCTGAAACGCCGCGCCACTCTTTGGCGACCTTGTGCCAATGCTTCGGGTCTTCAGCATAGACTTTCTTCAGCAAGTCTTTGATGACCTTTTCTTCGTGGTTCGACGCGGGGCCATTGACCCACGGATCGCCATCTTCCAGCTCATAGCCCTTGTGAATCAACAGGGTCACATCGCCGCCATCGTCTACCACCAACTGCGGCCCCAAGCCGCCCTTGTGGCTGAGCGCCTGAAGCGTGCACCACCAATACTCTTCCAGCGACTCGCCCTTCCATGCGAAGACCGGAACGCCAGTAGCTGCAATCGCCGCGGCGGCATGGTCCTGCGTCGAGAAAATGTTACAGCTTGCCCAGCGAACATCGGCGCCCAGGCTGACCAGGGTTTCAATCAACACAGCCGTTTGAATGGTCATGTGCAAAGAACCAGTGATGCGCACGCCTGCCAGAGGCTTGCCGGCTGCATATTTATTGCGGATCGACACCAGTCCCGGCATCTCGTACTCGGCGATGGTGATTTCTTTGCGACCCCAGTCGGCCAAACCAATATCAGCCACTTTGAATTCCGTCTTTGCAATCTCTACTGCGGAAGCTGCCATAATCCCTCTCGATGGCCTGCCAACTTTTCGGCCGCAGGCATAAAATCGTATACTTTCAACTGCGTTAGGATAACATCCAGCCGGTGTATTTCATGAAGGGCTAAATGCCACGCGCCAAGACAAAGGCATCCAAGTTGGAGCCCGCAGCCAAAATGCCACGTCTGTCGCACGCGCGCCGGGCTGTCATCTTGAAGGCATTGGCCGATCCAAGGCGGCTTAAGTTGTTGGAACGTATCGCTGCGGCCACCTGTCCATTGGGCTGTGCCGCGGCACTTCAGGCCCTTGCCATCTCTCCGGCCACGCTCTCGCATCATGTAAAAGAACTCGAAGCGGCCGGCCTGGTGCACGTGGAGCGCGAAGGAAAATTCATTTACCTTACGCTCCAAACAGAAGTTTGGAAGGCATTCGTAGTCAGCCTTGGCGCCTTGACGCAAGCCACGCGCTCAAGCCGCTAACCTCATTGTAAAGGTTTTCACAATCGAAGTGAATCCAATCCAGATGATAGACCATCAATTCGACAGTCATCGAAGTGTCGAACGAAGGACATTTCTGACATGGAGCAGAATCATGAGTAGTCTTCAAGGAAAAGTTGCGCTGGTGACCGGCGCATCCAAAGGTATTGGCGCGGCAATTGCGCGTGAATTGGCAACGCGTGGCGCTGCTGTGGCAGTCAACTACTCCAGCAGCAAGGCTGCAGCTGAAAAGGTCGTCGCCGAAATCAAGGCGGCGGGAGGCAAGGCCATTGCGGTTCAGGCGAACGTGAGCGATCCGGCAAGCATTGAGCCTTTGGTAAGTACTGTCGCCACCAAACTCGGACCCATCGACGTGCTGGTCAACAACGCCGGAGTGTATGAGTTCAATCCTATCGAAAACGTGACGCCTGAACACTTTCATAAGCAATTCAATCTGAACGTGCTGGGATTGATGATGACCACACAGGCGGCACTGCGCCATTTCAATCCTCAGGGTGGCAGCATCATCAACATCGGATCGGTCGCCGCTTCAGGCGTGCCCACCGGTTCGGTTTATAGCGCTACCAAGGGCGCGGTCAACTCGGTCACTGTTTCGCTTTCAAAGGAACTCGGTCCAAGAAAGATTCGCGTCAATTCGCTGAATCCTGGAATGGTTGAGACCGAAGGGGTTCACGCGGCAGGAATTATTGGAAGCGATTTTCAGAAGCAAACAGTAGCGGAGACTCCGCTGGGGCGCATAGGCCAGCCGGATGATATCGCTACGGTTGCCGCATTCTTGGCCTCAGACGATTCGGCTTGGCTCAGTGGGCAGACGATCCAGGCATCGGGTGGGGCACGCCTGTAACCTCCATCCGGTGGGCCCTGCCGGCAGCATTTCGCTCGTCTCTTTCGATAGGCAAGACAGAAAATTCAATCTGAAATCAGCTCCGGCCGTTTGCCGCTAGCGGAGGAGACTGCTCTGCATTCAGCAGTTGGCGCTTGCGCTCGACTCCCCAGCGATAGCCGGTAAGCGAGCCGCTGGCCCCGATCACGCGATGGCAGGGCACTACCAGTGCCACGCGGTTCATGGCGCAGGCGCGAGCTACGGCGCGGGTCGAGCTAGGGATGCCCATTTCACCCGCCAATTGGCTGTAGCTGCGCGTCTCGCCGCGGGGAATCTGGCGCAGCGCTTGCCAGACGCGAAGCTGGAAGGCCGTTCCTCGCAGATCAAGCGGTGCGGCCAAATGCGCCCGCGGCGCCCTCAGGGCGTTGTCCGTGCTTTCGCCCAGAATAATCGCCAGTGCCGCATCGACCGTTGCGTGCAGAGATGCATCCTGGCATAGCGTTGCAGCAGGAAATTCCTCACGGAGGCTGGCTTCGGCCTCGGTTTTCGTGGCACCCAACGACAGCCAGCAAAGTCCGCGTTCGGTTGCTCCGGCAATCACCCAACCGAAAGGGGAGCGCGCCGACGCCCAACTAATCTGCTCGCCGCGGCCGCCTGCGGCAAATCTAGTAGGCGTCATGCCCAGTTGCGCGCCGTCATAGCCACGGCTTGAGGAACCGAATCCTGCGTTATAGATGGCGTTGGTCACGGAATCTCCTTGCTTGAGCGCGCCGCGCAGCGAGCCTGCGCGTAGCGCTCGTTGATATTGAAGTGGGCTCACGCCGAGCGCTTGTTTGAAGATGCGCTGCACGGTGAACGGACTGAGGCTCACCAGCCTGCCCAACTCGGCCAGCCGAAGTTGGCGGTCGAGATGAGCTTCGATGTGCGCGCGGAGCTTTTCCACGGGGTTGCCGCGCACTGTGCCCGGACGGCAGCGTTCACAGGGACGAAATCCGGCGGCATGCGCCTCATCAGCCGTATGGAAAAAGCAAACGTTGGCTCTCAGGGGACGGCGGCTGGAGCAGCCGGGACGGCAGAAAACGCCGGTGGTCGAGACTGCATAGAAAAACTGCGCGGTGGGGTCGCGGCTGAGAAGCTGTCGCCAGGCTTTTTCAGAGTCGATTGTTGCTTCCGCCTTGGCAGGTTGTGCGCGTTGGAGTTTGCTGCTCATAAGAACTATGGTCACCGATCAGCCGTCTGACAGGCTACCCGATTCTTGCGCGTAATTCAGATTTCCGCACGCGCCTTAAGATAGCCCATCGCAGGTGGCGTTGGCCCTAACGCGCGTGATTGCAGATTATTTGCTTTCGTTGCGGCACAATAAAGAAATCAAGGTTGAGAGGGGACTTTCACGGAAAGAAATGAACGCCCCCCCCACCCCCCCTATAAATATTTATTTTTAGCCGATTTCCTTGCAGATAATTACGCAGCCAGAGAAGAAAACGAGGCCGAGAAAGTGAAGAATGTCCGCGTCATTACTGAATGAAACTCAGTTTCAGGCAAAATCTTCAATGTGCGCGAAAACGCACGCTTTGTACCGCAACGTGAGAATCGGCTTGTCAAGAACAAGCGAATTTCGCCTGATAAATGGCCGTTTTCATCGAGAAAATGGGCATTTTGACGGCAAAAAGGCCCAGTTTTACAAGGCACGAAGCCGGGCGTGCACGCAAAATCACACCAGTCTACAAAAATGAGCCTGAATTTTGAGTTGCAGATCAATTCGCGCGCCGTCGAAGCTTCAACAGTGTTGATTGACTCAGAAAAGTATAAAGAGCGTCCTAGCCTGCAAGATGAACTAACTGCTGCGCTTCTTCGCGCTGGCCGAGCAATGAAACGCGGGGGATGCGGCCGCGCACCATGGCCACTTCGTCGCAGCGATGCAGACGAGGGCAGCTTTGGCAGTCTTTGAATATCTTGTCGGGCAGCTCGGCCTTGTCTTCAACGGTGCGAAAACCGTAGCGGAAAAAGAAGTCAGGGATGCGCGTGAACAGGCAGACGGATTGGATGCCATGCTCTTCAGCCTCTTCGATAAGCGCTGCGAGAATACGGCTGCCCGCGCCCTTGCTCTTGGCCTCAGGTTTGACCACGATGGAGCGCACTTCGCTCAGATGTGGCCCGTAAAAGTGGAGCGCGCCGCAGCCCAGAAAGACGCCGCCGTCGGATTCGGCAACGGTGAAGTCGCGGATGTTTTCGCAAATCTCGGCGAAGGGGCGGCGCAGCAAAGTGCCGTCGCCTGAGAGCGAGTTCACCAGGTCGTAAACCTTCGATGCGTCCTGTAGCAGCGCCTTACGCACCAGCATGAGCGGCCTCCTGCTGCTTACGATGCGCGGGTAAATCCGCAAGACGCTGCCGCAACTTCGCGAGATCCTTGCGAACTCGTTCGCGCGCAGTTCCGCCGATTACGTCGTGGCAATCAAGTGTGGCCTCAAGCGTAATCGCGGCGAAGAAATCTTCCTCGAACTCACTGCCAAATTGGCGGAGTTCGTCGAGCGAGAGCGCACCGAGTTCGACGCCTTTCTCGATTGCGAATCGCACGGCATTGCCGATCTTTTCGTGCGCCGTCCGGAATGGAACGCCTTTGTGAACGAGATAGGTGGCCGCAGCCATGGCATTTAAATAGCCTGTCTGCGCAGCCTCGCTCATGCGCTCGCGATTGAAGACGAGAGCGGCGGTAAAGCGCGCCACGAGCGTGAGCATCCGTGGCACAAACTCGACGGCGAAGGCCGGCTCCTGCGTCTCCTGCATGTCCTTATTGTAGGCCAAAGGCAGGCCTTTGAGCAGCAGAGTCACCGCTTCCGCCGCGCCATGAATGCGTCCGACTTTGGCGCGAATCAACTCGGTGAGGTCGGGATTCTTTTTCTGCGGCATGGCGCTGGAGCCTGTGGAAAATGCCTCCGGCAGAGTGACAAAATTAAATTCTGCAGTCGCAAAAAGCGTAATTTCTTCTGCAAAACGGCTGAGATGCAATCCAACAAACGTCAATGCCTGCAAGTATTCCAAAACAAAATCGCGGTCGCTGGTGGCGTCCATCGAATTGCTGGTGGGTCCTGCAAATCTTAACTCTTTCGCGGCAATCACACGGTCAAGCGCAAGCGTTGCACCGGCGACAGCGCCAGAACCGAGCGGACAGTAGTTGAGCCGCTTCTTGCAATCCATCAGCCGGTCGACATCGCGCATGATCATTTCCACATACGCCATCAGCCAATGCGCAACCAGCACCGGCTCGGCCCGCTGCATGTGCGTGTAGCTCGGCATCACCGCATCGTCCATCTCGTGAGCTTTTTCCGCCAACGCCTTGACCCAAGCGATCAGCGCATCAAGAGTGAGTGCAATCTGCTCGCGAACATAAAGGCGAAGATCGGTAGCAATCTGTTCGTTGCGGCTGCGGCCAGTATGCAGCTTGAGACCGAGAGGGCCGATGCGATTTACCAATGAAAGCTCGACAAAATGATGAATATCCTCGGCGGTCGCGTGGTCGCGCACCAGCGCTTTGCCCGCGTCGGATGCGTGCTCGGCGGCAATCGCATCGAGTGCTGCACGCAGCTCCGCTCCTTCATTCTTTGTAAGAATGTTTGCGGCAATGAGGGCGGACGCGTGTGCCTTGCTCGCTGCGATCTCCTGATCGAGAAGCCGCCAATCGAAGACGATCGACCGCTGCCACGCTTCGAACTCGCCATCGAGCGGCTCGCGAAAACGGCCCGACCACATCTTGCCGGATTGTTGTTCGTTTGACATTGATTTAAGCCTGCCTTCCACTATTCTTTCTCATTTGCGCTGCTCAACTTAGGCATCTCACTGCCTTTGCTGAGCGTAAGGAGGCCTGTCTTGGCGTATGTGAGAAGCTTTTCCCGAGTGTCGGTAATGTCGAGATTGCGCATGGTGAGTTGGCCGATCCGGTCGCGTGGGGAAAACGCGGATTCTGTCTTCTCCATGCTGAGTCGCTCGGCATGGAATGTCAGATTGGGCGACTCGGTGTTGAGAATCGAGTAGTCGTTGCCGCGGCGCAACTCCAGTGTGACCTCGCCGGTGATGGGTTTGGCGACCCAGCGCTGAGCGGATTCGCGAAGCATGATGGCCTGGGAATCGAACCAGCGGCCCTGATAGAGAAGCCGGCCGAGTTTGCGGCCGTTGTCGCGATACTGCTCGATAGTGTCCTCGTTGTGAATGCCCGTGATGAGGCGCTCGTAAGCGATGAAGAGCAGGGCCATGCCAGGTGCCTCGTAAATGCCGCGGCTCTTGGCCTCGATGATTCTATTCTCAATCTGATCGGACATGCCGAGGCCGTGACGGCCACCGATGCGATTGGCTTCGAGAAGAAGTTCGACGGCATTGTCAAATTGCTGGCCGTTGAGCGCAACGGGAAAGCCCTCTTCAAAGCGGACGGTGACCTGTTCGCGCTGGATCTCGACATCGTCACGCCAGAATGCCTTGCCCATGATCGGGACGACGATCTTGACGGAGGTAGAAAGATGCTCCAGATCCTTGGCTTCATGGGTTGCGCCAAGCAGGTTGGAGTCGGTCGAGTAGGCCTTTTCCGTTGACATTTTGTAGGCGAAGCCGGCTCGCTGCATGTAGGCAGACATCTCTGCGCGGCCGCCCAGTTCGTCAATGAAAGCGGCGTCAAGCCATGGCTTGTAGATTTGGAGGCTGGGATGAGCGAGCAGGCCGTAACGATAAAAGCGCTCGATGTCGTTGCCCTTGAATGTTGAGCCGTCGCCCCAGATGTTTACATCATCCTCCTTCATGGCTGCCACCAGCATGGTGCCCGTAACCGCGCGACCGATGGGAGTGGTGTTGAAGTAAGCAACTCCAGCCGTCGTGATGTGGAAGGCCCCGGCCTGTAGCGCAGCGATACCTTCGCGAACCAGCGGGCCCCGGCAGTCGATGAGGCGAGCCTTTTCAGCGCCGTACTCGAGGGCCGCGCGCGGAATGGCGTCGTAGTCTGTTTCGTCGGGCTGGCCAAGGTTGGCTGTATAGGCGTAAGGGATGGCGCCTTTCTGCTTCATCCAGTGCAGCGCGGCGGAGGTATCAAGCCCACCGGAGAAGGCGATGCCAACTTTCTGGCCGACCGGCAGGGATTCGAGAATTACGGACATGCTTATTTTCCTCAAATATTGGGTTGTGTGAGCATATGAATGATGAACTCTCGCGTGTTGTGCCGCTGCCCTATTTTCCTTAATTGCGAAACGTGGATCGTTAATTCAGGAGACTTTATCCATCTAACGAAATATTCTTCGTCTCTGATTGAGCGAGCCCCATACCAATCGATCCAGAATCTGCCGCCTTCTTCTCGAAAGCGGTCGCGATAGATTTCCGCAACCGCAAGCAAAATTCTTGGTGCACCTTCGAAATACTCCCGATATTTAGGATTTGTCCAACCCCTACTGTCCGGAATCCAAAGATTTTCATCCGAATTTGTGCTAATCCTTTGTTGCAAGAATCCAAAGATGTCTTTCCTTTCATAAAAGAAAGCAACTAGGTCTTCGAAGTCTTGCTTCTCGTAATCAATCCTTACCGCGGTCGGTGAAAAACTGGGTTCCATTTCAATCGAAGTCTCCTACAGGGAATCTTATGGAGCTAGCCAGGTGCCCAAGATTCCGCTTTTGAGACCTGGATTTACCAATAAAAACATTGCAGCGAAGTTTTGTAACAGGGTACGACTTCAGTCGTACCGTAAAAGTTCGTATGGATGTGATGGGCTTTAGCCCCTGAGGGAAGTTTTTCCAACTTCCGTCGTTCCCTCAGGGGCTAAAGCCCGCGTTCTTTTTTCCCTTTGCGGCACGGCTAAAGCCGTGCCCTTTCAAAGCATCGACTAAAACCACAGGTCCTTCGACTCCGCTACGCTCCGCTCAGGATGACAGCATTATTGAATACTAACGGTATTAGGCAATCCGCCCAGCAGCAACAGCAGCAGCGCCTTCTGCGCGTGCAGGCGGTTCTCAGCCTGATCGAAGACGATGGACTGCGGGCTGTCGATGACTGCATCCGTCACTTCGGCGTTGCGGCGCGCGGGCAGGCAGTGCATGAAAACTGCGTGCGACGCGGCTTTGGCCATCAGCGCTTCATTGACTTGGAAGGGCCGGAAGATAGGCTCGCGCTTCATGGACTCGTGCTCGAAGCCCATGCTGACGCAGACATCGGTGTAGACTGCATCGGCGTTTTCGACAGCAGCCTGCGGGTCTTGCAGCAGGCGCAGTTCGCAACTGTTGGCCTGAGCGATGTCGCGGGCCAGAGTTACGATTTCGATGTCCGGCGAATAGCCGCGCGGCGTGGCGATCGTGACATTTGCGCCGAGTTGCGCGCCGGTGAGCATCAGAGAGTGGCAGACATTGTTGCCATCGCCGACGTAAGTGAAGTTGAGCCCGGCGACATGTCCGAAGTGTTCGTCGAGAGTCATGAAATCCGCCAGGGCCTGGCATGGATGCTCGAAGTCGGAGAGCGCGTTGATGACCGGCACGCGAGAGTTAGCGGCCATCTCGGTGATAGTGTCGTGCGCATAAGTGCGCAGCACGATCACATCGACCCAGCGCTCGACGTTGCGCGCGATGTCTGCAATGGATTCGCGCTCGCCCAAAGGCGAATTGGTTTGATCGACGAAGATTGCGTTGCCGCCCATGGTGTTGATGCCGGCCTCGAAACTGAGGCGCGTGCGCAGGCTGGCCTTCTCGAACATCAGAACCATTTGTTTGGCGTCAAGCGCATGGCGATACTTGCGCGGATTCTGCTTGACGTCGCGGCCCAGCTTGACGATTGCGCGTACCTCGGCGCTGGATAGATCGGCAATGGAACACATGTCTTCGCCGGCAAGGCGCGCGGCGGCGGCAAGGATGTCAGGGTCTTCCGCAACGGGAACGGCGGGCGTTTCGATGAGAGTGTTGCTAGCCAAGGGTTTGTCCTCCCTATGAACAAGGCTGGTCGAAGTTTGGGACTTATTCCATCATCTTCGCCAAAATCGGCGATAAAACGGAACAGCAATCAGCAAGTTTAGCGGCTCTTCCTTCAATTCGGAGCTCAATGCAAGGTCAGGATGCTGCTACCAAGGCCGGGGCAGCGGCCTGAGCCGCGGTGTAAGCTGTGAAAACTTTGTCGAGCGCTGCAACGGTGGTGTCCACATGGACACGTTCGAAAATGTAAGGCGGCAGGAAGCGCAGCGTTGTATCGCTGGTGCAGTTGATGACCACGTGGTGCTTCAGCATCTCTGTAACGGTATGCTTGCCCAGTTCGGCGGAGTTGAGTTCGGCAGCGATCATCAGGCCCTTGCCGCGCACGTCAATGATGCAGGAGTGGCGCTCGGCCAGCTTGTTCAGTTGCTGCTGAAAATACTCGCCAATCTTGTTAATGTGATCGAGAAGATTCTCCTTTTCGATGTGGTCGATGACAGCCGAAGCGACGGCGCAGGCGAACGGGCCGCCGCCGAAAGTAGTGCCGTGCATTCCCGCATGAAAGGCACGCGCCACTTCATTAGTACAGAGCGTCGCGCTCATCGGAATGCCGCCGGCTAGCGGCTTGGCCAGAGTTGTAATGTCCGGCTTGATTCCGAAGTGCTGATAGGCGCACCACTTTCCTGTGCGGCCCAGGCCGGCCTGTATTTCATCGACGATGAGCAACGCTCCGGTCGAATCAGCCAGAGCCCGTGCCTCGGCGAAGAACTCCTGCGACAACGGACGCACGCCGCCCTCGCCCTGAATCGCTTCGAGAAGAATTCCGCAGACTTCATTGGAAAACTTCGCGCGGAGATCTTCAATGTCGTTGAACTTCACAAACTCAAAGCCGGGAACGACTGGCTCAAAAGGCGCGCGATATTTCTCTTTGTACGTGGCCGAAATCGCGCCGAAGGTGCGGCCATGAAAGCTCTGTTCGAGGGCAAGAAACCTGGTGCCGATCTGCTTGCCTTCTTCGCGCAGGACGCCAGCATGAGCGCGGGCCAGCTTGAGGGCGCACTCGATGGCTTCACAGCCCGAGTTGCCAAAATAGACGCGATCCATGCCGGTGATCCGAGTGACGCGTTCGGCCAGGCCAGCCATCTGATCGTTGAAGTAGTAGTTGGAGGCGTTGATCAGTGTGCGGCTCTGTTTGGTGATGGTCTCCTGAATCACTTTGCTGCTGTAGCCGAGCGCGTTGACTCCAATGCCGCTCAATAGGTCGAGATAGCGATCGCCGTGTTCGTCAATCAGGTGGACGTCTTCGCCCGCGACAAACAAAACCGGAAAGCGATCATAGGTGTGAATGAGCAACCGCGCTTCGGCGGCCTGAATTTGTTCGAGCTTGGTCATTTCTTCTCCTTAAGACTCTAGGCCACCATCACTTCGGTGCCGTATGCTACGCGGGAACTGCACAGGTCGGGCAACGAACTTGCCGCTTCCGCAGGTAAAATTCTTACGCGCTTTACGCCGTTCAAAAGGGCCTCTCGGCAGGCGCTGAGCTTGGGCAACATTCCGCCGGAAATAACAGCGCTCTTGGCCATCTCCGCAATCTGGTCGATAGAGAGCCATCGGAGTACCGCGCCGTTCGCGCCCTTCACTCCGGGCACGTCGGTGAGGAAGACCAGCGCATCGGCGTGGCAGGCAACTGCGCAGGCAGCAGCCATTTCGTCGGCGTTGATGTTGTAATAGTCACCGTCAGAACCCAAAGCCATGGAGCAGAATACTGGCACAAAGCTCGCCTGCCAGATAGCCTCAATCAGGCGCGGATCGCTCGACGCGATCTCGCCGACAAAGCCGAGGTCAGGTGCGGTCCGCTTTTTGCGGGCGCGAAAGCTGAGTCCATCGCCGCCGGAGAGCCCGACAGCCGGCTGGCCGATGGCTCCGAGCGCAGCGACCAGAGTCTTATTGACCTTGCCCGCGAAGACCATCAGGGCCGCATCGCGGGTCTCAGCATCGGTGATGCGCAATCCATTGATGAACTCGCTCTGTTTTCCCAGAGCCTTGAGCGTGCGCGTCAATTGCACGCCGCCGCCATGAACCACAGCCACCTGATGGCCGTCGCGCACCAGATCGGCAATGGCGCGTGTACAGCCTTCGAGCAGCGACGGAGTTTCCAGGCCCGCTCCACCTAATTTGACGACGTACTTCATTCGAGACCTTCCGATTCCGGCCAGCCAAGCATGACATTCAAATTCTGCACTGCCTGACCGGCGGCGCCTTTCAGCAGATTATCCAGGCAACTGACGATAACCGCGCGATGGCCGTCTGGCGCGAGTTGAAAGCCGATATCCGCATAGTTGGTACGCACCGAGTATTGAATCTGCGGTAACTGCTTGTCGTAGAGGCGGACCATTGGACTGCCTGCGAAAAACTCGTGATACACCTTTGCGACTGCGGACTTCGTTTGCGCGTCGCGGAAATGCACATAGATCGTAGAGAGAATTCCACGCGGAATCGGCAACAGGTGCGGCGTAAAAATGATTTCGCTCGCGTCGAGGCCGATCTGCTCCAATAACTCGCCTGTGTGGCGATGTGTGAACGCGCCATAGGCGGAGAGATTGTCAGCCGCGGCCATGTAATGCGTTTTGGCAGTGGGCGCTTTGCCCGCGCCGCTCACGCCGCTCTTGGCGTCCGCGACAATGCCGCGCGTCAGATCAACCAGGCCCGCCGCCACCAACGGCCGCAGCGCAAGAATGATCGAGGTCGCATAGCAGCCCGGGTTGGCAATGAGGCGCGCGCCGGCGATCTGCTTCCGATGCAGCTCGGGCATTCCATAGACGGCCTGCTGCTGCGTCTCCTCAGCTAGTTGATCGTCGTTATCCTGGAAGGCGTACACTGCGCGGTTGATGGGCTCCGTCAGCCGCCATGCACCACTCAGGTCAATGACGCGAATGTTGCGTTTAAGCGCTTCCGGCGCCCACTCTCGCGATTGCTCGTGGGGGGTGGCGAGAAAGAGAACGTCAACATCGAGATCGCTGAGCAACTCCCACGAAAATGGGTGCTGGCGCAGTTCGCCGTGGCCTTTACTGTCGGCCAGTTCCGGGTGAATCTCGGCGAGTGGAATGCCGCCGCGAGCCGCATCGTTCGCGTCAACGCGCCCCGCAAATACCGGAGGCTTGCCCTTGAGGCGAGGATGCCGCAGCAACAACCGCGCCAACTCCTGGCCCGCGTAACCTGTGACTCCCACCACCGCTGTCTGCACTGTTTCTATCATGACTCCAGCATTGTCCTCAATCGGGATTCGACTTCGCCTGCGCGGCGAGTGTCAAGGCAGATGACCAGTACCGTGTCGTCGCCTGCCAGTGTACCAACAACGTCGGGCCAACTTTCGTAATCGAGGGCTGCGGCCAAAGGCTGTGCTCCGCCCATTACCGTGCCCACGACTACCTGATTCATGGCCTGCTTGACGCGCATGCCAAAACTTTCAATCATCTCCGCCACCGAAGGCGGACTATTGTCTTCGACCACCTGGCCTGCGCCGTTGCCGTTGGAACCATTGCCGCTGGATAAAGTGTATCCGCCGGGACCCTTGGAGAGCCGCAACTCGTGGATGTCGCGCGAAAGTGTGGCCTGGGTGACGGCAAAGCCCCGGCGTCGCAACTTGCGGCGCAACTCGTCTTGGTTGGCCACCTCAGCGTGGGCCACCAGTTCGCGAATCGCATTGTGCCGCATAGTCTTCATTGAAGATCCTCTTGCAAATTAGAGCGCGGTGCGCTGTGCGGCGCCCGCAATGAATAAATATACAACGCTGTGCATAAGTATGCAAGGCACCATTGTTGAAAATTGCTAAATATGTACCAGATTGTGAGTTTTCAGCAAGGACGCTCGCTACACTCCTGAGTGCCCCGTGAAGTCTCTTCGAGTCCTGATCTACGCCATTCTCGAATAGCAAAGATCAGCCGGCGCCCGCAATCGGCTGGCTATCAATGACCGCATAACGCTTCTTCATCCTGAGAAACGGAGCTTCGAAATAACGGTATGAGATCGCCGCCATCACGATGGTCAAACCAAGGGAGATGATAAATTTCAGCACGAATGCAGGACCCTTGAATGAGTTGACAACCAAGTTGCTGGCCATGAACTCAATGAAAAGGCGATCTGTGAGGAAAATCGCGAACACGTGAAAAACATAGAGGCCATATGAGATGCGCCCAAGATAGATCGCCCATCGTGGCAGCAGCGTCGTCTTCACTCCCAGGAAAGCCACAAGCAGCAATACGCAGCCCAGTGTGGCCAGCGCCTGCCCCCCTATCAGCGGCCAACTGCCGGGGTTGCCTCCTCCGACCCTGAGGAACAAAGTGTGCAGTCCATAAGATGCAAAGAACCAGCATCCGAAGCCGAGCATGAGCAGCGCACCTCGTTGCCAGGTGGAGATCTTTGGCACGCCTCCGCGCAGCCAGAGGCATAGCAAGATGCCGCCCGCAAAGCATTCAAATTGGACAAAGGAGTTAAACCAAACGGTAATATGCGGCGCTCTCACTCTGCCCAAATAGAAGAGCCAGGAATTGGCAATCAAGATGATCAAAACGCAAAACCCAAAGAGTGATTTGCGGCTAAAGTATTTCATGACCCACGGGGCGAACAGATAGAATTGCTCCTCGACGGAGATGCTCCACAGTGGAATGATGGGGTTGTTCATCCCAGCGTGATTGGCTGTGTACCATGCGCCCATGAAAATGGCGAACCAGCCAATCCCTGCGATGTCGGCGGGCTGGCTACCGGGCAGCAACTCAAAAACCATGCCGAGAGCCAAGACAAGGTAATAGAGCGGCCAGATGCGAAGAATGCGTCGAATGTAGAACTGCTTGACCGCGACGGTTCCAGAGTCCTTGCGTTCACGAAGCAGTAACTCGCAGATCAGAAAAGCGCTGAGCGTGAAGAAGAGGCTGAGACCAAATCCACAAGCGTCGCCGATCGCATCATAGACCGGACCAAAGCCTCTCAACATGTGACTAACGCGCGGATCGTGAGTCGAGGGCAGGAAGTGAAAGAGAAAGACCAAAAAGAAGGCGAGGAAGCGAATGACGTCCAGTTCCGGGCGGTAGAATCGCCCCCTCGAATTCTGTGCGGCTTCCATTCAGCGAATGCCCCCTCCTTCGATTCGCAGAAGATTCAGAATGCGGGAAAAAGGCGAGCGCAACACAGCAATCCTATCAAAGTCAGCACATTGTTTCCGAGCCTGTTTTTAGTCTGAAAAGGCGAAATCGAGGCTCGCGCCGGGTCATTACGAGATCGATTGCAGCTTCGCGGTTCGACCTCTGAAAGAACGATCAACCAGCACCCGCAATCGGCTGACTATCAATGACTGCATGACGTTTCTTCATCTTGAGAAACGGCGTTTCGAAATAACGGTAGGAGATCGCCGCCATCAGAACCGTCAATCCCAGGCTCAGTACGCCCTTGAAGAGGAAGATCGGACTATTGACAGCCGCCGGATGCCCAAACAGCAGACGAGTTAGCATGTAAACCGCTAGCTCATGATAAACATAAAGGCCAAAGGAGATACGACCCAGATAGATAGTCCATCGTGGAAGCAGCTTTGGACTCACGCCCAGAAATGCAAAAAGCAGTAAAACGGAACCCAGAGCGCCCAAGGCATATCCGCCGATGAGCGCCCAACTGCCTGGGTTATCGGATGGAAGATAGAATTGATAATGCAGACCATAACAGGCAAAAAACCAGCAAGACCACGCTATAGCTATGAGCGTCAGTCGCTGCCAAAAAGCAAGTTTAGGTGTTCGGCCATGAAGGAGAAGAGATAACAAGATACCAGCCGCAAAGCACTCAAACTGCACTATGGAGTTAAACCAAATTCTAGTCTCTGCTGCCAGCACTTTGCCCAGGTAATAGAGTGAGACGTTTGAGCCTAAAATAAGCAAACCGCAAAATACATAGAGCGATTTTCGATTGAAATACTTTATAGTCCATGGGGCAAACAGGTAGAACTGCTCTTCGACGGAGATACTCCACAGCGGATTAATCGGATTCTGAGGTAAGTCATAGATGGCGCTATGCCACGCGCCCATGAAGATGGCGAACCAGCCTATACCGACAGCCGAGGAGGGCGTACCGCCGGGCAAGAACGCGACGATCAGGCCCAGGGCCAGTGCGAGATAATAAAGCGGCCAAATGCGCAGGATACGGCGAATATAGAACTGTTTAATCTCGATCTTGCCTGTTGAGTCGCGTTCGCGCAGCAGTAATTCGCATATGAGAAACGCGCTCAGCGTGAAGAATAGGCTGAGTCCGAATCTACAGGCGCCTACCGAAGCATAGAAGATCGGAGCGAAACCGTTAAGGAAACTATCAATGCGATGATCGGAGACATGAGGCAGGGTGTGGTGAACAAAAACAAACAAAAATGCCAGGAAGCGAACAAAGTCCAATTCCGGGCGATAAAACCGGCCAGCGGTATGCTCAGGTGCTTGCATCGATACGGTGGACCTCACTTCTTTTTTAGTGGGTGATGAATGGGATTCAACCGGTACTGAGAATCCTATCACGCGCGTGTGTCTCCAATTCGCTTTGGCGCGCGGATCTGTATTCTGATGGATATCTTTACTGAACACCGAGGCATTCTCGACCGATGACGGTGGATGATCGCCCGAATCCTCTTTATACCTCAAACCGTCGAAGGCGGAAATATTGATCAACGATGTATTACTGATGTGCGATTGGGGCAACTGCGGCCAGAGCGCGGAAGAGAGTTTGCGTGGTCTTCCCGAGTCTTGATTTGTTCATTAGGCCGCGGGTGCGATCAATCAGCGCCCGCAATTGGCTGGCTATCAATGATCGCGTGACGCTTCTTCATCTTGAGAAACGGCGTTTCAAAATAACGATACGAAAGCGCCGCCATCAAAATAGTCAAAGCAAGGGTAAAGACAAAATTCAAGATGAAAATTAAGCCCTTGAATGAGTTGACGACCGGATTATCGAGTGACACGACCTCTTGGATAATGAGGCGATTCATCAGGTCCACGGCGAACAAGTGGTAGACATAAAGGCCAAATGAGATGCGTCCGAGATAGATTGCCCATCCGGGCAGCAGCTTTGGGCTCACTCCCAAAAACGCAGTGAGCAACATAATGCAGCCTAGTGCGGCCAATGCCCACCCGAAGATGAGCGGCCAACTGCCGGGGTTTTGTCCGCCGTAGCCACCGAAGAAAGCGTGCAATCCGTAGCAGGCGTAAAACCAACAAAAGAGGCAGCCGGCCAGCAGCGCCAATCGTTGCCAAATGACGAGCCTGGGCAACCGTCCGTGGAGGACAAGACAAAGCAGGATGCCGCCGGCAAAGCATTCAAACTGAACAAAGGTGTTGCACCAGACGCTGGCATGAGGCGCTCTCACGCGGCCGAGATAAAAGAGACAGAGATTGGCAATAAGAATAATCGTCAGGCAAAATCCATAAAGCGACTTTCGGTTCAGGTATTTAATCAGCCACGGAGCGAAAAGATAGAATTGCTCCTCCACAGAAACGCTCCACAGCACATTTGCGGGATTAAGCAAAGCACCGTGAAAAACGCAATACCAAGAGCCCATGAAGATGACAAACCAACCCATGTCGACAATTGCGGCGGGCTGGCCGCCCGGCAGCAAGGCAAAAACGACACCGAGAGCCAAGCCCAAGTAATAGAGCGGCCAGATGCGGAGGATGCGGCGAATATAGAACTGCTTGACGGCGATAGTTCCAGACGCATCGCGCTCGCGCAGCAGCAGTTCGCAGATGAGGAAAGCGCTGAGCGCGAAAAAAAGGCTGAGACCGAAACCGCATGCATCACCGATAGCATCAAATGCTGGACCGAAGCCCCCTAGCAGATGCGCAACCCTTGGATCTCGCGTGGAGGGTAGAGTGTGGACAAGAAATACCAGAAAGAAGGCGAGGAAGCGAACCACATCCAGCTCTGGACGATAGAACCGGCCCCATGAGGCTTGTGTGGCTTCCATTGAGCGGCGCTTCTCTCTTTCGGTTCAGATAGGATTCTGGATTGGCGGCGGGCAAATATCGAACGTCCTTGTCATGTTATCAAAGCAATCGGGCGTGCTCAGGCTGGGTGTTTGGCAGCGAAGCGAATTGCTTCACAGATGTGACTGCGCGCTGATACACTCTCGAATGATCGCGGATGAACAATCTTCGCTTTCACCGTTGACCGAAAATGACACAAAACAAAACGCTTTCCACGATCAATGACTTGTTTTGCTGCGTTGCCGCAGCTGCCAATCCCCGTGCGATCCTGTGGCAGAATGAGTTTGCCCAGTGGCAGCCAATCTCCTCGGATCAGATCTACCAGAGGGTTCGCGCGCTCGGCCAGGCATTTCTAAATTGGGGTGCGCACAAAGGAGACCGCATTGCCCTGATCGCCGAGAACCGGTGGGAGTGGGCCATCACCGACTTTGCCGCGCTCGCCATCGGCGCCGTGAATGTGCCCATCTACCCCACGCTTACAGGCGAGCAGATTGCCGCGCTGGTGGCCGATGCGGGCTGCCGGATCGCCGTCGTTTCCACTCGCCAACAGTTTGACAAGCTGAATGCCGTGCGCAAGCTTACTTCGCTCGAGCGCATCCTGATGATGGACCCAGCGGCTCCGCAGGGAGCTATGGCATTCAGCGAAACGCTGGCCGGGGCAGATGCACGCGGCGCTGAGCGCGACCCGGTCTTCGATGCGCTGGCCCGCTCCGTTGAGCCCAAGGATCTGGCCACGCTGATCTATACCTCCGGAACGACCGGCGAGCCCAAAGGCGTAGCGCTCACTCACGGGAACATTGCCGAGAATCAGAACATCGCAGCCGTTGATTTTGACTTCGGTCCTGCGGACGCCCTAATCTCTTTCCTGCCTCTCTCGCACGTCACGGCTCGGGCCCTGGACTATGTAATGTTCAGGTATGGTGTGCAAGTCGCCTATTGCTCAAAGTTCGACAAGCTTCCGCAGGCCATGCACGAGGTTCGGCCAACGGTTTTTGTGGGCGTGCCTCGGGTCTTCGAGAAGATTCGCGAGGAAGTGGAACGCCGCACTGCGCTTTCGCCGGTCAAGAAGCGGCTGCTCGCCTGGGCTTTGCATTTGGGAGCCGATCACCGCAACACAGTCTACGAAGGCCGTCGACCCTCTTCATCGATGTGGAAGCTGGCCAACAAACTGGTCTACTCCAAGGTGCGCGAGGCATTCGGCGGTCGCGTGCGGGTTTTTGTCTCCGGTGGCGCGCCTTTGGGGATCGACACGATTCATTGGTTCGCCTCAGCAGGAATCGCTCTTTGGGAGGGCTATGGCCTCACCGAAACCTCGCCATTGATCGCTCTAAATACGCCCGTCGCGCACCGCATGGGCGCCGCGGGAATGCCCCTGTCTAATCTCGAGCTAAGAGTGGCGGATGATGGGGAGTTGCTGGTTCGCGGACCATCGATCTTTTCCGGCTATTGGCAGAAGCCGGAGGCGAACGCTGAGGCATTTGACCCGGAAGGCTGGTTCCGTACCGGTGACATCGCCCACATCGACAAGGACGGTTTCCTCTTCATTACCGATCGCAAAAAAGAGCTGCTGAAGACTTCAGGTGGCAAGTTGGTGGCGCCGCAGCCGATTGAAAACAAGCTCAAAAATCATCTTTTGGTAGCGCAGGCCGCGCTTGTCGGAGACAAGCACAAGTTCGTCTCGGCACTGCTTGCGCCCAACTTCACGGCGCTCGAGGAATGGGCGCAACAGCACGGCATTCAGGCAAAAAATCGTGCTGAATTGGTGGCAGACAGCCGTGTAGTAGCCGTCTATAGCGAGATTGTGCGTGAGGTGAACGGCACTCTCGCCAATTTTGAGAGCCTGAAGCGCTTCCGCGTAGTACCCGACGAATGGACCCAGGAGTCGGGCGAACTGACGCCCTCCATGAAGCTCAAGCGGCGCGCGATTACGAGCCGGTATGCGACCCTGATCGCCGCACTTTACGAGGACGAAGCAACCGCGCGCGGCGAATAGGGAAGCTCAGCCCGCGGCCCAGCCCCCGACCAAAGTTGGCGCGCTTGTCCCACAGAATGTGCATCCGGCTAAAGAACGGCGCGCCCCCGGCGCCCACCGCCAGCAAAGCACCGAAGAGGATGATTGCGTCAATGTTGAGCCTCCCCGCGTCTGACCAGTAAGCGTCCGGTTCCAGGTCGAGCCAGATCGAAAACTCGTCCAGGGTGAGCGCCGCGCCCACGCCAAAGCCGACCGACATTAGGCGGCTGAAGAAAATCGATAACGGCGAGTGAGAGCGCCCCAGGTCGAGCAGCCAGCCATAGCCCACCAGCAGCAGAATCAGAATTCCCCAGACCAGGTGGTGAATGTGATGGCCATGCACCACCACCCATTGGAAGTGTCCTTCATGATTTACGATCCGATGGACCAGGATGCGGACACCCACAAATGTAAACAGGAAGGAGACCGAAGCGATGAAGCAGCGCCGCCGCGGACGGTCGGGGATGGTTGCGCGAACCACATAGCCCAGCCGGGTCAACTGGAGCAAAACCAGCAGCACGACGACGACAATGCTGGCAAAGGCCAGCAAATCCAAAGCTCCACTTCCGGGCATAACTCCTATTGAAGCACTTCGCGGCGTCCTCTTTCCAATCAAGCCGGTACAATTCCGGCTCTCAGGGAAGATTGACGAGAATTCCCAGGGTCGCGCCTACCTTTTTCATCGCGGCATCGCGCGTCCATAATTGCGTTCCTGGAGTGAGTAAACAGGAGGCTATCAGGTGCGCGTCTATCAGGCCAATGCCCTTCGAGTAAAGGGCGTGTGCCTCTATCATGTGCCGCACTTCGCCGAGTTGTGCCACCCTCACTTCGAGCAGCGCTTCCATTTCGTCAAGCCTTGCTCGCCGGTTGTGCAGTGATCCAAGCGCAATCTCCGCAATAATAAAAGGGTGCATTGCAATCTGTCCCCGGCTCAGGAAATTTTCCATCTCCCGGTCGCCGCTGCGCAGATAATCAACCCAGATGGATGTGTCGGCCAGAATCACAGACGGTCGGCTCTTACGCGTTTGATGCCTTCCAAATTCGGCTCTGTGCCCCCAACCGCCGCGAGCCTCCGCGAAGCCTCAAGGTGAATCAACGCCTTCAAAGCATTCTTGAGAAGTGCCGTTCTCTCCGTTATGCCGGAGAACTCCTGGGCTTTTCGTAACAGTTCGTCATCGAGCGCAACAGTTGCTCTCACGGGAAACCTCCACATCACCAATCATATCACCGAATGATGCTTGATCAGGTGATCAATAACTCGCCACATGCGCAAGAGCTCACTCGGACATAGGGAATAAGGGCAGTCTGGGGATTCCCGCTCGGCGCGAGAAACTTCGCTGAACGTGAGCATAGTCACGATTTTGCTTTACAGCGACAGAGTAGACTGGATAAGACGTCGAGGCTGGCGATTCTTTTGTTCTCGACGCAGATCTCAGGGATTCATTCCCGGCTCGGTCTGAATGGCCGCGCAAAAAAATCAATGAGGAGATTTTACGATGCGAGTTGCTTTGTTGACCGGCGGCGGCGACTGCCCCGGACTGAATGCGGTGATCTACGCGGCTGTGCGCAAAGGCATCAACCACTACGGCGATGAGTTCATCGGCTTTCTCAACGGATGGCGTGGCGTGCTGGACAACAACTTCATTCCGCTGACTCTGGAGAATACCGACGGCATTCAGTTGAAGGGCGGCACCATCCTGCACTCTTCGCGGACCAACGTGAAGAAGATTCCCGGCGGAATCGAGAAGGTTCAGGAAGTTCTGAAGGCCAACAAAATTGATGCGCTCATCGCTCTGGGCGGCGATGACACGCAGTCAGTAACGCTGTTTCTGAGCGAGAACGGCGTCCCCAGCGTGGGCGTGCCCAAGACGATCGACAACGACATTAACGGGACAGACCAGACGTTTGGGTTCGACACAGCCGTCATGATCGCCACCGAGGCTGTTGACCGCATTCACACCACCGCCGACTCGCACAACCGCGTCGTGGTGGTCGAAGTGATGGGTCGCGACGCCGGCTGGATCGCCTATGCGGCCGGCGTGGCGGGCGGGGCGCACGTGGTGCTGGTTCCAGAAAAAGAGATCGACATCGACCACGTCTGCGCGCTGCTCAAGTACAACTACGATCACGGCAAGCATTACGGCGTGGTGGTGGTGGCCGAGGGCGCTCATTTGCCCGAGGTTGGCCAGGTGATTGGCGACGCCAAGACGGATTCCTTCGGCCATGCGCGCCTGTCGGGCATCGGCGAAGCTCTTGCCAAGCTGATCGAGCAGAAGACTGGCTTTGAAACCCGCTCAGTGAACCTGGGTCACACCCAGCGCGGCGGCGTTCCCACCGCCTATGACCGCGTGCTCGGACAACGTTACGGATTGCACGCAATCGATATGGTACATGACAAAAAGTGGGGCCGGATTGCCGTGCTCAAGGGCCTGGACATCACCGACATCACCATCAAAGAAGCCATCGCCACCAACCGCCGGCTCGATCAGCGCTTCTTCGACGTGATCACCGATTTGGAAGCGAAGGTCTAAACCAACAACTTTCTCATCGGCAGGCAAAGAGCCATCCTCTCCATGGGTGGCTCTTTGCATTCTGCCTGCCATAGAGTTGGACTGTGAATTATCGCGCATACAATCCTAAGGACTTTGATCAGCTTTACGCGATTGAAGAACTCTGCTTTGCGCCGCCCTCTCGCTTTGGACGGCGATATATGCGCGTGCTTGTGAGCCGCGCGAATGCGGCCACCTGGATTGCGGAAGAAGATGGGCAACTGCGCGGCTTTGCCATCGTCGAATGGGCCGAGCGAAAGCAGAGAATCACGGCCTACATTCAGACGATTGAGGTGGTTCCAGAGGCGCGGGGCAGGGGAGTTGGCCGCGAGTTGCTGGAGCGAATCGAGCGCTCCGCGCGCGTCGCAGGAGCCAATCTAATCTGGTTGCATGTCGAGACCGCAAATGCCGGCGCTATTCATCTTTACGAAGCGCAGAGCTATCGCTGTGAGGGCAGGCGAGAGAACTACTATCCCGAGGGCCGTACCGCGCTGGTCTACGTGAAACCGATGGGCAAAAACGATGGACTGCCCGCCTGAACGAGGATGTTCCCCGGCAAGTGGGGGTTGTTGGACTGCATTCAGAATTTGGTTGCGTTTGGAAAGGACATATTGGACACTAGATATATGTCACGTATTTCGCATCAGATGCGCGTCTTTCTCAGCATATCGTTCTGTGCTTTGTTCATCTTCCCCTTTGCTTCCTCCGCACAAACGCCTAAGAAATGGGACATCTTGAACTACTCGGGATTCAAGGGCCAGGCTCCTCCCTCGAAGGAAGTACTCTCCGTTCTCGAGCGCCAGGCTGTGTGGGACAGTGAAACGGGCAACCTGAATCCTACTGGATTGCGTGTGCGCTTCAAGAAGATCGATGAACAGACGACACCCGAAGGCCGTGTTGCAACACGCTATCGTCTCTATGCCGATGGCGCTCCTGAAAACAAGATTTTTGCTTTCAGCATTTGGACGCTGGCCAAGACTCTTTCTCCTGATCCTGCCGATATCTACGTGAATGGACAGGGCTTGTTGATGATTCACAAGCCCAAGCCCGAGCAGGAGATGACCTATGAGGCGGGGAGCGATGAGTTCATCGTCACCCTGATGACCGACAGCGCGGAGCCGATTCGATATCTTTTCTCCAGGAGAGACGGACAGTTGCGAGTCTACGGCACAATCGTTCCCCATCCCGTGATGGCAGAAGAGCAGGGATGCAGGATTGAAGTCAGACTCGCACAGCCTGATGCAAAAGCGGTCCTGGTAGTTATCGACGGATTTCCCGATAGGGAAAAGGTACCAGTGGTGCTAGCGTCCCAGGGTGTGACGGACAGCGAGGTGCTGACCACTGACGGAAATGGCCACGCCGTAATGGCGGTCTTCCCCTACGTGCCAGGTAAAACGCAGGGGACGCTCAAAGCCAGCGCGGAAGGACCGAATTGTCTTCCTTCTGTCACTTTACCGTGGGGCGCAGAGGCTCCTGTCGCTCCTCCGGCTCCGAAAACTCCGTAGCGCTGAACTTCCTCACGATTACTGATGATCAGCCTGTGTGCTCTTGATGAATGCGGCTACGCGATCGTGGAGTTGCTTAAGGCTCTCGTCGCGGACGTAGACCATGTGGCCGGACTCGTACCAGTCATACTCAATGTTTTTGGTCAATGACTGCGGAATCGGCAGATGCTTCTCTTCGTACTGTGCGGCGAAGAACGGCGTGGCCAAGTCATAGTAACCGCCATTGACCATGATCCTCAACCGTGGGTTGGTTTTGAGAGCCTCGGCTAGATCGTTGGTGACATTCAGGCTGATCGGGTTGCCGTTGTGAGCCCAGTCCCAGTGCGCGCCTCCGAAAAGCGCTTCGGGAAGATAGGTTTGGCCCTCACCATATTTGAGCTCGCGCCGTACGTAATCGTTGAAAAGCGAAACATAAGCCGACGAGATGGCCGAGCTTTGCGGATCGTAATCGGCGCCTTCGCTCAGCGGGTCCATGGTCGGGCCGGAGAAACGCGTGTCGAGACGGCCGGTGGTCAGCTCCTGATCGTCTTGCAGGTTTTTCTCGAACTCGCCGCCGTTCACGCGCAGATTGGCCTTGAGTAAATAAGCAACTGGCAGGCCTGTGTACACATGCAGCTTCTCGGCAACCTGCTGCTTTTCCTCCACGCTCAAATCAGTACCAAGAGCCAGCGCGTGCGAATAAGGGCCCATCGCGAAGTCTTCCACTTCCTTCAGGAAGGGTTCAAGGCCCGCAGGCTGCTGAGATAGTTTCTTGTGGTACCAGGCCGTGGCCGCATAGGTGGGCAGAGCCAGCATATAGGGCAGGTCCACGCCGGGGTTTCCAGTGGGACCGTCAATGTCAGTGGTGAAATTAAAGATCTGCGAGAGCAGAATGATTCCGTTCAGGTCGGTCGCCTTCTGCTCCAAAATGTTCGCCAGCACCGCGGAGCGTGTGGTTCCATAGCTCTCGCCGAAGATGTACTTGGGTGAGTTCCAGCGGTTGTACTTGGTGATAAAGCGCTGAATGAACCGTGCAAAGGCGCTGGCGTCCTCGTCGACGCCCCAAAAAGCCTTTTCCGCATCCTTGCCAGTCAGGCGGCCAAAGCCGGTGCCGGGCATATCAATGAAAACAAGATCGGTGGTATCGAGCAGCGAGTAGGTATTATCCACCATCTTGTAAGGGGCGGCGGGCAGATGCTGGTCGCCGCTTGTGACCACATGCTTGGGGCCAAGCGAACCCATGTGCAGCCAGACGGTCGAGCTGCCCGGTCCGCCATTGAAAAAAAAGGTGATGGGACGCTCTTCAGCCTTCGCGTCTTTCTTGAAGTAAGCGACATAAAACATACGAGCAATGGGAGTTGCATCCTTCAGCTCTTTGGGTTCTGTAGCTGCGAGCTGGCTCCCGCTCTGCGCCTTGCCGTCCAAGCCAAGCTGTGCATCCTGAACGTCAGTCGAGCCTACGGGCAGCGTCCCGGCGGTGGCCGTGTAGGCAATCTTCTGGCCGCCCACATCGATCGTGCCCTGCGTGCTGACCTCGGCGGGCGGAGCCTTTTCTGCTGCTTTGTCTGCGGCTGGGGTGGCGGGCTTGTCGTCATCGGCCCTCAAGAGGGTTGGTCCAAAGAAGAGAGAGGCTGCAAGCAGGGCGGCGGGGAAGCTGGGAAAGGGGGTCATGGAATCTCCTGGAATGGATATCGAGTGAAGGCCAGTATAGAACCTGCGGAGCTAGGCCAGGAAACCGGGAGAAGGAACCCCAAGCCGCTTCTTCTACCAAATAATGCCGCAAAAACAGCTTGAATTCAATTGCTTGTAACATTGGCCGTAGACAATCTGGTAAGGAAGAAATTCTGCAAGGGAGATTTCCGTGAAGAAAAGATTGATTGCCATTGGTTTAATGGTTGTGGCTTTGAGCACTGCGCAGGCTCAGAAGTTGACCGGAGCAGGTGCAACTTTCCCCTATCCGATTTACTCGAAATGGTTCAGCGAGTATAGCGCCGCGCATCCCGGCGTCGAGATCAACTACCAATCCATCGGCTCCGGCGGCGGCATTCGTCAGATGACCGCTGGCCTTGTAGACTTTGGGGCCACCGACGCACCAGCGACCGACGAGCAATTAGCTCCGTCGAAGACGAAACTCATTCATATACCCACGGTGATGGGCGCGGTGGTGCCCATCTTCAACGTGTCTGGCGTCAGCGACCTTAAGTTCAGCCCTGAGGTGCTGGCTGACATATACCTGGGCAAGATTACTCGCTGGGACGATGCGCGCATTGCCAAGGATAACCCCGGCGTGAATCTTTCTGGCATCCCCGAGAGCGCAAAGAAGATCATCGTGGTTCACCGTGCGGACGGCAGCGGCACCACCTATATTTTTACCGACTACCTGAGCAAGGTCAGCCCCGAGTGGGCTAACGGACCTGGCAGGGGCGCCTCTCCAAGCTGGCCAACGGGCGTGGCCGGCAAAGGCAATGAAGGCGTGGCGAGCTATGTGCGCCAGTTGTCCGGCTCTTTGGGCTACGTCGAGTTGATTTACGCGTTGCAGAATAAGATCAGCTATGGCTCAATCAAGAACGCCTCCGGTAACTACGTGAAGGCCTCTATTGAAGGCGTCACCGCCGCCGCGGCCAGCGTTAAGCAGCTTCCCGACGACTACCGCGTCTCCATCACCAATGCGCCCGGCAAGGACGCTTATCCCATCTCCAGCTTCACTTGGCTGCTGGTGCCACTCAAATCTGCTGATCCGGCCAAGGGCAAGGTAATCAAGGATCTGCTGAGCTGGATTGTCAACTCCGGCGAGGACGAAGCTGCCAGCCTCTCCTATGCGCCGCTGCCGAAGAACGTAAGGGATAAAGAACTTAAGACTATTTATTCGTTGCAGTAGGTACAGCAGTCTATATCGGTTCCCCACCTCGGCCGCATCTTGCCTGTGCGGCCGGCGTGGGGAGCCACGTCGCAGGTCGAGCACGCGTGCTCGAGCTATGGACCTTCCCGCCAAAGCCGTGCTAGCATGGCCGACGGGGGAAAGTCATGCGGAAAGTTGTGCGGCTTTTTATGGTTTGCGCCCTGGCATTCTTGCCGGCGGCTTCCTTTGCAAGTGAGCGCTTCGACGGCAAATGGCTCACGACTCTCACATGCCCTGCGAAAGGCAACACCGAAGCCTACACCTGGAAGATCCCCAGCGTGATCATGGGCGGTAACTTCCGTGGAGAACACGGAACAGCCGATCAGCCTGGCTACCTGCTGATCGAAGGCCCAATTAAGGATGACGGCTCGGCTAAACTCTCCGCCAATGGCATTGTCTATTCCAGAAAATATGCTCGTGGAGTTTTCGCTCACGAGGGGGAGACTTATAGCTACGACATCAGGGCACAATTCACAGCGACCGACGGAACAGGCACCAGAAGCCAAGGCCTGGGCATCGTGGGCCGTACCTGCACCTTCGAGTTCCTCAAGCAGTAGGCGTAACCGGATGGATGAATGAAAGCCGCGCTTCCATTGCCTTGATCAGAGATTGCTGGAATCGAGGCTCGACGGTCTGCGCCAGCACAAGCGCCTTCCGGTAGTAAGGCAGCGCATCTTGAATGCGGCCGCTCGCGTCCAGCGCTCTGCCCAAAGTTGCGTTGACGGTGGCCGAATCGGGCGCCAGGACCTCAGCCTGCTGCGCTTCCGCCAACGCTTGCGGAACATTCTTCTGCGCCAGCAGCAAACCCGATTTTTGCACGTGACTCAGCGCCGCGGCGAGTGGCACATCGAAGTGCCCATCGTAGACGAATACGCCATAATCGATCAACGCATCCGGCTTGATTTGCTTGAACTGTTCATACGGATTCAAAGCGCCGGGCCCAAACTCAAAGCCCGACAAAACGCCGGCGCTCATCAGCACCGGGCCATCGATCACCGGCGGCACATCGTGCGGGCCATCAAAGTAAAGCGAATCGGCTGTGATCAGCGGCTTGCACGGAATTCCGTAATAGCTGAAGTCCGCAACTCCCTGACCGAAGTAAGCAAACCAGCAACTCTTGATACCGTGCGCGTCCGTGTAGCCCTTGACAGCCTTCATCTGCTGACCCCAATCGGAGCTGGAATCGCTGAGCAGATTGTGGACGGCTGCAGGGCCTCCAGCCACCTCGTTGGCGTAGGAAACGTAAGCCGGAAAGGCGCGCAGCACAGAAACCGCCTGAAACACCATGAGCACGATCACCGCGTAGAGCCAGCGACGATCCCTCTGGACGAGCCTCCAACTTGCACCGGCGATCAGAACGGAGAGGAAAATATAAAGAGGAAGAACGTGCCGAACGCCAATGTTCATACCTCCTGCCATCGCAAAGGCCATATAGATGACCGCAGGTATGGTCAGATAGAGAATCTCGCGCCTGTCACGAAACCTTCTCGTAGCCATGGCCCACGCGGTGATTCCAAGCAGGATCAGAAACGAGAGGGTTGACTTAATGATCATGGCCACCGGGAAATAGAACCACACTGGATGCGGATAGATTGTGCCCAGCAGGAAGCTCGTAAACGCCTTGGACTGAATCAGAACGTGGGCAAAGCCGTAGATGTAAGACTCCGGAAGCAGGTGCAGCTTGGCTATAGTGGCAAGCACTGCTCCTTCGAAATGGCTGGGAACACGCGCAAGTTGCACCGGCATGGAGGGGTTAAGCTGCATTCCGTCCCCCCGTGCGGCATAGCGGAAACCGTAGCACGACCAAAGCACCGCAACAGCAAGAAGCACGATGGCGATGAACGCCGCGGCGAAATGAACAGAACGCTTGCGCAGGCTAGCGGGAACTTCTTGGCTGGCAGGCGCTTCGGGCCAAAGTACCTCAGCAAGACCCAACAACAGCAACATGGGAAAGATCAGCACGCTGCTGTGCTTCGACGCCAGCGCCAGCCCAACCGCAAGGCCAACCAGCACCAGCCGCCAGTTGGATGGTGACTTGGCGTAGCGGTAGTAGGCATAGATCGACGCGAACATGAAGCAGGCGCCACCGGCGTCCGTCGTCATCAATGCCGAATGAGCGAGCAGTGTTGGATCGAAGGCGATAAGACTGAGGGCGATGAGACCGGCGCCTGTGCCGAACATTTCCCGCGCCGCCAGAAACACCATCAGCGCCAGCAAGATCGTGATCACCGAGGTCGCGATCCGTACGCGGAAGAGGATCGTGTTCGCGTCATTTCCGAATAAGAAGTCCCTGCCTCCAGCGGCCTCTTCAAGCCGATAAGGGCGGCCCTGAAGCCCAGGCATCTTCAATTGCATATTGAGCAGCGGAAGCGCGCCAAGAAATTTGATCAGGGGCGGATGCTCCGGGTTGAGCCCGAAGTCCCCGTGTTTCGTCTGCATGTATGCGGAGTAAATGTGATCCGGCTCGTCCCATGTAGCGGAATTCATCCTCGCCATCAGCGAGAGTTGCAAAAAGATGATTCCGAGCAAAGCCGCGACGGCACACGTAAGTTGGAAAAGATGGAGCCTCGGTCTGTTCATTGACCAGCTTCTTTCAGTGACAGGTGAGCCCAACATATGTCGCTATCCGAATCACGAGAAGGCGAGAATGATCTAGCCTTCCAGGTGTTCCGTGATCAGCCGGTCTACCAGCGCCATCAGATGTTCGCCCGTGCGCGGCAAAGTGAAGGCTGAAGCGGCTTCATCCCAGTCGAGCTTGAAGCTGGTCGATAGCGCCGAGATCCAGATTTGGCGCATCGGCGTGTTCGGCGTAATGACGAACTTGCCCGCCGGCTCCTCGAAGGTCACATTCAGAACACCGTTCTGTTCGTCGGCTTCGAAGCCCGCTTCCTGCTCTTCCTCGCGCGCAATCAGGTGTTGCGTGAGCGAGTCGAGCGCGGCTTCAGCCACATTGCGAAATTGCTGTTCGTCCAACATGCTCCCAGTCTAACAACTCTGGAGCCGGTCGACTGTCTCGAAATCGGACACTCACAATGCCAAAAATCAGCTAAAGATCTCAGCCTTCCAGTCGATACTCGGCAATAAGGACAGAACATGATGGATGAGTGATTAAGTAAACTGTCCGGAATTCGTACAAAAGCCATCGGAAAGATTAAAGATCGGCAAGATATGGCCGATAGAGGCTGGCAGGGGGAGTCAGAGAACGAGGAGAAAGTGAGTATGGAGATCAGCCCGGTAACCGGAGTTCGCATCGCGCCGATGATCAGACCCAAAGAGGCTTTCCTGGGACTGACCGATGTGTACGAGGTCGAGCGTTCATCCAGGACCGGCGATGAGACCTACTCGCCCAGCGGCTCGAAAGCTGCAAGCGGATACGAAGAAGATGAAGACAAATTCGACGATCCGGACGCCGAAGCCGACGCCGAGAGCGATCCCAAGACACAGCCCGCCGAAATCCGCCCAATTCGATTTGTCGCCTGACTTACTTCAAGCGTATGGGTCCTGCCGGGACGAATTCAGGTGAAAATCAAATGAAAGAGACGCGACCAGGTTGCAAATCGAGATTTCCTATGGTAATTTACTAACTAGTTAGTTAAATATGACGGTTTCTACCTCAACCAGAACCCAGGCCGCACGCGCTGATCAGACCCGCGCGCGCATACTTGACGCTGCGATTCGGCAGTTCAGCGCAAACGGATTGGCCGGGGCACGGACGGAGCAAATTGCCGAGGAAGCCGGCGTGAACAAGGCCCTGCTGTATTACTACTTCCAAGGCAAAGATGCGCTCTATGCAGCGGCCCTGGAATCGGTCGCGGAAAGCGTTCGGGTCACAAGTCTGGCCGTCTTTGACGCAGACGCCTCGGCCGGAGAGCGTTTCCTTCTCTCGGCGCTGAATCACTTTGACCGCATCCACTCCAACCCTGGTTTTCAAAGCCTGATGCAGCAGGAGATGATTCGCATGCATCGTGGCGAAGAAAACGCCCTCAGGCCTCTGATCGATACGGTCTTTCGGCCATTGACGGCCCGTATGCAAGAGGTTCTTGACGAGGGAATTAAGTGGGGAGAGTTGATTCCGGTGGATCCGTCGCAAATCCGCATTGCCGCGCTCGGAGCGAATGTCTTCTATTTTCTGGCTGCGCCGATGATGAGGCTGGTTGAGGGGATTGACCCCTTGGAAAGCGATAAGCTGGAGTTCCGCCGCAAGTCGGCCATTGAGTATTTGGGCCAGGCAATTTTTGTTGACCGGGAGCATGGAGCGCGCGTGGCCGCGCGGGTTCTAGCCGCAACGCCCATGCCGGAAGACAGCGGATTCTTGCCGAAACCAGCGCCTGACCGCGCTAACAAAACTGAACAAGTGAGGCATAAGTGAACGCACGCAATAGAGTTTTTATGATTCTGGGATTGCTGACCGTGGGGTCGCTCATCTGGTACCTGGTCACGGTGAGGCCAACCTCCGACCTGCAACTGATTGGCACGGTGGATGCCAACGAGGTCGTTGTGAGTTCAAAGATTCCCGGACGCATCCAGACACTGACCGTTGACGAAGGGCAGAGTGTGAAGGCCGGCCAATTGATCGCCATCATCGAGAGCGATGACTTGCAGGCCGCGCGCCAGGCAGCCGAAGCTGCCGCTGCCAGCCAGAAGGGTAAGCTTGGAGGGGCTGTCGAGACCGAGCTTCAAACCCGCGGCGAAACCGGCAGCGCCACCGTCAACGCCGAGGCTCTCTTCAGTTCCGCCAAAGCCTCGCTGGCTCAGGCTCAGGCCAACTATGACCATCAGCAGGCCGACACCAGCCGCACAGTGGCGCTGGCTCAGCAGGGCATTATGAGCGAGCAGGCAAAGGACGACGCTGCCACCAGTTTGCAGGCTGCCAAGGCCGCTGTCGATGCAGCGCAGCAGAACGTTGCCGCCGCCGAGGCTTCGTTGCGTCAGGCGCGCGCCCACGAGATGCTTTCCACCGTCGCCGCCCGCACCGTGGACTCGACCCGCGACGATGCCGCAAATGCACGCGCCCTCGCTGAACAGGCAAAAGTCGAGTTAGGTTACGCGCAGGTTTTTGCTCCCGTCAGCGGCAAGGTCAACGTTCGCGCAGTTCGCCAGGGTGAAGTCGTGGCCGCTGGCGCCGCCATCGTCACTATCATGGACCTGACCCAAACCTGGGTTTATGCGCCGCTGCCCGAGACGCACGCTGACGCCGTGCAACTCGGCGATTCGCTCCGCGTTGTGATGCCCTCGGGCTCAACTCTGCAAGGCAAGGTGATCAACAAGTCAGCCGAAGCAGACTTCGCCACCCAGCGTGACGTAAGCAGCCGCAAGCGCGACATCAAAACTGTTCAGCTCAAGTTGCTGATCGACAATCCCGAAGAACGGTACGTGCCCGGCATGATCGCCGAAGTTTACATCCCCAAGATCAAGCTCAAGCCGGTGAACCAATGAACGCACCGTCCACAAACTCGATCAAAACGGAAAGCGGCCTGCAGCCGGCCATTGCCGTCGAGCACATCTGCAAGCGCTACGGCGATTTCGAGGCCGTCAAAGATGTGAATTTCTCGGTTGCCGAGGGAGAAATCTTCGGTCTTCTCGGTCCCAATGGAGCGGGTAAGAGTACGCTCATTCGCATGATGACGACTTTGATTCCGCTGACAGGCGGGCGCGCAATTGTCGCCGGACATGACGTAGCCAAAGATCCCGATGCTGTGCGCCGTATGATTGGCGTGATTCCTCAGGCGCTCACCAGCGACCCTGACCTTACAGTCGAAGAAAACCTCAGCATTTACGCCAAGCTCTATTCGGTCCCCAAAGCAGCGCGTGTAAAAAACATCCAGGAAGTTCTCGAAGCCGTTGACCTCGTCAAGTGGCGCGGCGCGCAGGTCAAAACGCTCTCCGGCGGAATGCGGCGGCGCGTCGAGATCGCTCGCGGGCTGGTTCATAATCCGCGCATCTTTTTCCTCGATGAGCCGACGACCGGCCTCGATCCCGTCTCCCGTATTGCTGTTTGGGAGATGCTAAGCAACCTGCGCACGACCCGCAACCTCACAATCCTTATAACTACGCATTACATGGACGAGGCCGACAAGCTCTGCGACCGCTTGGCCATTGTCGATCACGGTACTCTCGTCGCGCTGGGCACGCCACTCGAGCTTAAGCACAATGTACCTGGAGCAAACGTCGTCGAAGTTCACTTTGATCGCGAGACGGAAGAGTGGCAGCAGCGCCTCGAACAACTCGAAGGCGTAACCAGCGTGCAGGCCGAGAGCGCAGGATATTATCGCGTCCTAACTTCTTCTGGATCGAAAACCACCATGCAGTTAGTCGAGTTAGCCGCCTCGCTGGGAGAAACGCTAACTTCTCTCAGTGTGCAGAACACCACGCTTGACGATGTGTTTGTCCACTATACTGGCCGCCAGCTCCGCGATGAGCAGGTCAAGCCGCCCGTCTTCACCATACCGCCCCGGCCAGGAATGCAGCCATGAACAGAATGTTTGCCATTGTCGAGCGCGAGATGCGCAAGTTCTTTCGCTCGCCCACGCTCATGATCATGTCGCTGATGATGCCCGTTCTGCAATTACTCATCATGGGCAATGCTTTCGGCGGAAAGATTGTTGGGGAGCGTGTTGCCGTTGTCGATTACGACCACGGCCCTCAAGCCGTCAGGCTGCGCGAGGCCTTCGATTCCATTGCCGCCAACATCAAGACCTTCACCACTGTCGAGTACACCAATGAGGTGCAGGCGCGCGAAGACGTGCGCACCGGAAAGATCAACGCTGCCGTCATCATTCCAGCGCAATACTCGCGCCGCGTCTATGCGCAGGATGCGCCTGTCATCGGCCTGGTTGTTGACGATACCGATCAGTTCAGCTCTAGCTCGATTGAGTCGGAGATGCAACTCGTCGTCAACTCTCTGACCTCGCCGGTGATTCAACCTCGACTGGCCAGCCAGATTGCTCTGGAGATCGTCGAGTTGTATCCCTACGTCAATTACATGAAATTCCTGCTGCCGCTCACAATAGCTCTGGCCATGTATATCTCCGTCATGATTGGCGGCGGAATGTTATATATCGACGATAAGGCGCGCGGCGTTCACGAAGGCTATCTTGTAACTCCCATTACAAGCCTGGAGTTAGTCTTTGGGTTGAATCTGGCTGGCTCCATCAAAGCTATACTCGCCGGCATCTGCCTCACGGTCATCGGCTCTCTCATGGCTGGCCTGGGCACCATCTTTCATCCCGCGGCCGATCTGGAACTGCTTGCGCTTATCATCGTAACTTCCATCGCATTCAATGGGATGATGTTTCTGCTGATGGTGCGCGTTGACGACCCGCTCGTTCCTCGCGCCATGTTCGGCGTCCTCAACGTACTTCTCCTCTACCCCTCCGGTGGCATGTACCCCATCGCGGCCTTCCCCGCATGGCTGCGAGCTATTTCCATCATTGACCCGTTCACTTATTGCGTAGACGGCTTCAAAGCAATTCTGCTCAAGGACGGCGGCTTTGCGGCCATCCAATATGATCTTCTCTTTCTCTTGATCTTCGGAGTCGGCACCCTGCTGATTGCCACGCCGCTCTTCAAACGCACGATGTAATGCAACGGGAAAACGGTAGTACACTGAGCCTATGATGCGCCGATTACTTAGTTCCTTGTTGCTTGTTGTGATCATGCTGGCCGGCTGCCACACCGGCCAGAAAGCGCCTTCGCAGCCGGGCTCCAGCCAAAATTTCAAGGTTTACAAATTACGCGGCAAGGTTGTTTCGACCGATGCCGCCAAGGGCGAAGTTACGCTGAACCATGAGGCCATTGCGGGCTTCATGGATGCGATGACGATGCCTTACAAGCTGAAGGATGCGAGCATTCTCAGCGAGCTCCATCCAGGCGACGTAATCACCGCCGACGTGCTGGTTTCGCAAGACGCGAATGCGGATGTGATGCTGGATCATATCGTGGTGGTGGCGCAGGCTAAGCCTGATTACAAACCTGCCGTCAGTTATCATGTGCCCGTGCCAGGCGACGCGGTACCGGATTTCAAGTTACGGAATCAGGACGGCCGGCCGATCCATCTCGGACAGTTTCATGGCAAGGCGCTGGTAGTTACCTTTATCTATACGCGCTGTCCGTCGGCAGAATTTTGTCCGAGAGTTACACGCAACTTCGCGATACTGGAGAAGCAGTTAGCGGGCGATCCAGCACTCTATGCGAAGACGCATTTAATTTGCGTGAGTTTTGATCCAGAGCACGACACGCCAGAACGGCTTCGCGCGTATGGTGTGACGTATATTGGCAGCGATGCGAAGAATGCATTTGCGCACTGGGATTTTGCTGTACCGGAGAAACCAGTGCTCGTGGAGATGGCCGAGTTTTTTGATTTGGGAATGAGCAACGAGGCGGATTCAACAATCACTCACACGCTCTCGACTACGCTGATCAGCGCGGACGGCAAGGTCGTGCGCTTCTATCCCGGCAACGAGTGGACTCCAGAGCAAATGCTTACCGATGTGAAACAGTTAGGTGCGAACGCCGGCTGACCTAATCGACACCTCAGGGGAGCAAAGTGCGACCGGCGTCCGTGACAATCCCCTCAGCCTGGCGCTTCTTATACTCTGCGATGTCGTAAAGCTGCGACTGGAAGTAGAGAAACGAAAAGAAGAAGGTCTTGACTGGACTTAAGTCAAGGCCTATGGGTTCGCGCTCGTTGTAGTGTTTTTCAAGATCGGCACGGATCAAATAAATGGTCACGATGCCCAGGATGGCTGAGGCCAGGCCTAATAACCCAGTGATCCAGTCGTGCAGAATAGAGATATCTTGTCGAATGGTTGTTGCCGCATAGGCCAGTTCCACCACCACGTAGGCATCGCACCAAAAGATGCTCTTGGCATCGGGATCGAGATTGCGGATCCAGAGACAGAGATAGAATGCCCAGGCATCAACGACCAGGCTGTCCAGAAGACTTTGATAGGGCTGAGGAGCAAGCCAGCCGATCAGAGCCGCTAAAGCCCACCAAGCAATGAGGAGTACCCACCACTGAACCCTCGGTGGCGGCGGATATTCCTGGTTATATGGAGGCAAAGTCATTGCGGGTGGCTGACTCAATTCTCACCTCGGGCAGGAAATCTTGTCGATTAGAAGATAGCACAGAGTTTAGCAAACGAATCTAACTCAATCAACAACTGTCCTTCGGGCGCGGCATCCAGCGTGGCGTGTTCGAGAATCCATGTGTCTTTGTGAAAGAGAAAAACAGCGTTGAGACCGGCGGCGAGTGCGGGGTTGATATCGCTTTTGGGACTATTGCCGATCATCCAACCGGTATGCGGCGCTAACTCATGGCGCTGAATGACTTCGCGATAAGTGGCGGGGTCTTTTTCCGCTGCAATTTCTACCGAGGAAAAGTAACTGGCGAGACCCGAGCGAGCGAGTTTGTCGGCTTGCTCTGCGTGGTTGCCTTTGGTCATAAGGATCAACCGGTGACGCGTGACTAACTCGCCTAAGGTCTCGGCCACTCCTGGCAGTAACTCAATCTCCTGCTCAGCGATGGCGTGGGCAAAGCTCTCAATCTGCCGCCGTTTCTCTTCAGTGAGCGTGGCGGGGCTGAGCCGTTCAAAGCATTGAAGCAACGAGCGTGTGAAGCTAGGAAGACCATATCCGTGCGCAAGAATGGTCTCGCGCTCGACCTGATTTAACACCGCGCGAACCTCGGCAGGCGAGTATTCATGATGGTCGAGGCAGCTAATGAACGCGGCGATGGCGCGCTCGAAGTAGACGTTGTTTTCCCAAAGCGTATCGTCGGCGTCGATCAGCAAAGTCTGGCCTGGGGGAAATTTCGCCATGAGTGATGTGGAAGCCTCGTAAATCGACAGTTATTGCTTCGGAGCTTTTTGGGGTAACAAGGAATCGAGCAGCAGCAGGCAGGCGCCGGTAACCACGGATGAGTCAGCCACGTTAAAGTCAGGCCAGTGATAGCTGAAAATGTGGACCTCGATAAAGTCGACGACTGAGCCATAGGCGATACGGTCATGGACGTTGCCCAGTGCTCCGGCAAAGATCATCGCAAGGGCGACGGTCGTGAGGGTAATGCGATCGGCGAGATGAACCATAACGATAAGAACGATCAGGGCCGCCAGCGAAGAGAAGCCGACCAGAGCCCAGCGCACGGTTTGCGGTGAAGCAGAGTTGGCGAAGAGCGAAAAAGCCGCACCCTCATTGGTCCAATGACTGATGCGCAGAACATGTGGGATCACCGGAATGGCCCCGCCAATGGGGATGCGCAGTGTGACCCAGGTCTTGGTGAGGCGGTCAAGAAAAATGATAACTGCGGAGATGAGCAGTAGCCAGTGCAAGCGGCGTGGCGCGGCGAATTTCATCGGGCTTCCTTGGTAACAATGATCGGTGACGGGTGGCCCACCCTTGCCACGTCCTTGTTTTTGCGGCAAGAGTGGGATATTCGATTATGTTGTCACAGGCGGAGCTATCTTCATTTCAGTGAGTGCGTCGTGGCAGCGCGCGCAGACGTTTCGCCAGATGCCGTAGTTGGCCACGACGGGCATAAAGTTCCAGCAGCGAGCGCACTTGTGGCCGGTGGCGGCACGCACATCGCACTGCACATCGTCGGAAAAAATTGTGATAATTGGCTCACCTGTCTTGCTAATTAGATGCGCGTAATCTCCAGTCACTTCAACTGATGAGACATTGAACACCTCTTTGAGATGCGGTTCATACTGGCGAAGAAGATCAAGTATCGCTCCCTTAGCATGCACGACGACGTCCGCTTCAAGTGCTTTACCGATTTTCTTTGCCTGTCTCATCTCCTCTAATTGTCCGAGTGCTTTATCGCGCACGGCGAAGATTTGCTTCCATTCCTCCAACAATCTCGCAGGGTCGTCGGAAAAAATCTCCGACGGGGCAGGGAATTGCGCCAGATGAACAGAAGCTTCGCGGCCTTCGACTCTGGGCAGATAATCCCAAACCTCGTCGGCAGTGAAACTCAAGATCGGCGCGACCAGACGTACCAGCGCTTCGGTGATCTGCCAAAGCACCGTCTGCGCGGAACGGCGCTCTTTGCTTGTGGGCGCGAAGGTGTACATGCGGTCCTTGAGCACGTCGAGATAGAAGTTGCTCAGGTCGATGACAGCGAAGTCATTGACCGCGTGGTAGACGCGATGGAACTCGAAAGCCGCATACCAGTCGCGTACTTTCTCCGTCAGTTCGCGGGTGCGGGCCAGCATGTAACGATCAAGCGGAAGTAGTTCAGCCTCGGGTACGCGGTCGCGCACAACGTCGAAGCCATGCAGATTACCGAGCAAAAAGCGGAAGGTGTTGCGCAGCTTGCGATAGATTTCCGCGCAGCGCTGCATGAGGTTTTCGCTAGCGGCCATGTCTTCGCGAAAGTCAATGGACGCTACCCAGAGGCGAACGATTTCGCCGCCAAGGCGGTTGGCGATGTCAACCGGATCAACGCCATTGCCCAGTGATTTCGACATTGCCCGGCCCTGCTCGTCGAGGGTCCAACCCGCCGTCGCAACGTGCGAGTAAGGCGCTCGTCCACGCAGAGCTACCGAGGTCAGCAGCGATGAATGGAACCAGCCGCGATGCTGATCGCCACCTTCGAGATACAAGCACTTTGTGCCGCTCTCGTCTTGGAATGACTTATAGATGGTCCGAAGCTCTGGATCGGATTCGCAGACAGCAAACCAGCTTGTTCCCGAGTCGAACCATACGTCGAGAATGTCGGTCTCTTTGCGAAAATCTTTGCCGCCGCAGTGAGCGCAGACGCTGCCCGCCGGGAGTAACTCTTCCGTCGGAGTCGTATGCCATGCCTCAATGCCCTCTCGCTGCAATAACTCGACAATCTTGCGATTGAGTTCCGCGCTAATGATCGGCAGATTGCACAGTTCGCACATGAAGACCGCGATGGGCACGCCCCAGATGCGTTGGCGGCTGATGCACCAATCGGGGCGTGTGGCGATCATGTTGGTGATGCGCTCCTTGCCCCAGGCCGGGTCCCAGACGACTTTGTCGATCTCTTCGATGGCCTGCTGGCGAAAAGTTATCTCGGAGCCATCGCCGCGCTTCACCGGCGTTTCCAAACCGATGAACCACTGCTCGGTGGCGCGATAGATGACCGGCTTGTGGCAGCGCCAGCAGTGCGGGTAAGAGTGTTCGAGATCGCAGCTGGCAAGCAACGCGCCACGCTCTTCAAGCATGGCCAGAATCACCGGGTTCGCGGCCCAAACCTTGAGACCCTCGAACGCCGGCGGAGCGGCATGGTTCCAGGCGTTAGGGTCGACGGTAAGGCGGCCAACGGTATCGACACGACAAATGGGATCGATGTTGTAACGCTGGCCGGTGTAGAAATCGTCAGCGCCGTGAGCCGGAGCGGTGTGGACCGCGCCTGTACCGGTGTCGGCTGTGACGTAAGTGGCATTGACGCCCAGAATGCTGCGCTCAAGAAATGGATGCTGGAAAGTCGTGCGCTCCAAAACGCTACCCTTGACGCGAGCGAGTTCTGTGGTTGCGCCAAGGTCGCATGCAGCGGCGACAGAGGCGACCAGTTCGGCGGCGACGATGTAGATTTCATCGCCGGCTTCGAGCGCCACGTACTCAAAGTCAGGATGAAATGCCACGGCCATTGACGCGGGCAGTGTCCAGGGAGTCGTCGTCCAGATGATCGTGGAAACCTGCTTGCCCTTGAGTGCAGAGTCGATCGCTTCCGGATCGCTCGTGAGCCGGTAACGCACATAGATCGAGGGGCTGATGTGCTGGTCGTATTCAACCTCAGCCTCGGCCAACGCGGTGCGGTCGTTGATGCACCAGTAGACCGGCTTCAGGCCGCGATAGACGAAGCCCTTTTCGAGGAAGCCGTAAAAGGCCTCAAGCGTGCGTGCCTCGTAGTCGCGCGACATGGTTTTGTAAGGCTTATCCCAGCGCCCGAAGCAGCCGATGCGCTCGAATTGCGAGGTTTGCAGATCAATGTATTTTTGCGCATAGGCGCGGCAAGCGGCCAGCACCTCTGGCACCGGCATCTCCAGCTTTTTGCGGCCTAGTTGCTCGTCGACCTTAATTTCAATAGGCAGGCCATGGCAGTCATAGCCGGGAACGTAGGGCGCGTCAAAGCCGGCCATGGTCTTTGACTTGACCACAAAATCCTTCAGCCCCTTGTTGAGCGCGTGGCCCAGATGAATGGGGCCATTGGCGTAGGGCGGACCATCATGCAGAAGGTAGGCGGGGCGGCCCTGGCTGGCTTTGCGCAGTTCGGCATAGAGGTCAAGCTCGGCCCAGCGGGTGAGCCTGAGCGGTTCATTCTGAGGTAAATTGGCCTTCATCGGGAAGGCGGTCTGGGGCAAGGTGAGGGTCGCCTTCAACTCCGGTACTGGGGACATCGTTACTCCCTGGGATCCTGCGATGTTATTCATTTCCTAGTGTAAATGGCGGGGCAGCATTTATTTTTGGTAACAACCGGTGGCGCAAACCGTCTATTGTTTATGGGAAACTTGTCGTCGCCGGAATATGAGACTCTGGATTTCGAGGCCCTCCCAGGCAAGACAGAAGTGGGCGGCGTCAAGCATAATAAAAGCATGGGCCTGGAGACGGACAACCCCCTGTTCGAACGGCAGACCAGCCCCTCAGAGGCCACCGAACCCGCAGCAACTATGGCAAACGACCTGCTCATCCAGCCCGACAAGGATTCCAAAGCCGCCACGACCAACGCGGACAGCAGCGCACTGGACCTTTCCTTTGGTGTTCCCGTCGAGGATCAATCCATCTGGGTTGATCTCTATCAGAGCCTTGTCGACGTTTTTTTTCCGCGCAAACTGCCGCCGCTGGAGCTGACTTCGAAGCCGATTCCGGTTCTCGATCCGATGGCGGTCAAGCGCAACCCGTGGGCGGTGGGCGCGTCCATTGTACTCAACGCTGGGATTTTGGCGCTTTTGCTCGTAGCGGTCGTAAAGCCGATGATCGAAAAGGCAAAACAGCCCGTAGTGGTGACGCCGGTTGATCTGACGGACTATAAAGCCCCCCAAGCCGCTGCTCCCGCGGGCGGCGGCGGCGGAAGCCCGGACAAGATTGAAGCAATCAAGGGCAGAATCCCCCCGCGAGCAGAGACTCCGCAGATTACCGCCAAGTTGGAGCCACCGACTCCCACAATCAATGTGCAGAATGACATCGTCATTCCCGACAATCCGACCCTGCCCAACTTCGGCGTCTCGAATTCCACAAACGTCAAGCTGGCTTCCGGCGGAAACGGCAGAGGCATTGGAATGGGAAATGGAAATGGAAGCGGCCTCGGCGATGGCTCGGGCGGTGGTACAGGCGGCGGAGTGTACAAGCCGGGCGGCGACGTCTCTTACCCAATTCTTTTAAATGAAGTGCAAGCCGAGTTCTCGGATGAGGCACGCCGAAACAAGTACCAAGGTGTCGTTTTGATCAATATTCTCGTCGATGCGCAGGGAAAACCGCAGAACCCACGAGTGGTGAGAGCGCTCGGCGAGGGTCTTGATGAAAAGGCCATTGAGGCGGTGATGAAGTACAAGTTCAAGCCTTGTATGAAAGACAGAAGACCAGTTCCTTGTTCTGTTCCCATCGAGGTTGATTTCAATTTGTATTGAAGGGCTGAGCCGACTTGAACGATGAGAGCGAGGCGTCAACGCGCTTCGCTCTTTTCATTTTGGGTAGCGGGGCATGCCTCAAGGGAGTTACCTGGGAACAGCGGGTTTTGGTATGGTAATCTTCGCTAGCCGCAGCTTTCCACGTCACGAGAACAAGTGCACAGATATGGAGGAGTTTTCGATGAGGCAATCGCGGGGATCGGGAGTGGTGTCAGCAAGCCTAATCGGCATAATGTTTTTCGCGGGGCTCACGAGCGTGGCTTCAGCGCAGGCGGATTATCCATTCCGCGACACAAAATTGGCCGATGATCAGCGCATCGACGACCTGCTCGGCCGCCTGACACTCGAAGAGAAGCTTCAGCTCTTCACCGGTCCTGTAAAGATTCAGCGGCTTGGGCTGGCAATCTCGGGTCAAGTTGAGGGGCTGCATGGTCTGGCGCTGGGCGGCCCAGGCGGCTGGGGCGGCAAAGGAAAACAGCCGCTGCCGACAACGACTTTTCCGCAGGAAAAAGGCCTGGGAGCAACCTGGGACCCAGAATTACTCAAGAAGATTGCGACTTTGGAGGGCTACGAGGCCCGCTACTACTATCAAAGTCCAAGTTATGACCGGGGCGGATTGGTAATTCGCGCGCCCAACGCCGACTTGAGCAGGGACCCACGCTGGGGCCGGACTGAAGAATCGTACGGCGAAGACCCGTTCCTGGTAGGCACGCTCACCGTGGCTTTTGCGCAGGGGTTGCAAGGCCCCGATCCGAAGCATTGGCAGGCAGCGTCGCTGATGAAGCACTTCCTGGCCAATGAAAACGAAGACGGCCGCTCTTACACCTCCTCGGACTTCGATGAACGTCTGTTCCGTGAATACTACTCTGTGCCCTTTCGCATGGGCTTCGAACAAGGCGGCTCGCGAGCGGTCATGGCCGCTTATAACTCCTGGAACGGCACGCCGATGCTGATCCATCCAGTGCTGAAGTCCGTGATGATCAAAGAGTGGGGCAACAACGGGCTGATCTGCTCCGATGGCGGCGCTCTTGGGCTGCTCATCACCGATCACAAGAGCTTTGCCGACAAGGAGCACGGCGCGGCCGCAGCGGTCAAGGCAGGCGTCAATAACTTCCTCGATACCTACAAGGACGATCTGAGCAAGGCGCTCAAAGATGGTCTCTTGACCGTTGCGGATGTCGATGCTTCGCTCCATAACGAGATGCGCGTCTTTCTACGGCTGGGTGAGTTCGACCCGCCGGGAGTGGACCCCTACGCGAAGATTGGCCGAGGGAGCGACGGCGAGCTTCCGCCATGGGAGCGCGACAGCAGCAAGGCGTTAGCGCGGCTGGCCACCGACGAATCAATTGTTCTGCTCAAGAACGAAGCCAATGCGCTGCCTCTCGACCGCGCCAAGTTGAAATCGATTGCCGTGATAGGTCCGTGGGCCGACCAGGTGCTGCTCGATTGGTACAGCGGCACTCCGCCGTATGCGGTGAGCGCGCTCGAGGGGATTCGCGATGAGGCGGGCAAGGGAATTAAGGTGCTCTTCAACGACGGCTCGGACCCGTCGCAAGCAGCGGCGATGGCTGCCAGGGCCGATGTGGCCATTGTAGTGGTCGGCAATCATCCGGAGTGCAATGCCGGGTGGGATCAGTGCCCCATTCCTTCGAATGGCAAAGAGAATGTAGACCGCAAGACTATCGTGCTGGAGCAGGAGGAACTGGTCAAGAAAGTCTTCGCCGCCAATCCGCACACCATTGAGGTTCTGCGCGCCAGCTTTCCCTATGCCATCGTTTGGAGCCAGCAGCATCTAGCTGCGATTGTGCATATGACCCACAACAGCGAAGAGGAGGGCCATGGGCTTGCTGATGTGCTTTTTGGCGACTACTCCCCGGCTGGGCGTTTGACCCAGACCTGGCCTACCGGTGATGCTCAACTACTGCCCATCATGGACTACAACCTGCTGCATGGACGCACTTACCTTTACAGCAATCTCAAGCCCCTCTATCCTTTCGGCTACGGGCTCAGCTATACGAGTTTTGCCTATGAGTCTTTGCGCCTGAGCGCGCCCACGGTGGCCGCGGATGGTAGCGTCAAGGTTACCGTGAAGGTGAAGAATACGGGCAAACGGGCTGGCGATGAGGTGGTCCAGCTTTATGTGCAGCATCTGGGCTCAGCGGTCGAGCGGCCAAAGCTGGAGTTGAAGGGATTCAAGCGCGTGAGAATCGAGGCTGGGGCGGAAAAAGATGTGACGCTAGAGCTGAAACCGCGCGACCTGGCGTATTGGGAGACAGCCACTCACTCATGGAAGGTGGAAAAGGAAAAGTTGCGTTTGATGGTGGGCGGCTCGAGCGACAATCTCCCTGTGCAGTCCAGCGTCGAGGTTATAAATAGTCAGGAGTTTAAACCGTAGGGGGAGGAGTACGGTTTTTGTGAATCCGAACGGTCTTCGCCGCTTTGGATGAGGACTCAAAAAAACGAAGGAGTTCCCAAAAGTACAACAGACTGAGGAATAAATGGTGCGCCCGGAGAGAGTCGAACTCCCGACCTACTGGTTCGTAGCCAGTCGCTCTATCCAACTGAGCTACGGGCGCACATCCTTGGTTTCAAACGAAACCATACACAGAATATCAGGGTTTATCCTGCTGCGCAATTGAAGAATTTGACGTGAGATCTCAGGCTGCTGGCGCCGGCTCAGAGGCAGGTTGCGCCGGAATCAGGGGTAGTTCGGAGTCGATTTCCAAGCCCGCCTGGCGCACCAGTTTGGCGATTACCGCGGCGTTGAGCCGACTGGCGTCGTACTGAACGCGCAAAGTGCCGGCCGCGCGATCAAAGGTGAGCCGCCCAATGCCATAAACTTCGCGGATGTCGGCCAGCGCAACCGTGACCGCCTCGACATTCGAGAGCGGCATGGCAGTGCGAAAGAGAATTTCCACCGTGGTCATAAGGGAATGATAGCAAGGCCGGAAGCCTCACCGCGTTTCGCAGGCCGCCCCGCGCGGAAATGGAAGAACCTTGAACCGCGAAGGACGCTGCTGCTCGCGCCAGAGATCATGTTGCATCTGCATCTTCAACCAGAAATCCGGTGATGTGCCGAGGGCTTTCGACAGCCGCAGAGACGTATTGGCTGTAATGCCCGCATGCCCATTCAGCACTCGGGAAAGATGCGCGCGGGTGAGGCCAAGCCGGGAGGCCGCATCGGAAACGCTGATCTCACCCAAGTAGTCGCGCAGCACTTCGCCGGGATGTGCAGGATTAAAGATCATTTCTTTTCCCCCTTCTCAATGGTAGTGAAGGTAATCAACCAGAATTACATCCGCGCGTTCGAAGGTGAACGTAATCCGCCAATTGCCGCTTACCCAAATGGACCAATGGTCATCGAGGCTTCCGCGAAGCGAGTGAAGCTTATTACCCGGCGCGTTCATATCGCCTGCCACGGAGGCTACATCCAAAGCCGAAAGCAGCTTGCGCAGCCTTTCAGCATGATCTTGCCTGATTCCCGCCTTTGACCCCGTCTCCGCGAACTTCTGCAAGCCTTTGTGACGGAAGCTCTTGATCACCTGTATAGTGTATACGTATAGTATACGGAAGTCAAATGTCAGCGCAATAACAGGATGAATATGAGTCTTTCTGTAATCTACAGGCTCTTCAGGTAAGCCTGAATCTCCGGGCTGCTCCAGTCCTGTGCGCCAATGAACTTGCGGCGGATGACGCCCTGACGGTCGATCGCATAGCTCTCCGGCCACATCTCGGAGTGGTAGAGACCGGCAGCCTTCTGGGCCGGATCGCGGACGGTAATCAAATCCACATGACGGCGTGTGATGAAGCGGCTGTATGCCTCGGCGTCTTCGTCGATGCTGACGGCAACCACGGCTAGGCTGGGCTGGTCGTGATGGAGCGCAAGCAGCGATGGCATCTCCTCAATGCACGGCGCGCACCATGTGGCCCAGAAGTTGAGCAGCACCACCTGCCCCCGGTAGGTGGCCAGGTTAACGGTGGTCGAGCCGTCAGAGACGGTGAAGTCAGGCGCCAACTGGCCGGTTTGCGCCGGATGCGCGCCGCGATCACAGCCCGGCGAAAGCGCCAAGGGGACGATTAAAGCGAGAGAGAAAAACCTGGAGAGCCGCACATCCTTATAATACGGAGCGAAAGGGCGCAACGTCATGGGAAATGAAAATCCGGAGACGATCAAGGCTGCGGACGGGTTCAAGCCTGTGCTCGGGCTCTCCGACGGTCCGGTAGAACGACCGGTCCGTTGGGGCACCGTTTTCGACCAGCCGGAGCCGGATAAGTTATTCGAATTGACCGTCATCGTTCCGGCGCGCAATGAGGAAGAATGCCTTGCGACCTGTCTTCAGTCGCTGGTTAGTCAGTCTGACCAAGTCTTCAAGTTGGGCAGCGAGTGGGAATTGATCGTAGTGAACGACCACTCCACCGACCGGACTGCCGAGATTGCTCGCAGCTTTGACGGGGTTACGGTGATCGAGGCAGGAAAGCTGGAAGCAGGCTGGACGGGCAAGAACAATGCCATCTGGACCGCGGCCAAGAAGGCGCGCGGGCGTTGGCTGCTCTTCACCGACGCCGATACAATTCACGAGCCGGGAAATCTGCATCGCGCCATGCATGAGGCCGCCAAGTACAAGGTGGGCATGCTGAGCTATTCGCCGCGCCAAATCGTAAACGGCCTCGCCCAGCGGACGCTCACGCCGCTCATCTTTTCCGAACTTGCCTTGGCCTATCCGCCCGCCAAGGTCTCCGACCCAAATACGCGAATTGCCGCGGCCAACGGGCAGTTTCTACTCATTGAACGCGAGGCCTATCGGCGGCTGGGCGGTCATGCCGCTGTGGCCGACAAGGTGCTTGAAGACGTCGAGCTGGCCTTTCTTGCCAAGCGGCGCAAGATCGGCCTGCGCTTCCGTTATGCCGAGGATGCCGTTGCCACGCGTATGTACCGCTCGACGGCCGCGATGATCGAAGGCTGGACGAAGAACCTGGCGCTACTCTTCAACAACTGTTTGGCGCTGGCCCTATGGCGCGTCCTCGACATCGCGCTCCTGGTGGTGTTGCCGGTGCTGGCCGCCCTGGTGTGGAACGTCCACTTCGCTCCCCATTTGCTGCCATGGGTCTATGACGGCTGGCTGCTCGCCCTTTTGTGGGTTCGCAATCTCTTTCGCTTCTATGGCCGCGTCGCGAAATCCAATTTTCCCTTCCTCGATTGCGCAATTGCCCCGCTCGGCCTGCCGTTGTTTGTGGTGCTGCTTTACCGCAGTTGGTTCCAGCATCGCATCCTCAAACGAGTAAGCTGGAAGGGCAGGGAATACAAGTCATAGGAACATTGCGGCTGGCATGATTTCGTAATGCAACGGAGGCAGAAATGAGCAATACCAGATATGCAGAATCCGGTATCGGCTTCGGAAGCGCATTTGCTCTAGTAATTTCGTGGACGAAATGGCATTCGTTCTGGTGGGCATTGCTGCATGGAATACTCGGCTGGTTCTATGTCTTCTACTATTTCGTCATCAAACACTATTAAGCGAAGAGGGTCTTGAAGCTTAGTCGTTGATCGCGGCATCTTATCAGTGAGGGCAAGAAATGATCTTCCTGACGCGGCGGGCGACGTTTTCCGCTTCGCACTACTACTGGAACCCGTCGTGGAGCGAGCAGAAGAACGAACAAGTCTTCGGCCGCTGCGCCAACCGTAATGGTCACGGACACAACTACACGCTTGAGGTTACGGTAGCGGGCCAACCGGACCCGCTCACCGGCTTTGTCGTCGATCTGAAGTGGCTGCGCGATGTGATTGAGCACCAGGTGCTCGCTGCCTGGGACCATCGTCACCTGAATCTCGAAGCGCCCGACTTTGCCTCCGTGATTCCGACCACAGAGAACATAGCCATCGCCGCATGGAAGCGACTCGAGCCGGCGGTTCTCGCAGCAGGCAGTGCGCGGTTAAGTCGCGTGCGCGTTTACGAGACGCCAGAGATTTTCGCGGAGTTTCGAGGTGAGGCTTGAACGCCAAATCTGGTAAAGCCTACTTTGGTCGCCGCTACACCGTCAGCGCTAGCCACCGGCTGCATTCAGCCGCGCTTTCGCCGGAAGAAAACCGATCCGTTTACGGAAAGTGCAACAATCCTCACGGCCATGGACACAACTATGTTGTGCAAGTGCTGATAGGCGGTGCCGTAGATGCCGAGACCGGCATGGTGGTCAACATGGCGGCACTCGACGAGATGGTGCGCGCGCGCATCGTCGGGCGATTTGATCATGCGAATCTCAACCTCGACCCGCTCTTTGTGAATCGGGTGCCAACGACGGAGAATCTTTGTAGAGCGGTCTTCGGTTTACTGAAGGAAGCGCTGCCAACCGGTGAATTGGAGCAGGTGCGCGTTGAAGAAACGGAGAATAATTTTTTCGAGTGCGAAAGCGAGTAACAGGTCCTTTCGTCGCGCCAGTCGCGATGAAATCGGCTTGATCGACAACTTGAAAATCACGCTCCGAATGAAAGAATGAAAGTGAATGCACGGCGTCCTGTTTCCCAGGGCGGAAAGAAGAGGATCATGGCACAGCCAATTGCAGTGAGCAAGGTGATTCATCCCGCGGTAGAGGTTGACGAAGCGTTGAGCGGATTCAGTACGCAGGAGATGCTTCGCGAGATTTTGAGTCGCATCGGCGAAGACCCCGGCCGGCAGGGCTTGCTCAACACGCCGGAGCGCGTCGAAAAGTCTTTGAACTATTTGACCAAAGGCTATGACGAAAATCCGACCGAAATTCTGCGTGGGGCGCTCTTCGACGAAGACTACGACGAAATGGTGATCGTCAAAGACATCGAGATGTTCTCGCTCTGTGAACATCACATGCTGCCCTTCATCGGCAAGGTGCATGTAGCCTATGTGCCAAAAGGTAAGGTGATTGGATTAAGCAAGATACCCAGATTAGTTGAAGTGTTTTCTCGACGTTTACAGATCCAAGAGCGGCTCACCCGCCAGATTGCCGATGCCATTCAGGATGCGATTGCGCCGCAAGGTGTCGGCGTCGTGATCGAAGCTCGCCACCTGTGCATGATGATGCGCGGCATCGAGAAGCAGAACTCGTCCACCGTCACATCGGCCATGGTGGGCTGCTTCCGCCAAAAAGAAACCCGCCTCGAATTCCTCTCGCTCGTACGGCAGCCGGGTCATGGCGCAGTGTGACACGCCCCTGAGTCGGCTTCAGAGGCTGCGGAAAAACGCGGGCGGGCGAAAGGCCGGTGATTTATCCCCGGCATAAAGCCAATAAAATCAGCGGGGGCTTCAGCCCCTGAGGTTACACTTCGGGCGCTTTCGCCCAAAATACAGCCCCATTCCGCAGCCTGTACAGTTGTAAAGGTGAACGGCCTGCTCATTATCGACAAACCATCAGGCATGACCAGCCATGATGTAGTAAACCGGTTGCGCAAAATTACAGGCGAGCGCTCCATTGGACATTTAGGCACGCTAGACCCCATGGCCACCGGCGTTCTGCCCCTGATGCTCGGCAAGTTTACCCGCCTCGCGCAGTACTTTTCCTCGGCCGAGAAGAGCTATAGCGGGCGAATTCGCTTTGGTTTCGCGACCGATACCTACGATGCCGAGGGCCAGCCTTCCGGGCCAGACTCGTCGCCTCGTTTGACGCTCGAGCAGGTGCGAGCCGCCGCCAGCCGCTTCCACGGCGAGATGCAGCAAATGCCGCCTGATTACTCCGCAAAAAAGATCGCGGGCACGCCTGCCTACAAACTGGCCCGCGAAGGCAAGCCGGTAGAACTGAAGGCGGTCACCATCCATATCCAATGCTTTGAGATAGTGGCGCTTGACGGGGCCGAGGCTAGCTTCACAATGACCATCAGTGCCGGCGGCTATGTGCGCTCAGTGGCGCATGAATTGGGCCAGGATCTCGGTTGCGGCGCGCACCTGAGCAGCCTGCGGCGTACCCAGGCCGGAGTCTTCACGCTCGATGGGGCGCACACATTGGATGAACTGCAACTTGTGGCCGGAAATGTCGACGAGTTGGAGGCCTCGTGCGTCCATCCGCGCAGTCTGCTGCCTGAGATGCCGGCAGTCACTGGCGATGCCATGGCTCTCGGACGATTGCGCAATGGCGCGCAAGCCAACCTCCCAGAGTTCTCCCGAGCGCCATTGGTAAAGGTCTTCGCCGGCCAGCGTGAGTTAGTAGGAATTGCCAAACGCGTGGCGGGAACGCTCTTTCAGCCGGTAGTGGGAATGGGGTAAAGCAGCCGTTAGCGATTAGCTTCCAGCTCTTAGCTAAGAGCTAAAAGCTAAAAGCTGCCTCTACGCAGCATCGGCCTCAGTACCGGCAACAGCGTTCGCGCAATGATCTCGGAGCCTTTAGCCGTGGGATGAATGCCATCTTGCTGAATCGTTCCCGGCACGTTGACCAGATCCTTGTAGAGCATGGGAACGAAGGCGACATGGTGCCTTGCCGCCAGTTCGCGGAAGATCTGCTCGAATTGCTGAATGTACTCGCGTCCATAGTTGGGCGGAAGCGTAATCCCCGCCAACAGTATTTTGATGTGTGCCGCTTCCAGGCCAGTCAGCACTTGGTCCAGATTGCGGCGCGTCTGGTCGAGCGGCAGACCGCGCAAGCCGTCATTGCCACCAAACTCGACGATGACAACTTCCGGATGCACCAGAAGAATAGAATGAAGCCCCACGACCGCGTCCTTGGTAGTGGCGCCGCTGGTTCCCCGGTTCGTGACTTGATAGCGATAGCCGTTGCGCTCCAGGTCGCGTTGCAGCGCATCGGGAAACGATTGGCCAGTCTGCAAGCCGTAGCCGGCTGTGATGCTGTCGCCGTAACAAACCAGGGCCGGTCTGTCGGCGGCCTGCAAAAGGCCGACGGCCAGAAGAATCAGCCCAAGCGAAACAATCAGGGAGCGGCGAACGTACACATCAATAGTGTAGCGAAAGCCACGAGAGTTGGAGGCCAGCCGAGTGATTGAGGTTCGGGACGCAAAGAAGTGGATTCAGAACGGCGCGCGGCGTGTGGAAATTCTTAAAGGGATCTCCTTGACCATCCCCGCCGGGCAGTTTGTGGCGATTCTGGGGGCCAGTGGCAGTGGCAAGAGCACGCTGCTCGGTTTGCTCGCGGGGCTCGACACGCCCAGCTCCGGCGAGATCTGGCTGGATGGCGCTCCGATCCATAATTTGGCTGAGGCGGAGTTGGCTGCGGTGCGCGGCGCCAAGATCGGCTTTGTCTTCCAGTCCTACCAACTGATTGCTACGCTCACGGCTCTCGAAAATGTCCTGCTGCCTTACGAGTTGAATGTGGAGGGCAGCGGAATCGAGCAGGCGCGGCGGCTACTGGCCGAAGTCGGCCTCACCGATCGCATGGACCACTACCCGGTCCAGCTCTCCGGCGGCGAACAGCAGCGGGTCGCGCTGGCACGAGCATTTGTTGTCGAGCCGCCAATCGTCATGGCCGATGAACCGACGGGCAATCTGGATTCCGCCAACGGGAAGCTGGTGCTCGACCTGTTGCTCGAGCGCAACCGCAAGGCGCAGACAACGCTGGTGCTAGTGACCCACGATCCTGAGGTTGCCAGCCGCGCCGACCGCAAGATCGTGCTGCGCGATGGGCTGGTGGTCGAAGATAGTTTGCCAACACAAATGGTAGAACGGAGCCAGAATGGCTAAGCGCGCATTGAGTTGGAAGCGGGCTCGAGCCATCGCCTGGCGCGATTTGCGTTCCGCGCCGGGCAAGTTCGGCTTTGTGGTGCTCTCGGTGGCCGTCGGCGTGGCAGCTCTGGTGGGGGTCAGGGGATTCAGCGAAAGTTTCCGGCGAACATTGAGCACAGAGGCGCGGTCCCTGATGGCCGCAGACTTGAGCGCACGGCTCTTTCACGAACCAACCACTGAGGAAAAGAACAAAATTGCGGCGATTGGCGAGCCGCGCGGCATTCAGACAACCTGGGTAACGGAGACCGTCTCAATGGCCTCGGTGCCGCCAGATCCGGTGCCACTGCTGGTTTCACTCAAGGCCGTTGATCCCAGCCAATATCCCTTCTACGGCACGGCCAAACTGGATCCAGCGATGAGCCTTCAGCAGGCTCTCGACGGCGATTCAGCGGTGGTCGCCGAAGAGTTCCTCATACGGCTCAATGCCCAGGTCGGCCAGAATATGCGGCTGGGCGGCAGAAGCTTTCGCATTGCGGCAGTGCTGAAGCAGGAGCCGGACCGCCTCAGCGCTGCTGCGTCGATGGGGCCGAGGGTGATGCTCTCTCAGGCCGCCCTGGCGCGCACGGGTCTGGTGACTCAAGGCAGCCGAGCCAGCCAGAGGCTACTGATGAAACTCCCTCCGGCTGCGGACCCCGTAATCCTGCGTAAGCAAGTTGAGGCAGCGTTGCCCGACGCGCAGGTCATGGACTTCCGCGAGGGCAATCCGGGCCTGACCCAGGGTCTCGATAATGCCACCGCGATTCTAAGTCTCATCTGCCTCGTGGCTATGGTGCTGGGAGCGATTGGCGTCGCCATGGCCATGCACGCGCACCTTGAGCAACGCATGGACATGCTGGCCATTTTGAAGGCCGTAGGCGCTGGTTCCGGCGATCTGTTGCGCATATTTTTGCTGCAAACTCTAGCGCTCGGGCTTGCCGGCGGGCTCGTAGGAGTGGCTGCGGGCTTGGGCGTCATGGCCGCGCTGCCCACGGTCTTTGGCAATCTGTTGCCGGTGCATGCGCATCTCGATTTTCCCTGGCGCTCTGTCGCCGCGGGCCTGGGAACAGGCCTGCTAACAACGCTGCTCTTCTGCCTGCCTCCGCTCTTGGATGTCCGGAATGTCAGGCCGGTTCTAGTGCTCCGCAGGCTCGTCGAGCAGGAGTCGGCTGTAGACGTTGAAGATTACATTGAGCGGTCAATGCTCATCTACATTCTGCGGCGCGTGCTTCCTCGATCTGCTTGGAGAGCGTTAGCCCGAGTGCTGGCGGTAGTCGGCGCATGGTTCGCCGCCTGGTGGGCGCGCCGTCTGCAACTGGGAATCTCTGTCATTGTGATTGCCGCGCTAGGCGCAATCGCCTGGGCGCTCTCTGACTCGGCCAAAGTCGGCACATGGTTTGCGCTGATCTTCACCATTGCGCTCTTGGTCCTCTTGGTGTTGGCGGCAGTGGCTCTCGGGGCTCTACGTTTTTTGCTCAACCGCGTACGCCTGCGGCTGCCGTCGTTCCTGCGCCACGGGCTGTCAAATTTGTATAGGCCGGGGAACCAGTCGGCCGCGGTCATGGCTGCCTTGGGCACCGGTGTGATGCTGATTCTGACGGTCTACCTGATGCAGTCGACCATCTTGCGCGACATTCGAGAGACAGCCTCGCCCAAACTGCCCAACATTTTCCTGATCGACGTGACCACCGATGAAGCCGCGGGCGTGAAGGCGTTCTTCGCGCGTCAGCCGGGAGTGAGCCAGGTGCAAGGCCAATCATTAGATCTGATGCCGGTCGTGACCGGGCGCTTCGTTTCCATCAACGGCAAGACGCTCGATCAATTGAAAGGGCAGCATTTTCCTCGGCGGATGCTGGAGAATGCTGCGCTGAGTTGGGCCGATGCACCTCCTGCGGCTGATAAAGTCACACAGGGTACATGGTGGAGCAATGCGAACGCTACGGAGTTGGCGGTCGGCGAAGGTGTGGCCCAACGGCTCCATTTAAGTGTGGGCTCAGCAGCCGAGCTGGAAGTGGGCGGCATGAAGCGCACGCTGAAGGTGGCCGCAATCTATCGCGCCGATGGACAGCACCTGAGCGCCCGGGTCGAGTTCGTCCTGCCTTCAGGGCAATTGAAGAACGAGCCGGCCACCTGGTATGGCGGCGCGCATATCGATCCCCGGCAAGTGGCGGCGACCGAGCGAGCGCTCTTCGCTGCTTATCCCACCGTGACCGTCATCAACATCGCTGACGTGCTCGAGCGAATCGAAAGCGTAGTGAATCAGATCACCTTTGTGGTGCGCTTTCTGGCTGGCTTCTCCATCTTCGCGGGACTGATGATTCTGGCTTCGAGCATCGCCAGCACGCGCTTCCGCCGCATGAGGGAGGCGGTGGTGCTCAAAACGCTAGGGGCCACGCGGATGCGCATTGTGCGCACCTTCAGCGTCGAGTTCAGCGTGCTCGGATTGCTGGCCGGTTCAGTCGGCGTAGTCTTTGCCAACGTGCTGACGCGTGTGCTCCTGCGCAAGCTTGAAGTGGGCTTCCACATCGAGTGGCGTGCGACGCTCATTGCGCTCGTAGGTACGGCCGTGCTGGCCACGGCCACCGGATGGATTGCCAGTTACAGAATCCTCGGGCTCAGGCCGTTGGAAATATTGCGCGAGGAATAGAAATTTCGTTTCAGCGCCTGATTCGGCTGCCACAAAGACCATATTCGCACCGAGCTATACTGACCGTTCTCGATAACCCTAACTCTGGCAACATCGTACGAGTTGCCGAAAGACGCTGTATCTGAGCATGCACCTTCAACCGGCGAAAAAACTTTGACCTTTGCCTTGCACCAACAAATTCACCAGAGAATGCGCGAAACGTGCATCAATGCCGCAATCGGAGCGGATGGGGATACTATCAACTTGTAGGATGGCGCCGCCCGATTCCTGCAGAACCCTGGCCACAGGAAGCATCCACAGCTTGCCCTCCTGGCCAGATTCTAATGGTAGTCAAGCAGAGAGGCTCACACTCTAACTCGCGCCGCGGCACGGCTGAATAGGATGGGCAGCATGAGTCATACAAGCCGAAACTGGCCCGATTGGATACCGCACCTGCTGTGGCCGCACCGAGAGTGCCCGCGCTGCAACTCAGTAAAATTCAAACAAGCGGAGTTGCGATCATTCGACGGCCTGTTAGCCATGTTTGCATTGCGTCCCGTTCGCTGCATGTTCTGTTGGCGGCGCTACTACTGGTTTACTTTGCAGACTCCGCAAACAAAGTAGATTGGCGACTATCGGCGGTCGTTTCGACTGCAGCATTCGAACCCAGGGATCGGACGAAGTCCTAATGAGTATTCTTGTCCGGCAACCGGCGCAGTTTCCTCCGCCGCACCCGAATAAGTCGCTTGCGCCGCACTGGCTCACGCACCTGGGAGCTCCCGGTCTCTTTTTTGTTGCAGTGGTAGATTCCTCGGTCATTCCTCTCCCTCTTCCCGGCAGCACTGACCTGTTGTTGTTGTGGTTGGTGGCCCATCGCGGCGATCCCTGGCTTCTGACTCCTTGCGCCATTGTGGGTAGCATCCTGGGCGGATACTCCACCTGGGTCATTGGCCATAAAGGAGGCGAAACCGCACTGGGCCACTACGTGCCGGCGCGCCTGCTTAAGCGAGTGGTCGTGTGGGTTGAGCATCATCCAATCTTGGCGATCTTTCTTCCCGCCATGCTTCCTCCTCCCATACCGTTACAGCCATTTGTACTGGCTTCCGGGGCGCTTGGGGTGTCGAGCAGACGCTTCCTCGCCGTATTCGGCGCGGCTCGCAGCGTGCGCTATTCCTTGATTGCCTGGCTGGGCGTGACTTACGGACGCAAAATCGTCCGCTTGTGGTCATCAAGTCTGGAGAAATGGTCAACTCCACTCCTATGTGTGTTTGTGGGATTACTGATCGCCGGCCTATGCTTCGGGCTTTTGAAGATGCGCAATCTGCGCAGACTTGATACCGCAAAGTGAGTCGCGCCGCGCAACGAAGACCACAATCATTCATCGATTGAAAACTCGACGTCTAAAAATCTCCGATGAATTCGTTCTCTTTTCAAGATATCGGGCTATTCGAAAGGTTCTTTGACTGAACGCGTGAAACTCTGCGGATTTTTATTCGCTGAGCACTCTAGCTCAGACCGGTGGATACTCTGTCTCTAGTATCGAACCTACCTTGTGCGCCTTCGTGCGCGGAAAGAAAGTGACGCTGCGCATGGGTAGAAAAGGTGATACAAATGAAAAAACTTATGACCATTGCGGCATTACTCAGCTTGACCAGTGTCTGCTGGGCGGGATCAGATCGCGAAGCTACCGTCAATCGATTGGATCATGCCGGCGCGGTGCTGCATGAGATCATGGCGGCGCCGGACAAAGGCATTCCGGAAGAGGTTCTCGAGCATGCAAAATGCGTAGCTGTGGTGCCTCACTTGCTCAAGGGCGGCTTCGTTTTCGGCGCGGAGAACGGCCGCGGCGTAGCAACATGCCGCACTGAAAATGGATGGAGCGCACCCGCGTTCTTTTCGATCACGGGCGGCAGTTGGGGATTGCAGATCGGTGTTGAAGGCATCGACCTGGTTCTGATTATTCAGAACGAAAAGGGAATGCAGCAGTTGATTGGCAGCAAATTCGAATTGGGCGCCGACGCCTCCGCTGCAGCCGGCCCGGTTGGCCGCCATGCTTCCGCCGATACCGACTGGAAGCTCAATACCGAGATCCTCACTTACTCGAGGGCCAGAGGCGCTTTTGCTGGAATTACGCTTAACGGATCGTCCATTCGCCGCGACGACGATTCCACTGAGGCCATCTACGGCCATGACATCTCTACACGCCGCATTCTCAGTGGTCACATGGACGTGCCAGCCTCGGCGCAACCATTTCTCGACGCAGTCAGGGACGCCAAGGCGCAGGCCATTGCCTTGAACTAACAGCCGGTTATCAATGCATGGCGTGTGCCCGAAGCGGCTCTCATGCGTCGGACACGCGACCTGCGAAAAGGAGCATATATGCTTTGGACTATCTTTGTGATCATTCTCGTTCTTTGGCTTTTAGGCTTCAGCTTTCATATTGCTGGCAGCCTCATCCATCTTCTACTGGTTGTGGCGTTGGTCGTTTTGGTCATTAATCTAGTGACCGGGCGCCGTAGTAATCTCTGATCCGCGGTCCACGGGCGCGTGGCGTAGGTCCACATCCACAAATCTGGGTGCCCATGTCCCTCGCTCGCACTAGGGGACATGGGAGCTACCGCTGGCGTGTGTCGCAACCTTGAATACCCGGTAGGAGATCACAACCCACGCCACGCAACCGCAGCCCGTCTCAATACCCTGCTGCGTCAATCCGAATCGGCTGTCTTTGCAGATTAAATCACTCCCAACGCGCACAATCAAAATATGAACCACAACCAAAGCCGCGGGCCGTTCCTGTTCCCTGTTCCCTGATCCCTGTCCCCTGAAAAGGCACCCCCCCACCCCCCTATAAATATTTATTTCAGCCCTGTTTTTTTGCAGATTATATAAACAATTGCGAGA
>JBEKWJ010000027.1:0-99424 GCA_049513195.1 Occallatibacter sp.
CAGTCAGAGGGTGATGTCACGCTGATTCCGCCGATCTCACAAGAGGCGCTGGCGAGCATGATCGGCAGTACCCGGCCCCGCATCAACCTTTTCATGAACCGCTTTCGCAAGCTGGGTTTTGTCGATTACGACGACCGCATCAGGGTTCATAAATCCTTGCTTCAGGTGTTCTTGCGCGACTAATTGGTGTACGTTAAAAAATCCGCTTCTAAGAACCATCTGCTTAGTGAAGAAGAGGCCGCCGAGCCGATCCTCAGCGGCCTCCTCTCGCGGTTCATTTAGCCGTTCTGATTGTCTTCGTCGGGATGTATCGTTCGGTAACTCGAATTGCCTTTGGACCAGACCAGCATCAAGAGATCTTTTCCATCCTTGTTCTGATGTACTTCGCTGGCGAATTGGGTGGCTGAATCGGCGGGTTTGCGGTCGATCTCCAGGATGACATCTCCCGGCTGGATACCCGCATCATCGGCGGGACTTCCCGAGCGAACATTCTGGACCAGGACGCCATGCACCTGCTCAGGCACATTGAACTGCTGCCGCGCCTCCGAGGTCGGTGTTGCCATGAAACTGGCCCACAGTGAGGCTCAATGTCGCTGGCTTGCCGTCGCGAAGCACTCCCAAAGTGATCCTGGTTCCCGGGGCCATTTCGCTTACAGCCACTTGGAGGGCGCTTCCGTTGACGATCTTCTGCCCATTGAGCTGCGCGATCACATCGCCAGTCTTCAGGCCGCCGCGGCTTGCCGGGGAGTCAGGGGTTACCTGGGATACGATGGCCCCGGAAGCATCCTGCAGATTGAAGAAGTGTGCGTTGTCCGGCGTTACGTCATTCATCCCGATACCAAGATAGCCGTGCTCAACCTTACCGCTTTTGATGAGTTGCTCGGTCGTCGCGCGCACAATCTGTGAGGGAATCGCGAATCCTGCCCCGGCAAACGAGCCGCTGTTTGAAATGATAAAGGTGTTGATGCCAACCAGCTCGCCATGAGAATTGACCAGCGGGCCGCCGGAGTTGCCGGGATTAATGGCGGCATCGGTCTGGATGTAGCCCCCGGGCTTGCGAGCATCATCCGAATAAGGATTTGGGCGGTCAACCGCGCTGACGATGCCACGCGTCACTGAAAACTGGAAGTAGCCGAAAGGACTGCCGAAGGCAAGGACCGTCTGCCCCGGTTCCAGCTTGGTGGAGTCCCCCCAGGCAATGGTGGGAAGGTCGGATGCATTCACCTTGAGTACGGCAAGGTCGGTCATCTTGTCGACCCCGACGACCTTCGCACTCAGAATGCGGCGATCATTGAGCGTCACCTTGATCTGCGTTGCGCCGTCCACAACGTGATTGTTGGTCACAATGTATCCGTCCGGAGAGATGATGATGCCGCTTCCCACTCCGTGTTGAATCTGAGGCTGGGCCGGCTGCTGGAACATGGGTCCGAAAAACTGTTGCAGTCCGGGAGGAAGACCCTGCATCTGGCCTTCAGCAGTGGGAAACTCACTGGAACCCTTCGATGTAACAGCAACATTTACGACCGCCGGAGTGACTCGCGAGGCAACCGCTTCCATGGCGTGATCGAGTGCTGTGAGGGGCGCAATGCTGTTGTCGTCCATCTTCGTTGTGGCGGCATGGGCGCTGTGAATACCGGCAATCGCTATCGCGCCCAGCGCAAAGACGACTACGAATGCAGCGGCAGCGCCAAATTGTTTTGCAGCTGCAACTAATTGATTAGTTTTTGGGGACATGACGACTCCTTTTTGGTTGATGTTGCGGTTAAATCTGGAAGATCAGCCAGCCGTTTGCAACAGAAATGGCGGCATACGAAGAACGGTGATCCGTAGTGAAGGTGATTGCCAATCGTGGAGGAGGGGGAGCACTGTCTTCCCACTCCGTCAGCACAATGAACTCAGGCGGATCAGGAGTGGGCTGATTCTGCCGTGCAATGTGCATCGATGCGGTTCCCCTTCGGCGGTTCAAGAGAGATGCCTTTGCAGAAGGCCGTTGTGGCAGAACGGCCTTAACCAGAGTCGGGTAGCTGGCGGACTCGGGGATGCTTCCGTGCCGAAACGCGAAAGACGACAAGGAACGTGATTGCGCGGTCGATTGAGTAAGCGGGGCGAAGCTCACAATCTGCGGACTCCGGGCCAAGGCAATCGCACCCACCAGCACACCAAGAATCAGGCTACCTGTCAAAACGATCTCCGGGCCGCGACGCATCTTCTCGTTTCGACGCCGCAAAATCCGATGAACACGACGCGCGAGCTCTGACCGTCGTTCCCAGGCGCCCAGCGCGAGTGAAAGGCTGCGGCGGAACATGGCAATCTCGGCAAGCCGGGTGAGGCACAGAGCGTAGCTCTTCTGGCTGCAGCTCGACTGAAGGACGCGATCGTCGCAAGCAAACTCACGTTCTGCGCAGAGTTGGCGCTCCACCCAAACAAGCGATGGATTTAAGGGAAACAAAACGAGGCAGATTTTCTGTAAGAGATTGGTCCAATCGTCGGCACGCCGCAGGTGCTCCATCTCGTGCAGAACCACTTGCTGGAGATCGATAACACTGAGCTGCTCAAACAGAATAGAAGGAAGAAGAATGCGCGGGTGCAAGAAACCCACCACGCAAGGCCGATCAACCTCGGTGGACGTACAAAGCTCTGCACTGCGGCTGCTATTTCCGCCCCGCAGTTGTGTCAGGATTGAAACATCCGGCTGAATGCGAGTAGCCCGCGCCGCAAGTCTGTGAAGATGAACGGCGCTTGAAATCAGTTGCGCACCTCGCAACAAAGAAAGCAATAACCAGACACTGCCAATCGCAACACTCCAGAGCGGATCAAGATGGAAAGGGGAAGCATGAAGTTTCAGTACGGTCAGCTGTTGCGCGTCCAGAGTGGGAAGTGCGGGCAGGAGCACCAACAGCAGAAAGGTGCTCGCCCAAATGATCGATCGTGCTGTCGCGCCTAGCCCAGGCAGAAAGCGGAGGCAGAGAGCGACGCATACAGCCACTGCAGCTCCTTCCCAAATCGCGGAGACGAGACGATCTACCATTGGCGCTGATAAGAGTGAGACCGAGTGAAGAAGCGGGAACATCTAGTTCTCCTCCGGATTTTCATTGGGCAAGCGAGCGATCATCTCTCTCAAGCGCTTCAACTCATCGGGCCTAAGCTCCTCATCGCCCAGCAGCGAGAGCAAGAGTCGTTCACGAGAGTTCCCAAAGAACCGTTGCAGAACATGACGAACCTCTGACCGGCTCGCCTCGGCCTCTCCTACGCATGAACTGTAGAGGAATGCGCGTCCCTCCTGTCGGTGGCAGACGTAGCCCTTCGTCTCGAGAATCCGGATGATTGTGAGGACGGACGTGTAGGCCAGCTCCGTTTCAGCAGAGGTAGCCGTCACCATGTCGGCAACTGTCGATTCTCCTCTCTCCCACAAGACTTTCATGAGCCGAAGCTCGGCTTGAGTTAGCGTATTGGATCTTTTTGGAGGCATATAATTTGCAAATCGTCGGAACCGATTCGCTAATCTTTCCTGCTTGATCAGACGCACAACTAATCTTTTAGTTGCTATGGTCGCGCATATTTTTTCAGGTTGAGGATGCAAGTATCCAGCCGCAACCTAGGGCGGTCGAAGAGAAAGTTTCTGACGCTGCCGATTACACCGTCCGTTGAACGCGCGGAGTACTTCATCAATTCACTCAGCGTGTGCAACATATTGCTCTTTGGTAAAGCGATTGGAGTCGACGAAGGACTAGTTCCAGAGGAATCAACACGTTCGACGCATTTCGACGATGACACTTGGCGTGCAGGGGGGATTGTCCCGTATTGGACAGAAAGTGCAAGTCTCTGCCGGCTAAGATTTTGCTCCAAAGGGTTCGCAGCCATTGCCAAACTTTGGAGATTTGTGATGATCAATGAACTTCGAATCAAACGAATTCTCTTCGCTGCGCCTTGCCTATCGACTGCTCGCGGATGCTCCGTGCCCGGTTCTTGCGATCCGCAACAGAATGGACTGATCAACAGAGGAGGTTCATTCAGTGGCAGCCATGGTGCGTTTTCCTTTAGGCAATTGCTCCTACGCGCATGTGAGAATGACCTCAGCGGATTTCATGAAGTTTGATATCGAGGTGTAACTGCGCCTCTGAAAGGAAAAAGCTTATGTCAACCGGATGGATAGCGCACGAATCGGCCACGGTCGCGCATGGCCCCCTGGAGACATGGATCAAGCTCCTGGTCGCACTATTCTTCTTCTTCCTCCTCTCACGAATTGTTGGAGATGCGGCAGAGACGCCACCATTGATGACGGTCTCGGCTGACCGAGCGGCAGTGATCGAGGGCAACAACGCCTTCGCCATGGATCTGTATGGCCAGTTGCGGACTCAAAGCGGCAACCTCTTCTTCTCGCCCGATAGTATTTCCACAGCTCTGGCCATGACCTACGCCGGGGCCCGTGGTGACACTGCCGCCGAGATGGCGAAGACATTGCATTTCACTCTGCCGGCTCAGAGATTGCATCCGGCAATGGGAAGTCTGCTCGGCGACCTCAACTCTCCACATGTTGGATACCAGCTTCGCGTAGCCAACGCTCTTTGGGCACAGCAAGGGTATACATTTCTCGATGATTATCTCAAGCTGACCAAAAGCGATTATGGGGCAGGCGTCAAACAGGTTGATTTTAAAGACGCGACCGAGGCGGCGCGGTTGACGATCAACCAATGGGTTGAGCAGCAAACCGATGACAGGATCAAAGACCTGCTCCAACCCGGCGCACTGAGCACCAGGACAAGGCTCGTGCTGACGAACGCCATCTATTTCAAGGGCGACTGGCAGACGCAATTCGACAAGGCGCAAACCAAGGATGGAGATTTCCATCTATCTGCGGTGCAGAATGAAAAAGCGCCCATGATGCATCGCGAGGGTGGATTCAACTACTTCGATGGTGGAACATTTCAGGTTCTGGAAATTCCGTACAAGAGCGCGGATTTGTCCATGATCGTTTTGCTGCCCAATGATGTTGGCGGACTGTTTGCTTTGGAACAGTCTCTGACCGCACCCAATACCAAGCAATGGCTTGGCCAACTGCGGCCGGTTCCCAAGGTGATCCTGACATTGCCCAAGTTCAAGATGACCAGGCAATTCGAGCTGCAAAACTCGCTTGGCTCAATGGGGATGACGTTGGCCTTCAATGCGCAAGCAGATTTCTCCGGGATGACCGGCAACCGCGACTTTTTCATCTCAGCGGCCATTCATAAGGCCTACATCGATGTGAACGAGGAGGGAACCGAAGCCGCGGCGGCGACAGCGGTAGTGATGCGCTCGATGATGGCCAGAATGCAACAGCCGGCGCCCCCCGTTTTCTGCGCGGACCACCCGTTTGTCTTCCTGATCCGCGACAACCGCTCAGGCGGCATTTTATTCATGGGTCGAGTGGCCGACCCATCGCGGTGAGAGCCATGATTAAAGTGGTCAACTCATGCTCTCTCGACGCAGCAATCCATTCAAGTCGCAATTCTTCACGACACTCTCTCCTTGCTCGATTTTGAGGCCGCCAGCAGGTTGATTCGCTGGCGGTGGCCTTCTGCAAAGATCCTGGTGGTATCGAGGGAGGAGAGTCTTCTTGAAGATGCGCTATACGACGACCGTGTAGTACCTACCGTCGCACCAACGGCTCTACTGAGAGCCATTGAGCGCGTCGCATGCGGTTCTGTCCAAGCTCCTGGTCTCTCTAAACCGTCGTCATGCCTGGCTGGAAATTCCAGCCAGGCATGACGCAGACATTTGAAGTAACTATTCGCTGAATGCCACGCCACTGAAGGAGGCAACGCCGATTGGGTTTGAGGTCGCTACAGGGGTGAGATCGCCGTGTGAGTCGATTGAGTAGACGGCCACATAAGCGTTGCCGCCCGCTGCATAAATGACGGCTAGCCATTTTTGGTCAGGCGATACCGTAATGTCTGTCGGCGAGCCCGGCAAGGGCACCGATTTGTAAAACACGCCGCCCTGGCCGTCGCTGAAGAAAATGGAGATCGCGTCGCCAGGGGAGTTGCCCGTATACCAGATGTTCCCCGGTCCTTTGGCCACCCAGCAGGGCGCATTGACGGGATACGACGGTGTTGGTCCGGGGATCGGGGTCAGCGTCCGGTCCTCGTCCACAATAGCGAAGCTGTCAGGACTGTGAGCAGGTGTGAAGCCCAACACGTTCCCCCAGAATGCTTCCCCAAGCGGAACCATGTCCGCGTCGCTGGGCAACGGAATTGAGGTACTGGTTCCGCTCAGCACTCCATCGTCATGCGTAAGCGGCAATTGAAGTAGAGATCCCGAGCTCATTGTCACGGCTGCCCAGTTCTCGCCGACCGCTATTTGCGCTGCCGAAGGATCCGTGAGACTCACAACGAGGCCATCCACGAAGCCCCAAGGCCATCCATGACTCTCGGCACAATTGGCGCCGACGACGAAGAGATGCTCCTGTGTCAACGCGACCGAATCCGGATGAGTGCAATCGGGCGCCAGATCGATCGTCTTTCCAATAGCGATGGAGTTGCCGTATCGCACCAATTGACTGACGGTGTTCGATCCGTAGTTGGCCACAGCTCCCAGATTGCCCTTGAACTGCAGGATTCCCGCGTTTGTGCTTGCCCCGCCCTTTCCGCCCGTGAGCAGGTTCTGCCCCAATGCCAGCGAGGGCGTTCCCGTTGTATCCAGTTTGAACACGACGACAGCATTGCCGCTTGCGTTGTTCGTGCTCGTGACTACCAGTGCGCTGCGATTCGCCTGACCAAAAGCGGCCAGTGCGCCGGTGAGACAGAGCGCCGCCAGCGTAACGCCGGAGCGCCACAGATCAGACTTAAGGTGTCTGTGAGAGTTCATTTCGATCTCCTTTAGGGGAATTTGTTGAAAATGTCCGTTGTCATGACGTAGCCCACGCCCGGACACGGAGCATTTTCACAGACTGATATTCGATTAGAACCGACGAAAAGTTACGGTCGGCTATCTGATTTATTTTTCTGTTAAAAACTTCTGAATTTAATTAACTTCGCGTAACTTTCGAACGCTCCTCATCGAATTACTCAACATGCGGTTCGAATGGGTTCGCGAGTGATTCTGACGGCGGAGACGATTTGCATTAACCAGCCGGTCGGGATAATCATTGCAAGAAGGCATTCGAACCCATGCACCCAGTCAGCAATCTTGAGAACCTCATGACTCGCTATCAACAGGGCGACTATGGCGCGGCCACGGATCTCATCGAGCAGATCGGCCCGCGGCTGCATCGGTTCTTTCTCGCGCAATTTCAGAGCCGTACAGATGCCGATGACCTGCTGCAAGAAACCTGGCTTCGCATTCACAAGGTGCGGCACACCTATCGCTCTGGCGAGCCGGCGCTTCCATGGTTCTACGCGATTGCGCGACACGTTCGCGTGGACCACTATCGGAAATCGATCTGGACAACTATCGGCAAACGTCAACTAGAGGCAATGACAAAAGAAGTGGCGGCCGATCCGAGAGAATCCGATCACGCTGACGGTCTGGACGCACTCTTGGCTCCTCTTTCCGAGAGCCAGCGTGAGGTGATCGAGATGATGAAGGTGGCGGGAATGTCGTTGGAAGAGGTTGCGCGCGCCACCTCTTCCACCGTGGGCTCGGTAAAGCAGAAAGTGCACAGGGCATACAAGAAGTTGAGGGGAACAATGAACGCCGCCGGGTTAAAGACGGGGCAAAGCGAGGAGCTGTCGTGAAAGATCAAGAGATTGACGGTGTCCTGGACAATGCTGGGCGAGCTCCGCAGGATCTGGCGCCGGAGGTGCTGCAACGTCTTGCCGACTCAATCAAGCCGACGCTCCGGCCAGTGCGCCCGCTGCCGCCGCCATGGGTGATGACGTGCGGGCTGCTCCTGATCTCCGCGGCCGTTTCTCTAGCGGGAGCGGCCCACGCCGGGTTTTTCGGATTCGAAAAGATGGACATCCTGGAGCGTTTACTGATCTTTCCAGCGCTCGCTATCCTCGTTTGGATGGCGGGAAGCGAATTCGTCCATGCGATGATTCCGGGCAGCCTGCGCCGCATTTCTTCGGGCGCGCTTTTGGGATTCGGCACTACGGCGCTGTTGATCGTATTTGCGTTCCTGTTTCGCGATTATCGAATCGACCACTTTTTCTCCGCCGGCATTGCGTGTTTGCTCGTCGGCTTTCTGCACGCCATTCCCGCGGCGTTGCTCAGCTGGTTGCTGCTCCGGCGCGGCTTCGCGGTTAATTCCGTATCCGCGGGATTGGCGGCAGGCACGCTTGGCGGCCTGGCCGGCGTGGGAATGCTGGAACTGCATTGCCCGAATTTCCAGGCCGCTCACGTGCTCGCGTGGCACGTCGCCGTTGTGCCGATCAGCGGTGCAGCAGGAGCATTGGCGGCGTGGACCTTGCGCTTCTGGGCGGGCTCTCGCCGTCAAGCGCGCATATCTCTCAAATGAGCAAAAGCTAGGCAAGAAAGCCGCGCATATATCGAAAGATATAGATCGACCTATATCTCCATGCAAATTGCAGACGTGCCGCAGACGTGCCAAGATTTCTAACGTGGAACCGCGCTCTGCTACGACTGCTGCTTCAAAGCTACCCCAGAAAGGTGAACTCGCTCAAACGCATACTCCGGGCAACTAGATATCTCGTGGGGGTGAGCTTATGTCATCTGTTACTTGGTGGGTTCGTGCACGCCGCACAAGCCCTCCTCTGATTTTCGGCAATGTCGATGCACAAGGAGAATATAAAATGCGACTTTCCATTAGCGGCGCTGCGATTGCATCCGGCTTGTTATGGGGCTGTGCAATTCTGTTAGTTCAACTCATTAATCTAGCAGACCCAGGATACGGGGCGAACCTTCTGGCTCTGTTAAGGTCCGTGTACCCCTGGTTCCATTCGACGCAACAGGTCACAAGAGTGCTGGTCGGTACAGCGGATGGCCTCCTTGACGGCGCGATCGCTGGTGCCTTGTTTGCCTGGCTCTATAACATGATGCTCGAACTAAGCAGCAACGAGCATATCTTCAAGAGACGCCACATTTAAGGGAATCGGCTGCATAAGATTGTCGGGCGCCCGTGTTGACACGCAATACTTACGCGAAAGTTCGCGGTGAAAGATCTCTGGCCCCCTTCGGAGACTTCCATGAACACGGATTCTAGCGCTCTTAGAACCCCCATTCTGGCGGCAAGAACATTACCGGAATGGGGGTTGACTTGTGTGCCATGGGTGGCTCTTGCGAAAACGATAAGGAGTGCGATCTTTACGGAATTGAATCTCGATGCTAGCGTTGAATTGAGGCGCTTTGCCGAACCCGTCCCGCGCCTATATACGAATCCTGACGGAAGGTTTTTCGGACAATGTCCCCAGACGAGAAACCAGGACGACGGATCATTGGCACCCTCGCCATCGGCGTATTCGTTACGCTTGCCAGTTTCGCTCTGGATATTTTCTTTGATCGCAGGGATGGAACTCTGGCCACCAACGGCCTCAATGATCTGATGATTGGCGGTGCGGCTGCATTGCTGGCGCACATCTGGGTATCGCGCCGAGACGCAAAGTTCGCGCAGAACCTCATCGCTCAAAGGCTCACGAATGAAGCGATCGATAAAGAGCGAAAGCGAATGGCCTTGGAAATCCACGATACGGTCGGACAGGCTTATGCTGGGGCAACTATGCATCTGGAGTTGGCAATCGACTCTCTTGCATCGAATGAAAGAGCCCGAGAACATGTGAGACGCGCCCTTCAGCTTCTATGTGGAAGCATGACGGAGATGCGGTGCGCGCTGTGGGACCTGTATCCGGAGGAACTGCAAAAACTCGATCTCAGGTGCGCAATAGAGTGCCTGGTCAAAGATCTGACTACAAATGACGGGTTGGCCGTGCACTTTACTACAGCAGGGTCAATCCGAAGACTATCGTTAGAAACGGAAAGGGCACTACTGAGAATCTGCCAGGAGGCTCTTTCGAATGCGGTCAAACATGCACGAGCAAGAAAGGTGAAAGTTGTATTGCGCTTCGCTCCCTATGAGGCGAGGCTCGACATCGAAGACGATGGCCAGGGTTTTCTTCCCCAGGAATCTTCAGAGAGTCTTGGCTTGATCTCAATGAAGAATCGCGCTCATTCGGTCGGAGGCCTCTGGACGATTCGCAGTGTACCGGGTAGTGGAACCAGCGTATCTGTTTCGATCCCAATTCCTCCCCACGATGGATTGAAGGGAAATCGATGAAGAAGGCTTCGTGCATTCATGTCGTGATCGCCGATGATCATTCCATCGTTCGCGAAGGCCTCTCGGCAGTCATCAACCGTGAACCGGAGATGGAAGTTGTCGCCGAGGCCCGGAACTGGCCGGAAGCTATCGCCAAGGTTCTTGAATGCCGACCGGAAATCGCGGTCCTTGATCTTCACATGCGCGGTATGGAAGCTGCCGACGGAATCGCAACGATTCGTAAAAAGCTGCCGGCGTCACGGGTGATCGCATACTCGGCATTTAGCACGGACGAGGAAGTCTATCAAGTATTCTCTGCCGGCGCGCAGGGGTATGTGCTGAAGGGGGAGTCCGGCCGGGAAGACTTGCTTCAATGCATCCGCGCAGTTTCTCGCGGAGAAACATGGGTCCACCCACTTGCCGCTGGAAGACTCGCGGCCCGAGCAATTGCGCCGAGCTTGACGCCGAGGGAGATTGACGTTCTTCACCTTATGGTGGTGGGAAAATCCAATAAGGAGATCGGCTCATCACTTGATGTGACGGAGGGAACAGTAAAGGTTCACGTGAACCACATCCTGACAAAACTGGGTGCGGCCGGGCGTGTCGAGGCCACAATACTTGCTGTTCAACGTGGCTTCGTTCGGCTCATGGGGAATCGTCAGAGCAGAGTGCGCACAGCGAAGCACAGTAGTGGAGCGTCATCTCACCATTTCTTCTAAACAGGTTTGGGAAGCTCGTGTGGGTCATCGCGATTTCTGAACATGTAGACTTGTCGCGGTCCAAACAGCACCTTGAATCTTCTGAATCACCCAGAATCACGGATTCAACGCTACAGGTTCGGCTCACTTTTCAAGATTGTGCGTCAGAACTCCAATACAAGGGCCCAATGCAGCAGACCCTCAATCCGCTAGTGTCTCTCGAGCTATTGGATCGTCGACTCGAAGCACCGACTCTCTTTCGTCTCTGGCATCTGTCGAGTCTCGATGCCCCTGCGGTCGCAACAGTATGGTCGCTCGGTTTTGCGAAAGCGACAGGAGTGCAACTGCCAGAATGGGTTCCAGTGCTTCTGTTTCTTGTGACTTGGTGCGTCTATATCAGTGACCGCCTCCTTGACGCCCGCGCCGCGTTTCGCGCAAGACAAATACATCGTCTCCGCGAACGCCACCATTTTCACTGGCAGCACCGCCGCGTCTTTTTCCCTCTCGCCCTTGTAGCAGCGTGCATCGGCACTTGGATCGTTTTGTCCTTTATGCCATGCGGTGCTCGTGAGCGCAATGCCCTTCTTGCTCTGGCCGGCGTTACCTATTTCTCGATCGTCCACATCCAAGCCAGGTTGCTAGCATTGCTTCCGAAAGAGTTGCTTGTAGCCCTCTTGTTCACCATGGGTTGTGTGCTTCCCACCCTCGGGCGAATTGGAACCATTCCTTCTGCGTTAGTAACCGTGATCGTTTTCTTTGTAGTTCTGGCCTGGCTCAACTGCCATGCGATCGAGCGCTGGGAGTCGGTCAGTGAGACGTTCTCCGGCCTTCAAATTCGTACCGCTGCCGGACTACTTGCTATGGCCGGTCTCATCGGCGCAATCATCCTCTTCGCAGAACATTCGAATGAAACAGTTCTCTTAGGAGCTGGCGCTGCCAGCGCAGCAATGCTCGCCGTGCTCGACCGAATTCGCGGCCGTCTTACTCCTTTGACTCTGCGAACCGCCGCCGACTTGCTCCTACTCACCCCGCTTGTACTGCTGCTTCGATGAATCCGCCACCCAATTTCAATCGGTTAGCTCGACTCTATCTCTGGATGGAACTGGTCAGTTTTGGCCCTTGGCTCATGCTTTGCCGATGCGCCTTTTTGAAGGAATGCCGCGCTGCTCGCCGCGCGCTGGCGTTAGGGGATGGCGATGGTCGCTTCACTGCTCGTCTGCTGCGCCAAAACTCCGCCATCCAGATCGACGCCGTCGATGTCAGCCCAGCCATGCTTGAGGCGCTTGTTCACCGGGCCGGCACCGACACTAACCGCGTTCACGCCTTCCACGCAGACATCCGGAGTTGGAAGCCGCACGGCCCGCCCTACGACTTGATCGTTTCGCACTTTTTTCTAGATTGCCTCACGACTGAAGAAATCCAATCACTTGCAGCTACCTTGGCGCACGCAGTCTCTCCCAACTCTTTTTGGATCGTTTCGGAATTTGCAATTCCAGCAAACTGGTTTGGCCGGCTGATCGCGCGGCCTGTAGTCTGGACCCTTTACCGCGCCTTCGGATGGATTACTGGGCTCCAGGTACGTAGCCTGCCTGACCATTCCATCGCCCTTCGAGAGGTCGGTTTCACACTTCAAGAGCGTAGACATTTGCTCGGAGGATTGCTGATCAGCGAGCTTTGGACCCTGGCTCCAACCAGTCCTGGAGCAGGGGATTCTGCTTTTCGCGAACCAATTCCCAACGCAATCAGGACTACTTCGATCACTTCAACCAGCGCACTCAGATGAGGCGAGGGTACTCCTTGTTACCGGCGCACCGGATGCTTACCGGGAACCGGCAGCGCTGGGCAATCTTGAAACCCTATGCCGAAATGCCTTGCACCCCCGAACCCAAACCGCGGAATGCCCAAGAGCCCGCCTAAGCCAAAAGGACACGCCACCCGCCGGCGGGGAGTAACGCCGGACCGTCAACGCCATAACTCACAGTCATTTCAGGCGGCTCAAATTAAGCAGGCTTCCCGCCACAAGTTTCGTGGCGGCACAAGCAGTTGATCTCGGTTCTATTCCCGATACCCTCGCAGTGGGAACTGCAATACTTCCCTTTTTCGGGAGCAGGGCAGGTGCAAGCCGCATTTGCGCATTTCTTAGAGTTGGCCATAATTCTCCTTTGCCGGCACGCCGTGGGTCACCCCTTCGGGCGCACGGCAGTACGATGCCAAATCCATTGCAAAAGATAGTAGCGCAAATTTACATGCATGCACGAGCAAAATCGCAGCACCCCCAAATTCTCCGCGCAATCGGCGAACGACCGCCAACCCACGAACCTCCCTCTATCCCCGTTCCCCATCCTGAGATAGGCTGCGCCGGCCGTCGCGGGGCGAGAGTTACGATGAAGACAATGACTACAGCACATATGGAATATGCGCCGGCGGCGGTCGCCGAGGGATCGGTCCGCTCGGCAGATGGAACACGCATCGCCTTTCGCCATCTGGGCAGCGGCCCCGCCGTTGTTTTTGTGCACGGCAGTGTTTCAACACACACCGACTGGATGCCCGTGGCCAGGCTGCTGGCCGATCAATTCACGTGCTTTGTGATGGACCGTCGCGGCCGCGCCAAAAGTGGCGAAGGCGTCGCGCCTTATTCCATCGAGCGCGAATATGACGATATCGCCGCCGTCGCTGCCGCAGCCGGTCCCGCCGCCGCACTGGTTGCCCACTCCTTTGGCGCCATTTGCGCCCTGGGCACGGCGATGCGCCAACCCGTTTCGAGGCTGGTGCTTTATGAGCCGCCCTTTCCCGTCGGCGGCCTGATTGCCGGCGAGAACCTGGCGCCGTACGTCTCCGCTATAGCAGACGGCAATCTCGACAAGGCTATGGAAATGGGCCTCGCCAGCTTTCCGCGCATGCCCGCGGCGGCCATTGCCGCTTTGCGCGTTTCGCGGGGATGGTCGCCCCTGCGCACGCTCGCCAAAAGCTGGATCAACGAACTCGAAGCAATGGATGCGCTCAGCCCAAATGTCGAGCACTATCGCGCCCTCTCTTGTCCATCAATGCTGCTGGTGGGGAGCGTGAGCCCCGAGCATCCCATGCTCGACGCTTCAAGAGCACTGGCCAAGGTTCTGCCCGGCGTGCGCGTCGAAGCTCTCCCGGGCCAGGGCCACGGAGCCATGCGAGCCGCGCCAGAGATGGTGGCGCGCCTGATTCGTGATTTCCTGGCCGAGTGACCGGCGGATTACCCTTGAACCGCCCGCCAAACCCAAGCTAAGGCAGCGGCGTTCCAGCCTGATGGTAGTGCGCCTTATCAGCGAATACCCGCTCCGCGCCTCGCGGATCGTTCTCAATGCGCGGCGTCCGCTCCCACATCATGGTGCTGCGGTTCTTCAGGTCGTAAGCCGGCCAGTGAGGCAATCCCGCAAAATTCGGATTCCCCGTTCTCCCATAAGTAATCAGCATCTCTGACATCGTCGCAGCCAGCGCATTCGCAGCCGCAAGTTGCTCCGGCGTAGATCCAACCTGCGCCTCGGCCATCGCGATGTTATCAAACACGAACGGAATATCGATGGTGTGCATCGCCTTGCCGTTGGCGCCGGTAAAGTTCATCTGGTAGACCCATGTATGAGGCTGGCTCCTCGGATTTGATGCGCGACGCTCGGCCTCCCAGCGCTGCCCCGGCCATGCACGAAATGCGGTTGCCGCCGCCGTCACCACTTGATCCGGTGTGTAACCCGGATAAATTTCGCGATACTTGGCGACCACTTCTTCGGCAGTGTAAGGCCCCAGGTACTGGCTGATCGCACTCTTCAGCGCCTCGACAGCCGTCTCCCAAGTCGCCGTAGCGCTGCCCGCGACGCTGGTCTCGTCGTGTACATTGCCCAGAATCATCGGCACCGTTTCTGAAAGCGCCGGCGCATCGGGATCAAAAGGATTTCGCGCGAGAGTCACATGATCCACCACCGGCAGCCAGTCCCCGCTCACCGCCGCCGCCCCCTCCTGTATCTGCTCCATGGTCAACGCATTCAATTGCGCCGCCAGGTTTTTCCCCGGCGTCACGCCCATCTTTTCCAGCACAGTTCTGGCGCGGCCTGAGGCAATCTCAATCGACGCTCCTTTGATCTGCTGGCCGCTCATCGTCATCACGCGATGAAACAGCCCATGCGCCGCGGGAGTCGCCATCAGCGCCGCGCACTTCGCGCCTCCGCCCGATTGCCCGAAGATCAGCACCCGCGATGGATCCCCGCCAAACTCGGCAATATTCTCCCGCACCCATTTGAGCGCCAGAATCAGGTCAAGCTGTCCCGCATTCCCCGACTCCGCGTACTCCGCCGCCAGATCGCCCAGATACAGATACCCGAATGCATTCAGGCGATGATTCACCGTAACCACCACCACGTCGCCGCGATGAACCAGGCGCGTGCCATCGTAAAGGTCGTTGTTCACGCTGCCATTGTTGTAGGCGCCGCCATGAAAGTACACCAGCACGGGACGCTTCCTGTGGTCGCGCAACCCCGCCGTCCAGACATTCAGATGCAGGCAATCTTCACTCTGCCCGCCCTCGCCGTGCGCCGCGCGCGTCATGGCTCGCGCCCCCACAAGTTGCGGAGCCATGGCTGCAAAGTGCGTGCATTCCTTCACATCGCTCCACGGCGTAGGCGGCACGGGAGCTTTGAAGCGAGTCTCTGCGGTGTCTCCGCCATACGGAATTCCCTTGAAGACGTTCACCCCATCCGCGAAAGCGCCGCTGACCTTTCCCGCCGTAGTAGTCGCAAAAGGCGCGCCCTCAGCCCACGCAATCCCCTTGGACTGCAATGCCCACGAGGCTGCAATCACTCCCGTAGAACGCATGAAAACCCGGCGATTAAAGCGCTTCATAAGTCACTCCCAATCAAGTTCCCTGAACATTTTCACCGAAACTGTAAGGCCTGGATGCCCCACTTCTCGAACGCGCGCCAAATTCGATAATATGAACGCGCTGAAAATCGCGTTTATATTATTGTGCTAATTCTGAGTTAGGCTGCCAGCAGCAATTCTATTCGCCGCGAAGTAGCTGCGGGGTAAGCGAGGCCCCGCCTCACATCGGCGCGCGGGTATGGCTGACGGGCTGCCCGCCCGCGTTCATCACCTGCACCATTCTTCACCATGCCGCATAAACAGATGATGGCATCCCTGAGGCAGATGAGCAGGAGCAGGCAACGGATCGCCGGGTTGCCACAATCCCAAGCGATGCAGTATTGCGGGCATTTCGGAATCAATTACGGCCAGCGGATTACCATCTGCGTAGCCGGTGTGACCTCGATAGCGGAGGATTTGGCCATACTGCCCTGAATCCCCCACCCGGTAAACCTCAATCCAGTAGGTGTAGGGCGCGTTCTCCGTAGGGTTGTCGACGATCACGTCTCCTTGCAGCGGACCGCTCTCGACAAAACGGGTGGCCTGATTGTTATTCCGTCCGGTTAGGTTCAGGAATACGCGAAGGAAGCGATCATTGCTCTTGTCATACGTGTACAAAGCGGTGGCGATCCCGCAGTCGCCGTCGCCGCTCGCCGCCCCGGACACTTTTAGGAACAGTAAAGGGCTTAACTTGTTCTGATTCGCGTAAACAACGGACCCTGCGAAAAGATGATACGGCGTGTCGAACCACGGCATCTCGCTTCTTACCTGTTGGTACATGTGTAGAGCGCAATCGGGGCTTGTTGCTTTCACGAGGCAAAGGAATATTGGCCCATGGTCCTCGAAATCATCTATTGGGGGTCCGCCATCCTGGATGGCTACGAACGTCCATTGAGTTACGGTTCCAAAGGGTTCCGAGAGGTCGATATGAGAAACGACTTTTGGTTTCGTGACGCCCTGATGCGACAACGCCGCAATGACCGACCGATCCACTTCCTCTCCTGGAATCGCCTTTTGGTTCTCCGCACCCATGAAGTGTGGCCTGATAACGGTGCACAGGAAAAGCGCAATGAATCGAAAAGCTCTCTGGTTCATATTGAGCGATTTTAACCCGTGAAGGCCACGCTGCAATGCCGATGATAATTGTCCAGTCCTCCGACCCTCCGAGAAGCAAGAACCACGCCTGACTCCGCAAACTCTGACCAGGAGACCACCGCCTCCGGGAATCCAACCGCGATCTCCAGACATCTGAGAGAATGGAGTTAGTGAGTCGCACGATCCATTCCGTTCTTCGACCGGCAACCATGCCGTGCCTTCTGGCGGGCCTGTTACTGGCAGGCGTGTCGGCGGCGCTATACGCCCAGGCATCGAACCCCACCTCGGCCAACAACCCTTTTTTTGGCAGCGTAACCCTTCGTCCAGCCACCGATGAGGTTCTCAAGCTCTCGCTCGACGACGCCATCGCTCTCGGCCTCAAAAACAACCTGGGCCTCAAAGAAGCCGAGAACGGCGAGAAATCCCTTCAGGGACAAAAAAACGAGACCCTGCAATACTTCCTGCCCACAATCTCGCTCACCGGCGACACCGGCATTCACCAGCAAAATCTGGTCGCGCTGGGTTTCAGTCCCGCCACAGCCAAAGGATTTGGGCTGACGAACTTTTCCCCCATCACCCGCGACGAGTTGACCGAAGGCAAAATTCAGTTCGGCCAAATGATCTTCTCCGGTCCGGTCATCGCCGGATGGAAGGCCATTGGCGCGGCGGAGCGTGTAGCTCACTTCACCATGATGTCGGCCCGCGGCGAAGTTGTTCAGCAGGTCGCCTCGGCCTATCTCCGCGCCATAGCCGCCGAGAGTGAAGTGGACAACGCCAAGGCCCTCGAAGCCGCAGACCAAGTACTCTTCCGGCACGCGCACGACGCTCATGAGGCCGGTGTGGCTGCAAACCTCGATGAATTGCGCGCGCATGTGCAACTCCAGGCTCAGCAACAGGCGCTGATCTCAGCCCAGAATCTCGTCGAAAAGAACCTGATCCAGCTCAAGCGCGAAATCGGCATCGATCCCGGCCAGAAAATCGCGCTCTCCGACCCCGCTCCCTACAGCGACCTGGCCGCGCAGACCCCCGAAGAAGTCCGCGCCATCGCGTACAAGAATCGCCAGGACTACCAGACGCTGCTAAATCAGGCGGTCGAGATGAAGGCTCTCCACGCGGCCTATCGCAACCAGCGCTGGCCCACCCTCAGCTTTGGCGGCTACTACGGTGTCAGCCAGGTCGGCGGCTCGGGCTCGCACGGCAACTTTGTCGCGCAAGGCACCCTCAGCGTTCCGCTCTTCCGCGAAGCCAAATTGCGTGGCGACACCGATGCGGCCCAGGCTCAGTGGGATGCCGTCAACTCCCAGCTCGAAGACCTGCGCGGCAAAATCGACCAGCAAGTCCGCTCGGCTCTGCTCGACGTGAGCGCAACAGCCAGGCTCGTTGAAGTTGCCCGCTCCAATGTCGAGCTCGCCACCCGCGCCCTCAGCGACGAAACCGACCGCGTCGAAGCCGGCGTCGACGACAATCTCCCCCTGGTCACGGCGCAGTCCACGCTCGCCTCCGCGCAAAGCAATCTCGTCGAAAGCCTCTATCAATACAACATCTCCAAGCTTGCCCTGGCCCGCGCCGCCGGCATCATCGAGCAGCAGTATCGCGTCTATCTCGGTCGGTAGCAGCAAAAGCCATGCACCGCGCCCAACCTATGCCTGAAATCTTGTCCCTGCCCGGTAACATTGCCAGCCAAACACGCTCATCCAATTGAGTGAGTTATTTGCCCCGCGTCTGTGTTACCTTTGAGCATAAGGTAACAACAGGGGATTACCCACACGCATGTCCAAGCATCTCCATATCAAGTACTACGTCGAACCTGACGCTGCGGCATTAGCATGTCGCGCGGCTCAGTATTTCGTTGAAATGGCTGGAGAAGCGGTCGAAGCGCGGGGGCGGGTGCGCATCGCCATCAGCGGTGGTTCCACCCCCAAAGCAGCTTTTGAAATGCTTGCCGACTCCAACCAGCCATGGCGTTACCGCATGCCCTGGGACAAGCTCGACCTCTATTGGGTCGATGAGCGCTGCGTTCCTCCCGACAACGCCGACAGCAACTACCGCATGACCCGCGAAGCTCTCCTCGACCACGTCTCGCTCCGTCCCGATCAGATCCATCGCATCGAGGGCGAGCTCGAGCCAGACGCCGCCGCAACTCGTTACGAATCAGAACTGCGCTCCAGCTTTCGCATCGAGCGCGCTGAGACCCCGCGCTTCGATCTGGTCGCCCTCGGCCTCGGAGAAGACGGCCACACCGCCTCGCTCTTTCCTCACACCCCGGCCATTCATGAAACCAGCCGCCTCGTGGTCCCCAACCATGTCGCGCAGCGCGACGCCTGGCGCGTCACCCTCACCTGGCCCATCATCAACCACGCTCGCTCGGTTTTCTTTCTCGCTTCCGGTGACGGAAAAGCCGCAATTTTGCACGAAGTCCTCACCGGCCCGCGCGACCCCGAACGCCTGCCCAGCCAGCTCATTTGGCCGGCAAGCGGTATACTTACCTTCATATTGGATAAAGCCGCAGCCGCGCTTTTGCCCCCAACCAACCATCAAGGCTGCGGAGTTCTGGAGAGAGACAAATGATTTTGGCGGGAGATGTTGGAGGCACCAAGGTTCACTTGGCGCTTTATGATTTTATCGATGGAAAACTGGAATACTCCCGCGAAGAGCGGTTTGCGGCCAAGGATTACTCCGGCCTCGAAGAAATTGTTAAAGAGTTTCTCGGCGCGAATAAAGTAACCGCGGCCTGCTTCGGCGTGCCCGGCCCGGTGCGTAACGGCCGTCTCCGTCTTACCAACCTTCCCTGGACCCTCGACAGCCGCGAACTCTCCATCAGCCTCGCCATCAACCACGTCTTTCTCATCAATGACTTGGAGGCAAACGGCTACGGCGTGGCCGAGCTCTCCGCCGACCAGATTTACACCCTCAGCGAGGGCGACTCCAGCCAAATCGGCAATCGCGCCCTCATCGCAGCGGGAACCGGCCTCGGCGAGGGACTTCTCATCTGGAACGGCCGCAGCCACGTCCCTTATCCCTCTGAAGGCGGACACACCGACTACGCGCCCCGCAACGAAGATGAAATCGATCTCCTCCGCTTCCTCAAGCAAAAGTACAACGGGCGCATCAGTTTTGAGCGCGTGGTTAGCGGTCCCGGCCTCACCAACGTCTATGAGTTCCTGCGCGAAGTTCGCGGCATCGACGAGCCGGTCTGGCTGGCCGAGCGCATCGCCACTGAAGATCCCAATGCCGTAATCACCGAGCTGGCGATGGCCGCCAAAAGCGAAATCTGTGAAAAAGCGCTGGACATGTTTGTCTCCGCCTATGGCGCCAAGGCCGGCAACCTCGCCCTCACGCTACTGTCGGTGGGCGGCGTCTACATCGGCGGCGGCATCGCCCCGCGCATCCTTGAAAAGCTAAAGGACGGCCGCTTCATGAAAGCCTTCACTGGCAAAGGCCGCCTAAGTCAGTTGCTCATCAACATGCCGGTCCGCGTCATCCTAGAGAGCCGCGCCGCCCTGTTAGGAGCAGCAGCCTACGCCGAAGCCCGCGCCGCGGAAATCAGCGGCACCTCGCCCCGAGCCGCCTCCGTAAAAATCTAGAGGATTTTTCCGACAACCTAAACGAATGGGTGCCCCATATCTGGCGCAGCACCATCGCGCCAGATGTGGGATACCACGTATCGCATTGTCACGCCGAGCGAAGCGCAGCGAAGTCAAGATTGCTTATCGCTGAATGAACAGGTAGCGCCGGCCTCCAGGCCGGCTGTCGCGTGGACCTCCCGGTCCACGCCGCACCCAACATCATGAGGGAAAACGCTCCAGAGAGTCGCATACCACGAACCTTCCCAACGACTTGTCATCCTGAGCGCAATCGAAGGACCTGCTTCCCGCTCGTTTCGCGGCCAACACTGCAATCACGAAAAGAACGGAGGGAGCAGGAGGCTTCAGCCTCCTGATAGAGCGCGAACGAACAAGGCCTTCAGGCCCGGAAAACAAGGTTCGAACGAACCAGTCAGATCGAATCGCGCAGGTCAGCCTTGCGTCAGGGCACGACTTCAGTCGTGCCGAAAAGCAGCAATATAATCGCGGGCTTTAGCCCCTGAGGCATTGTCATTTGCCGAGAGCAAATGTCACGACAATCGTCGATTGAATCGGTACCGGCTCTCCGTTTAATAAATAAGGCTTATATTCCCACTGCGAAACCGAGCTAAACGAAGAAGCCGCCAGCGACGATGATGGTGCGGAGATTACACGTAGATCGTGAATCCTACCATCCGTTCCAATAGTGGCAAAAAGTACGACGTTGCCTTGAATACCTTCTCTCTTGGCTTCCAGTGGGTATATTGGTGTCAGTTTCTTGATCAAGAGATTGGCAGCGACCTCTTTTTTGATTTCTACCTGCCTTAAAGGGGAGTACCTGGGGAACCCAATATCAGTGCGAGAGGCGGTACCGGGAGGCGCCAACGCCGGGTCGGTTGAGCTGATTTCGTCGATGGCATCCACCTTCGCGGTAAGTAGCAGGTGCTTTCCTTCAACGATTCTCACCTCACGTGCAAGATACTTTCCCCGCGCCTCAAGGATGTCGCTGAACTGCGTGAGGACTCGTTCGAAAGAGTAGATATTCCGAAGTGCCGGTCTTTGCGATTCAAAGCAATAGGTCGGAAACGGTCCTTGGTCAGGACGTCCCGTCGAATCATGCTGCCTAGTTATTGGCAAGATCGTGAAACAAGGCCCCATTGCTCCGTTTGTGGCCACCCCCTCATCCTCCAAATGAAACTTAGATGGGTCCAAATCAGCGGGTTTTGGCAATGGCGAAAGCAACGCCGATTGCAAATTGAATTCGAAGAGGTTCATCGGTTCGCCACTTGATTCATAGGCGTACTTGCCGTCACCGGGGTACCAGTCAGTGTGTGTCATGCCAGTTCGGGTCCAGGTGCTTCGATGCTCCAAAGGCGAAACCCACCAGTATTCATAAGTACCCAGCGTGGAGTGCTTCCCCTTCTCATCGTAAAGCTGATAGGTGGCTTTCAAATGCCAAGGCTTCAACTCCCGTGACGCGAAGTCATAAAATGGAGCCGCAGCCGCAAAGACTTCGCGAGGCTCCTTCGGAAGACCGGGTCCGGCGTTGGCAGCAGTTTGGGCAAACCCCGGCAACACGACCGCTAGATAAAGACCAAGAAAAAATGGCAAACGCATGGTCTGGATAGAGTAGCACCGTTACCGCAGGCGAATCGATGACGCCGTGCCCTGTAAGCCTCGGATTCAGCCCTCCACCGATAAAAGTCGGCAGTACTGCGTGCTTGCGGATAATAACCCTTAGCCGGCGCACAATCAAAGTATGAACAACTTCCACAAGCGCGAGCCGTTACTGTTCCCTGTTCCCTGTTCCCTATTCCCTGTTCCCTGATCGTCCACCCCCCTATACGATATTTATTTTGACCCCCAATTCCTTGCAGATAATTAAAGCAATCTATGCATCATTGCATCGTTTATCGCTAGAAATCATGCGGATAAGCACAATATTCCTCAATCAGATAAATCAATTTCCATCGCGCGGCGAAATTCGCCGTGCCTCGTTCACTGGTTTTAACATGTGAGATTCACGCTCAGGCCGAAGAAAACGCCTTGCAGATTATTTCAAACTGCTCGGAATCAGATTTCTTCAGCCTGAGATTCCATAAATCTGTCAGCCGCAGCAACCGGGCGCAACGCATCCACAATCTGGCTTTGTAGCACGAATAAGATGTGATGTGTATCACTGATTGCGGTCATCGCCGGTCCGATACTTGGAATCCATACTCGGGAGGTCTGCCTGTGAATAGTTTCTGCGCGCGCATCTTCGGTCTCACCCTCTTCGTTTTTCTCGCTTTGGCGATTGCCGTCCAACCCGCCATTGCTCAGCAGGATCAAGCCACGCATATATTCCATCGGCTCATTCCGGCCGGGGATACCTGTGCCAGCTGCCACAAGGCGGTGTATGACCAATGGAAAGCCAGCCCGCACGGCACTAACGGTGTCGAATGCACCACGTGCCATGGCGAGACAACCGCAAAGGACTTCGCGGGCAAGCCGGGGCTAAGCTCATGCGACACCTGTCACGCCGATCAGGTGGCACAACTAAAGTCTGATCCATTCATGAAGGGCAAGACGTGCGTGAGCTGTCATCAGGCACACATTTTCGTGGAGCACAAAAAGGCGCCCCCGGCAGGCAAGTGATCACAATTTCCAGGCGTGGCATTCTCGAATTGCTGGACGGTGCAGTCGCGCTCGCCGCCCTGGAAACGTCTCATCGCATGCCAGGGGAATGTACGACCGGTTGCCCTGAAAACTAGCATCATGCGCCCGAAGATTCCGCCAAGCAGGCGGATGCCGGGTACCTCAGGTCCCTCTTTTGGGACCCGGGAAACCACAATCTTTCCTTTCACATCGATGCGGATCATAACCCTCAGCCGCCGCACAATCAAGGCATGAACCAAGACCACAAGCGCGCGCCGTTACCTCGTTTCGAGGATCATGATGCAAGCTGGGCATCTGATGCAAATGCAACTGTTATGAAGGCAGCCACTTCGCTGCCCCAAAAAATAGTTGGATGTTTTTAGGGAAGAGCCCTCAAGCCCAGTAGCTCCGGTCCAGCGTGCGATACTGGATAGCCTCGGCCAAATGTGTCACGGCCAAATGCTCCGCGCCTTCCAAATCCGCAATCGTCCGCGCCACTTTCAGAATGCGGTCGTGGGCGCGGGCAGTCAGTCCCTGCTGCTGCATCGCCCGCTCCAGCAGTCGCTCGGCATCTGCTCCCAGTTCGCAGTGAACGCGAATCTGCCGCGTAGACATCTGCGCGTTCGAATAAATCTTGTCGCCGAACCTCTGGAAGCGAACTCGCTGGCGTTCGCGCGCGGCCAGCACCCTCGTGCGAATCTCCGCCGAGCCCTCAGCCGCCGCTCCGCCGCGCAGTTCCTTGTACTGCACTGCCGGAACCTCGATGTGAATGTCGATCCGGTCCAGCAGCGGCCCGGAGATCTTGGCGATATAGCGCTGAATCACCGTCGGAGAACACTGGCACTCCCGCGACTTGTCATTGAAGAATCCGCAAGGGCAAGGATTCATCGCCGCCGCCAGCATAAACCGCGCTGGAAAACTGAGCGACATCGAAGCGCGCGCGATCGTTACCGTATGGTCTTCCAGGGGCTGGCGCAGCACTTCCAGCACGTTGCGCGGAAACTCCGGCAGCTCATCCAGAAACAAAAGACCATTGTGAGCCAGCGAAACTTCGCCCGGCCGCGGAACGACGCCCCCACCAATCAGCCCGGCATCGCTGATGGTGTGGTGAGGCGAACGAAAGGGCCGCTGCGTCACCAGTCCAGCAGCCGCATCCAGAACGCCGGCCACCGAATGAATCTTGGTCGTCTCCAGAGCTTCTTCAAAGCTCAGCGGCGCAAAAATCGAAGGCAGCCGCTTGGCCAGCATCGTCTTGCCTGAGCCCGGAGGGCCGATCATGAGTATGTTATGACTGCCCGCCGCCGCCACTTCCAGCGCGCGCTTGGCCGTCTGCTGCCCGCGCACATCCTTGAAATCCAACGGAAAATGTTGCAGCTCGCCCAAAAGACTTTCCGTTGAAACCCGATAAGGCTCTCTCCGAATCGCGCCGACGACCATGGTATTCAGCAGTTCCAGCACGTCCAGCAGCGAACTGGCCGGATAAACGTTCACACCCTCAACCACCGCCGCTTCTGCAGCATTGGCCGCCGGCAGAATCAAATTCGGAATGCCCTTCTCGCGCGCCAGAATCGCCACCGGCAGCATGCCCGGCACGGCCCTCACGCTGCCGTCCAGCCCCAGTTCGCCCACCAGCAGAAACTGGCTTAAATCATTGGTATGCAAGGCGCCATAAGCCCCCAGAATCCCGACGGCAATAGGCAAATCGAACCCCGACCCTTCTTTCTTCAGATCGGCAGGTGCCAGATTGATGGTGATGTGCGTCGGCGGAATCAGGTAGCCGGAGTTCTTGATGGCTGCCTTTACGCGGTCGCGGCTCTCGCGCACCGCCGCATCGGGCAGGCCCACCGTATGAAAAATTTCCTTCTCCGCGACCAAGCCGCTATAGTCCACCTCGACATCAATGAGGTTGGCGTCGATCCCGTAGACCGCGGCACTGTGAGCTTTGAAAAGCATGGAGGAGGTTCGCAGCGAGTGTAGCAGATGAAGGCGGACAGGGAATAGAGCGACCACCACAGATGAATGGCCGGAATGGCTTCAAACGCTCCGCGCCCCATTCATTTTGTCCTCCTGAGCGACCCAAAGCGAAGCAAAGGGGAGTCGAAGGACCTGCTTTTCCATCGCTCGATCACGTCGATGAACTTCAAAAACAGGTACGGGGTCAAGAGACTTCCACAGGGGATATGATTTTTTACCACGCCAGACTGAAGCAGTCATCTGATCCGTTGTAGGTGAGAATACACTTTTGCAGCACGTCTGTTCCAATGAGTGCTTGAATGCCGCCATACAATACGGTTGCTGTCACTTGAATTGTGCTTGAAACAAAGTGCAAATCTCCTGCACGACCTGCGTATATGCCAATACATACATCGTAAGTGTCCACAGGGACCGTGATTCCTTGAGTGCTGGGAGTATGGATGTCTGCCTTGCCAGTTGCCGTCAAACCCAAAGCTGCCAGCAGCATCGGATCAACTGCGCTAATTGAAGCTCCCGTATCCAACAAAGCGGTCATCCGCTGTGCATCAGGAACCGGTTGCACTGCATCCGTCAACGCTTTCCTACGGCCATCGCTTACCAAGACCGCCGCCTGAACGATGAGTCCTTGAGGCGATGTTGGGACCAAAAAATGTGGCATTGGTCAGCTCGCAAGAACAACGTTTGTCGGCACGATATGCCGAGTAATAAACAGAATAGGCTCCGTGTGCAAAACACGCTTTACTAAGAAAGGTGTGAGCTGAAACCGCTGGTAACCAGATTTTATTGCGTCCTCATATGTGCTAAAAAAGTCTACTACCTCTTCGCCCTGTATGAGCACGAATCTACCTTCCTTCTCTCTGAGTTCTGGAAGTCGGGCATTATACGTTGCGATTTCCTTTTCAAGCGCCATGAGGCCTCCTAAACTAAATCGAAATCATGCGTCTGTCAAGTTTCCTTGAGTAGCAATTTTACTACTTAACCCATCGGCATCAGATGAAGATTTCTTTAGGATGCTTGTTTGAGACCGTCTAGAATCGACTTCGATCGCAGCAACTCGACTGGCTCTTGGATGCTGCAAACGTGATTTGAGATTCCAGCCTGCATTGCTGGCGTGACCCGCAACGTCTGATGGACGCGACAGAAGTTATAGTAAAGAAAATAGATAGACAGCACATGCTCATGATTCTCTAGCTTTTTGCTGAATCCATTGGTGAGCCGGGTAAACCGCCTCATGCTCATGCGCATAGTGAGGTTCTGGCGCTCCACATAAGATGTAGAGAGACGTGGCGCGGGGTCCGGGTCACCTGTGACCATTACAGTTTCCGTGCAGATGCACACGCCGTGCTATAGCGAGTTTCCGGTGCTGCCGGTGAGCCGTTAAGCTTTATCAGCATCGCGTGGTCAACATCCATGCCGAAAGCACCCGCCACGGCCTCTACATAGGCTCTGTGGCCGTCCGTGGTGATCTGTACGCGAGTGCTCAACCGCGATGCTACATCCTCCATAGATGATCTTGCCCAACCTGCATCTCGCCCGCCGTGGATGCTGTTTCCCTCGACTAGGGCCGATACGACTTGGGCGCGTCGTGCCGTATTAAGGCGGCTCATAATGACTAAATACTATGCTTGAGCGGTCACGAAATCGATATAATAATGCGAATAATGATTATTTTGTTTGCGGATTGCCCGAATGGGTGTATTCTGGATTTGTTAGAAAGGAGGGGTGCAGGCAGATGAACGCAGAGCCGGTTCAAAATGAGATGGAATCCGCTACAGAAACGATCAAGGGGGAGCGGGCGGAACGTGAACGCTCTCGAATCGAATTCCCTTACTATAGCTTGGATGAGGCGATCAAGATTGCGAAGGGCATCTTTGATCTAGGGTCAAATTGCCAGATCGATCAATTGGCGGGCCACTTAAATCAGGCGGCTTCAGGTGGTGGTTTCCGCGTGAAACTGATGGCTGCTCGGACCTTTGGCCTGATTACTTACACGCAGGGAAACGCTTCGCTGGCAGAGCTTGGGGCGCAAATCATTGACGCTGATACGGAGCGCGAGGCCCGCGCTCAGGCGTTCCTCAAGGTTCCGCTCTATAACGCAATTTACGAGCAGTTTAAGGGGAAGACCATTCCAGGAAATATCGGGTTGGAAGGCGCAATGGTCAACCTCGGAGTGGCTGTAAAGCAAAAAGAGAAAGCCCGCCAAGCATTTCAGCGTTCAGCCAAAGAGTCTGGATTCTTTGCGTATGGAACAACAAAACTGGTTTACCCGGTCATTGGGCAGGAACGGGCCACCAAAGAGAGCAAGCCAGGAGAACCGATTGTTCAGCCTCCTCTTCCGCCACCCCAGAATGGTAACGGGAAGGGCGGGAGCGATAGCGGCGGGGGCGGGAACGGCCTCGACCCTCTCATTCAGGGATTGCTCAATAAACTTCCGGACACAAGCCAGCCGTGGACACTTGATGGCCGCAGAAAGTGGCTCCAATTGGCTCTAGGTATTCTCGATGTGATGTATACAGGCGCAGATGATGAAAAGTCTCTCGTCATTACCATCGAAAACGATTCTGCTAAATGAAGAACCGTCCAGCAGCAGACTGGGCGGTTCGGAAGGGAGTAGCTATGTGAGGACCGTAAACATCTCAGTCCAGACTTCAAGGGTCGTAATCACTATTTGCCGTGGCGATAAAACCCTTGTTGTCATTATCCCAATATAGGGTACACCAATCCTATCGTGTAGGTACAGGGCCTCATGAACCCCGTGCAATTATTCTAAACCCTTCGCCTTCGCCCAACGAGCCTTAGCTGCTTGTTGGGCGATCTCTCTTATGCGCTCATCTGGCAATAATTCTTTGCGCCGCGGTCCGCCCTTAAGACCGCCAAGTCTTCCGAGAGCAACAGCTGCGGCGTTCTTCTCTTTTGGCTTGAGCGGTTGATCTGTCGAAATCTCTACAACTCGGAGCGCGTTTTGTGCGAAATCCTGTTTATCTGCCATTCTCCTATGATGCTTGAGCGGTCAGGCGATTACAAGCCCCTGTGGAAATCTCTTGATCCACTACCCAAAAACACCACAACGAAACGCAGCACCAGGGCAAACGCACTCTCTTCTTTGGAGGTTGCAGAAAATAACCCTTCGCTGGCGCACAATCAATATATGAATAACAACCAAAGCCGCGTGCCGTTCCCTATTCCCTGTTCCCTGTTCCCTGCCACCCCTGCCTACCCCCACCCCCCCTCTACCCTGTCGAGGCTATTTTCCGACCCACCATTACATGTAAGCAACATAGAATAAATAAGTTAACATTTTTCTGTTGACGAAATCGGTCGCTGAAAATCCCAACTTTTGCCCACTTTTTGGCCCCAAAAGGCCCCGTTTTGAGACAAAAAGCCCTCATTTTCGAGCTTTTTGAGAGCCCATGAATGAAGGCCTTAAGCTAGAAGCTAATAGCTAATAGCTAACAGCTAGAAGCTAGAAGCTAGAGGCTAGAGGCTAGAGGCTAGATGCTCGAAGCTAGAGGCTAGAAGCTAGGTCAGTGGTTCATTGATGAGCAGCCCGAAACGACTCCAGCTTCGACCGCGGAGTATGCGACACCACTCTTCAGATTGAAGGCTCCGCTGCTAGGAGGCCATTTGGAGCAACTCCTGCTCGGCCTGCAGCCAATCTTGCTCCGCGCATCCGTCCTGGTAACCGCGCGCCGCCCAATAACTCCGCGCAAGCTGCTCAATCTGCTCGCGAGAGGGCATCGCTGGCTTAAATCCTTCAGTGACTTTTTCTTTCTTCGCTGCAGCTTTGCGCGGCTTCGCGGTGGTTGCCTTTGTCGCAGTTTTACTCGGCTTCGCGGCCGCCTTTGTCTTCTTCACTTTATCTGCCATGACAATCTCCTTCGTTGGGTTCGCCGCCAACATGCGGGGCATCCATTTCAGAATACCTAACTTCGTTCTTGATTGCCATTCCGAATCCGATTTGGGGTGCCTTTCTGCTCAACAGAGTGAGCTGGTTGGGCAGCGACAAATGCTGTCGTCACACTCGAGCGGCTCGAGCGGCAAGCCTCACGCCAACCGTCGCATTTACAATGGAAATGTGCAGCTAGAAGAATCTTCACCGATCATCCTCGCCGAGAACCTGACCAAGGTTTATGCGGCAGGCCGAATCCAAGTCACCGCAGTACGGGGGGTTTCAATCGCCGTCGAGCGCGGTGAATTTGTTGCCATTGTCGGTCCTTCGGGGTCGGGCAAGTCAACGCTCTTTTACCTCTTGGGCGGGCTGACCCAGGCGACAAAGGGCCGCGTGGTAATCGACGGCGTCGATTTTGCCGCGCTCAGCGATTCTGAACGCACACGACTGCGCAAGCACCGCATCGGCTTCGTCTTCCAGAAGTTCAACTTACTGCCCACGCTGTCGGCCATGGGCAATATTGAGATCGCACATGCTGTCAGCGGCCGCAAGGAGCCGCTCGACAAGGCCTATCTCGATCATCTCAGCGAGCTGCTGTCGATCCAGGGACGGTTGCAGCACCGTCCGTCTGAGTTGAGTGGCGGAGAGCAGCAGCGCGTGGCCATTGCCCGTGCGCTGATTTGCCGCCCAGCCATTGTGCTGGCCGACGAGCCCACCGGCAACCTCGACACCAAAAGCTCAGACGCGGTGCTCGCCATGCTATTGCGCTCCAACCGCGAGTTGGGACAGACCACGCTGATGATTACCCACAATCCCGAAGCAGCCGCGATTGCCAGCCGTATTCTGTACATGCGCGATGGCGAAATTGTGCGCGAAGAGAAGGGTTCCCGGTGTCCTCCGGCGATTGCGGGTCCACTCCCATCACCAGTCTCGGTTTGACCTGATTTAGGCTGCCCGGTATACTCAATCTTGCACCAAGCGGGAGTAGCTCAGTGGTAGAGCATCGCCTTGCCAAGGCGAGGGTCGCGAGTTCAAATCTCGTCTCCCGCTCCATTCCGCCCTCCGGCCCTGGCCGGGTTGGCTACGGCGGCGTGGGATCTTAATTTAGAAGCAGCCCTGCCAAGGCGCGGTACCCAAGTGGTAAGGGAGAGGTCTGCAAAACCTTTATGCGCCGGTTCGATCCCGGCCCGCGCCTCCAATTTTTCCGTATAAACTCAACAAGGTCATGACGGTAGGCTCTGCTATTCACATCTGCGCACAGGTGTGTCTTTTTCATCCTCAATCGTGGTCAATCGGCCAAAATGGGGCTGAATCGTGCTGGGGGGTCGGACAAAAGTCGGACAAAGAATCAGTGCGGGGTCGGACAAAAAACAGAAGCGATGACCTTGCCCCTGTCCCCCAAAGCCCTTGTAGGTCCAAACCAAAGAAGCCAATCCGGGCAGTGCGCCAGCGACTCGTCGGGATTCGCCACTATCCAAGCAAACGAGGGTCAATGCTGCCACAGATTCGAGAGATCAAGGAACGCATTTCCCGGGATCAACCGAAGCCGATTGACTCATCGACTTCGGCTGCCTGCGAGCGAGGACGCCATACGCACCTCGATCGATCGGCCGCGCGACCTTCAGCGTCGCCGGCATGCCAAAGGATGATCCGGATGCCCAACTTCGAATTGCCTTTGCCCTGGAGAAGGCCGCACAGACCAACAAAAATGCATATCGGGAGGCCTTGAATCTCTATCGACCGTTCGCGACCGCCGCGAAATGGATATACGCCTTGCAGTCCGTCGTGAAGAGTGGGAGTGCGTGGATTTTCTGGTTCTTCTCGTGACGAGCCAGTAAAGGCGTCAGGGCACCGCCATTTCTCTCGGCGACCTCCAAAAGGAAAGCCGGAGAATGAAACCGGAAGGTGAGCCGCAACCGCGTCCCCATCAACTGGAAGTTATGCGAACAATGGCACGAAAGAAATTCGACTCCAACAGAAACGAAATCATATCGTCAGAGACTCATGAGTCAGTAATCGAAAGAGATCGTGTTCATCGCAAATGATTGCATCTGGTCAGCTCGCGCTCAATCGTCTTGAGCAACGGATCGCGGCAGCGATTTAGATAGAAGTGATCGCCGTTGAACATTTGCAGTTCAAAGCCGCGTGTAGTCTGTAGTTGCCAACCGGCCAGCATGTCCAAACTAATCCCAGGATCGTGAATGCCGCCAAGAGTGACGATGGGACAGTCGAGAGGTCTCTCTTCGCAATAGCGATAGCGATCGACGATGTTGAAATCGGCCCGTAAGGCCGGAAGTAAAAGACTCCGTAAAACTTCATTACCCAGGACGGCCTCATCTGTACCGTTCAACCTTCGAAGCTCGGCGACAATCTCTTCCTCCAACAGTGTGCTGCGCGGAGGCACGACGTAGTCAGGGATTTGTGGCGCGCTGCAAGCCGAGGCAAACAGCATCAGCGGGATCGGCCACTTACGACGTCGAAGCTCGCGAGTCAATTCGAACGCTATCAAGCCGCCCATGCTGTGGCCGAAGAAGACGAAAGGCGTATTGAAGTCTTTGAAAGCAGGCGCGATCAAGTCGACCAGCTCGGCTAAAGTGTCAACCAGGGGCTCATCAGTCAGGCGGCGTTCACGCCCGGGCAGTAGCAACGCCTGCACTTTGACCCTGTCGCCGAAGTGTTCAGCCCAGGAGCGGAAAACGCCTGCCCCTCCACCGACATACGGGAAGCAGAACATGCTCGTTGGCGCCGGGTACACCTCCCGAAAAGAAGTGAACCATTCCGCCATGATCGAGGGTGCCGTTGGGACAGGCACCGTGTTACTGAGCCTGGGCATATTGCTCTTCCATCTTCTTGCGAAGGCTTAGCGGCCGCATTTCGGTCCACGTATGCTTGATGTACGTGAGGCAATCGACCTTTGTCCCCTGGAATCCGGCGTCATTCCAGCAGGGGGCGTTCTGCTTGCCTTTCGGCCAGATCGAGTACTGTTCTTCGTGGTTGACCACAACATTATAAAGAAGGGTGTCTTTCTGCTCTGTGCTCATGAGTAATATTCTCCAGTTCTTTGATTGAAGTTGACTTCCTCTTGCGGTTTTTCGAGAACCTTAAGTTGCTCCTTCGGTGACAGCGATCAGCATTTCGCGCGCTGCCTCATGAGTCTCCACCAAGGCATCTGGCACTTCCGATTCCAGTTCGCGCAGTGGCGTAACCATCCAGGCGCCGACGGCCGCCACCATTACAATCGCCCCGGCGACAATGAAGAGGAACGCAATTCCGCGACCGGCGCCGACACCTATGAAGCGACCGACGCTATGGGCCCAGGCTCCTCCCGGGACGAGCAGCGGCCCGAAAACTCGGTCGGCAAGCGGCCCAGCAAGTATGTACGCGATCGGCGTCGTGGCCTGCACGAGCATTCGGCGAACCGCGAATACGCGGCCCTGGATATCTGGCGCTGCCTTGGTTTGCCACACGGCCTGCGTGCACGAGTTCACGATCGGCAACCCGAAGCCGACGATGCATAAACCGATACCGATAAGCCACACGCTCTGTTGAACCCCGCAAGCACCCAAACCCAGGCCCTGCAGAAAGGCCACGCCGAGGATGAAGCGCACCCTGTAAGTCGGTCCTCTCCAGACACTCATCAAGATTCCGCTTAGTAACAGACCGAGGCCGAATGCCGAGAGAATGCGGCTAAGCACCAACGGCGACGAAAAACTCAGAATCATCGGCATCAGCAGCACATAGATGATCGCGAACCCGAAGTTTTCTACGGTAAAGAAGATTAGGAAGTAAAGTAGACCAGGGCGATCTTTGATATAGCCCCAGCCCTGTCTGATTTCGTCTGTGATGCCGTTGTTTTTGACTTTCAGGATTGTGCGCGGCGGTGTGGGGACCGTCACCAATACGATTGTCAGGAATGCAAAGACATAACTGATGATGTCCAAGACCAGCATTGCGCTGATGGGAATCAGCATAATCAGTGTTCCAGCAATCAGCGGCGAAACGATCAATGAAGCTGTTTGCGCCAACTGCACAAGTCCACCCGCTCGAACCAAGCCCTCCTTGGGGACAAGAACCGTCGTCGCCGCGCTGAACGAAGTCCACTGTAACGTTTGGAAGATCGAGTTCACGCCGATGGCAATGCAGATATCCCGCAGCGTTAGTTGATTCATGAAGAGCAGCACGGCCATCGATAGCACGCTTCCGGCGCATCCGACCTGACTGATGGCCATCGCCGTACCGCGGTTCCAACGATCGACCAGCACCCCGGCCAGCGGCGACAGAAGTATTCCAGGGACTGATCCGAATACTACGATCAGACCGAACTGCATAGCTGAATGCGATGAATTAAAAATGAACAAGCCCAGCGCAAAGGTCGTGAGACCCGAGCCGATGCCGGAGATCAATTGACCGATCCAGATCGTCAGAAACGTGGTTCCTATGCGAGTGCTGGATTTGCTGTTATGCAACGCCGACCACCTCGAGGATGGCGCTCGAAAGCGCTTTGCCCAAAGTTTCGATGTGCGGGCTTTGCAGCATTGAATGGTGCGTTCCACCTATGGTGATCGTCTGGACGAGATCTTTCGGCAGAATCCTTCCCCATCCTCGAAGCGGATCAGTAGTAGGCCCGCCCTGCGCGGTAAAGAAATGAACAGGAACCGTAAGCGGTTGCGCAATATGACGCACGTTGATCTCTTGCAGCTTCAGTTGGAGGGCCAGAGTGCTTTTCAGGCTCGAGATGTCGACGTCAGAGGGAATGATAAGCATCTGCTGGCATCTTCCAACCACCGCGGCAAAACCGATCGTGTCTGCCTTCAGGCGGAGAGTCGCAAGCGCTATCTGTAGATCCTCATCTTGACTGTTCTCGATTTGTAGCTGGCTTAACAACATATCTGTTTCATTGTGGATTGGTGAAATCAGCGACTCGAAATGTGGCGCGTAGTAAGTGTCAAGCAGTCCAATAAACTCGACCATCTGGTCGTCATTCAGAAGCTGCGCGGCGATCTCATGGGCGAGCGTTCCGCCAAACGACCAGCCGGCAACGCGATATGGACCACTTGGTTGAACAGCGCGCATCATGCGCACCATGCGCGCAGCCATATCTTTTATCGTCCCAGGTTGCGGCCCGACTTCCGAATGGATAGGCAGGCCGTAAACCGGAATGATGTTATCGATGTGTCGGATGAGGAGGTGAGCGTAAATCAACTCACCCCGACCGTCATGGACCAGGAAGAGTGGCGGCTCCGTACCGGAAGCGCGGAGGGATATCGCCGCATTCGGCGTATCTCGTCTTCCTCCCGTGATGTGCTCGCCAAGAGAGATGACAGTCGGATGGGTGAAGATATCCGATACGGCAATCTCCACGCCCCTTTTCTCGAGCAGACTAATCGTTCGCATGGTCAGGAGCGAATGTCCCCCGAGTTCAAAGAAGTTGTCATGGCGACCCACGCGATCGAGCTTGAGTACTTCGGCCCAGACCTCCGCCAGCATGGTCTCCGTTTCGCCTTGGGGTGGCTCGTAGCCTCGGGTTGAAAAGACGTCGAGTTCAGGAGCGGGCAACGCTTTGCGGTCCAGCTTTCCGTTCGGTGTCAAGGGAAGAGAATTCAGCCGCACGTAAACCGCCGGGACCATGTAATCGGGAAGACTCGCGGACAGGTGAGAGCGCAACCGCTCGCCGCAGAGAGAGTCCCCTTCGCTCTCAGCGAACGGCGACAATGTGTAGTAGGCCACCAAGCGCTTGTCACCGGGCGTGTCTTCGCGGACCACCACCACTGCTTCGCGCACTGCATCGTGCTCGGCCAGGCGGGCTTCGATTTCGCCCAACTCAATGCGGAAGCCGCGGATCTTCACCTGGTGATCGAGACGACCCAGGCATGCGAGCCTCCCATCCGGCAGCCAACGCGCCAAGTCGCCCGTGCGGTATAGGCGCCCGTCTTGCACAAACGGGTTCGCGACAAAACGCTCGCGAGTTAGCTCCTCGCGGTGCAGATACCCGCGAGCCAATCCATCGCCCCCGATGTAAAGTTCGCCGACGGCTCCCAGAGGGACCAAAGTGCGTTGCGCATCGAGGATATAAACCTGGGTATTGGCGATGGGTTTGCCAATGGGAACCGCGCCACTCGCAGTCGTGACTCTGTGAATTGCCGACCAAACGGTTGTTTCCGTCGGACCGTACATATTCCATAGTTCCTTGCAGCGCGAAAGAATCTCTCCGGCCAGATCAGGAAGCAGAGCTTCGCCGCCACACAGTACCTTCAGGCCCGGTGAACCGGCCCACCCTGCTTCGATGAGCGCACGCCAGGTTGCCGGGGTCGCTTGCATTACGGTGCATTCCGATTCATCCATCATCTTGATTAATCGCTTGGGATCATGGGTGTCTTCGCGGCTGGCGAGAACCACTCGCCCACCAGTAAGCAACGGCAAATAGATCTCGAGACCGGCAATATCAAAAGAGAGAGTAGTGACTGCCAGCAGCGTATCTGTCGCGCGGAATCCCGGTTCGCGCTGCATAGAAAGCAGAAAGTTTACAAGGGCGAAGTGGGAAATCTCCACTCCCTTAGGTTTGCCGGTAGAGCCTGAGGTATAAAGAACATAAGCGCGATTGCGACCGTCTGTATGCGGCAGTCCGGCTGAATTCGTGCTCAATATAGCAATTTCATTCCAGTCTGCGTCCAAGCGGACAATCGTCGACGGCCGAAGGTCGAGCCGTTTTTCCAGATCGCGGTGCGTCAACAGCACGCTCATCTGGCTGTCTTCCACCATGTGACTCAAACGGGATTGCGGAAACGACGGATCTAGCGGCACGTATGCACCGCCAGACTTGAGGATGCCCAGAATCCCAATCGCCATATCGGTAGAACGGTCTAGGCAGAGCCCCACCAGAACGTCGGAGCCAACCCCGCGCTTGGTCAAGTAATGCGCCAATTGGTTGGCGCGCTGGTTCAGTTGAGCATAACTGAGGACATCGTGCTCGTAGACTACGGCGATTGCATCGGGAGTTCTCGCAGCCTGCTCCTCGATCAAGCGAGCAATGCTCTTTTCGCCGGCAAAACTGACCATAGTATCGTTCCACTCAATGAGCAGTTGGTGACGCTCAGACTGAGGGACAACATCCAATTCACGCATCGGCTTGGGTGACGATGTATCAAGGGCATCGACCAGCGATGCAAGAGCGGTACGCATAAGCTCGCAGACTCGGGTAGAACCAATCGAGGCCACGGTCTGCGCAGTGAGCACGAAATCCTTACCATGGTCGTCCACCGCGAGAATGAATGGATAGTTAGTGCGTTCTTCTTCGCGTAGTTTGTGGACACCTGCCCAGGCTGCGGTTTCCTCCGCGGTGAATTCGTGAACTGAGCTGGGAGTATGACGGTAGTTCAACAGTGCGGTGAACAGCGGAGCCGGAGCTGACACACCGCTGCATCTCAATGCCAGCGAGAGCGGGGCATACTCGTGCCGTAGCAAATCGGCCAGCATCGTGTGCGTGCGCCGTAGGCAGACTTCCGCTGGCTCTGTGCCGACGGAAATGCGAACCGGCAGTGTGTTGATAAACAGGCCCAGCATGAGTTCGGTACTCTGGCCGCCCTGTAACCTTCCGAAGAGCACTGTTCCGAAGACTACTTCTTCACGTCCGGAGACCTTGGCTAGCATATGCGCCCAGGCCAAATGAAACAGGCTCGCGGCACTGACTCCCGAACGGCGCGCCGCGTTGCGAATACGTTGGGCAAAATCGCCTTTCAAATTCAAACAAGCTTCCTCGATATCGCAACCGTCGTTCTGCACATTGAGAAGGCCGAAGGGCGCCGTGGGCTCGTCAATGTCGCCTAGCAGCTGGCGAAAAAACACTTCGTGTTCGTCCCGGCTTATTCCCAGTCTCGCCTGCGCGACCAGGTTGCGGTAGGGAAGAGGCGCAGGCAACCGATCTTGCTGACCAAGTAAGTGAGCCTGAATTTCGGCCAGCAATTTTCTCAGCGAAGTGTTATCGTCCACCAGGTGATGCAGCAGTTGCTGCATCAGCCATCGTCCGTTCTCGTGGTCTTCGGCAATATAGATCTGCATCATCGGCGCCCGGCGCACGTCGATTCGGAAATGACGCGGATTGTATCTTTCGTATAACTCGCGGGCCGAATCGTTCGGCCGCGGCTTCAGTTCGATTTCCTCAACATACAATCGCGCTTTGCGCCAGACCACCTGCACCGGCTCCGGCAGGCCGTCCCATAACACCGCCGTGCGCAGAATATCGTGTCTGTCGATGACCGCTTGTAAGGCTGCGATGTAACCGTCCAGGCGCGCTCGGCTGTCGAAACTCATTTGGTTGACCAGCAGATAAGGATCACCTTGACCGCTCATCAGATGGTGAAACAGAATGCCCTCCTGCAAGGGTGCCAGTGGATAGATATCCTGCACGTTTTGCACGCCGCCCGGAACCGCCGAAACCACTCTGTCGATCTCTTCCTGAGTGAGATTGACCAAGGGCAGCATCTCTGGCACGATGGCATTGCAGCCCAACGGAATTCGATTCGGCGGGATCTCAATGGGCGGGACGGCGCGACCCACGGTTGCCGCCAACTCGGCCAGCGTCGGGGTCGCGAACAGGTCCCGCACGTCCACTGCGAACCCACTGCGCCGTACCCGTTCGATCAGTGTCACAGCCAGCAATGAGTGACCGCCGAGAGCAAAGAAGTTGTCGTTACGTCCGACCTGATCGACATGAAGAACTTCGGCCCAAATCCGGGCCAGCTTTGTTTCGATCTCGCCTTGTGGCTGCTCATAGCTAGGGGCCGTATAAGCACTCATGTCCGGCGCGGGAAGCGCTTTGCGATCCAGCTTCCCGTTGGTGGTCAACGGAAAAGACTCCAGACGGACGTAAGCGGCAGGGATCATGTATTCAGGCAGACTCGTCACAAGATGGGAGCGCAGTTGCTCGGCGTTTACCGCATCTGGTTCTCCAATGCCGGTGTAGTAGGCCACCAGCCGCTTGTCCCCCTGTGTATCCTCGCGGGCTATCACCACCGCTTCTCGTACCGCTTCATGCTCGGCCAGCCGGGCCTCGATCTCGCCCAGTTCGATACGGAACCCGCGAAGCTTCACCTGAAAGTCATTGCGCCCCAGATACTCGATGTTGCCATCCGGAAGCCAGCGTCCTAAATCCCCAGTCCGGTACATCCGCGCGCCAGGCTCGTCCGAAAAAGGGTTTTCGAGAAAGCGCTCCACCGTAAGTTCCGGGCGGTTCAGATATCCCCGCGCCACCTGAACTCCACCAATATAGATCTCTCCAGTTACCCCTATTGGAACCGGTTGGCTGTGCGAATCCAGAACGTACATCTGCGTATTCGCGATGGGTTTTCCGATCGGAACTACTGATGGATGTATACCAGACCGACAACTCCATGCTGTTACATCCACAGATGCCTCGGTAGGACCATAAAGGTTGTGTAACTCGGCGTGAGGCAGCTGTTGTTGAAAGCGCCACAACAGAGTTGCTGGCAATGCTTCACCGCTGCATACGACACGAACCAGAGAGGGAAGATCGGCGGAATCCGTATGCTCCAGAAAAACCTGTAACATGGAAGGAACGAAGTGCATCGTCGTAATGCTGTGTTGCCGGATCATCGCGGTCAGATAGTCAGGATCTTTGTGCCCCTCCGGCCGCGCCATTACGAGTTTGGCCCCAGCCATCAGGGTCCAGAAGAACTCCCAGACCGATACATCGAAGCCAAACGGAGTTTTTTGCAATACTGCTTCGCTCGCGTTGAGTTGATACTTTCTCTGCATCCAAACCAACCGATTGACGACGCCGCGATGATGTAACATGCAACCTTTGGGATTGCCCGTGGAGCCAGAAGTGTAAATCACATAAGCGAGATGATTTGAAGTCAGACCGGAGTTATTGGGATCGGGATTGGTGACCGGTTGATGCTCCCACGACGATGTTGTCACCAGATCGATCATCTGCGGTCGAGTTGTCATATCCGAGAACAGCTCAGCAAGATGGCTCTGTGTGAGCAGCGCAATCGGTGCACAGTCTTCCAGCATGAAGCGCAGCCTATCGAGCGGATAGGTTGGATCAAGCGGAACATATGCGCCGCCGGCCTTGAGCACGGCCAAGAGGGCAACAACCATCTCTATGCTGCGCTCAGCGCAGATCGCCACGCAGATGTCAGGCTTTACCCCTAAGGCCTGCAAACCATGGGCCAGTCGATTGGCTCTCTGGTTCAATTCCGCATAACTCAGCGACTCATCTTCGAAAACTAAGGCGGTGGCATCGGGGGTTCTGGTGGCCTGCTCCTCGAACAATTGATGTACGCACTTGTCACTGGGGAACTCTGTCTTGGTGGCGTTCCATTCGTAGAGCAGCTGATGACGCACGGACTCGGCAAGCATGGGTAGCGCGTCGATGGTCTGATCCGGATCGGCAGCGATTCCCCCCAGCAGGTGGACGAAGTGATCCATCATACGCTGAATCGTCTCGCGCTCAAAGAGATCGGCGTTATAGATCATTGTGCCAAAGAATGTCTCATCCTGTGACGAGGCCATTCCAAAATCAGCGGCAGAGGAGGTCATGCCGCCAAGGCGCACGAAGCCATCCCATCCTTCCCACATCGCCAGTTCAAGATCGAACTTAGCCACGACCATGTCGACGGGAAAGACGCTCATGGAAAATGCGCTGGTGTCCGGTAACTCGATCTTCGGCGTTGAGCTGAACTGGAAATTAACCTGAAAGAGTGGGTTGCGCGTCAGGTCTCGCACCAGATGAAGCTCATCCACCAATCGCTCGAACGGAACTTCCTGATGCTCGTACGCTTCGACACAGGTCGCGTTGACGCGGCGAAGCAGAGTACGAAAACTCGGTTCCCCGGCCAAATCGGCTCGCAGCACAAGTGTATTCACGAAAAAGCCGATAACGCTTTCCAGTTCGCTGCGGCCGCGGTTCGCGAATGGCGTTCCGACTGTAATGTCGTTTGAGCCAGTCCAGCGATGCAGCAACGTATAGAGCGCCGTAAGCAGCACGATGAATGGGGTGGCGCCTTCCTCCCTGCCAAGCTTCTTGAGTGTGCGACTGAGTGCTGAGGGCACCGCGAACGGCAGTGACGCACCACGAGAGGTCTGCATCGCAGGACGTGGGTGATCGATTGGTAGAGGAAGAAGATCAATATCGGCTAGCTGCTTTTTCCAGTACGATAACAACCGCTCCTGAGTCTCGCCCTGCATTCGCTCCCGCTGCCACACTGCGTAATCGACGTATTGCAGCGGAGGCTCCGGTAATGGAGAAATTGACCCTGCGCGAAAAGCAAGGTAGAGCATACCGAGTTCCCGAGTCAGAACATCCGCGCACCAGCCGTCGGAGACGATGTGATGAACGCAGCCAACAATGATTGAGTCATCGTCGGCGAGCCGCAGCATTTTCAGGCGAAAGATCGGACCGGTTGCGAGATCGAACGCTTTTCTCATCTCCCCGGCCGCCAACCTCTTCGCTTCAATCTCCCGCTCCCCCGCGGGCAGGTGGCGCAGATCGATGACGGGCAGCGTCCTCCATTCCGGCGTCGCGATGACTTTTCGGAATGCAAATCCATTGTTGTACGCCGGATTACTCGGCTCAAGTTGGGTCAGAAACCACAATCGTTCCTGTGCCAACGCCAGAGGGAAGCGATTTGAAATTCGCGGCTGACGCGTGATCGCGCTTGACGCGGGGCCGCTCTTCTTAAGCTGCTGAGCGAGCTTGCGCAGCCGCTCAGCAGGAATCGCAGCCAGACGACTCTTAATGTCAACCATGGTTGGCTATGCCTCGACGAACACGGACTGGTTAGCCAGCGTTAGAGCGATTTTTCCCACATGGGTGCCACCGGACATGAACTTGAACGCGCTCGAAAGCTCACCCACTGGGAAAACCTGCGTCGGCAGCGCCTTGAACGTGCCATCGGCAAGCAGATCAAACAGTTCGGAGACGCTTGCCGCGACCTCCGGCCTCAGGGCCAAGTCGATGCTCTGAAAGGAAATGCCCTTGTGGAATGGGAATAAACCGATCTGCGCGTTGGAATAGATGTCGCGCTTGCCGATCTCGACGAAGCGGCCTAGGCTGCGCAATACATCGAGACCTCTTGGGATTGCCTCGCCGGTCAGCGAGTTGAGGATCACGTCAACGCCGTCGCCGGTGAGACGCATGACTTCATCGGCCCAGGAAATCGAATGTGAGTCCATTAGATTCTGAACACCGAGGCCACGAAGCAACTCGCGCTTCTCCTCATTTCCTACTGTCGCGTAGATCTCCGCGCGGCAATGCTTCGCTACCTGAATCGCAGCTAGCCCTACGCCGCCCGCAGCAGAATGGATCAAGACGCGTTCGCCAGGCGCAAGACGAGCCAGGCGGGTCAGCGCGAAGTAGGCAGTGACGAACACCGTGGGAATCGCGGCCGCTTCCTCGAAGGTCATGCTCGGAGACTTCTTGGAGGCGAAGCTGGCGTGAACGATCGTGTATGCCTCGTATGGAGCGCCAAAAGCATAGACTTCGTCTCCAACCTTGAAGCGATCCACGTTCTCGCCAACAGATACAACCACTCCAGAGCAGTCCGATCCCATGACCGGAATCTGCCCAGGAAGACTCGGATACATACCGAGAGCGATCATCAAGTCACGGAAATTAACTCCGATAGCCTTGGTCTGTATCTCGATCTGGTTTGGCCCTGGCACACGGCGCGGGATGGACCGAAAGGTGATGCTATCGAGAATGCCGGTCTTGGCAACGACAGCGCGGAAATTTTCCGCACTGCCGTGTACGACGCGGTGGCGATTAGTGGCCACCGGCTGAATCGGTTTCGCTAGCTGCGCCGGAATCGGTGCGCAGTCCTGTTGTTGCTTGAGCTCTTTGAAAAACAATGCGCGCTTTTCTGGCGGCAATTTGGCAATACGTTCTGCAATCGCACTCATACTTCACTCCTTGGTTCGTTTCAAAAGCGTTCAGACGGCGGCGGGTTCCTCTCCCGCCATCTCTTCGAGCTCGGCCAGCATTGCCTCGAGCGCATCGGGGTCTTCCTGGCCGGCGAGAGCGACAATGATCGCTTCCGCTATTCCGGCAACGGTCGGCTCTTTGTAGATTGTCTCCAGCGGCAGCTCGACTTGGAATGTCTCGACAATGCGCGAGATCACCTGAATGGCCAAGAGCGATTGGCCGCCCAGCTCCACAAAGTTATCGTTGACACCAATGCCGTCGATGCCAAGCACATCCGACCAAATCTTGGTGATCGTTTCTTCGGTTTCGTTGCTCGGGGCGGCGTATTCCGTCTTGATTCTCGGACGCGGATGGGTCGAGCGCGAAGATGTAGTTGATCCTTTTTTCTCGTCATCCAATCCGCTGGCCGTGGCGAGTGAGCGCTCGTGCCGATAGCAGAAGTCGGTGGTAGAGACGATGATCTGCGGGACCATCGGTCCGGACAGGATGCGACGAAGGGCCTCAACACCCTGCGCTGGCAGAATGAATTGTTCTAGCCCCGCCATCGATGAATCAGCAGTCGGAGCGCCATCGAGTTCCTGCGAACGAATGGCGCCTGCCGCAAGCTCCATCACGGCCGCGGAAGTCTTCTTGAGCGTGTAGCCTTCAATGAGCACGAGCTCGTTACCTGACTCATCGGTGATCGTGATGTCGAAGGCGAGGACTTCCCTGGGCACGTTGCTCTTCGCTTCGAAGCGCGCGTAGCTGTAAATGCGTTTCGGAAGACGTCCCTTGACCAACAAAGACTTGTAGTAGAACGGAAGATAGGTGCCGTCCCCCGCATACTTGTAGGCGAAGGCTGTGGCCGTATCCATGAGGCCCGGATGCAGGACAAACTCGGAAAGATCCCCTGTGTAAGCCTCCGGGAGTTCCAACAGAGCCAGTGCTTCGCCCTGACCGGCATGGACGCGGACGATATTCCGCCAGCGTTCTCCCACGTCGACAGTAGCTTTGGCCTCCTCCTGCTTCAGAGCCGGAAAGGCTTGCTCGGCTTTCACCTCAGTGCAACGGGCGATGATTGCGGCTATGTCATGCCGGCGGGAGGGCTGGGCATCGCGATAGACGATCTTTCCCATCACGTGCTCGGTCCAATCCTGTCCAGTCTTGCTCTTGAAGACGAAGGAATTGGCGTCGCCATTCGAACTAATCGACAAGCGTAGATCGCGCGCCGCATCGGAGGTGCACATGAACGGCGCTACCAGATAAATATCACGAATTTCAACGTCGCGACCTTCGGCTGTCCGACTTGCCGCGGCGCGAGCCATTTCGACATACGCGGTCCCGACGAGCGTCGGTGTGCCGGCAATGCGATGATCGCCGATTGTCCAATGTGTTTTGGCTGAAAGCGTGGCCAGGTATGTATCTTCGTTCCGCGAGATCGTGAAGCGCTGCAACAGCGGATGGTCGAACGGCTCGTACGCAGCCTCTTCGGTTTCGCCATACATCTTGCGCTGGCTCTTGGCTAGCATTCCCACTTCTTGCCAGCCGTCCCAGTCGACTGCCACAACCGGTTTCCCTTCAAAAAAGCGGCGCTGCGCAAACGCATTGAGGAAGGCGTTGGCAGCGGCATAGTCTATCTGACCAACATTGCCGAGGATGCTCGTGATCGATGAGAACAACACGAAGAAGTCATACGGCTTGTCGCGGAACAGTGAATCGAGAACGAGTGTGCCGCGGACCTTGGGAGTCAGGACGGCCTCGGCGGCCGCGCGCGTCTTCAGCGGAACGATGCCGCCACCGGCTACTCCGGCCGCGTGATAGATGCCATGGATTGTACCGAATCGCGCCTCGGCGGCGGTCACTGCCGCGCTCATCTCGTCGATGCTCGATGTGTCCGCGCAGCAGACTAACACCTCGCCACCCAGTTCCTCGATACGGAGAATGGATTTCACTTTCCGGCTGGTCTCATCGTCGCCTGTAAAGTGATTCCACTGTTCGCGTGGCGGCATGGGCGAGCGTCCGATGAGCACCAGGCGAGCCTTGGCGTTGCGAGCCAGATCTTCTGCCAGCACGAGTCCGATCCCGCCCATACCGCCGGTGATGAGATACGTGCCGCGTTCGCGGATACGCGGAACAACCGCGCCGCTCTTGGGGATATGCACTGGTTCGTAGCTCTCAACCCAGCGCGCTTTCCCGCGATACGCGACCACGGCTGCATCGTCAGTGGCCATGATCTCGTCGATCAGCAGGCCTGCCGTCGCGCCGAGGTGATCGGGATCGATCTCTACGTCGATCGCCCGGCAGTGAAGCGAAGAGTACTCCTTCGTGATGACTTTGCAGGGACCAAGAATCGTCGACTTCTCCGGTGATACAGCCCGATCGCCGTTGACGTCCAGCATGTCATTCGAAACAACGCCGAGTTGAATCGGCGTGGTGATCTTCATGCCTATGACAGCCTGAGCCAAGTAGAGGACGCTATAGAATCCGTAGTCCTGCGCGCGGTAGAGATCTCCCGCCGCTGGCTGCGCAGGGGTCACATTCCAGAGGTGCGCCATGTGCGTCGGCATGCGGCCGCTGTCGCGCAGTGCGGAGAGCAGTTGATCATAATGATCGCGATCGGCTGGATTAATCTCGAAGGCCATCTCGCTCACTTCGGCGAAGCTCGATCCTGCCCGGACAATGATGACTCGGTACCCCTGATTCACAAGCTGCGTCTGCATCACTGCGGCCAGACCGGCGGTATCGCCAAAAAGGAGCCACGTGGACTCGATCGAATCGGTGTGAGGAAGCAACAGTGCCGGGGCAGTGCGCTTGAACGAGGGAATGTAGAACCAATCCGCCATGTCTGCCTTGGGTCTAGTGGCCGAAAGGCTGCGCGAAATAGCCGCTGGCTCGACCTCGTCAATATAGAAACGCTGACGCTCAAACGGGTATCCTGGCAGCGAGACGCGCAAGCGGCGCTCGCCGGAGGCAAACGCGTTCCAGTCGATCTCTTGACCGGCTATCCAGAGACGACCGATGGTCATCAACATATTGACGGTGTCGTCCTCGGCTTCTGTGGGATGCCGCAACGAGCCGATAACCGCTGTTTTCGGCGTGGCATTCGGATGTTGCTTGACCGTTGATTGCAGTGAGCGACCGGGGCCGATTTCAAGGAAGATACGAGAAGAGTTTTCCAGCAGCACTGAGGCGCCGTCGAAGAAACGGACTGCCGAGCGCAGATGGCGAGACCAGTATCCTGGATCGGTAGCCTCTTCGGCCGTGATCCAGGTTCCGGTGACATTGGAGATGAAGGGAATTGTAGGCGCGTGCAGCGCAACGCTTTTCACTGCGCTCTCGAAGTCTCCGAGGATCGGATCCATCATTGCGGAATGAAAGGCGTGCGATGTCTCTAGACGCTTGAAGGAGACCTTGTCCTGCTTTAGGCGCTCCTCCAACGCATCGACCAGTGGCGTCTCGCCGGAGACTACAGTAACCGACAGGCCGTTGACCGCGGCGATGGAAAGACCAGCTCCGAGATACGGTACGACTTTTTCCTCTGGAGCAATCACGGCGGTCATCGATCCCGACGGCAGGGACTGCATGAGATGACCGCGCAGAGCGATCAGCCGCAAGGCATCCTCGATGCTCATCACTCCTGCCAGGCAGGCAGCAACGTACTCACCGATACTGTGGCCGATCATGGACTCTGGTTTCACGCCCCACATCATCAACATCCGCGCCAACGCATACTCGATTGCGAGCAGCACTGGCTGCGTGATGGAAGTCTGGCCGAGCTTCACGGAGGCGGCTTGTTCATCTGTGGTTGGATACATCACCTCGCGGATGTCTACTCCACCGAGGTTCGGCATTAGCAGCGTGGCGCAGCGATCAATCTCACTTCGGAAGAGCGGCTCGTCGCGATAGAGATCGCGGCCCATCTGCACGTATTGGTTCCCTTGACCCGAAAACATGAATACAACTGAGGGTGACTCGGCGACGGGCGAGCCTACGGCTGAACGGTTTGCCAGTAGCGTCTGCAACGCCTCGGCTGCATCGTTAGCCTCGGTGCTCGTCACAACGATGCGGCGGCTGTCGAACGCGCGGCGTCCGGCGCGCAGCGTATGGGCGACGTCGGCCATATTGATAGAAGTGTCCTGGCGAAGATGGTCGGCTAGCTCGGAAGTGGCGTTATCAAGCGCTCCCTCGCTGCGCGCAGAGAGAGTCAGGAGTTGCCACTCGCGCGACGGACTGCTGGGCTCCATCTCCGGCGCTTCTTCAAGAATGACGTTGGCGTTGGTGCCACCCACGCCGAATGAGTTCACGCCGGCCCGTCGAGGAGTGCCATTGGCCTCCCACTTGACTGACTTGGTGGCCACGTAGAACGGACTCGCTTCAAAGTCGATCTCTGGATTAGGAGACTGGAAGTGAAGGCTCTCGGGGATGGTCTTGTGCTTGAGGGCCAGTGCCATCTTGATAAACCCTGCCGCGCCCGCTGCGATATCGGTGTGGCCAATGTTGGTCTTCACCGAGCCGACTGCGCAGAAATTCCGCTTGTCGGTGGACTTGAGAAACACTTTCGAGAGCGCGGATATCTCGATCGGGTCGCCGAGTTGCGTGGCTGTGCCGTGTGTCTCGAAATATCCTATGGTTTCGGGCTCAATGCCGGCCATGGAGATCGACTCAGCGGTTACCGCAACCTGGCCATCAATGCTGGGAGCCGTGAAGCCGATCTTGTTCGAACCATCATTGTTGATGGCGCAGCCCCGGATCGTCGCGTAGATGTGATCGCCGTCGGCAAGAGCATCGGAGAGCCGTTTGAGAAGCACCACACCGGCGCCGCTGCTAAACACCGTGCCATGCGCATTCGCATCGAATGTGCGGCAATGGCCATCAGGCGACATGATTCCGCCCTCGACATATATGTAGCCGCCCGCCTCCGGGAATCGAATTGAAACTCCGCCAGCCAAGGCCATGTCACACTGATAATTAAGAATGCTCTGTGCGGCCATCACGATGGCCACGAGCGAGGTCGAGCAAGCCGTCTGCACAGTAATGCTGGGTCCGCGAAGGTTCAATTTGTAGGAGACGCGCGTGGCGATATAGTCCTTGTCGCCTGAGGTAATGATGGACAAACCGCTGACACTCTTCATCAACTCCGGGTCATTGTAGAGTTGGTGCAGGTAGTGCGTCACGCCAGTTCCCGCATAGACGCCGACACGGCTCTTGACCTTGTTAGGATCGTAGCCGGCATCTTCGAATGCATGCCAGGCGCACTCAAGGAAGACGCGATGCTGGGGATCGATGATTTCAGCCTCGCGGGGGTTCATGCCAAAGAAAGCGGCATCGAACATATCTCCTCCGCGAACAACTCCACGGGCCTTCACCAAGTTTTTATTGCGAAGACGAATAGGATCTACGCCCGACTCCAGAAGCTCCTCATCCGTGAAGAATGTGATCGACTCGATACCATTCTCAAGATTGTGCCAATACTCGCGAATGTTCTTCGCTCCCGGATAGCGACTCGCCATCCCAATGATGGCGACCGATTCGTCGCCGTTCTGCAATTCGATAGTGCTCATTGGTTATTTCCTTTTTGAAGTGTCGTTTGGAATTTGCGTTTAATGGCGGATCTTTGAAGACGGCCGCGCTCGACCCCTTCATCCCACGAGGTGTCATCGTCTCCTTTGGCTAGATACCCCGCGAGCGAGCGGACCGTGGAATGACGGAAAAGCTCGATGATTGGAACGTCCTTGCCAAGCTTGTTGAGAACGATTGTGCGCATCTGAAGCAGCAGGAGCGAGTGCCCGCCTAAATCGAAGAAGTTGTCGTGTGCGGAAATCCTATTGATACCCAGAACCTGGGCCCATATCTCTGCCAACTGCGTCTCGATATCGCCGACCGGTGCTTCGGACTTATGCGCCGTATACGCATCCTCTTCGGGAGCGGGCAACGCTTTGCGGTTCAGCTTTCCGTTGGGCGTCAAGGGAAGAGAATTCAGCCGCACGTAAACCGCCGGGACCATGTATTCGGGCAGAGTCGCTGACAGGTGCAACCGCAATGCATCTGTCTGCTCGCCCTCATCTGTCGCCGTGTAATAGGCCACCAATCGCTTGTTTCCCGGCGTATCCTCACGGGCAATCACGACTGCTTCGCGTACTGCGCGATGTTCGGTCAGGCGCGCTTCGATCTCGCCTAATTCGATGCGGAACCCTCTGATCTTTACTTGAAAGTCGTTGCGTCCCAGAAACTCGATGTTGCCGTCGGCGAGATGGCGTCCCAGATCCCCAGTCCGATACATCCGCGCACCAGGTTCGTCGGAAAATGGGTTTAGAAGAAAGCGTTCCGCCGTCAGCTCAGGCCGGTTCAGATACCCGCGCGCCACACCGGCTCCGCCGATGTAAAGCTCGCCTACAACACCCACCGGAACGGATTCACCCAGCGCGTCCAGGATGTACACCTGAGTATTTGCAACAGGTCGGCCGATGTGTGCAGCGAACCCTTCGCTCCGCTTCATAGCCACCCACGTGGAGTAGGTCGTTGTCTCCGACGGCCCGTATAGATTACAGACCATCTCCACTTCCGTCGTGGCAAAGATTTTTTCCACTAGCGCGCGCTTTAACGGCTCGCCCGCCAAGTTCACCGTGTGCACGGTTTTGGGGATCGCTCCCGCGTCGACCAGCGCGCTGATGGCCGAAGGGACGGTATTGATCAATGTGATATCGACCGGGCGGCAAACCAGTTCCAGCGCATCGCGCACAATCACCACCGTCCCGCCTACTGTGATGGGAACGAAGAGCTCATAGACTGCCAAATCAAAATTGAGCGAAGTTGAAAAGAGTGTTCGTTCCAGCACACTGCGCGAAAAAGCCGTTCGTCCCCAGAGGATGAAATTGACTGCGCTGTGGTGCTCAATTGCTACGCCCTTGGGGATTCCGGAGGAACCGGAGGTATAGATGAGATACGCAAGATGTTCTGGTGTGAGATCGACGCCGCGTGAGTCCGGGTTGGTCTCCATCTCCTGTTGCCATGCAGTCGAGTTTGACAAGTCCACTACGCGCAGGCTGTCATCGATGATGTCGGCGAACAATTCTGTCAGATGGCTTTGCGTGAGCAGAACAACAGGCGCGGAATCCTGCAGCATGAAGCGAAGCCGTTCGGCCGGATAAGCCGGGTCGAGAGAGAGATAGGTTCCCCCCGCCTTCAGTACTGCCAGCAGGCCTGCCATCATCTCGAAGCCACGCTCGACGCAGATAGCCACGCGCGTATCTGGCTTGACTCCGAGCTGCCGCAGATGATGTGCCAGCCGATTGGCCCGACGGTTCAGTTCCGAATAACTCAGCGAGGCATGTTCGAAGATTGCCGCCACGGCATCCGGGCTCTTGAGTACCTGCTCTTCAAACAACTCATGTACGCACTTGTCATTGGGGAACTGTATTTTGGTGTCGTTCCACTCGTACAGCAATTGATGACGCTCAGGCTCAGGGAGCATAGATAGCGCGCCGATGACCTGATCGGGGTTGGCTGCGATTTCTTCGAGCAGGTGGACGAAGTGATCCATCATCCGCCGGATTGTCTTTGGTCCAAAGAGGTCGGTGAAATAGGCGATCTGAACCCGCAGGCGGCCGCCTATGGTGACAATAGACATCGCCAGATCGAACTTCGCGCCATCGCCGTCGGCGTCGAATTCGAACGGTTCAACGTTCAGCGGTCCGAACTTAAATTCCGCCTGGTCGTCTGGCCGAACGTCGAGCGTAACCTGAAAGAAAGGATTCCGGCTGAGGTCACGCTGCGGATGTAGTGCTTCGACGAGCTTCTCGAATGGGAGATCCTGGTGCGAAAAAGCGCCCAGGGAGACTTCGCGAACTTGCCGGAGGAGATCGCGAAAAGTTGAATCGCCGTCGACTCGCGCGCGAAGAACAAGCATATTGACGAAGTAACCAATCAGCGACTCGGTTTTTATCTGCGTGCGCCCGGCAATCGGCGTTCCCACCGTCAAATCGTCTTGGCCTGTATAGCGAAATAGCAAGACGTAGAACGCAGCTAGGAAGGTCATGAACAACGTCGCGCCTTCACGACGCCCGATATCGCGTAGCGTCGCGCTCAATTCACAGGTCAGATCCTGTCTCTCTTTTGCGCCACGGTAGCTTGGCACCAGTGGACGCGGATGATCGGTCGGAAGATCTAGCACAGCAGCGGTATCCGACAGCCGCTCACGCCAATATGCGACAAGCTCGTCGAGCGCCTCGCCTCGAAGATTTTCTCGCTGCCACACGGCGAAATCCGCATAACGAATCGGGCCTTCGGCGGAGTACGGCTTTATTCCAGCTGCCAATGCCTGGTAAGCCTCGCCGATCTCGTCACCCAGAATGTCGAGAGAACGCTCGTCTGAGACGATGTGGTGCATAGGTAGAACAAGTACGTGGTCGTTCTTATCGAGACAGAAGAGCGCGGCACGAAGCAGTAGGCCGGACGACAGGTCGAAGGTCTGCCTCCAAAACTTTGTGGCACGAGCGCATAGCTCCGTCTCCCGCTCGGCAGTTGGAATGGCGCGCAGGTCGACATTCGTCAGTTCAAAAAGACTGACTGGCTTGATGATTTGCTGAGGTCCATTCGGCCCTTCAAGGAATGCTGTACGGAGCGCTTCATGCTTGGCCACCACGTGCTCAAGGGCCATTTGCAAGGCAACCCGGTCAAGCGCCCCGCGCAGGCGCAATGCCAGTCCCATGTTGTAGATGTGCCGCATGGGAAGGCTTTGATCGAGAAACCAGAGCGCCTCCTGAGAGAATGTCAGAGGAAGCGCACCCTTTCGAAGGCTGGGACCCAGTGGACAGCGACCCTTGCCAGGACCTCCATCAGCCGCCTTCAGAAAGGCGAGAATCCCTGGCTTGTGTGCCGTTAGCTCTAGGCGTAGCGCGTCGGTCAATACCCCGTCAGGAGCATCGACGTGAATGCTTTCGCCGTCGCCAGACAGCTGCACGTCAAGCACTCGAAGGCGACCGATAATATCTGAAATTTCGCTAGTAAACATTTTGCGCAGACCGGGGGTTTCAGGTTATGAACCATGTCGTTTATGTTCGTTTATATTCAGAAAACCGAACGGAGGTGGTAATTCAAGTAACGCACATATGGGACGGTAGTAATATGTAATTACCATTAATAAAAACCTATGAGTGTGCCGGAGTAACTCCATCGTGTTCGAGGCGGCCTATGGCAGCGACAGAAGATGCCTGCTATTTTGGATTTTCGAATAGATATAGAATCGCTGCATGGATTTCTAACACATTGAATTTATATGATATTCGCAAGATTTTATCTCTGTATTGTTGCTACAAGAAGTAATCAGGTATTGTGATGGCCATCGCACTTTCTTTGGATTCATCTTCGGCTCGCCATCGTTGCGCAAGGTCAATCAACCAGCAAGACGTGATTACTAAAGGTACTTATGTCATCTGATAGCTCCATGATCGGCAAAAACGACGTCGACGTTTGGCTATGCCTGCCGAGCAACGTGGACACCTCTTCAATGGAACCTCTGTTGTCAGTAACGGAGCGGGAACGCGCCGAACAATTTCGATTCGAGCATGACCGGGCTCGCTTCGTTGCAGCGCACGGAATGTTGCATATTATTTTTGCTCGTTATTTGCAGTGCGATCCGTCTCCTTGCTATTCGCCACGGGCTCCAACGGAAAGCCGCTTCTTCCGAGCGGAAAGGTATTTTTTAATGTCTCTCACTCATCGGATGTTGCGCTCTATGCGGTCAGTCGCAATTTAGAATGTGGCATTGACGTTGAGGAGGTCCGCGACCTACCCGACCTGGATGCAATTGCGGAGCGGCTCTTCTCCCCACAGGAGTGTCTCGCTCTCTCGGAGTTGGCTAAGTACGCTCGGATCAGCGCGTTCTTTCTTTGCTGGACACGTAAAGAATCGGTAATCGAGGCCACGGGTATCGGCTTGTCACTGTCGCTGTAGTCGTTCGATGTGCCTGTCCATGTCGACACGCTGCCGTGTGTTACATCGGTACAATCCTCGCGTTGGTGGATGTGTAACGTACCAGTTCCGAGCGGCTACGTTGCTGCGCTTGCTGTAGGGAGAGAGCACGCGCCCATTGTGTTTCACGATATGTAAGCCCGCAGTTGAGCACGAAGACAGCCTCACAACTCGGTCTGTTCGCGCATGGAACCATTTGAGGTCTTTTTCACTCGGCCCTTCGCAATCCACAAGAGCGTTTCGGCGTGCTCCGCGAAGCGATGCAATGTGGGATATTCAAAGACTGCTGCAAGAGACAATTCAATCTGAATCGCCTCGCGGACGCGGGCTATGAGCCGAATGGCCAGCAGGGAGTGACCGCCAAGTTCAAAGAAGTTATCGTGCCGGCCAATACGTTCAAGCTTGAGCACCTCGGCCCAAAGAGCGGCTAACTTTATTTCGATTTCCCCTTGTGGCGATTCATAGAGGCACGTGGAATAAGCACCTGCTTTTGGAGCCGGGAGCGCCTTGCGATTCAGCTTCCCGCTGGGAGTCATTGGCAGAGATTGAAGACGCACATAGGCCGCCGGAACCATGTGCTCCGGTAGGCTTGCTGACAAATGAGAGCGGAACTGTTCCGCGCCGAATTCGCCTTGCTCCTCAGTGCCGGTGTAGTAGGCCACTAGCCGCATGTCGCCAGGTGTATCTTCGCGGGCGATCACAACCGCTTCGCGTATAGCGGAGCACTCCATCAGTCGTGCCTCGATCTCGCCCAACTCGATTCTTAACCCTCTGATCTTCACCTGGAAGTCGTTGCGCCCCAAAAACTCGATGTTGCCGTCCGCAAGCCAGCGGCCCAGATCACCCGTCCTGTACATTCGCGCATCTGCGTCGGCAGCAAAGTGATCGGCAAGGAACTTTTCTGCTGTCAACTCAGGACGGTTCAGGTATCCACGCGCCACCTGCACTCCAGCGATATAAAGTTCCCCTATGACGCCCACAGGTACTGGCTGGCCGTCGGAATCTAAAATGTAGATCCGCGTATTTGCTATTGGTTTTCCTATCGGCACAACGGACTGATTGAAATCGGCCGGGCAGCTCCAGGCTGTTACGTCAACCGCTGCTTCGGTAGGACCATAGAGATTGTGCAGCGCGGCGTTGGGAAACCGCTCTCGGAATCGCTGCAATAGCTGGGCCGATAATGCCTCACCGCTGCACACAACGCGAGCCAGCGAAGGAATACTGAATGCATCGCGATCTTCAAGAAACACTTGTAGCATAGTGGGAACGAAATGTATCGTTGTGATCTTGTTTTGCTGCATGGCCGCAATGAGATAGGCTGGGTTCTTATGACCTTCCGGGCGAGCCATAACTAGTCTTGCGCCGACAGACAGCGTCCAGAAGAATTCCCATACCGATACATCGAAACTATATGGAGTCTTCTGCAGTACCGCTTCGCTTGCATCTAGCTCATAAGCACGCTGCATCCATACAAGCCGATTCACGACTCCGCGATGGTGTACCAGTACACCCTTGGGATTTCCCGTGGAACCGGAGGTATAAATGACATAGGCGAGATGATCTGGAGTAAGTCCAAATCCGTCATAAGCAGGATTAGTGCTCGGTAGATCCTGCCAGGCAGAAGTTGCAGTCAGGTCGATGACCGGCAGCCCGTTGCCGCTGCCGGAAAACAGTCCTCCAAGATGGCTCTGCGTGAGAAGTGCGGCGGGCGCGCAGTCTTCGAGCATGAAGCGCAGCCGTTCAACCGGGTAGGCAGGATCTAGAGGTACATAAGCGCCTCCGGCTTTGAGCACGGCCATCAGGGCCACAACCATCTCGAAGCTCCGCTCAACACAGACGGCCACGCACGCATCGGGCTTGACTCCCAGTTTGCGCAGGTAGTGCGCCAGTTGATTCGCCCTCCCGTTCAGTTCGGAATAACTCAGCGACTCATCCTCAAAGACCACAGCGATCGCATCCGGGCTCTTGAGTTCCTGCTCTTCGAATAGTTGATGGATGCACTTATCGCTGGGATATTCGGTTTCGGTATCGTTCCAGCCTCCCAGGAGCATTTGCTCCCTCTCCACGTCCGTCATCAAAGGCAGTTGAGAAATTCGAGTGGTCGCATCTTCGGTTACCGCTTCGATGAGACGGCGGAAGTGGCGGAGCATGCGACGTGCCGTTGAGTTCTCAAAGAGGTCGCGATTATAGCTAAGTCGGAAGCGGAGATCGGCGCCAAGATCATCGATCCAGAGTGTGAGGTCGAACTTTTCGATGGTATTGTCGACGTCGAGATGCTCCATAGTAAACCGGGTGGAAGCATCAATCGTCTGAGTTGCTTTCTGAAGGTCGAACATCACTTGGAAGAGCGGGTTCACGGCTAGATCGCGGTGAGGCTGTAACGCCTCGACGAGCTTCTCGAAAGGAAGTTCCTGATGAGAGAATGCGTCGAGCGTCAGGTTGCGTACCCGCCGGACAAGATCGCGAAAGGTCGGATCGCCTTCAAGTGACGTACGCAACAAGAGAGTGTTGATCAACGGGCCGACCAGTTGCTCGAGATCGGTACGATCACGCCCGGAGGTTGGCGCGGCCACGATAATATCTCGCTGATTGCTATAGCGTGACAGCAAAACACTGAACACCGCCAGCAGCAGCATGAAGAGCGTTACCCCTTCAGTCTGTGCTAGCGATCGGAGTTTCTCCGCGAGTTCCGCCTCAATCGTCATGGTCTCGCGTCCGCCTATGTGACGCTGTATGGCTGGCCGAGGATAATCGAACGGAAGCGCCAGATTCTGCTCGGCTCCTCCGAGTTGTTGTTTCCAATGGGCGAGCAACTGGTCGAGATGATCGCCAGTCATACACTTGCGTTGCCACTGCGCATAATCGATAAATCGCATCGGCGCTGGTTCAAACGGCAGCGCGCGTCCCTCGGCCAGCGCGTCATACGCGGCGCCAAGCTCGCGCAGAATGATTGCGTTCGACCAAGCGTCGCTGATAATGTGGTGCATGGTCAGTACGAGCACATGCTCGTCGCCGCTCAGGCGCAGCAAATGCGCCCGAAGCAACGGGCCGGTGGCCAAATTGAAGTGTGAGGCCAGTTCGCGCACTGCGAAGGCTCGGATCTCCGCCTCCTGCGCATCACGCTGAAGCCTGGTAAGATCGACGAGCGAGAGCTTTAGCTCGGCCGTCCCGATCACCTGCTCCGGGACGGAGGAATCGCAGATGAAACAAGTGCGCAGCACCTCATGACGTTCAACGAGTGAACGCATTGCTCGCTCAAGTATGGCGTGATTTACGCAGCCGCGTAGTTTGAGCGTTATCGGCACATTGTAATAAGTACTCTCCGGCGCGAGTTCACTGAGGAACCACATCGCCTCCTGCGTAAAAGAGAGTGGCCCCGTTGTAGTGTCCGTGCGGTCGATAGCTTCGTCTAGTTCCTCGTTGAAAACCCCTTCGTCCTCCAGGAGAAGAGCAAACAGCCGTTCCTCTTCATCCCTGGAGAGCGCAAGACCAGAAGTTGAATTCATCGTGTCACTCCATTCACTTCAATAGGTTGATTGGCGAGCAGCAGGCGCGCTTCGCAGCTCCCCATGCTCCGCAAACGTAACGCGGCCATGGCAATTTTTTCGGTGCGGCTGCTGGTCGACTGCGCGGCCAGTGCTCGGATTGTCGGCGCTTCAAAAACGTTGCGCAGGGGAAGGTCGATCCGCAATTTGCGGAGCCGGCCAATAAGCAGCATAGCTATCAGGGAGTGACCTCCGAGCGCGAAGAAGTTGTCATCAATGCCGATCTTCTCCATGCCGAGAACCTCGCTCCATAGTGCTACCAGCAGCCGTTCCAGTGATGTGCGGGGCTCGACAAGCGCTTCTATACGCGTGATGTGAGCTACTGGAAGTGCACGGCGATCGATCTTTCCTGACGGACTGAGAGGCAACTGATCCATCAACATAAATACCGCGGGAATCATCTGCTGCGGCACCCTGCTACTCATCCACGCACGGAGGTCGCCCGTCGAAACCTTGAATCCCTCGCGTGCGACAACATACGCAACCAGACGAGGATCTCCCGGAACGTCTTCACGCAGCATAGCTGCAGCTGCAATGATCAAAGGATGTTTTTGCAAAATGCTCTCGATCTCTCCAAGTTCAACACGAAAGCCGCGAATCTTCACCTGATGATCTACGCGTCCGAGAAACTCGATCGCGCCGTCCGCTCGCAACCGTCCGCGATCGCCAGTGCGATACAAACGGCCTCCCGTCGTGGAGTTTGAATCAGGGACAAAGCGTTCGGCAGTCAGATCGGGAGCTCCAACATAGCCGCGAGCGACAGACGCGCCGCCAATGCAGATCTCACCCGCTATCCCTCGGCCAACTGGTAAAAGTGATTCATCCAGCACGTACGCCGTAACATTCGCCAATGGCTTTCCGAGAGGTAGGGTGTCGCCCTCAACCGGGCCGTCGGTGACGCGATGGGTCAGCACCCCGACGGTCGTTTCGGTTGGCCCATAGTGATTCAAGATGGCGCACCCGGGAGCGAGCGCGAGAATCTCGTTGATTAACGCTGGCGGCGACGACTCCCCTCCAAGAATGAGCAGCTTGGTCGGAAGCACTTCGCCCGAAGGCGCAGCTGCCAGCAACGTCCGCAGATGCGAGGGGACAATCTTCATACATTCGACATCGTGCCGGCGCATGTATCCCCCGAGCGCGGCTCCGTCGCCGATGAGATCGGAGGGGATAACGTGCAGTGTCGCGCCAGTGGCTAAGGCAGGAAAGATAGACGTGTGTCCAAGGTCGGCCGCCAACGTCGAGATAAGCGCAAATGATGATGGATGGGAAGGACGCATTCGTTCGATAACGGCTCGCAAGTAATTCACGAGCTGCCGCTGCTCAACGGCTACGCCCTTTGGCCGGCCGGTCGAACCCGAGGTGTAGATCACGTAGGCGAGATTCTCGGGAGCCACCGCGGGCGGCACGAAGAAGGCGCCTGTGTCCACTGCCTGGTCGAAGAAGAACTTGCGGCACGGAAGCTCATTTGGTAGTGGCAGAACCCTTTGCGCCAGCAAAAGCCAGGTGCCGGAGTCCGCAAGGAGAAATCGAATGCGCTCTGGCGGCGTGCCAGGATCGATAGGCAGGTAGGCGGCGCCTGACTTCATGATCGCAAGCATACCGACGATCATTTCAACGCATCGTTCGACGAGTAGCCCCACCGTCAGGTCCGGTCTTGCTCCCGCTTCGGCGAGACATGCGGCGAGGTTGGAGCTGCGATGATCCAGTTCATCGTACGTCAAGGACTCGTCTTCGCAAACGACAGCAACGGCGTGGGGCATCTCTGACACACGTGCCTGGAATATCTGCAAGAAACACTCAGCGCGTTCCATATAATCCAACTTTCAAGAGCAGCGATGAATATGGTTCATCAACGAAATGCTGAAAGCCTACGCGCCGAGTCGCGACTTTAGAGAACTGACGCGATCGCGGGCAACGGGTATCTGGGTACGCTGAGTGTCCTTGAGAGAGAGGATAACCTTGCCAGCGAACCAGGAGTTGACTTCATGAATCCAGTCCGCATTCACTAGAGCGGAGCGATGGACGCGCAGGAATTTTGCCGGGTCAAGACGTCTTTCGAGTTCGGCGATGCTCTGGTCAACTACATGCTTGCGGCCATTAGCGACGGCGTAAGTGAGCTTGTCTTGGGCGAGGAAATGAGTCACGGCATCGAGGTCAAGAAAAGAGATGCGCTCGCCGACGCGTGAGGCAATTCGTCGGGGATAATCATGCGCTTGAGAACGAAGGGACGCAGCAAGTTGCTGGAGGAGCAATGGCAGATCGGGGCTTCGCTGCCAATCTGGTTTGGAGATAGGACGAAGGCGGTCGAGCTTCTTCAGGGCGCGGGCCAGTTGCACGGTCTCGATCGGCTTCACAAGGTAGTCGATGGAATTTACTTCGAAAGCTTTGAGCGCGTATTCGTCATACGCGGTTGTGAAGATGACAAAGGGTTGCACCGTGAGTCGCGAGAGCAGATCAAACCCATTGAGCACCGGCATTTGAATATCGAGGAACAGGACGTCGTAGGACTGACTGTTGAGTTCGTCGATGGCTTGTGTCGGATCAGTCGCGCTGCCCGCGATCTGGAGGCTGGCGAAGTCAGCGAGCAGGCGAGTCAGGCGCTCGATGGCGAGCGGTTCGTCATCGACGAGATAGGCGCGGAGTGGAGAAGATTCCATGTGCATTTCGATTATCCGGGAAACGAGAGACGAACAGCGGTCTTCTCACCTTCTCGCGCCACTTCGAGTTGCCCCGTGGAGCCGAAGAGAAGCTCGATGCGGTTGATGAGATTGCCGAGTCCATGTTCGGGCGTGATGGCGTCGAGAGAAAAGCCGGGACCGTCATCTAGAACTTGGAGCTGGATGCGGTTACCAACTTTGGAGGCGGAGATTCCGATTTGGCCGCCCTGTGCGCGCTGCGAGACGACATGCTTCACGCAGTTTTCGACCAGCGATTGCAAGGCTAGCGGCGGAACTTTTATGGAATCCAAGGTAGGTGGAATATCGATTTCATAGCGAAGGCGGGTGCCGAAGCGGGTACGTTCGATTTCCAGATAATCGCGGACGATTTTGAGTTCCTCGCTCAGCGGGACAAGGCCGCGATGCTGAGCGTTGAGAGAGAATCGTAGCAATGATGCGAGTTTACCGACTGTGTCTTCGGCACGCTTGGGGTCAGAGGAAATGAGCGCAGCGATGGAGTTGAGTGTGTTGAAAAGGAAGTGGGGATGGATGCGGGATTCGAGCGAAGACAGGCGAGCCTCAGCGAGAAGTTTGTAGGCGCGCTCCTGCTCGACTTGTTTGGTGCGCAATTCAAGCGTTGCTTCCTGGAGTTTGTAGCGCATCGTCTCAAAGCTCGATATACCCAGCCCAAACATGAGTGAGATCACGATGGCAAAGAGAAGGCTCTGACGGAATTCATGCCAATATGCGCCTGGAGCAGCCATGCCGGCTAACTGAAGGATCATGACGGCTGCAAGAGAGCCGACGGTAGCCGTGCAAATGAGGATCAAGGCCTGAGCGAGGAAGATGAGCCGCGGAAATCTTTCGGTATAACGATGGGAGACCCACGTAAGAAGAAACATGGAGGGTACGCCAATGGCGGCCGAATAAATGAACGCAACGATGATTTCCGAGCCGCTTTGAGAAAGCTTTATATGACCCGAAGAGAGATAGATCAGAAATACGACAAGTGCAATGCCGGCAATAATCCAAAACGCTCTTACAAAGGATGAGGCATAACTGTAAGGCTGCGGCTGGTCTCCATGGTGGCCCGGTGTATTAGTGCAGATCGGATTTCTCATAGCTGAAAGCGCACTCCTATGGAAGTTGCCGTTGAGTACGGAGTTGCGCCGTACTCCGAATTAAGCTTTCCCGCGGGAATCTCCATGTGGAGATAGGACGAGAAGTGATTGCCAAATCGGCGGTTTGCATCGAAGACGGCGGTGTAACTGCAGTCGTTGAGATTGGCGACGGCAGAGATTGCAATATCCCATTGCTTCCAGCCGGGGAGTTCGCGCAGCCGATTCTTGCCGGCGCGCAGAAATGCGTAATGCTGGCGACCGCTGAGCGGAAAAATGGTCACGTCTCGATAGTACGGGATATTGGGCGGAGTGAAGAACTCGCCGATGAAAGTAATGCCCGAGGTAGTGGTGAATTTGGCGCCAAGAAGAACCGCTTCATGCTCGCGCCAGGCCGCTTCGCCGTGCAATTCCCAAGCCTGACCGAGGACGCGGGTAAAGGTAAGGCCGCCAAAGGCGTCGCCGCCGTGATCGTCGCCCGCGATAAGTGAGGTATCAAATCCATGCATGAGAATGTTATACCGGAAGGCCGTGGTGTCATGCAGGTTCGCCGAGGCAGGAGCAAGAGCGGCGGTGGACCAGGCGAGGCTGAAGGCGTGCGGTCCATAGATGCAGTCGGCCTTGATCATGTCGCGGCCTTCATTCAGGTTGAGGCGGTCAGTGGGATTGGTCGGATCACGAGGCGGATCGAGCACGCCCGCGGCGGTGAAGGCATAACCGGTGCCCCAGCGAACGATGCGACGCCCGGCCGTGAAGTCGAAATCACCGGCGGAGAGGCCTGCGTAGGTTTCTTTAACGCGTAACTGAGTGTAGGTGTCAGTAAAAGTTTCCGCCACCCCGATGAGGCTTGAAGAGAAACTCCAGCGATCGAGATAACGAACACTGATGGACGGCTCCACCAGCACTTGGTTGAGAATCGTTGGTACGGGTAGCTGAAGATTGCTATAGAGTGTGGCGTCGTCAATAACCGCAAGAGAGTAGCGCAGGTCATAGTGCGGCTTGGGAGGTGGCGCGTCCTGCGCTGGTGTATCTTGGGCCGCCAATTGCATGGAGGCGGCAAGACAAACCGAAATGAGGATGCGAAGTTTCATTGGTTTGGTTGATTCGGCTGCGAGATGCGGTTGAAACTTCTGGTTAATCACTCTGCGAGATCGAGAGTCGCAACTATGGAACACAGGAGTTTGTCATGACTAAAAGCGATCGGTGCGGCCTTGATAGAAGAGTTTGTCTGCTAACTCACGGGGAGCTATGCCGGAGTACTCAAGAACGCTATGGGAGTTATGGCGGATTTCGTCATAGAGAGTCATACGGTGAAGCAGGGTGTGGCCTCCCGCACTCAAGTAGTCGTCAAAGGTCGCGGATTTGATCTTCTTGCCGGATGTCAGGTAAAACTCCGCCTTGACAGGACGGGCATCCTGAACCCGAACCCAGTAGAGAATGCGCTGATAAGTGGCGCCTTTACGCTTGGCGGTCAGGTCGAGGACATAACATTCGCCGGCATCCGCCTTTTCCGTGCGGAGATAGACGGGAGTGTAGTCAGCGGCGTAGTTAGTGCGGGCTACGTCGCCGTTGGATGCATCGCCTGACAGGCGCTCAAGTGGCGAGATGCGAATTGGACGGCTGGTGTCAGGCAGATAGACCCACATATCGTCGCCAAGCATCAGCAGGTGCTGGCCCTTCTCTCGTGGACTCATGAATTCGACATAGGTCTTCTCGGTACCCTTCTGCGAGACCTCGTAAAGTTTCTCTTCGTCGTCTTTACCAGACTCATAGTTCGTGATCTTGACGTGCATGACGTAAGAAGACCACCCATTGCGAAAACTATCGGCGCGCTTGAGAATAGCTTCGGCGTCTGGAATAGTTGCGGGGGCTGCGGCGTGGCCAGCCAGAGTGCATGTTAGAAGTAGGCTGATTAAGAAGACAAACTGAAGTGTTCGAAGTACGAATTTGATGTTATACATGAGCTAATGCCTCCGCAATTTGTAGCCGGGATGCACGAATCGCCGGGAGAATGGATGCGAGCGCCAGTGAGAGTATCACGAGTAAGGAGGAACCAATCATCAGACTGGGCACATACATCACTCGAAAAGCCATAGGAGATGTGGTTCCCGGAGGCGGCGGTAGGTGAATGCCCGAGTGATTCAGAATGACTCCGAGCAGATTGCCACCGGCTACGCCCACCGCGGCTCCCAGCAAGCCTAGCAGCGTGGCTTCCAATACAAACAGTGCCATAATCCAGGTGCGAGGCGTGCCCATGGCAAGCATAGTGCCGATTTCACGAGTACGTTCAAACATGCCCATGAGCAGAGTGTTAATACTGGCCATGAGAACCATAAAGAAGACGATGATGCCCAGGAAAATGAAGATAGTGCTGAAGAGCGAGTGAACCTGTTTGTAGTACGCTGCAAGATCAATCCATTTCTTCAGGACTAAGTGCTGGGGCAGAATTTGAAGGCGCGGAGCTAACTGCGCGGCAACAAGGTCGGTATTATCCGTGTTATCGAGGCCGACGACGAGGTTGGTAACACGATCGCTCTGCAGTAGCCGTTGTGCGGAAGGTAGTGTAATGCGGAGATAGCGGTCATCCATTTCCTTGAAGCCGGTCGACACAACCCCAACGATCTGAACGTCGATGCCATTAAGAGCGCCATCGGAGGTGATTGCCAGGATCGTCAGTCCATCACCCACTTTCACGTTCATCGAGCGGGCCACGCCGGCCCCGATGAGCGCTTCAATCTCGCCGCCTGGCTTGGCGTCGAGGTCTCTGCCATTGGCAAGGCGAGGGCTGAAGCCAAGAGTGTTTTCAGCAACGGGATCGACAGCGCTGCCCATGAAGACGCCTGACTTAACTCCATTTGAAAGCATTCCATAGAACTCGATTCGTGGTGCGACGCCGCGCACATGTCCGCCGGTGGATGCGGTTGCGGCCACCTGACGCCAGTTATCGATGCCAGAATCCAGAACATGTTTTTCTTCGCGGCTAAAGTGCTCAGCAGTGAAGATCTGGATGTGACCGAGTCCATCGTTGATGGTGCTTTCGCGTAGTCCCCAGAACATGCGGGCAAAGAAGCCGCCAACCAGCAGCAGGCCAGCTACTCCCCCTCCCACCATGATGAGGGTCATGATGGTGCGACGGCGATTCCGGAAGACGTTTCTAAACGCGAGCAGCAAAAACTTTGCCATGGCTGACTTCCTTTATTGAATCTGGAGCATTGCGCTTTCGGTAAACGGCACTTCGGCAGCAAGGGCATTGTGTTGGAGCTTGTCAGAGACCACTTGGCCGTCGGTTAGGCGGACAATGCGGTCAGTGTGTTCGAGAAGGCGCTGGTCGTGAGTGGAAAAGATAAAGGTGAGACCGAGGCGGCGGTTCAGGTCGTGCATGAGGTCGATGAGTTGAGTGGCGTTATGGGTGTCGAGGTTCGCAGTCGGCTCATCGGCAAGCACGAGAGCTGGTCGATGCACGATGGCTCGGGCCACGGCGACGCGCTGACGTTCGCCGCCAGAGAGTAGGTCGGGACGGTGTTTGGAGCGGTAAGCAAGCCCAACGCCCTCGAGTGCCGCCTCTACGCGGCTGCGACGCTCGCGAGATGGAATGCCCTGAATGAGAAGTGGGAATTCGACGTTTTCAAAGGCTGTGAAAACAGGAATGAGGTTGAAGGTTTGAAAGACAAAGCCAATTTTCTCGCGGCGAAGAGCCGTCATGCGGTTTGGGTTGAGCGTGGATGTGTCGACACCATCAAGCAGAATCCTGCCCGCTGTCGGCTTATCGATGCATCCAATCAGATTCAAAAGAGTGGATTTGCCGCTTCCACTAGGCCCCGCAATCGCCAGGAACTCTCCGGCATCAACGCGCAGGCTTGCGTTGTCGAGCGCGCTGACATAGCTGTGGTCCAGTGGGAATCTTCGGCTGACTGCTTCGACGCTGACAAGTTCATCCATCGGAATTCCCTCTCCCGAGCGCTTCTTTGCTCTCTCCGGAAGGTATATGAAGCCATGCCGAAGATGCGCGAGGTTCCGGACGAAGGGTTGAAAAAACAGATGAGGGGTTGAATGGAGGGGATGAAGCGGAACAGAGTGGATTGTTGCATCTGAAATCTGATTCGTGCTTATTCGGCGAGATCACGATGACCGAATGTGTAGACCCCGGAAAATCGCGCTACCATCTCGCGGAGACGCAACGTTATTTGCCAATGGTCTGACTGGGGTGCCCGGCGTATCACTCAAGTCGTTCGCAACGCAGTCCAATTCGGCGGGAAGTCTTTCTTCGGTTAATGGCGACAAATCCCCCGGAACGTATAACTTTATAGACCTGTTCACCGTCTTGGGTTAGACCCGGCTGCCAGTCCGACGGATTCCAACATTGAAACGGGAATTACTCTTCATCGCGACTACAACAAATGGCCGCTGTCCATTGACGAGGTCGATACCGTCGGTACCACTCTGAGCAGCGCAGTCGTCCAGGTTATGAGAGCGCAGCAGTTTCCCTGCCACAGACACAGGCATTCCCAACTCTCGGCAATTCTATTAGTTTACGGCGCTTAATCCGGCGGATGCTCATCCCGAGTGCGGCTCCCGCACGTTAGAATGTATGCTGTGGCTACCATTTCTGGTCGATTCCTCAGTCAGTGAGAAATTAGCACTCGAGTTTAATCGATGGCTATGATTATTATTATCAATGCATCATGTGTTTATTGCCGGAACCTTGATATCAACTGTGCACCAATTCTCTTACTCCGCTGATGATGCGAGGCGATCACGATGCCGGAGCCTCCGCGAGTGATGACGTTGCCGAATTCCTCCAGCACGAGTGCTGTGCCGTAGAGGTCGACCTTGAGGATCGTCTCTGCGGATCCCTGAGACGGCGAAACACCCGCGGCATGGATGACGCCGAAAACTTCGCCGAGCTTGGTGGCCGTCTCGACGAGAGCATGAACTGATGCACGCGAGGAAACATCGACCGTTGCTGTGCTGACGTTGAATCCTGCATCAAAAAGAACTTTCGCCGCCGCATCGGCGTTTTCCTGACGAATATCAGCCAGTAAGACATGTTTGCCCGCACTGACCCGCCGCACGATTGCCTGGCCGATCGAACCTGCTCCGATGACTACGATCACGTGTTGCAACATGCACTTCTTCATTGCGTATGCGTCTCCTTCCCTCAGCGGCTGCGACTAGCGATGGTTGGCTGACAAGGCGTGCAAATCGTCATTCACGCGCTGCGGCTCATCTTCCAGCGGTTTGTTTGGCATGTCGCGCACGCCGTCGAGTCCATCTTTGGAATCCGGATCGAGGGCAGCGAACAGAGCATCGAGTTTTTCCTGCGCCGGGCCTTTAGTTGCGATGAGTTCAAAGGTCTTTCGCAGAGCTTTATCCGACGTCAGACTACTGACCAGAACCTCTGCAATCTGGCGTCGAGCGATGACGCCATCGCTGGAATTGCCCGCCTGGCGCGTATCACCTTGCAGGAAGATAAGCTTGTGCTCATCAGCCTTGTTGTAGTCGAACCATCCGGGACGCACGATCGTATACGGCAATCCGCTGGCGCGCACCAATCTCTCCGACCGCCGCTTCCAATCGTGAGCTTCGGTTGAGAGATTGTATGAGCCGTCGCGATTGGTAACGCCAATGGAGGTCATCAATGCGATACGCACTTGGCGAGAGCCAAGCGCCGCAAGCACATTGCGCACGCCGCCATAGTCGATGTTCTCTGCTCCAGCCTTTCCTGCGCCATCCGATCCGAGCGTGAAGACGACAGCATCGACGCCATCGACCGCGGCGCTAAGCGTCTCGGGACGGGTGACATCTCCGACGATCAGCTGCACTTCTTTAGGGAATTTCCGCGCTTTGGCACGATCTCGCACCAGCGCGCGCACAGCGAATCCCTTTTCATGCGCAGCGTCGACAACATGCAGCCGATACTGCCTGTAGCGCCAACCACCAGCACTGTCTTTATTCGCTCGACCATCCGGCCTCCTGTAACTCTGTTCCCGTTTGTCATGCAGCTTTATACGACACGACTTCGTCGATGGCGCATAGTGCATTGAGGGAGCGTGGATACTCGCGCAAAGCCTGGCAGGCGATCATCGACGCGAGCTGAACCATCAAGCGAGTGCGTGGGTCGGTCACACTTAACGTCGAAGTGTGGCCGGGGAAAAGTTCATCGTGGTTCCTTCGTACCTGTTCGCTGATTGCCATTGCGAATCTCCTTGCTTTTCGATCGCTCCCCGAAACGCGCCCATGCCGGGAAGTCTCGCTTGCTGACAGCAAGCTGCTCTAGCGGCCGACGCGACTTGCGAGTTGTGCGGGGTAGCGGGCGCCTTGCACTTCGATGCCGGAAACCGCACTCTCAATTTGCGCAAGATCGCCAGCGGACAACTCCACAGAGGCGGCGCCAAGGTTCTCCTGCAAGCGATGCAACTTGGTGGTTCCAGGAATGGGAACGATCCAGGGCTTCTGAGCGAGCAACCAGGCGAGAGCAATCTGCGCATTGGTTACGCACTTTTGTGCAGCGACTTTGCCGATCACATCCACGAGTTTCTGATTGGCTTTACGGTTCTCCACATCGAAACGCGGCACTACGTTGCGGAAGTCCGTTTTATCAAAGGTGGTGTCCACGTTGATGGCTCCGGTCAAAAAGCCTTTGCCCAGCGGGCTGAATGGGACGAAGCCGATTCCCAACTCTTCGAGCGTGGGCAAGATCTCCTTCTCCGGTTCGCGCCAAAAAAGGGAATACTCGCTTTGCAGAGCAGCGACCGGCTGAACCGCGTGAGCACGCCGGATGCTCTCAACGCCAGCCTCCGACATTCCGAAGTGCCGGACCTTACCTTCAGCGATGAGTTCCTTCACCGCGCCCGCTACATCTTCAATCGGAACATTCGGATCGATGCGGTGCTGGTAAAAGAGATCAATAACGTCCGTGCGAAGTCTCTTCAATGACGAATCGGCAACCTCCCGAATGCGCTCCGGGCGGCTATTAAGGCCCTTCTATGAGTCTCCGTCCACAAAGCCGAATTTGGTTGCAATCACCACCTGCTTGCGGAATGGTTCCAGCGCTTCACCAACCACTTCCTCGTTGGCGAAAGGACCGTAGCACTCCGCTGTGTCAAAGAACGTTACGCCACTTTCGTAGGCAGAACGGATCAACTTGATGGCCTGTTCTTTTTCCGTTGCCGGACCGTAACCGAAGCTGAGACCCATGCAACCCAGGCCGAGGGCGGATACTTCAAGACCGCTCTTTCCCAATGTGCGCTTCTGCATTGTTTCTCCTTTTACAAATCTGTTTGCGTATCGAATTTACTTCATCAAGCCGAGAGGTGAGTCACAACGCGCTGCTCTGGCGTGTGGTTTGTGTAGTTCGGCAGATCGTTCACCAAATCGATGAATCTGGAGGACGAGAAAAGGTCGCGCTCCGCCTGCTCATCACGAAGCACAATCACACTGGCAGCGACAATGTTTGTAGCTGCACCGGTCGGAAAGAAGGCTTCGATCGACAACATGCCGAGCGGCTCGGCAATCTCTCGTGCAAGGGGAAGATGCTTGCTCACGAAATACTCGCGGTCAAAGCGGTCGGATGCTGTGCCGCGATATGTCACAAAAAGTGTTCTCATGGTCTGACTCTCCTCAATGCGTCCGACCTCTTGAGGCCAAGCGCTTTCGCTCTTTTGTTGGCTTATGCCGGATTCGGCAGTAGCCCGGCGCGCATGGCTGCAATTACAGTACGTTTCTCCTCTGTGAAATGCTACCCGCTTGCAATGTATGCCAGGTGATGGCGTGCTCTGCCGGGTCACCTCGTCTCTTCAGACAACTCGATAATACGGAGAATCGAGTTCCGAGCGGTATCACAATCCTGCGAAGTTCTTGCCTATTCCTCTGAGTTGTCCACTTTTCTGTACACGCAATGTCCACTAGGCAGTACGCTAAAGATGGAGGACCAGAATGCAGAGCGAAGCGTCAAACAGGGCAAAAAAGCCTCACGAGGCAAGTGCCGACCTTGGCGGCGATGGAGGCCAGACGATTGCCCTGCGGTCTGAGTTGGCCCGCAAGATTGCCGCCCATATCGAAGTGGAAGGTGACCGGATAACTTTCGTGCCGGGCCTACTCCTGTTTCGCCGAACCGCCCTGACCAGTTGCTACTCGGCCACCTACGAGCCCTCGATCATCGTCTATGGGCAGGGACAGAAGCATGTCAACGTCGGCGGCGCGATGTATGTGTGTGATGAGTCCACGGTACAGCTCACCTCCATCGACATGCCCGTCATTAGCCAGGTGACGCAGGCGAGCCATGAGAAGCCGATCCTCGCCCTGATTTTCAAACTCGATATGGCATCGGTCCGCGAGATCCTGAGTCAGGAAGAGTTCCTGTCATCGGACGTCTGCGCCGGTACACGCGGCATGGCTATTGGCAAGTCCACGCCTGAATTGCTCGGCTCCTGCATACGCTTACTGGACTTGCTTGACACTCCGCGCGACATACCTTTCCTCGCTGGTCTGATGCATCGAGAGATCGTCTATCGTCTGTTGCGTTCGTCTCTGGGCAAGCATCTGCGCGCCATCGCCACGTTGGGCGAACAGAGCAATCGCACAGCCAAGGCCGTCGTCTGGCTAAAAGAGAACTTTTCGAAGCCTCTGCGTGTGGAGGACCTCGCCGCCGTGGCCAAAATGAGCGTATCAACATTTCACCAACACTTCCGCACACTGACCCAGATGAGCCCGTTGCAATACCAAAAGCGCATGCGCCTACATGTGGCACGTGTGCGCATGATGACTGAAGGCCTGGACGCAGCCAGCGCCGCCTTCGACGTCGGCTATGAGAGCGCCACCCAGTTCAACCGCGAGTACCGCAGGCTTTTCGGACTACCGCCCATGCGCGACATCAAGGCCCCCCAACTGGTCGAAGTTGAACAAAACCGAAACTAGCTCAAAGGATGACAGCAGAAGGCCAAGGTGCTCACACTGACCGAAGGTTAAGCGCTATTCTCAGGATTACTCCCCGCAAGCGCGTGCGCCATGAAGGCCGTTGCTTTTCAGCAGGAGACAGGCCCACCCGAAAACTGGTCCGCTTGGTAACAATCGAAGCGGCGGTGGTGGAGACCAAGCTGTCGGAGCCTTCGATGTAAAGGGCCGTTTAAGCGGCTCGGTGAGCATGTAGGTTGCAAATTGAGTAAACGTTGAGCAGGCCTCGAAACGGAGAATGCAGAAGCTGACCCGCTGCGTTTTCGAGCAAAGCTGCTAACGATAGAAGAGTACGAGCGAACAAGTCTACCGCCGCAACTTCTTCTTGGTTCGGCATTTGAGAAAACTGTTACAACCGCCCAATGTCGACCCGTTCTGAGTGCATTCAAATTTTCTGTTGCGGCATCTGATAGTGCTGTCTATACTTGGGCCAATTCGTAATCGACCATTCAGGAGGATCAGATGGGCCTATGGATCGAATTCAAGCACCTCTTACATTTGCACAGAAATAAGCCGACGCTCGAAAGAGCTGAACCACCAACCGTTGCCGGAGGCGCCCCACCAGAGGCCGGTTCAGGATTGCCGAGTCAAAGCGGTAACCCAATCTCGGCGCCGCAGACGCTCACGCCGGCAGCCCAGGGTCGCGTGCTGCTGATCCACGGCTATTCCGCGAACTGGAAAGCGTTTCTGCCATGGAAGGAAGCGCTTGCCACTGCGGGGATCGCAACGGAGACGATCAGCGTGGGGAACTATGTGACGCTCAATAACGAAGTGACAATCAAAGATCTGGGCGAAGCATTTGACCGGGCGTTGCGCATGACGAAGTTTGCCCAAGATAATCCCGAAGACGGCTGGACCTTTGACGCGGTCGTGCATTCGACCGGAATGCTGGTGCTGCGGCAATGGCTGACGAGCGATCCTTATCCGCTGAGCGATGCGCGGAGTCGCATTCGGCGACTCAAGCACCTGGTGGGACTAGCGCCGGCAACCTTCGGCTCTCCACAGGCGCAGAAGGGACGTAGCTGGTTGGGAGCTTTAGTGAAGGGGAACCGTGATCTGGGTCCAGACTTTCTGAATGCTGGCGACATGGTGCTGGATGGCCTCGAATTGGCGAGTGAATACACTTGGGATCTGGCGCACAAGGACATGCTGGGACTGAAGCCGCTCTACGACAAGGGCGACGGGACACCGTATGTGGCAGTGTTTATCGGCAATGTGCCGTACAGCGGAATTTCGGCGCTGGCAAACTCGCCCGGGTGCGACGGGACAGTGCGATGGGCAGGCTGTGCGCTTGATACGCGCAAAGTGACGCTTGACTTCAGGCGACATGCACGACTCGATCCGGCGGATCAAACCAAGAGGGTTTTGATTTCCGACTGGTCGAGCGATCGGCTTTCAGCGCCGCTGATCGCGGTGGATGGGCAAAACCACGGCACAATCATTGCAGATCCGAAGCCTCAAGTAGTGTCTCTCGTGCGTAGCTTTTTCGGAATCAAGAACGAGGATGACTACAACGCATGGGAGGAACGGGCATTGACCTTCGGCGCACCTTCAAAAGCAAAGATGGACACGTCCGACGAAGAGACCAATGGCGCGGGATGGCAGCAGTTGTGGATTCACATGGTGGATGACCACGGAGACGGCGTCCCTGACTACAATATTCAGATCTACTACGGGAACGAACTGGCGGAATCGGATGACCCTGCGAAGGAAAGCGTGAAGCTGATTGCTGACACCTACTCGAGCGACAGCAGCTACCGGTGTTTCTACATTCATTTGACGCGGGAGATGCTGGCGCTGGGGACCAACAACAAAAAGATGTGGATGGAATTGATTGCATCCAGCGGATCTGAGCTGATTGAGTACGAGGCATACACGGGAAGTGAGAACGATCCGCTGCGTCTGGCGATCGATTCACATGAGTCGGCTGTGAACAAGCCGGTGAAGATGGATATTTCCGCGCTGACGGAAGGAGGCGCGTCGCTATTCTACCCCTACACGACGACGCTCATGGAGGTATTTGTCGAGCGAGAGCCAATGCCGCTGGGAAAAGTAAGTAACTTATTCACATTCCCGGGTTAAAGCTTGGGATCTCCGCCAACACCGACGCTGCTTGCACGGATCATTCCCGCGCGGTCGATCACCACGATTCGCGGGATATTCAATACTTGGTTTCTCGAGCGACCTGGATAACTGTCTACATCGGACTTCGACGAGTAACCCACCAGATACGTGAGCTTGAAGTAGTCCACCATCAATGCCAGGGCTTGTCCGCTCGTGCTGACATTGTTCGGCGGATCGAGAAATGCGCTCTTTGAACCATCAAACTGATTGCGGCCGCCGCACCGGCATTGCGTTTCGTTGTCAATCGAAAATCATTGTCCGCATCAGCTAATTCATAGCAAAAGCCGCTGCCGTGGAAAGTGAGTCGCCGTGGTTCACGACGCTTCCATAAATACACCGTAATTGCATCTGCATTCAGGTTATGTCAATGGCGATCATCCGGCGTATCGACTGAGTCAGTCGCCCGCTGTCGTCTTCGGTAACTCAGTGGGCTATGCTCGAATTTCTTTTTGAACGCACGATTGAAACTCGGCCCTTGGCAATAGCCGACATTGAATGTGATTTCTTTCACACGCATATCTGTCTCTCGCAATAAGCCGGCCGCTCTTTCGAGTCGCGCATTCGCGAGGAACACATTCAAGCTCAGGCCCGTTTGTTCCTTGAACAAGTGACTGAGCCCCGAACTACTGAGATTAACCTGGCACGCGAGATCTGAAATACGCGCCGATGGATCGTTTTTGATTTCTTGCAGCACCTTGTGAATTCGAAAGTCGACTGGGGAAAGATTCAGTTTCATGGTATCCCGCTCCTTGGCTGGGCAACGATATACAATCCGCCACCCACCCCTTGGTGATGGCAGTGCGCCGGAAATCTTTCCAAGGCAAATTGGACCAAATTGTTGGAGGCTAATTTCCCACGAGGTAAGGAACCTCAGAAGATCGCAGGGGAATGAATCCTAGTGGATCGACCACTTCTAACAACCACACTTCTCAAATCTACGACCAGATTCTTGCACTGCCTGATAATCGGTATAATCCACAATCCGGCAGCAAGTTCGGCATGTGGCTCGCGGTCTGCTGCGAGGAACGCTCTCCCGACAAGCTATCAGAAACTTTATACCCAATGAAAGGTCACTATGGTAACCGTTCGGCCCTGGGAATATTGCCGCTGAAAACTAAGATTTCGCGAAGGCCGCGGCCTCATTCTCCAGTTGCGGGTCCCAGTGCTTGGGGTGATAAATGCAGCAGGGCTCCTGGGCGAGTGGGTCGCCGGTTACGGCGTAGGCACGCGCACGGGAGCCTCCGCAGATTTCCTTATACTCGCAAGCGCCGCATTTACCTTCCAGCTTGCTGGTGTCGCGCAGAGACTTGAAGATGGGTGCGTTGCGGTAGATTTCGCTGAGCGGGGTCTCGCGGATGTTGCCCGCATGGATCGGGAGGAAACCGCTGGGATAAACGTTGCCGACGTGAGACACAAAGAGAAACCCCTTGCCGTCGTTGACGCGGCGAGTTGCCCAACTGGCCGTGCGGGTCTGAGCGTCTGCCGTGGGCGCCCCCGGCTCGTAATTCTGGGCTGTTGCAGGCTTCGCGCTTCCCGGATGGCCGCTGCCATGCCCCATTTTACGCTCTTCAAGGTTATGTTCGAGCAGGTAGCGACGATAATGCATTGCCTCAGTGGTCTTGATCTGGAAGTTCACGCGGCGCGAAAGTTCGTAAATCTGCCCAAAAACCCGCTCAAATTCCTCTCCGTTCAAGAGGTCATTTAATTGTCCGCGTCCCACGGGAACCAGGAAGAAAACATTCCACATCACAATAGCCATCTTCTCGAACAGGGCGCATAAACTGTCCAAGTCGTGCGCATTATGGCGGCTGATCGTCGTGTGGACCTGGATCGGAATCCCCGCCTCATTGGCCCACTCAATTGCCTGTATCGTACGCGCCCATGCGCCGGGCAGTCCGCGGAAAGCATCGTGAATCTCCGCCGACGACCCGTCCAATGAAATGCCGAGCCGCACCAGGCCTGCCTCTTTGAGTTTGAAGATCGCTTCGCGGGTCAGCAATGGCGTAGCTGACGGAGTAAGCGCGACTTGCACGCCTTTGTCCGCGGCATAGCGGATCAGTTCGAAGACGTCCGCGCGCTTCAAAGGGTCTCCGCCGGTGAAGACAAAAATCGGCACGCCCATCGCAGCGATCTGGTCGATCAGCGCTTTTCCCTCAGCATTCGTGAGTTCATCGGGATGAGCAATGGGCTGAGCGGCGGCGCGGCAATGCTTGCACGCCAGATCGCACGACTGTGTGACTTCCCAGATGGCGAGGAAGGGAGTCTCGTCAAAGTTCAACCCGCCGCGTGCGGGGATATTGTGCATCGGCTGCATAAGACCTCCAACAGAATCGCAGGCCGGTCGGGAAGTGGGGCATACGCCGGGGAGTGAGCCACCTTTGTCATTAAAGTAAACCAAGAAACTGCCGATAAGATGATTTTCCTACGTGAGAAGATCATCATGAAAGCTTGCGGCAGAGCCCCGTGACTCACAATGACGGCTCGGGAGCACCACGATTCCGCTTTAGAAGAGCAGGCGCAGGGCGAGTCGGGCTGTGATTTGGATCACTTTATCGAACATTTCTGCAGCATGATCCCCTTTTCTCTCTGGAAAGATTTCTGAAATGGGGCGCATAATTCTCATACGATGGATCGGTTGCACCAGCCGCAAGCCGTCTGGCAGCTAATCGATGGCAAGTCCGCACACCATGTGCCGGGCACCCAGGAGAATCTCATGTATACCGCAATCAAGCCAGGTTGGAGTAAGCCCGCGACCATTCTCTTCGCCTCTCAGATTCCCGTCAATGAAAAGGCCTTTGATTTTGCCCTTGCGCAGGCTGTCGAGTTTGGCGCGAAGCTCATTCTCTTTCATGCCTATGACACAATGGTCGTGACTGAATCGGATAGCTCAGGCATTCGATACTATGACTCTGACGCCGTCACTCGTATCGAATTGGAGCATCTCGAACCGCTGTCCCTTCGCGTCCGTGAGGCCGGCATTGAATGTGAAACCGTGGTGCGGAGGGGATTGGCCGCCGAGCAGATTATTGCCTTTCTAGGCGAACGGGAAATTGATCGCATCGTCATGGGCACACACTCCCCCGGCCCCATCGGCAAGCTGCTGGTGGGCTCGGTGGCCGAAGTCGTGCTGCGCAGCGCCAAGGCGCCGGTTTGCATTATCGGCCCCGCAGTGGTGAACGGCAGATACCGCAACTTTGCCACCCGTACCATTTTGTGTGCGGTGAGTCTGCATGAATCCAGCCATATGGTGGTTCGCTTTGCCGCGGAGCTGGCCGCTGAACAGAATGCGCGCCTGATTCTGCAGCATGTCATTCGGCCCCAGGATCAGCCTCGCATGTCTGTCGATCAGATAAATGCTGAACTTCTCTCGATGATTCCGCCCGAGCGGGAGGGGAGAATCACTGTGCAAACGATCATTGTGCCCGGCGAGCCGACCGAGGAGTTGCTTTATCAGAGTTTGTCTGAGCAGGCCGACCTTCTCGTGCTGGGAGCGCAGGGTGCATCTGCCTTCGCCGCCATCGCCCGCCAGGGCGTGGTGTACAAATTGCTGGCCCATTCCCACTGCCCCGTGTTGACGCTGTCGCCGATAGTGCTGGCGGCCGGTGGCGCGAAGAATCAGGAAGTTCATTCCGCCGAGGTCTTTCTAGCGGGGGTGTTTTAGAGCGGCATTTTCGAAGGGTGCGTTCTTTGCAAAATAGAAGGATTCACCCACTTCCAAATACAAAATCGATGAAACTCTCCGACAAAGCGCCCTGGATGTTCCCCATGGGACAGACCTGCAGAACTCTGCAAATTTAGGGTAAGGCAGTAGCTGCAGAACGGAGACTCTATCGATGAATCAACAAACAGCTGAGCCGCAGGGACAGACTGTACACGGCCATTTCGGCCGATTCGCCGCGGCCGTTTCTGGCTGGCTGGGATCGACGTGGGCCTTTGCCGGCGCGGGTCTGGTCGTTTTGGTGTGGGCTGCCACCGGCCCAATCTTTCATTTTTCAGACCACTGGGCGATGACGATCAGCACAGGAACCTCTGTCGCGACATTTCTGATGGTCTTTCTCATCCAAAACACACAAAATCGCAATGCGCGTGCCACCCATCTGAAGCTCAATGAGCTGATCCGCGCTATGGATTCTGCGCGTAATCAGATGATCAACATCGAGAGGTTGAGCGATTTGGAGTTGGATGAAATGCAGGCGACCTACGAAAAGATTAAGACGAATTGGAATGAGCGCCAGACGCGAGCCCTTCGCGCCTCTGAGCAGAAATAAAACGGAGAATCACTGCCGCGAAATGAACAAGTGCCCATCTGGCCCACATGGCTGCGGAAACAAACCTCGGCTACGCCGCCACGGCACAGCAATTTATAATCCGGCCAGAAGCGGGCGCGTCCCTGAGTTGTTCCTGCGCCGGCGCAAAGCTTGCCGAAAAGGCCGCATCGCGGAGAGACCTTCATGCCAACTGACGTGATCATGCCCCAAATGGGCGAATCGATCTTTGAGGGCACCATTACCAAGTGGCTCAAAAAAGCCGGCGATGCGGTCGAAAAAGACGAGCCTTTATTTGAAATTTCGACCGACAAAGTGGACGTCGAGATTCCTTCGCCTGTAGCCGGTGTTCTCACGGAGATCAAGGTCCCGGAAGGCGCGACGGTCGAGATTAATGCGGTGGTCGCGGTAATCGGCGGCAGCGCCGTCGATGCGGGTACTCCTACCCAAGCGGTGCCAATCCAACAGGTTTCCAACCAAGTTCCTCCCGCGCCAGAGCCGCAGTTGGCACCACCGCAGGCACCCGGCCAGCGCGTACGCTCCTCGCCGCTGGTACGGCGCATGGCGAAGGACAACAACCTCGACCTCGGCCGGATTGCCGGCAGTGGCTTGGAAGGCCGCATCACCAAGGAAGATGTGCTGCGCCACCTGAGCGCCAGCTCGGCAACGGCCAACTCTTCTGCGACAGCGCCGGCACGGCAGCTAATCCCAGAGGGCCTGGTGCCGCTTTCCAAGATGCGCGCCATTATCGCCCAGCGCATGGTCGAAAGCGTGCGGATCAGCCCACACGTGCACACCGTCTACAAGGTGGACATGTCCCCGATCGCTCGCCTGCGTGAGCGAGAGAAGGCCAGATTCGAACAGCAGCATGGCGTCAAACTCACCTATATGCCGTTCATCGCGGCCGCGGCCGTTCAGGCGCTCACCAAATTTCCCATCGTGAACGCATCGCTTGAAGACGGCTCCATTCGTTACCATTCGAACGTCAATCTCGGCATCGCCGTGGCTCTGGAGTGGGGCTTGATTGTGCCGGTTGTCAAGCAGGCCGAGGCCTTGAGCTTTCTGCAACTGACTCGCGCCATCGCCGACCTGGCCACCCGCGCCCGCGCCAAAAAGCTGCTGACCGATGAAGCCACCGGGTCCACGTTTACACTAACGAACTCCGGCGTCTTTGGCGGAGAGTACGGCACACCCATCATCAATCAGCCGGAGTCGGCGATTCTGGCGATCGGCGGCCTGCGCAAGGAGCCGGTGGTGCTCACCGACGCCGAAGGCAACGATTCGATTGCGATCCGCTCAATGCAATACTTCTGCCTGGGCTTTGACCACCGCACCATTGACGGCGCGGATGCGGGAAGGTTCATGAGTGAGTTCAAGCAGACGCTGGAAGGCTGGGACCGCGAAATTTGCTGATGTTAGAGCCACCTGCAAAATTCAAAGAGGAATGCGAGAAGCGTCAGGGCACGACTTTAGAGGCTGCGGAAATACGCGGGCGGGCGGTAGGCCGGGGATTTATCCCCGGCATCAAGCCAATAAGATCAGCCGAGGGCTCTAGCCCCTGAGGTATGCACGTCGGGCTTTTCGCCCAAAATACAATTCTGTAAGATCAATTTGGCAAGTGGCTCGTGATCTTGAACGATTACTTCCATTCGTGAGGAAGGGCACCGGCTGGCTTGTGTTGAGTGATCTCCGCGTAAGTGGCCTGAACGTCCATGGAAAGATCTTTGGGTACCCAGTTCGCATCGCGCGATGGTAATTGGACTCTCATCTCCGCCGGAGTTTTTCCTTCATGCGCCTGTTTTGCAACGGCGCTATATAAGTCGAGCAGGAATTGACGCTGACCGACAAGAATCTCGGGACCAGCCGCATCTCCATGGCCGGGCAAAACATAAAGCGGCTGAAAGCGCATGGCCTTCGACAGGACACGCGGCCAGTTTGCGATATTCGCATCCCATAGCTTATTCCGTGGCCCATTCACCGCCGCGTCGCCCGTGCAGAGCACTCGTTCCCTGGGGAGCCAAACAAAACCATCCGCGGGGGTGTGTCCCCAGCCCAGGTAATAGAAATCAACTTCACGCGAATCATCTTTCAGCACAAATGGACTTTTGCGAAAGGTATTCTGGGGCCGTTGCACATTGTCCTCATGCAATTCGCGAACATCCTGCCGTTTTGCCTCGGCTGCCTGCCAGCGCGCTGGTTCGTATCGATCCATCTCGGCGAGGATTTTGTAATAGGCGAAAGTGGTTGCGCCCGCCGCCGTCCAAGTTGAGTTTCCGTACGAGTGATCTCCATGGGCATGAGTATCGAAAACATATCGCACCGGCTTGGGAGATAGATTCTTTAATTCCGCCATTACTTCGCGTGCGCGGGCGGGATAATTGGCATCCACGACGATCAGATTGTCTTTCATTTCAATGACAGTTGTATTGCTATAGCCTTTGGACGCGTCGCCAAGCAGAAACCAGACCCCCGGGGCAATCTCGCGTGGCGGCAAAGATTGGGCCCTCAAACCGGGAGCGCCAACGACGGCTAAAACAACAAGCGAAGTAAGAAAACGTCGCATCAGATTCTCTTCTTTGGAGTAATCGACGAGCTTGGCACTAGAATACGCTTCTTCGAAAGAACAACCCGCAGAGTTGACTGATGGACGGGACCAGGAAATACCAGAATGAACCTTTGAACAGGATTGCCCGGCGCAACCGGCATTCCCTCTGACGTTAAAGCCCTCGCAGGGGCATACGCGCTCCTTCACCGGCAGTTACAGAAGATTAGGTCTCGCCGGCGCACAATCAAAGAATGAATCATGACCAGAGCCGCGTGCCTTCAGTTTCTGTTCTTCACGGTCCACGGTCCGTTCGCCGGAAAGGCACACTTACCCCCCCTACGATATTTTTTATTCGTGCAGATGATTACGCAGCTGGAGAAGAAAACTAAGCCGCAAAAGCGAAGAATCCCCGCGTCGTTATTGAACAAAACGCAGTTTTAGAAAAAATCGTCAATGTGCGCGAAAACGCAAACTTCGTACCGTAGTGCAAGACGGCAGGCTCGCCCGAAAGGGCGGCGGACGGACACTGACTTCGAAGGAATCCCAACCGTCTCAGCCGAGACTGGATGCGGTTTGCCGGGGCCGAGAGCCGATGGTTTCTTTGATGCGCGCAAGCAGATCGGTCGGATGGATTGGTTTCGTAAGCAGCGAAAAATGGTGTCCCCTGCTGCTGGCCGAAGCGAGCAGGTCGCTGGTAGATGCCTGCCCGGAAAATAGGAGGACTTTGCAATCCGGGAACACCCGCCTTACCGCGACTGCCAGTTCGATACCACTCATCCCGGGCAAAATGACATCGGAAACGAGGAGTTCCGGAGGCCTCAGTAAAATTGATTCCAGGGCACTTTCACCGTCATAAGCCGGCAATGCCGCATATCCGCTTCGGTTCAAAATTGCTGTCAGTGTATCGGCTATGATGCATTCGTCGTCGACCACCAGAACTACGGGGCGATAGGAGTCGGCTTCTTCTGTTGAATTGGACATGGGGACCTCCTCAATGGGTACGGTTGGAAAAGTTGTAGATTGCTTCCGCACAGAAACTGGCAATAAATTGGATTGGTGGTTTTTCATTGGGCCTCCTCACCTCTCGAGCCGAAGCTCGTCGAACGAAGCGTCTGCTGCATTGAATCCGAGCTTGACCACGGTCAAGTTCTGATCAGTCGTTCTCCGGAAAGGCACTTCGTAAACATGGGTCGAATGTCATAAGGGGAGCCAATCGGCACCCGGCGTAGACTCTATGGGCGAATCTAACAGCCTCTCTGCGATACGGGGAAACTCTTTTTGCGACGAACAGAATTTTCAAAATCTGAGGTTTATAGGCGATCAATGAAGTTGAGAAGAAAGGGTGAGGATCGCCGTATGGGTCGAGGAGTTTTCCTAGGGAGACTTTTCGCGTCAAATAAATGTATAAAAATGAACAAATACGATCATTTAGCCTATTGCAAATTCTCCGAAGTGTTTGTATTCTTTTTTCTCTGAGGATAGGTTAATGCGAATTTAAGCATACGTTCAAAAGGGATACCAGATTCGAAAATGGTTGGAAGTCCGAAGAACGGGAACGAATGCGTCAAACCAGAAGGAGCGATCATATGGCAACCAATTCGGATGCGAAGCCCAGTCTGAGCACGTTCGAGTCCATTCTTCAGCTCGATGTTCCCAAGGGCCGAGACGGCAAACACAAGAAGATCATCATGCAGCTGTTGAACGATATCGGTAACCTGGAGCACGGAATGGCACTCAAAGTGCCCTTGCGCGCGTTACCCGATACAAAGGAGAATATCCGAGCCGCATTGAATCGAGCAACACGCCAGAAAGGCCTTGAAGTGGCTACTTCGAGCGACGCCGACTTCTTGTATGTCTGGATGGTAAAGCAAGCGTGCTGATGCGGCCTTTTTCCCGCCAGGCAATTCTTTCGTTTGCGCGACATTATTTTCAAGCCACATCGCGCACTTGCGCGACGATCGAGTCCGGCGGTTTGGACCGGCACAGTGAGGCTGCGGGCAAACAGAGTCGAACTTCTCAGTCGCAGGCCGGCAGGTCAATCAATTTCGGTTGCGTCGCAGCCGAAAGCCGTCACCGATGAATTCGTGAATCTCGTTATTGAGAATCGAGGTCCACAGAGATATGCCAAATGATATTGCCCCATTCGCGAACCCATGGTCGCGGGGAGGATAGTAGGATTCGGTTAAGGCCGTTGCACTCGCGATAGCCGCAAGTTTCGGCCAATTGATCGCCGCTCTTCCATCATCCTTGTTCGCAATGATGAGCCGCGACGCGGAGTAGAGCGCTCTTACCCCGCCACCCCTGCTTTCGCCCATCACATAGTACCGGGGATCATCGTGAAACAGACTTGCGTAGATTCCATAACTAAAGATTGACTGCGACGTCTGCTTAAGCGCCAAGGCCCCTAAGCGCTCACCAAAGGCGCCACTGTCCGTACCATAATGCGGAGGGCCATTGCGCAACTGGCTCCAACCTGCCGAGAAGGCCGTCGATGCCAGATCTGACACTGCAAATCGACTTCGAACCGCAAGTTCGAGTTTTTCACCGCTGCTTAGCCTCACTCCAAACTCGCGTGGATGAACGACGAGATGGAATTTCCTCGCGGGATTGTCTGTTGCTTTTCGCGGCGTAGTTCCTAATATCGAGTTAGAGGTCGTCTTATCCGACATCGTGCCTGGCGCATTCGGCAAAGCATCTGAAGCAACTGCTGCATCATCATCCGTCAATGCTCCGATCCGCTGCGCTTGGCCGACTCCTAACTCGGTCAGCCATATCAATACCATAGCTAGATAGATAATGCGCCAATAATTCGGGCCCACAAGCAAACTCCAAAAATAGTTTGGGATGCCCGCGTTGTCCGGGAAGTTATCTCCGCGATTTAATCTAACTATGGTTCTAATGTGGCCCCCGCGGAGATAATGCTCTGCCTGACCTTTGGCATTGCCTTCCATGGATCGCGGCTCAGACGTTTTTCCCATTCCGCAAAATCCATCACGTGAAAAACAGGCCGGCTGTGGCTGTCCAATTCTTTCCAATCGAGAGGCATTGCGACTGGCGCCCCGCTGCGCGCTCGCGACGAATACGGTGCTATCGATGTAGCTTCACGGTCGTTGCGCAGATAATCGAGATAGATGCGGTTCTTCCGCGCTGCTTTCGCCATCTTGGTGAGATAGAGATCTGGCTGGCGTTCTTCCATTCTCAGAGCCACAGCGTGAGCAAACTGTTTCACTGTACCCCAGTCCGAATCGGGTTCAATGGGCGCCACAATGTGTAATCCTTTGCCGCCCGTGCCCTTTAGGAATCCTTCCAGCTTCATCTTTTTCAGGAGCGCTCGGAGTTCAAGCGCGGCAGCCGCGAGCGTTTGCCATTCGATACCGTCGCCCGGATCGAGATCGAATACGATTCGATCGGGAACATCGGGCGACTTGTTACGCGAACCCCAAGTATGAATCTCAAGCACGCCCATCTGGGCCAATCCAACCAGACCCTCGGCGCTATTCACAGTCAGAAATTCTTCCTTCTTTCCGGTTTTTCGATTTGCGATTGGTACGCTACCAACGCCCTCGGGCAACGATGTTCCCACATGCTTCTGAAAAAAACACGGCTTACTGCTACCGTCTGGACATCGAACGACGCTGAGCGGTCTGTCGGCAACGTGCGGAAGCATATGCTCAGCTACAGCCAGGTAGTAGCGCGCGAGGTCTTCTTTGGTCATCCCGCTTTCCTGGTCCAGCACTTTCCCGGGATGGGTGATGGGAGGTTCTGTCATGGCTCCGCGCTTTCTTTCGCGCTCAACTTTAGCTGCATGGTTGCCTGAAGTTCCGTTGCGCTTTAAGGCGCGTTCTGTTGCTACCGGTATTTCGCGGGTAACTTCTTGCGCCGGTTTGTCCTCGCGCAACCCTTTGAACGAAGCCTGGCGCACGAGATTGTCGCGGGTCCACGTGGCGAAGGCTACCCGAGCTACGAGTTTGGGCCGGACCCAGAGAACATCGTGGCGCGCGTCCGCCGGTGGTGATATGAACGCAGGCTTAGCGACCCTGAGGCTATCCAGCCGCTCGCGCAATGAACTGTGCGTCTCCTGCGTGAATCCTGTACCGGAGCGGCCGGCGTACCGGAGTTTGCCACCCTCGTAATACCCCAGCAGCAGCGCGCCGATCCCCTTGCTACCCGTGGAGGGAAGCGTAAATCCACCGATCACAAACTCCTGTTGTTGAGTGCACTTTACCTTGATCCATTCGCCGTTGCGTTCCGATTGATAACGCGAGGATACTAACTTGGAGATGATGCCTTCGGCTCCCAGTGAGCACGCCTTGGCGAAAACATCATCGCCACTACCTTGCAAATGTTCGCTGAATCGCAAAGGTTCTCCTGAATGCGCGAGAATGCCGGAGAGAAGCTTCTTGCGTTCGGACAGCGATAGACTACGAAGATTGCGCCCATCCAGATGCAAAACGTCAAACGCGAAGTAGTTCAGAAATCCCTGCTTGCCGTCTTGGAATGCTAACTGCAAATCGGCGAAGTTACTTCGCCCACTCTCATCAAGCACCACGACCTCTCCATCGAGAATCGCGCTCTGAACAGGCAACCCCGCTGCAGCGCGGGCGATGTCGGGCATACGCGCCGACCAATCGAGCCCCTTCCGCGTCAGCAGTACGACTTCTCGTGCCTGTCGACCGCTGCGAGACTCTTTAGCTCGAACATGGATCTGAATTCTGTAGCCGTCCAGCTTCAACTCGTGTATCCAGTTCGCTCCCTTGGGCGGCTCGGTGGCCTGCCTTGCCAATTGTGGAGAGACAAAATCTGGCATCCTTTCGCGCGGGCACAATGCAAGGATCGCGCTGGCATCATAGCCTCGCTTAACTCCTCGCCTCGTTGCGCTTTTCTCTGTCGAGACTGTGGATTTTGTCGCGCGAGTTTGTGTTGACACGTCTCGCTTTTTCTTGGTTTCTACTGAGACTTGTCGTTTCTCCTCTCGCAACATTGACCCGTTCTGGCCGTCTCGGCTGGAGGGGCCCCATACATGATCTTTGCTGGCAGCGATTTCATCAATGCTGCGCCCAGTGACTGCGCTGTCAGGAGATTCATTGACAATGGCAGCCTCGGAATCGTTTCGCGCTAACTCGTCTTTCTCTTTGATCAGCAGCCAATTCGGTTTGCTGGAACCACCGCCAAAGCTATGCATACGAATCAGCGCCCATTTCCCTTTCAACTTCTCGCCATGCAATGCGAATTTGAGATGTCCTTCCTGCAGTCCGCGATCGACATCGTCCAGCGGCTCCCAATTGCCGAAATCCCAGAGCATCACAGTGCCGCCGCCGTACTGACCCTTTGGGATCGTACCCTCAAAACCTCCATATTCGATTGGGTGATCTTCAACCTGCACAGCCAAGCGCTTATCGCCGGGAAAATAACTCGGACCCTTGGCGATTGCCCAGCTCTTGAGCACGCCGTTCCATCCCAGTCGAAAATCATAGTGGAGTCGCGTCGCGGCATGCTTCTGCACAACGAATGGCAGTGCCCTTAGGGAGCGTGAGACATTTCGTCCGTCGCCCTGCGGTTCCGTTGATTTTTGGAAATCGCGCATCGAGCGATAGCGTGCAAGCTGACGGTCGACCGCTTTCGATGCGTCGATACGAGGTTGTACGCGTGTAGTCATTGTTAAGCAGCTCTATGCCTGCGCTTTGTTGCGCCAACAAGAACCGGCCCCTTCTTTGGAGGCCTGGCCGGGCTCTTGTGGTCGGTCTGCGAATCTTTAACTTCGTTCACACTGCGTCTCAATGCATCCATCAGGTTAACGACCTTTGGCCGCTGCGCTCTCTCTTCTTCGAGCGGCAGTGGCATATCTTTTTGTTTGGCTTCGATCAAGTCATGCAGTGCTTCTTCGTAGTCGTCTTTATAGGAATCAATCTCAAAGGGGGCCGAGTACGCGTGGATCAATTCTGTGGCCATTGCCAGTTGCTTTTTGTCGATCTCGATGCGCGCGAAGTTGGCGAAATATTCCTCGCTGGCGCGCAGTTCATTGCCGTATCGAAGTGTGTATGCCATCAAACCGCCCGCAGACTTGTCCGATGGAACAGTGAATGCAATCAAGTGCTCCCGGCCGCCGAATGCAACTTCCCCGATTGCCGCCTTTTTTGTCTGCTCCAACGCTTTGCGAACAACGGCGAAAGCTTGCAATGATTCCTTGGGGTCGGGGACCACGAAGTAAGGCTTGTCGAACAACGCCAAAGATAACTCATCGAGATCAACAAACTGGCGGATTGCGATGGCGCTTTTGGTCGGAACACGGAGCTTGTCGATTTCGTCCTGTTCCACAATCAGGTATTTCCCTTTACTGTATTCAAACCCCTTTACGATTTCTGATTTCTCGACCGGCTCGTCCTCGTTGACCACGTTCAAGTGGTGCACCCGCTTTCCGCTCACGCGATCGATCTGATGAAACGAGATTCCGGGCTCTGCATTGGTCGCCGGGAATAACTGAATCCCGAAGGAGACAAGTGATATCTTGAACTGTCCCGACCAGAAAGGACGACCCGCCATTCATTCCTCCACTCGATTGCCTTTACTCGATTACTTATATCCACATATTTTTTGATGCACATATTTAGCGCGTGGTTTTCACCTGAGCTCACCAAAATTCATAACGCAAATAAACGGCCAGCAAGTGAGCCGGACTGTTTAAATCGCCTACCTGGCAACTCGGGCGCAAACCAACCCAGCATGAGAAACAGGCATCGTATTCTGTCACCGCGTCGCAACCGCATTGAAGCGGTGAGACAGCGAAGGTCAGGTAACCACAAAAGCCGATCTATTTCAAAGGAGTGAAGTATGAAGCGCATAGCTCTACTCATTGGGTTCAGTCTTTCTTTAGTTTTAATGTCGCCACGCTGGGTCGCGGCCCAGGATAACCAGCAAACTCCGCAGCCGCCATCGGCACCTGCGGATCAACAGATGCAGCCCTCATCGCCGACACCAGCTGATGAGGCGACCTCACCATCGCCGACAGCCCAATCGATGCAATCAGAACAATCTTCCTCCACTTCGGCCTATCAGCCACCTTCTTCAGATTCAGCAATGCAGTCTCCACCTGCTCCGGCAGCACGGTCGAGCAGATTTGATAAGAATCATGGTGAAATAGAAGCCTTCGGCGACTATCTCCGATTTGCCCCAGCCGGCTCGACAGTCAACTACGTTGGCGTGGGCGGACTTGTGGCATTCAATGCTCATCCAAACCTTGCGTTTGAGGCTCAGATGAGTTATGACTTCGCCCGCAATTTCACAACCAGCACGACCAATGGAGTTACAACAACATTTTCCACAACTAGCGTGCGACCGCTCACCGGGCTCTTCGGACCCAAACTGCAATTCGGAACAAGCAGTCCTTTTCGCGCTTTTCTGACCGGAAAAGTTGGCTTCATTGATTTCAGTACCAATACCTCTGGAGTTGTTTCAGGAGGGTCTTTTAGTGGCGCAGTCGCAGGTGTTGGCGGAAATGGCACGCATTTCGCAGTCTACCCTGGTGGCGGCATTGAAATGTTTGCCGGATGGTTAGGTTTGCGCCTGGAAGCGGGCGACGAGATCTACCTGAATAACGGCACTTATAGCAATCTGCACATCGCTGCAGGTCCGGTCATTCGCTTTTAAGCCGGGTCTTCGTATTCATCCTTCCAGGATTGGGCCAGATGCCGATACCAACCGAGCTCACTGGTGCTCAGATCTTTGATTTCCCGAGAATGATTCGGGAGCGTGAGCAAGGATCGGACGATTCTGGCGTCCTTGCGTTTGGCTGTAAAGCCAGAGGATGCTCAGAATCACTTTATCGGGATGCAAAGGCGGAACATGAAGATTGCTCAAATAGCTCCTCTGCACGAAAGTGTGCCTCCCCAGTTGTACGGGGGGACGGAGCGCGTGATTTCTTATCTCACCGAGGAACTTGTGAGACAGGGGCATCACGTGACCCTTTTTGCCAGCGGCGATTCAATCACTTCCGCTCACCTCTCCCCGGCTTGCGACCAGGCATTACGACTGCGCAAGGTGCACCTGCCTGACCCGTTGGCGCGACATATGCAACTCATCGAATCTGTAGTGCGAAGATCTCCGGAATTCGATGTGATGCACTTTCACCTCGATTATCTTCCTTTTTCCCACCTTCGGCGCCAGTTGACCCCTGCCATTACAACGCTCCATGGGAGGCTCGACATTCCCGACCTCTTCCCGATCTTCCGCGAATTCAAAGAGATGAATTTAATCTCAATCTCAAATGCGCAGAGAAAACCGATGCCATGGGCCACCTGGCTGGCCTCGGTACATCACGGCCTTCCGGAGAGCCTTCATAGAATGGGGCGAGGCGAGGGTGGTTACTTGGCTTTTCTCGGGCGGATCTCTCCGGAAAAAAGGCTCGACCGCGCCATCGAGATTGCGAAACTGGTGGGCATGCCCCTTCGGATCGCTGCAAAGATTGATCCTGCCGATCAAGATTATTATGATCGTTGCATTAAGTCACTCTTGGAAGAGCCGCAAACTGAGTTCATCGGCGAGATCGCAGAAGAAGAGAAGACTGAGTTTCTTGGCAATGCGCGGGCCCTACTGTTTCCTATCGATTGGCCAGAACCATTTGGACTGGTAATGATCGAAGCCATGGCATGCGGCACACCCGTGATTGCCTTCCGCGGTGGCGCGGTCGAAGAGATCATCGACGACGGAGTCACTGGATTCATAGTGAGCAGCATCGAGGAAGCGACAGAAGCCGTGCGCAATGTGTCACTGATCGACAGAAACTTGTGTCGTGCAACTTTTGAGCGGCGATTCAGCGCTCGGCGGATGTGTCACGATTATCTTCGCGCATATAAGCGCACGATTGAAAAAATGCAGTTAGGCGAAGAAAGGAACGGATTTCACGAGTTATCGGCTGGAGGAATTGGCTTTGGCACAATTGCCGATCAAGGGTCAGAACTGTGACGTCATCGAAGTAGGACAACAGTTTTATATCCGAGCCTCATCGTCACTCGCAGATGACCGAACCAGAGTACTGCTAAATGGCGACACCTTCGCCGTTTTTGATCGAAGCGGCGATATCCAACCTGTGGGATTTGGACAGCAGGGAATCTTCCATAAGGAGTCACGTCACCTTTCCCGCCTTGAATTCCTTCTATGCGGCTCTCGACCGCTTCTTTTGAGTTCGACGATTCGTGAAGACAATGTGCTCTTCGCCGTCGACATGACAAATCCTGACTTGGATATCTCCTCTGAAAGTCTCGTTCCACGCGGCACGCTGCACATCTATCGCCGAAAGTTTTTGACGGACGGCATCGTGTATGACCGGATTACCGTGCACAACTACGGAGAAAAGCTTGTCGATCTGGAACTGTCGGCCACATTCGGGGCGGACTTCGCGGATATCTTCGAAATACGCGGCGAAAGACGCAGACGGCGAGGTGAAACGCTTCCGCCCCAGGCGAGTCGCAGATCTGTAACGCTGTCCTATGAAGGGTTAGATGGCGTTTACCGCCTGACTCGGATCGACTGTTCGGCTGCCTCATGTGGCGCTCGGCCAGGAGAATTCTTGATTCCAATTCATCTGGCACCGGAAGAGGAAACGGAGTTTCTTCTCACCGTGGAGTGCATGCAGGGTGACTCCGGGGCGCATGTTGCAAGCTACGATCAGGCGATTCAGCGCGTGCAACAGCGGCGCCTTCTTAGTCCCCTGGCAAATGTCCGCATCGAGACCTCTAACCATCAATTCAACAAGTGGCTCAACCGCTCCCGTTCGGATCTAGCGATGATGACCACAGAAACGCCGTTTGGGCCCTATCCTTACGCAGGTGTTCCGTGGTTCAGCACGGTCTTTGGTCGAGATGGCATCATAGCCGCTCTCGAAACCCTATGGCTGGCGCCGGCCATTGCGAAAGGCGTGCTTTCTTTTTTGGCGGCGACTCAGGCCACAGAACATGATCCGCAGCGCGAGGCTGAGCCAGGAAAGATACTGCATGAAATGCGCAAAGGTGAGATGGCGGAATTGGGCGAGGTACCCTTCGGGCGTTATTACGGCTCAGTCGACGCGACGCCCCTCTTTCTTGTATTGGCAGCCGCCTATTATGAACGGACCGGAGATATTGTGTTCATGCGCAGCATTTGGAGCAATCTATTGGCCGCCCTGGAATGGATTGATCGTTATGGCGACTTGGACGGCGATGGATTTGTAGAGTACGCCCGCCAATCAGCGAGCGGCCTTCTGCAGCAAGGATGGAAGGACTCCAATGATTCGGTGTTTCACAGGGATGGAAGGCTTGCTGTCCCACCGATTGCGCTTTGCGAAGTGCAATCGTACGTCTACAGCGCACAACAAGGCATGGCCACCGTCTCGAGAGCGCTGGGCGAGACCGCAATGGCAGAGCGCCTGGACCAGCAGGCTCTTAATCTCAAGATGAAGTTCCAATCGACGTTCTGGTCGGATGAACTGTCCATGTTTGTTCTGGCGCTCGATGGCGAGAAAAAACAATGCGCGGTTCGCAGTTCCAACGCGGGTCATTGCCTATTTTCTGGCATTGCTTCCCAAGCCCAGCATCGTGCAGTAAGCGAGGCACTGTTATCTTCGGAATTCTATTCCGGGTGGGGTATCCGAACCATTGTGACAAGTGAGAAGCGATTCAATCCCATGTCCTATCACAATGGATCGATGTGGCCGCATGACAATGCTTTGATTGCATGGGGAGGTCTGCGAGAGCGGAACAAAAGACTGCCTTTGCAAGTACTCTCGGGTCTGCTTGATCTTTCCGGTGAAGTGATGATGCACCGGCTTCCGGAGCTGATTTGCGGATTCCAGCGCAGGCCTGGAAAGGGGCCCACGCTCTACCCGGTCGCGTGCGCACCGCAAGCCTGGGCCGCAGGCGCTGTTTTCATGACTCTGCAAGCGTGCCTGGGATTGGAAATTTCTGCACGAGAACGTCGCCTCTATCTGCATTGTTCGGCGCTACCAGAGCCGCTCAATCATGTTCAGATCTTCGATCTCTCCGTGGGCGATGCCTCGGTCGATCTGTCTTTTGAGCGCAATCAGGACGGAGTGAGAGTCCGGCCGTTGCGTCAGACCGGCAAACTGGAAATCGTCGAGATCCGCTAGAATCGAACGTCAGACAAAGCCCGGAACGACGCGGATCGAACACAAATTTCGTGACAAGCATAGCCTCAATTCCACAGGCGAACAGGATGGTCCGCGAGAGGACCGTCATTAAGCAACCGGCATTATGACCCGCGCATCTCATCTTCTTCTGGGTAAGGGATCGACAACCATGGAGGGTTGAAATGACCGTAAGCACAATGGACGGCTTGTTAGTTGCAGAATTAAAGGACCTATACTCCGCGGAGAATCAAATCACCAAGGCTCTCCCCAAACTGATCAAGGCAGCATCGTCAAACGAGTTGCGAAGCGCTTTTGAACATCACCTGAAAGAGACCGAGGGCCATGTCCAGCGCCTCGAGCAGGTTTTCGAAATCCTGGGCTCAAGCCCCAAAGGCAAAACCTGCAATGGGATGAAAGGCGTACTTGAAGAAGGATCTGAAATGCTCGATGAAACCGCTGAGGGAAGTGTCAGAGATGCGGCCTTGATCTCGGCCGCACAAAGAGTGGAACACTACGAGATGGCCGCTTATGGCACAGTCCGGTCTTATGCTGAAACGGTTGGTAAGCCACAAATTTCCGAAATCCTTCAGAAGACGCTCCAGGAAGAAAAGGCAGCAGACAAGAAGCTGACGGAAGTCTCTGAGAAACTCAATCGCCAGGCGCAACAAGCTGCCTAGGTTAAGTATTCAGGTGGTGAGCGCCCCGCCATCTTGGTGACGGTCTGGCCGGTCCGACCTGACCGTCCCTTTCTTTTAACCGCTGACATCACACATATATTCAGCGAATCTTTGGAGTAATGCGTGGGTGAGCCGCGGATTCAGAAATCGAAAACCAACATTCGAGAGGTTCGCATGATTGCGACGCCAAAGAGAGAAAGAAATGCGGGTTCCGCCCTGGGTCCTATTCGTCTTCCGATCGGCCTTTTTAAGCTTGGTCCTGAAGCAATAGCTGAGTCTTTAGCGTCAAAGGAAGTATCGCCGCAGGGGCCTGCCTCAGGAATGAGGGTACTCAGCTTTTACTTGAGTCACGCCGGCAAAGTGCTAAGTGCTTCGCGGCGCCGCGATCTGGAGAAGGCAAGAAAACTTCTCGCAGCGCACGTGAAGCAGGCGTTAAAACTCAAGGATGGCTCCAGAGTCACCGGCATCGGTTGGAAGTAGGCGCCGACAGCACTTCTCGAAGGAGTATTTCGTCTAATCAATCTTTACTTCAATAGGAGTTAGCATGATACGCAAACTGAAAAGCGGCGAATACCGCCTATACTCTCGAAAGAAGAGCCCGTCCACTGGGAAGAAGCGTAACCTTGGGACGTTCGCAACCATGGAGCAGGCAAAGCAACATGAGCGGGAAGTGCAGTATTTCAAGAGGCACTGAATCAACAGATCGCTGACCATTCGTTAGATTCCGCTGCTTTATCGCCTGAAGTCGAGTGACTCATTTCGCTTGATCGCGTCCTCGAGTAGATTGAATTGGCGTTCCAACTCGTCCATAAAACTAACTACAGCGCGCCAATCCCCAGCATCGGCTGCTCTCTCCATTTGAGCTGCCTGTTTCATAAGAGATTCACCACCAACATTCGCCGAAGCGCCTCGTATCGAGTGCGCCGTGCGCGCAGCAGTTGGCATGTCTCCGCTTTCTGCGTGATTCCTTAGAGCCTGAATCTGACGCGGTAGATCCTCAAGAAACGCCTCGAAGACAATCCGCGCCAGTTCGTTGTCACCCTCCAGGCGGGAAAGTACGCTTGCCAGGTCAAAGACGGCCGTCTCGCTTTCAGCAATTTGAGACGAAGCGTGTGTGTTGGCTACAGCCGAGGTCGTAGGTTTTCCGGCGGGAAGCCATTTCTTGAGAGTATCCCGCAACACCGCTATCGATACGGGCTTGGCCACAAAGTCATCCATACCCACCGCGAGGCAGAGTTGTCGATCACTCTCCATGGCGTTAGCAGTCATGGCGACAATGGGTACATTGCAATTAAGGACGGCGGACTGTGGGCTGCGGATTTGACGCGTGGCCTCCACGCCATCCATCACCGGCATGCGCATATCCATCAGAACCAGATCGTAAGCGATGGACTCGAGCGACTTGATCGCCGCTGCTCCATCGTTCACCGCATCTGCGCGCAGGCCGAGCGCTTTGAGAATACCCAGAGCCACTTCTCGATTGGCGGGATTGTCCTCCGCAACCAGGATTTTCGCGTTCATACCAGTGAAAGTCCGCGGCATCTCACGGTACATGTCGGCGGTCTCCACATCGGGCAATTTCATCTTTCCTGAATTGCCGCAATCACTGCCCGACAACGCTCTCGAGAGAAGACTGCGCAGTTCATCCATCTGCACAGGTTTGGTTGCGCAACCAAAGAAGCCGAGCTGTTCTGGACTCTGGGTACCATGCCAGACTCCCAGGCAGGTTAACAGCACTATATGCGTATCGGCCAGACGCTTGTCCGCCCGAATAGCGCAGCCGAGCGCCTCTCCGTTCATCCCCGGCATGTGAAAATCGATGATCGCGATCTCAAATGGATCGCGTTCCTCCAGTGCTCGATAGAGTGCTTCGAGCGCCGAGGCACCGCCCTCGACGTCTGTTGGACGCATGCCCCAACCAGCGGTGAACGTTCCAAGAATTTCACGACTCGTGGCGTTGTCGTCAACGATCAGCACGCGTACATTATTTAGGTTGGCGAACTTTTTACCATCGATTCGCGATGCTTCGGACTGATTGCCCCTGCATAGGCGAACCGTGAAATAAAACTCCGAGCCCTTTTCTTCCCGACTGGTGACGCCGATTTCACCGCCCATCATCTCCACCAATTGCTTGGAGATAGCCAGGCCCAGTCCTGTGCCGCCAAACCTGCGCGTAGTCGATGTGTCTACCTGGGTGAACTTGTCGAATAGTATCCCTATCTTGCTTTCTGGAATCCCAATTCCTGTGTCGCGTACCGAGAAACGAAGCAGGCAATCGGTCTCATCTCCCTGCTCCAGCGTAGCGCGGATCACCACCTCGCCTTTTTCCGTGAACTTGATGGCGTTGCCCACTAGGTTGGTGAGGATCTGCCGCAGACGCCCTGGGTCGCCGCGAAGCATCACGGGTACCGTCGGATCGGCCATGCATAAAAGCTCAATCCCTTTGCCCTGCGCCTGCGCGGCAAGCGCGGCCGCGAGACCATCCAGAAGAGTCTGAAGATTGAAATCTATTGTTTCCAGCTCAAGCTTCTTTGCCTCAATCTTGGAAAAATCGAGGATGTCGTTGATGATTTCCATCAGCGATTCGCTGCAGGCGCGCACGATGTCGGCATAATGGCGCTGCTCCTCCGTCAACTCCGTATCGAGCAGAAGCTCAATCATCCCAAGAACGCCGTTCATCGGCGTCCGGATCTCATGGCTCATGTTGGCCAGAAACTCGCTCTTCGCGGCATTCGCCTTATCTGCCTGAAGGGCGAATTGGTTAGCGCGTGAGGTTTCCTCTTCGAGTTGACGGTTGCTCTGGAGCAAAGCCTCTGCCCCATGTTTCTGTGCAGTGATGTCCCAATTGGTGCCAACGAGCAGAATTGCTTTGCCTGCGTCATCTCGCTTCACAAGCGCGAGGGCGCGGATATGGTGGACGCTTCCATCCGGCCAGACCACCCTAAATTCGGTATCAAACTCCTTTTCACCTCGGATTGTAGCTTCGTTCTCCTCGTTCACTCGCTGCCGGTCATCTGGGTGCATTTCTGCCTGCCAGGCTTCGTATGCGCTTCCAAAATGATTTCGCGAAATGCCGTAAAGGCGAAACATCTGCTCGTCCCATTCCACCATGCTATTGACGAGGTCATTGCTCCAGGTGCCTACGCCGCCCGCGCGCGTTGCTAACATCAAGCGGTCCGTGATCCGTCTCAAAAGAATCTCGGACTGTTTCCGCTCGGTAATCTCCTCCGCTATTCCAGCAATCCGAATGACTTTTCCGCCTTGATCGCGAATTGGAAATGCCCGATCACGAATCCATCTCTCCTTGCCATCCGGCGTGCTGATTCTGTATTCAGAATCAATGTTCTCTCCCTGCAACTGCCTCATAAAGGTCTCGTGGGCTCGCTCGCGGTCATCGGGATGTAGGGCTTCCATCCAACTCATTGGACTCGCATACAGGCTCTCGCAGCTTCGGCCCCAGATCTCTTCGTAGGCCGGACCGATGTACAGCATTTCAGTGCCCGCTGCGTTCATCATCCAGAAGACTTCCCGGATATTTTCCGCCAATTGTCGAAACTTCTCTTCGCTGTCCTTGAGAGCCCGAGCGCCCTGTATGCGGTCGGTGATATCTCGAAAGAACCACACGCGTCCCCGATACTGTCCCTTCTCGCTGCGGAGACCAGCGGAATAGCGTTCAATTGTCCTGCCGTCTCTTAATTCGATCTCACAACTGTCCCTGGCATCCGGATCGGTTTCAAGTTCTCGGATGCGCTGCACGAAGGCCTCAGGATCCTTGACGCGTTCAAGGACCGCCGACAAGACAATCGGGGGCTGATCTTCGACAACATAATCGGGAAGATTGTCCGTAATCTGAAGTTCAGGAAACTGCCAGATTTCCTTGAACCTTTCATTGTGCGACGCGATGCGGTTTTCTTCGTTCACAACAAGAATCCCATCGAGCGATACTGCATGAATGGCGCGAATCAAAGAGTGTTGAAATTGGAACGCTTGCTCAGCCCGCTTCCGCGCGGTGATGTCCCGCGTGAACCACGCTCGCGCCAGATATCTGCCATCTTCATTCCGCAGACAGGTGGAGTAGACTTCGAGCGTTCTACTATCCTTCAATTCAACTTCGAATTGTTCTTTTGCATTACGATCGGCATAGAGTTCTCGCAACCTCGTCAAGAATGCCTCAGGATCCTTGACGCGTTCCAGGGCTGCCACCATGAGAGGCTCGTCCGAGGTGGCTCTGGCCAGAGAATTCTGCGATTCATCAAACTTCGAGGATGGAATCTGCCAGACCTCATGGAATCTCGTGGTGTGAGAGACGATCTTACCTTCATCGTTTACCACAAGAATTCCGTCAAGCGACATTTCTAAAATGGTGCGGATCAGGGAGTGCTGAAACTCGCGCTCTTGCCGAGCTTGCTCTCGCTCGGTGATGTCCGCGCACAGGCCGATGTGCCCCAGGTACTGACTGTCCGGCGAGAGGCGCGGCTCGGCGGTTGTGCCAAATAGACGCCACTCTCCATCAGCCCGCCGAACTCGCGATTCGCCCTTGAAAGGTTTGCGCTCCCTCATCGCCTGAATGAATAGAGCGGTAGACTTCTCCAGATCATCGGGGTGAATCGGCATATGCCAATGGATTTTGTTCCCCGCTTCGCCCTCTATCCCGTAAAACTTCCGGAGCGCGCGGTTCATGAACTCGACCCTTCCCTCCGCGTCCGTAACCCACATCATGGACGGAGAGCAGTCGGCCATAGTCCGAAAACGCTCTTCGCTCTCCCGAAGCTTTTGCTCCGACTTTTTGTGCTCCGTGATGTCGCGGATGATCACCGCCATAGCCGTCACAGCCCCTGTCGGGTCTCTGACGGGGCTTGCTGTAACGAACACGTCAACGACTTGCCCATTCTTCCTAAGACCCAGCCCTTCAAAGTGCGATTCGTCTTTACCTTGCAATACATGCTCGGTAAGTTCCATCAGGTGAGGCAATCTCTCTGACGTAGTCAACATGGACATGGGTTGCCCGATCGCCTCTTCGGTGGAATAGCCAAAGACGGCTTCCGCGCCCCGATTCCATGTGAGAATCGTCCCTCCGAGCGAAAAGGCCACGATGGCGTTCTGGGAGCCTTCCACAATGGCGGCCAGAAACGCTTGCGCATCCTGGGCCGCCCGCTGCTTGGTTACATCATGCTTGATGGCAATGTATCCAGTAACTGAGCCCGCCGAGTTCCTGACCGGAGCGATCCGCATTTCCTCGTGATAGAACGTTCCGTCCTTGCGGCGGTTGATCACCTCTCCGTGCCAGACTCTGCCGGATAAAATGGTGCTCCAGAGATCCTCGTAAAGCGCAACGGAATTGCGCCCGGACTTGAGAAGCCGCGGGTTCTGTCCCACAGCTTCTCCGTTGGAGTATCCAGTCAACACGGTGAAAGCTGGATTTACATATTCGATCTTGCCGTCTGCATCGGTGATGACAATGCCATCCGCCGCTTGTTCCACGGCTTCAAGAAGTCCTTCGCGTTGAACTGCGCACTCAGGCTGAAACACACTTCACCTCGATAGGGAAAGACCACTCTTTCCCTATCGGCGAGCTTCAGCAGGTCATAACATCGCTGGATGGTTGCCGCGAGGTGCTTTGCGACTCTTTTATGACACGTTATTGGAAAGAAGAACAACTCCATTCCCGATCCTTCCGAATCGCACCCGATTCCCCAGAAAAATCAACTTGCACCGCGGGTATGAGTGTCCAAAAACGAATCACTTTGAATCAATTCCATTGGAATGCTCACATCAATTCATGAGCGTGAGAGGGCCGCCGATAGGTAAGTTGAGTATCCGCTTCTCAGAAACCTCTCGTGCGCAGCGAGTGGTCGTCTTCCGACCGAAGACGAAGGATCCGTTAGCAAATCACAGATCGGTCGAGCTGACAGTTGCGCCGCGAGTTGCGGATGTTGGCAACGCAAGGGAGAGCACGATGAAGAGCTTGGTCGCGGAAGACGACGCCACGAATCGAAAGTTGTTACAGACATTCCTTTCCCGCTACGGCGAATGCGACATCGCGCTAGACGGGAAACAAGCCGTCAATGCTGCCTGTCTCGCTCAACAAAATCATCAGAGCTACGATCTGATTTGCATGGATCTGCGCATGCCGCAAATGGACGGGCAGGAAGCAATCCGGGAGATTCGCAAGCAGGAAGGTGCCGCGAGCGTTGCAAAGTCCGCTAAAATCATCGTGACGACAATCCATACCGACACAGAAAGCATCACGACAGCACTGCTCGGCCGCTGCAATGCCTACATGGTAAAACCCATCGATACGGCAAAGCTGAAAAAGGAACTCAAAGCTCTCGGCCTGATTCAATAGCCTGCCAATGATCTTGCAGTCTGGTGAGCCTGATTGGTGAAAGGCGACGAGAAACTCGGGATTGCGACTTACCCTCCGAGCAGCCAATTGCATAAAAGTTCAACCGGCCAGCGAGCCGAGTTTGCTGCATCCTTACGGGGCTGGCATTTTCCGATTCAGCCGCTCTCCCAGGATTTCATCCTCCCACGGATTGCTACCGATCAGCGATTGGCAGGGAGGAATGTGCCGGAACTTCGGCAACTTCACCAATCGCATCGCCAGTGACCACCAATTCCACGCGACGGTTCTTCGCCCGGCCTTCGGATGTATCGTTCGTTGCCACGGGCTGCGTCTTTCCGAAACCGCGCGAGTTCACCGAGGCATCGGGAAGGCCCTGTTGCACCAGGAAGTCCCGCACTCCGGCGGCGCGCTGCTCCGAGAGCAACTGGTTATACTCGGCGCTGCCCACATTATCGGTGTGGCCTTCAACTTCGAGGTTCAGTCCCGGATGTGCCAGAACGATTCCGGAAATTTTGGCCAGCTTTTCGCGGGCAGTCGTCTGGAGCGTGTATTTGCCGGTTTCGAAAAGCACGTCCGACATGTTGACGATCAGTCCCCGCGCCGTATCGCGCGTCTGCAACACTGAATTGAACTGATCCAGCAGGCGCTTTCGCAGGTCGCCCTTTTCCGCTTCTGCCTGCTGCCGTGCGCGCTCTGCGTCTTCGGCTTGCCTATGCGCTCGCTCCGCATCGGCCTGAGCCGCTTGCTGTCGCGACAGCGCCTCAGCCGCGGCCAATCGCGATTTCTCCGCATCGGCCTGGGCCGCCTGTTGCTGCACCAGAGCGGCTGCGCTGGCCGCTTCCGCCTCGGCCTTCGCCCGAGCTGCGCGCTCGGCTGCGAGTTCGGCTTCAAGGCGCGCCTTCTCCGACGCCTCGGCCTGCGCTTTAGCCTGTGCTTCCCGATCCGCCGCTGCCTGGCGCTCCTGCGCCGCGCGCTCTTCCTCACGCCGCTTCACGGTGATGATGCGCGCGTCCTCCGCTGTCTGAACCGCTTCTCTGGCCGCTGTGTCGATCACCTTCTTGTCGCGCTTCAGGGCGAGATAGCTTTCGGCAGTCTTCAACAACTCGGCTGCTTTCTGGTAACTCTCCGCGGCATACTTCTCGCCGCCCGCATCCTTGACGATTTCGATCGCATTCCGCGCCTCGATCAAACTGAGCGGAATTCTGGAACTCAGCGCGGGTGCCTCATAGCCGGCTTGAACCGTGGTCTCGTATTGTCCGCGTTGCAGCAGGTCAAACTTTGTATCCATCTCCTCGACGCTGCCCACCGTGTCAGGCCGCACCACGTTCTCCATCACCACGACTTCGCTCGGTTGCGTTACGGAGAAGTACGGCTCCGCTGTCACGATCAGTGCGAAGGCCTGCATTGGTTCGGTGACATCCATTTTGCTTTTCTGTCCGTCAAGCATAAGCTCGCCCAGGTTATCTGCGCGCCCTTCCGGCGAAATGGCCCATAACACATAGGTCAGGAATCCCGAGCCAAAGCGCGAGGCGGCCTCGAGCTTCTCGAATTGCGCCTGAATGCGGACCGCTCCCCGCCTGCTCTCGACGCGGGCTTCACCCCGGGCCTGCGATTGCAGAACCGTGCCACGGAAATCGATCCGCGTGGGCCCACTCAAGTGACGATAGTTGATGGCTTTGGTGGTGCGAACCACCAGCGTGACCCGCGACAGCGGACCCGACTGCTGCGCCATCGATGCCACGGCCAACCCGGTTATTGCAAGAAACACCATTGCCAGCTTCATCATGAGAATTCCTCTCTGGGTTGCTGCGGCAATGATAAACCTCTAACCCGCCTTAGCCCAACCCCAATTTATTCAACAAGTACTTCCTGGAATTCGGCTTAACGACCATCTCGATCAGCGGCGTCGACCACAACGAGGCCTTCGCCGGCAGCAAGAACTTGGGCGAAGTGCATGGCCTGCCGGTGGCCTAACTGCGAGATCTGCTCGCGGCAACTGAAGCCGTCAGCGACGATGAGGGTTGCGGAAGCGGCGGACGCGACGGCGGGCAACAAGCCGTCGTTGGCGATGGCCTTTGAAACTTCGAATTTGTCAGCTTCAAAGCCAAAAGGACCGGCCATGCCACAGCAGCCGGCTTGGATCTGCTCGACTGTTGCGCCGGCTTGGCGGAGCAGGGCTATTTCATTGGCGGGGCCGCCGAAGACAGCTTTATGGTGGCAGTGCCCGTGAAGCAGAATCCGTGCGCCCTCAAGCCGTCCTGTGCCGAAGCCGGGAGCTTTCGTGGCGAGCCAATCGGCCAGCAGCCAGACTTGTTGGCTCATGCGTTGCGCGCGGGCGTCGTTGGGAAATAGTTGCAGCAACTCGTCTTTGAAGACGCTGGCGCAACTGGGTTCGAGGAAGATGAACGGCAGTCTGGCGTCGATCTGCGGGGCCATGCGGTCGAGGACTTTCGCAAGGTAAGAGCGTGCTGCGTCGAGCAGGCCAAAGTCGTAAAGCGGGCGTCCGCAGCAGATGTGGTCCGTAGGAATTTGAACCTCGAATCCGGCCTGTTTGAGCAGAGTTTCGGCGGCGGTGAGAGTCTGCGGGTGATAGTAGTTATTCCAGGTGTCTGGCCATAAAATCACTTGCAGCGCGGTTGACTTCCCTTCGGACATCTGCAACTCGGCGAACTTTCGATCTTTCTGATAACTTTTTGCAGCGAGCCGCGGAAGTTGGCGCTCTTTCGCGATGCCCACCATGTACTTGATGAGCGGACTGGTGAGCGCGCCCGTAAGCACGGCATTGGTAAGTGCTGGCGCGAGCGAACCCCAGCGCGCCAGCTTGTCGGCAAAGCCGAAGATGTAGTGATGCAGTGGGTGCAGGCGTCCCTTATAGTGTTGGGCCAGGAACTCGGATTTGTATGCGGCCATATCTACGTGAACTGGGCACTCGGATTTGCAGGCCTTGCAACTGAGGCAAAGGTCCAGAGCTTCGTGAACGGACTTGCTCTGGAAGCCTTCTTCGCGCAGAGCTCCGGCCAGCATCTCCCATAACAGGCGAGCGCGACCACGAGTGGAGTGCTGCTCCTCGCCAGTGGCGCGATAGCTGGGACACATAACTCCGCCCTCGGTTTTGCGGCAGGCGCCCACACCGACGCAGCGCTCGGTAGCCCGCTCCAGCGAACCTTCATCGGCAGCGAATACGAAATGCGTTTCGAGGCTGGCTTGCGCCGAAGAATCGCGAGCAACAATCTCCAATCCCGCACCTTTTTGTTGGTGCGGGCCAGCCGAAGGCAGTTGGCCCCGCCGCAGGTGGCGCAGGTTTTGCACTGGGTCGTAGACGCGGACGGCATCCACCAGCTTGCCGGGATTCATGCGGTTCTCTGGATCCCATATGGCCTTGAATTGCTGGAAGGCCTGAATCAATTCCGGGCCAAACATTTTGGGCAGCAGGGCGGCGCGCGACTGACCGTCGCCGTGTTCGCCGGAGAGCGAGCCGCCGAAGCTGAGGACCAGATCGGCGGCGCGATCAATGAACTCGCGAAATTTGCGCAGCCCTTCTTCGGAGCGGAAGTCGAAGTTGATGCGTTGGTGCACGCAGCCCTGTCCGTAGTGGCCGTAGAGTGGACTGCTGTAGCCGTATTCCGCCATGAGCGCGACCAGCTTGCGCAGGTAAGCGCCGAGCTGGACAGGCGGAACAGCGGCATCTTCCCAGCCTTCCCAGCGGTCGGGCTCGCCGGGAACAAAGACCATCGCTCCCAGGGCGCACTCGCGGACATACCAGACACGCGCGGCTTCCTGGGTCGTGTAGATGCGAGCCACGGGCGCGACAGGCCAGCTCTGTGTGGCGCTTACCAAAGCTTCAGCCTTGGCTTGCGCTTCAGCCGCGTCCCATGCGCCCATCTCAACCAACAGAAAGCCGTTTCCCGGCGGAAGCAGCGAAACGTCTTCAACGGCGAGATTCTTGCGGCGCATGAAGTTGACGAGCAGGCCGTCAAAACCTTCCAGACCAATGGGCTTATGGTCGAGAACACCTGGCACTGTATCGGCGGCCTGAAATGCGTCTGCGAAGACGAGCGCGGTGAGCACGCGAAACGGTGGACTCGCGGTGAGATTGAGCGTGGCCGAGACCACGTTGGCGCAGGTGCCCTCTGAACCGACCAGCGCGCGCGCTACGTTGAAGCCGTTCTCGTCCAGAAGTTCGTCGAGGTTATAGCCGGAGACGCGGCGCGGAATGCGAGGAAACTTTTCGCGAATCAGAGCGGCGTAATGATCGCGCAGACGGG
>JBEKWJ010000028.1:0-102041 GCA_049513195.1 Occallatibacter sp.
TAATTACGCAGCTGGAGAAGAAAACGAAGCGATGAAAGTGAAGAATACCCGCGTCATTACTGAATGAAACTCAGTTTCAGGAAAAATCCTCAATGTGCGCGAAATCGCACATAAAGTACCGTTATGCAAGAAAGGGCCTATCGGAATCGAGCGATTTTCCCCGAAAGAAGGAGTGTTTTGCCCTGAAAATGGCCTAAAAAGCCCGCAAAAAGCCCTGAAATTAGCAAGATTTGAACTCTGACAATGAATCAAATCGATCGCCCTGTGAATCGCCTGAAGCTACGGTGCAGCAAAATTTACTCGCCGTTTCTGCGAGGAATCTTATCTTGCGTTTGCGCTGGCCTTCCAACGGTCTTTGATGCGTCGTAAACGCAACCGGCCTATAATGAAGCATGGCGACTGTCCGGCAACCCGTTCCGGAAGAGCTTCCCGGCGCACCCCAGGCATCCACTGGGAAGGCGCTCGTTGCCGTGCCCGCCCCTGAGATGCGTGTTTTCGATCAGCACGCCATTGACCGGCGGGTCGAGGCTCTGCTCAAGCTGGTTCACACCAATCGCCCCAGCGACGATATCGCTCTGGTTCGCAAAGCGTGGGAGTTCTGTGCACGCCACCATGCGGGCCAGATGCGGGCTTCGGGCGAGCCTTACATTATTCATCCGCTTGAGGTGGCCGAGGTACTGGCGGAAATGAAGATGGATTCGACCGCCATCGCCGCCGGCCTGCTGCACGATTCAGTCGAAGACACGCCCGCCACCAACGAAGAGATTGCAGCCGGCTTCGGCGACCAGGTGGCCCACATTGTTGAGGGCGTCACCAATATCGACAAGATCGAATTTGCCAATCGCGAGGACCGGCAGGCGGAAAATGTGCGCAAGATGCTGCTGGCCATGGTTTCGGATGTGAGGGTTGTGCTGATCAAGCTGGCGGATCGGCTGCACAATATGAGGACCTTGGAACACTTGAGGCCGGAGCGCCAGGAGGCCATCGCCCGCGAAACTCTGGACATCTATGCGCCGCTCGCTCACAGGCTGGGCATGGGCAAGGTTCGCGGCGAGCTGGAAGACCTGGCCTTCCGCTATACCGATCCGGTCAGCTACGAGCAGGTTTCGGAGGCAGTTGAAGTTCGCCGCGTCGAGGGCGAGCAGTTTCTGCACAGTGTAGAAGACACGCTCAACGAGCAGTTGCGCGAGAACAATATCGAGGCCAGGGTGGAGTGGAGGATCAAGCGTCTCTACTCCATTTTTCAGAAGCAGCAGCGCTCGAAGGTATCGTTCGACCAGGTTTATGACTTGCTGGCGATCCGCGTCATTACGCAGGATGTGGCTGCCTGCTACGCGGTCTTCGGGCTGATTCACACGCTGTGGCGCCCGGTGCCGGGGCGCATCAAGGACTTCATCGCGATGCCTCGCGCCAATCGCTACCAGTCGTTGCACACCACGGTGATGAGCGCCGCCGGGCATCAGTTTGAGGTACAGATCCGCACGGAAGAGATGCACCGCATTGCCGAGGAAGGCATTGCGGCGCACTGGAAGTACAAGGCCGGCGGCGGCGTGGTGACGGCTCGCGACGAGGAGCGGCTGAACTGGATTCGGCAATTGGTCGATTGGCAAAAGGAGATGACCGACCCCAATGAGTTTCTCTCCAGCCTGAAGATGGACCTGTATCCCGACGAGGTTTACACCTTCACGCCCAAGGGGAAAGTGGTGGTGATTCCTTCGGACGGCACGCCGGTCGACTTTGCGTACACGGTTCATACGGAAGTGGGCCACACCTGCGTGGGCGCGAAGGTGAACGGTCGCATGGCGCCGCTGCGCACCAAGCTGCGTACGGGCGACATTGTCGAAATCGTTACGCAAAAGGATCATAAGCCGAGCCGCGACTGGCTGACTTTTGTTAAAAGTCCGCGCGCACGGAACAAAATCAAGCACTGGCTCAACGAGGACCATCGCCGGCGCGCGGTCGAAATAGGGCGCAAGTTGCTGGAGCGCGAGGCACGCAAATACAAGGTGCCGCAAGCGCAGATTGCCGATCAGGACCTGCACCGCATTGCCAACGAATATGGCGTGGCCACCGCGGTTGATCTGCTGGCCGCGCTGGGCCTGGGCAAGCATTCTGCGCGGCAGATACTGAACAAGCTGGCTCCCGGCAGCACCAACCTGCCGGAAGCCGATACTGCAGCTGAGATCAAGCCCGGCGGCACTAGCGAAGCGGCTATGTCGGACGCGGTGCGCAAGCTGCACCTGACGGGTTCCGATTCGCTGCAGGTGGAAGGGCAGAACGATCTGCTTGTTTATCGCGCGCGATGTTGCAACCCTATTCGCGGCGAGGAGATCGTCGGTTACGTCACGCGGGGCAAGGGCGTGGCCGTTCATGCGCGCGGTTGTCCCAATGTGCAGAACCTGCTTTACGAGAGCGACCGGCGCATCAATGTCGAGTGGTCGCGCACAGTGAGCCAGGCAGGCAAGCCGCAACGCTATCCGGTCAAGTTCTCCGTCTCTTGCGATGATCGCGCCGGGATGTTGAAGGAACTGATCGCGGTTCTTTCCGACGACAACTCGAACATCAGCGGCGTGGACATTCGCAAGGACGAGAACGGGGAGGCCGTCGTCGAGCTGGTCGCCGAAGCCGAAGATTTGCGGCACCTCAATCGCATGGTACTGGCGCTGCGCCGCATTCCCGGAGTCCGGGCTGTGCAGAGGACGCAAAAGCTGTAGCGCCGTTGACCTGACGTCGCGCATAGGAATAGCCCATCACGATTTCGTGCGGCCCTGTCTTTCATCTTCGACACAGCCCATGGTCTGAATAGCTCAGACAATTTCCACTTGGAATGCAATGCTTGCAGATACGCGAATCCTTGCGCGATGAACGGGGGCCCGACCCACCTTCGTTCGCTGGCAGGCGTTTTTGATGCCTGCTTGCAGCTGGATCGCCTGAGAAAGAGGCCACTTCGATGACCGGAACAACGAAGACGCAGTTTGATTCCGCACGTTTTCTGGCTACCGAAGGACCGGGACGAACCATTCGTCACAACGCGGCCAAGCAGGTTTTCTATTCCCAGGGAGGCCCGGCCGACTCTGTGTTTTATCTTCAGAGCGGCCACGCAAAGCTCACGGTCGTCTCGAAGCGGGGCAAGGAAGCTACGGTTACACTGCTTGTTGCCGGGGACTTTTTCGGTGAGGAGTCGATGGCGGCAGTGAAAGCGCTACGAACGGCCTCGGCCTCGGCGGTATCGGTATGTGTTGCGCTCAGGATTGAGAGAGCCGAGATGCTCAGCGTTCTGCATGAGGAGCACGCTTTCTCCGACCTATTCATGAAGTTCATTCTCACGCGAGGCATCAGAACCCAATCCGATCTGGTCGATCAACTCTTCAACTCCAGCGAAAGACGCCTGGCGCGGACACTCTTGCTGATGGCGCACTTTGGCGGGCCGGGCGAACCGGAGCCGCTGATTCCAGTAGTGACCCAGGAGACCCTTGCCGAGTTGATCGGCACCACCCGCTCGCGTGTGAGCTTCTTTATGAATCGCTTCAGAAAGCTCGGCTACATCGAATACAACGGCCGCATACTGGTTCACACGTCGCTGCTCAACATGGTGCTGCGCGACGATCTGCCGGAAGAGAACGCATCGCGGCCCAAACTTCTGGATCCCCGGCCCAGCCCCGCGAGAACCGCCAGGCGAGTCAAGCTGGTGTGAGCTGAATGGGCCCGCAGGCAACACGCAACCAGTATCACAAAATAAGGAGAAGCTATGTCGTTTGGAATCTATACTGCCGGATACGCAATCATGATTGGCGGATTGGCTTACGCTGCGCACCTGATGCACGCGCCCACTCACTGGATCGTCGTGGGAGCGATTATCCTGATCGGGTTTGGAATTTTGTCGGGCGTAAAGGCTACACGCCAGAGAGACTCTTCCAACTAAGGATGGAAACCCGCGGGTCGGGACGCCGCGGTCATTCTGCGACCCGTTGGGCTTGCACGGACCGCTCCGGCTCCCGGCTGCCACGCCGGTGATGGCGGGCTATTTCTTTTCGCTGCGAATCAACCTTTCAGCCAAATTCTCGTCTATTCAGTCTGCTTGTCCTTCGGCTCGCGAGATCGGTCACTTGATATTGAGACCGCGAAGTCTTGCCCGGCTTCATGCCTTGATGAAGGGTTAGCTCGAGATGCAAACAGGGTCAAGGCGGGGACTTTCCCGATGCAGAATATCCTTCGCTTTTTGAATGGAATGGATTGTCGCGCACCGCAAAGTGAAATCGAAGATTAGAATATCCATGGTATCCGAATCCAGAACGGAACGCAGCCCAGCAGTTTTTCGTGGGCATTTTCGGTTTCGAGTGCAATTTTTTGTTGATTCAGAGGTTCTTATCCGAAGAAAGGGTCCAGGAAATCCGCTATGCGCGCTATAAAGACATTCTCTCTTTGCGTATTGACCGGCGTATTGCTCGGCTCGACCAGTTCCATTTTGCCTGCCCAGAGTTCCTTGGCTACCCCGCGAATCACGGCGGACGTGGACGAGTCGTCGCTGACGACGCTGAAGGGCAATGTACCGAGTATGGCGCGGGCGGAATATGACCAGGGCGAGGCTGCGCGCTCGATGCAAATGACCCACGTGCGCCTGGTGCTGGCGCGCTCTAGTGCGCAGCAGATGGCGCTCGATGCCTATCAGGCCCAGTTGCAGGACAAGTCCTCGCCCAATTACCACAAATGGCTGACTCCGCAGCAGTTCGGCCAATTGTATGGTCCGGCAGATGCGGATATCGCGGTGCTCGTGACATGGTTGCAGTCGCACGGGCTGACGCTCGAGGCAGTCTCAGCCGGGCGCACGACCATCGCCTTCAGTGGGACGGTCGCGCAGGTGGAAGAGGCTTTTCATACCTCGATTCATTCTTTCCGAACCGAAGACCGGCAGTTCTACTCCAATACCGCCGACCCGCAGATTCCATCGGCGTTGGCAGCCGTGGTGAAGGGCGTCACGCATCTGAACACCATCCAGCCAAAGCCGCATTTTACGCGGGGAAATTCCGGTAAGTTCAATGTTCAGACCCGGCGACTCGAGGCGGCTCATGGGTTAACCCCCGATCTTACGGAGACAAGCCCTGACTTTCTCTACATGGTCCCTGGGGATGCGGCGACCATCTATGACACGCCAAATACCTTTAACGCCAACTACAGTTCGGGTACAAGTTATACGGGCGCGGGTGTGAAGATCGGCATTGGCGGAGCGGCAACCATCACTGCCAGCATTGCAGCGGCCTACCGGACTATGTTTCTCGGCAATTCCACGGCTCCTATCCTGAACTATTGCACCACCCCCACCACATGCTCCAACACTCCAAGCGGCACGTACGACAACACGGACGATCAGGACGAAGCCTATCTCGATGTTGAACTCGCGGGCGGACTGGCTCCAGGGGCGACGATCTACTACTATGCCTCTACGGACCTCGTTACAGGTATTGAGGCGGCGATTGACGCCAATCTGGTGGACATCTTCAGCTTGAGCTTCGGCGGATGCGAAAGCGAACAAGGCACCGGCGGGAATGCGGAAATCAAAGGCTGGTGGGAGCAGGCCGCCGCTCAGGGCATCGCGGTGACGGTTTCGACGGGCGACAGCGGCTCGGCCGGATGTGACAACACGTCCACCAGCAGCGGCAAGAACGTTACCGCGGCGATCGGCGGATTAGCGGTGAGCGGCTTTTCCACCACTCCGTACAACATAGCGGTGGGCGGAACAGATTTGTATGCGTTGAACAGTTCGTTTACGACTTATGTGAATACGGCAAATGAAGGTACATCCAGCAACAATTACAACTATTTCCGTACGGCAAAGAGCTCGATCCCGGAATCGACATGGAACGACTCGACGAATCCCAACCTTTTGGTGAGCGAGAACGTCGCTTCGACGTCGACAAGCAACTGCGCTGGTGGTGGCAATATCGTGGCCGGCAGCGGCGGCGCAAGCAGTTGTGCAACCGGTAGCGGCTCAAGTTGCGCTGGCTACAGCAAGCCCATCTGGCAGACGGGGACAATATCAGATGGAGTGCGCGATGTGCCCGATGTTTCGTTGATGGCGGGTAACGGATGCGACTCGGCAACCTGGCTGGTGTGCACCGGCGATACCGGCACATACAATGGTCAGACCGTGACGATGGATTGCGAGACACAATCAGACGGCTATTTTTTCTTCGCGGGTTTTGGCGGCACGTCGACAGCAACGCCGGCCTTCGCGGGCATTTTGGCATTGGTGCAGCAAAATACAGGCAGCCGGCTAGGGCAGGCCGCACAGACGCTTTATGAGTTAAGCAATGGCGGCTATTCTGGCTCGATTTTTCGCGATGTGACGGTCGGCAATGACTCGGTGCCCTGCACCAGCAGCAGTCCGAATTGCACCGACGATACGGCAGGATATTTCTTCGAGACCGGCTACAACACGACCACCGGGTACGATCTGGCGACCGGGCTTGGCAGCGTGGATGCGACGCAGTTGATCACCTACTGGAACACATCGAACGGTACCGCGTCGGCCACTGTGAACCTGACTTCCGTTGCACCTAATCCTGTGACCACCATCCAGCCCCTTACGGTGATCGTCTCGGTCACAGGAGCGAGCGGAACACCAACCGGGACTCTGACCCTGACGGTCGGCGGCTACACGTCGATAGAGCCGGTCACCAGCGGCGGGTACACCTTCATCATTCCGGCGGGAAGCATCGCGATCGGTTCCGACAAGCTGACCGTGAGCTATAGCGGCAGCACTACCTATGCCAAAGCGACGGCCTCGACAACAGTGACGGTCAACGGGCTGACGGCGACCGTGACGGCTAATCCCTCGCTTGCCACGATCAACACGACCCAGGCCGTAACCGTGACGGGTGCGGTAACGGGCTCAGGCGGAACGCCCACCGGTACGGTGAGGCTCACAGGCGGCGGCTACACGTCGGCGACGACGACGCTTTCAGGCACAGGCACCTACTCCATTACCATTCCGGCGGGAAGCCTGGCGATCGGCACCGACACGCTGACAGTGACCTATAACGGCAGCACGACCTATACCGCAGCCACGACCTCGACAACGGTGACGGTCAACGGGCTGACGGCAGTCGTAACGGCTAACTCGTCGGCAACCAGCATCAACTCCAACCAGACCGTGACGATATCGGGCACAGTGACCGGCGCCGGTGGAACGCCCACAGGTACGGTGACGCTCACCGGTGGCGGCTACACTTCGGCGGCGACGACGCTTTCCGGTATCGGCGCCTACTCCATCATCATTCCGTTGAATAGTCTGAGCGCTGGAAGCGACATGCTCACTGTGACCTACAACGGAAGCACTGTCTATGCTCCGGGATCTTTTGCCACGACCACCGTGACAGTAACCTTCATAGCTGTGGTGACGCCGACAGTGACCGTAACCCCAGCATCGAGCAACGCGGATGCGAGCCAGAGCCTGAGCGTAACGGTCAAGGTCTCGGGCACCAGCAGCGGGGAGACATCGCCGACCGGAACGGTAACTCTGACCAGCGGCAGCTATAGCTCCGGGGCGGTATTGCTCAGCAGTTGCACCGCCGCCAGTTGCGTCATCGTCATTCCGGCGAAGAGTCTGAATGCAGGAAGCGACACTCTTACTGGGACCTATAGTGGAGACGCGTATTACTCTTCCGCTGTGGGAACCGGTACCGTGACGATAGCAGCAACGTCCACCCTCGTCATCACAGCGACACAGCCGAGCGCATCGATCGCGCCCGGAGGGACCGCGACTTCAAATATCGTCGTGAGTTCCGATACCTCTTACACGGGCACCGTCATGCTCAATTGCGCACTGACAAACTATCCTTCCGGAGCATTGGATTTGCCCAGCTGCTCGGTCAACTCAACGAGCGTGTCGCTGAGTTCCGGTGTGCCGATGCCGACAACGGTGATCGCTACGATCTCTACGACGGCGGCCGCCGCTTCGCTGGTTTCTCCCAAGTTACCGGGCAAGGGCAGGGGAATCTTCGGCGCAGGAGGCAGCGCGGTTCTGGCCTTGCTGCTCTTCCTGGGGATTCCGGCGCGGCGGCGCGGTTGGCGGAAGATGCTGGGCGCTCTGGTACTGATGGCAGCGTTTGGTGTTCTCTCGGGCTGCGGCAGCAACGTGAGCAAGACAAGTAATCAGGGAACGAGTGCCGACACCTACACCTTCACGGTGACGGCGACCGGGATGCCGGCCGTCAATCCGGCGCCCACAGCAACCTTTACGGTGACCGTGAATTAGACGGTTCTGCAAGCGCTGCGCATTGGCCCTTCCTTCGGGAAGGGCCAATCTTTTATGCAAGCTTTTGGGATCTCAGGCAGGAGTTGCGGGTCAGGCGCTCACCAGCTCTAGCGCAGCCGTTCCCTTGTGCGGTGCAATAAAGCTCTCTGCTCGCCAGGCGATCGCGAGTTTTTCGCGGTCGAGCAATTTGCGAATTTGCCCCCGGGCATGATCGGCCCACGGGCCGCCCTTATCCAGGCGCACATACGTCTGCCAGTGGCGCAGTGCCGCGCGAGCGTCGCCCCTGCGCTCATGAGCTAGCGCAAGGTTATAGTGGGCATCCGCATAACCGGGAGCGAGTGCAACCGCTTGTCCGTAGGCGGCTATCGACTCATCGGACCGCTGTAACTCATCCAGGACATTGCCCAGATCGAAAAACGCCAGCACATAGGTCGGATCGATCTCCGTCGCATGGCGGTAAAGCTCTTCCGCCCAGCCGTATTCGCGCAGATGGAAGTGGATTGTACCGAGGTTGATCCAGGCCGGTGCAAAGCTCGGATGACGCTCCATGATCTGCTGATAAATCTGGATGGCGCGAATCTTTTCGCCTGCCTCCTCGGCCTGCACCGCCGATAAAAACAGCTCCTGCACGTCTTCTGGACTCTCCGAGGCTGGAGCGCGCAGCAGCAAAGCCTCCGAGCGCGCGGAAGGGCCGCAGCCCTGTTCCAGCCGTTCAAAGTCAAAGAGCAACTGGCGACGAATAGGGTCTACCATCGCCCCGCTGTACCGGAAGGCCAAGCGCGTCCCGGTCCGCACCAGGCAGGCCTCGAGCAGGGGATTCGCCATGCCCGCGACCGCCTTCATGGCCACAATCGAGTGCCGAATCGAGGCCACCGATACCGACTCCTCACGCAATGTACGCAATGTCCGTAACTGCCCTAGATCCTGAAAGCTGTAGCTCTGCTGCTGGGGAACAATCCCCGCCCGCTCCCACCCTTGCAACTGGCGGGGGCTGATCTGTAGAATGCGCAGCACGTCTTGTCGGCTATAGCTAGTCACTTTTCAGTGCTCCCATTGGGGGCTTCCGGTAGGGTGTTGGAGCTTGGAATTCGCATTCTGAATTCTGGTTGTCAAGCCCGCCCTTCCCGATCTCGGGTCTAAAATCAGGGCCCGAGAAACCGCTCTTCATGCGATTATGCCAACACTTTACGTGGATAAGCAGACGAGAACTACCGCTGCAATAAAAAAACCGTGGATAAATGGTATCTAATTTGGTTCACTTTTTCCTGAGAGTCGCGTGCCCTGTGGATAACTTGGGAGAAATGCATCTATTCATGAGAAAGTCGGATCAAACCCTACGATTCGCGGAATGAGCTTTCCGGTCGCTTAAAGGTCAGGGATGATCGTCTAGTTGGGTGTGCCGGCGGTCTCTTTCGCGGCGAAGGTGCATTCGCGGCACTGGCAGACGCGACGCAGGTAGTCCCAGGAGTAGATGCCGCCGGAGTGGCCGTCTTGCCAGTTGAACTGAATGGCGTAGCGGCCGACGGCATGAGCGCTGGCGGGCTTGGCGGGCGGGGTGTACATGGGCAGCACGGCGGCCGGCTTGGCTTTGGGCTGGCCGGGTTTGCGGCCTTCCAGCTTGCGTTCCTCAATGCAGGTGGCGCAGGGGCAGGCCTCACGCAGCCAGGCAAAACCCCAGGCGCTGCGGTGGCCGTCCACCCAATCGATCTCCATGCCCTTGCCTTTGGTGAGCAGCACGCGCACTTTCTCAGGGGTGATGCTGATGCGGGGCAGCGGGCGAGTTTCTTCGTTGTCTCGCGCCTCGTGCTCCTTGGGGACAAAACGGATGCCTTCGTGGCTCATGAACCCAGTTTACAGTTTACAGTGAACAGGGAAAACTGTTCACTGTCCATTGCTTTTGTCGTAGCGCAGCTTGAGGGCGATGATGACCAGCGAGAGTGCGAGGGTAACGGCATTGGCGGCGATCATCGGGACCGACCCTATGCCGATGCCGTAGATCGTCCAGCAGGACAAGCCAAAGCTGAAGAGCAGAAACATCGCCAGCGAAATGTCCTTGGCGCTCTTGCGCCGCCAGACATGGATCACCTGCGGCAGAAAAGAGATGGTGGTGCAGACGGCGGCAACCGAGCCGATCCCGTCCAGCACCCAGCGCGGCGGCAGAATCAAGAGGACCATTTTCAGCGATTTCTCCAGAAGAACCATGCGGCCATTGAGAGGCCAATGAATACCACCAGCCCGCGCAGAAACGATTGCGGAATGCGGCGGGCAAAGCGGGCTGAAGAGTAGCCGCCGATGGCGCAGACGACCATGGCCAGCAGACAATAGCGCCAGACCACTTGGCCGCTGACGGCGAAGATGATGCAGGCGATGCCGTTGGCCGGGGTGGTGGCGGCCACCTTGAGGGCGTTGATCTCGTGCAGGTCCTGGTGGCCGAAGAGCGAGAGCAGTGTGATGATGAGAAAGCCGGCTCCGGCGCCGAAGTAGCCAATATAAAAGCAGACCGCGGTGGTGGCCAGGAAGACTGGCAGCGGACTCGACGGAGCGCTGCCGGCGGTCTTGCGCGCTTCTAGCCAGCGAGAGACAGGACCGCTCACGGCGAAGATCGAGGCCGCCGCCAGCAGCAGCCAGGGCACCATATGCAGAAAGGTCATCTGCGGCGTGTTGAGCAGCACTAGAGCGCCGGCAGTGCCGCCGAGCAGGCCGGCCAGGGCCATGAACGCGGCGAGGCGCAGGTTCTTGCGAATGTCTTCGCGATAGGCGGCGACCGAGGTGAGCTGACCCGGCCACACGGCCAGCGTGTTGGTGGCGTTGGCCTGGATGGGCAGCATCTTCATTCCCAGCATTGCCGGGAAGGACAGGAACGAGCCGCCGCCGGCCACAGCGTTCAGCACCCCAGCCAGAAACGATGCCACGCTGAGCCAAAGCCAGTGCCAGTCAATGTAAGAGGGAAGCGCGGAAAAAAACTGCATCTGGTCTCATTGTAGTCTGCGTCCGAAACCGGGAAGAGCCGAAGCCGGAATTTGACGATTGAGCGTCAACGGCGCGCGGCGCCGGAGTAGACTCTGCCCATGAAGAGATGTATTGCTCTCGTACTGTTAGTTGCCAGCGGCTTGATTGCGCAAGTCCCTCCGCAGACAGCTGCGAAATCATCGTCGCAGGCCGCCGGGCAAGCTCCGGCCAAGCCCGACCCCTGGCTGGCGCTTCGCTTTCTCATGGGATCGTGGGAGGCGAAGACCACTGGCGGCGTGGCGCAGGCTCAGGTCTCGGCTGGGTATGCCTTCCGGCTGGAGTTGCGCGATCACGTCTTGGCGCGACACTCCAGAAGCAGCGCCTGCTCAAGCCCGGACGACTTTGAGTGCCTGCACAGCGATATTCTCTATATCTATCCCGCCGGCAACGGACAGACGCTGCAAGCCATCTACTTTGACAATGAAGGCCACGTCATTCGCTACGACGTTTCCATGCCCAAGCCCGAGAGCATGGTTCTGCTCTCCGACGCCGCACAGGCTGGACCACAATACCGCTTGAGCTATGAACTGCTGAATGGAGTGCTGACCGGCAAATCTGAACTCAAAATGCCTGGCGAAGCGGACTTCATAAGCTACCTGGAATGGAGCGGAAGACGCCGCTAGCACCTGCGCCACCTGCGGTGGGGCCAATCGCTCACTATTCGTTCGGCACCTGCGGTGCGGCCAGTTGCTCGCTAATCGCTCGCAGGAGCTTTCTTGCCTTTCATAGAGTGCGCCTCGGCAAGCGATCTGATGGTTACCTGTTCTCTTCATTGCCCCTTTCGCGCCAGGATCGATTTCTCGTATATCGCTCATTCTGAGCTAGTTGTGCTCGATTCGGCGAATCATGGCATTGGCGAGAGAATTACCTGCAAGCTTTCGATAATAAATATAGGGGGGGTGGGGGGTGTCTTTTTCAGTTGTCAGTTGACAGTTTTCAGTTGTCAGTAACGGCCCGCGCCCGTCGTCGTGGTTCATGCTTTGATTGTGCGCCGGTGGAGGGTAATTTTCTGCAAAACTCGAGCTGTCCTGGTTAAGTGATTGAAATATATAAAGATAAAAATTTAACAAATATGAGCGCACAACGCGCATATTTTATGTATAAATCGTGTTATAGTTGCATTAGATTAGTTGAGCGGGTTGGACTAAGGTTTCAGTCCGCGCAACTCAAAACATCAGGAGGTATTACTCTCATGGCAATGACTCGTTGGGATCCTTATCGGGAAGTGGTAGCACTGCAGAACCGCGTGAATTCGCTTTTCCGCAATATCAGTGAAGATGACGATCCGGTGGCCGCGGCCAGCTTTGTGCCGGCGGTTGACATTTATGAAGACGCGCAGAAGGTGATGCTCAAGCTTGAAGTTCCGGGCATCGACCAGAAGGATCTGGATGTCCGCGTGGAAAACCACACGCTGACGGTGAAGGGCGAGCGCAAGTTTGAGGCGGAGGAGAAGGAGCAGAACTTCCATCGCATTGAGCGGCGCTATGGCAGCTTCTATCGCGCATTCACGCTGCCCTCGACGGTCGATACGGAGTCGGTCGCGGCCAGCTACAATGCGGGTGTGCTCAAGCTGGAGCTGAAGAAGAAGCCTGAGGCCCAGCCGAAGCAGATTCCGATCTCTGTGGCGGCGTAAAGGCAGCTTCTAGCTGCTAGCTTCTAGCTATTAGCTGGCAGGTTGGCAGTTTGAGTGTGCTGAGCCGGGAGGCAGTAATCGTCTGCTCTCCCGGCGCTTTATTTTGATACTTTGCGATGTGCAGGGAAATCAGTATTTGTAGCGGGCTGAAGTCTGGCAACTGGCGGAAACGAGCTAGAGGCTAGCAGCTAGGAGCTAATTCATGGCTATTCGTTGGGAAAAACTTACCGTTAAGTCGCAGCAGGCGATGGAGCAGGCGCAGGCGCGGGCGACCGAACTTGGGAACCCGGAAGTGCTGCCGGTGCATCTTTTGCTGGCGTTGATTGAAGACCGCGAAGGCGTGATTCCTTCTGTGCTGGGCAAGATTGGCGTTCCCACCGAACGGCTGGAGCATGACCTGCATCAGGTCGAGGAGAAACTGCCTCGAGTGGCTGGTGCGGCTGCGCAGCCCAGCCTGAGCCAGGCGCTCAATAAAGTCCTGGACCAGGCCTTTCGCGAGGCGGCCAACTTCAAGGACGAGTACGTTTCGACCGAACATTTATTGCTGGGCGTGGCACACGGAAAAAATGAAGCTGCGCATGATGCGCTAGTAGCCGTGGGCGCGACGCACGAGGCGATTCTGAAGGCTCTCACTGCCGTGCGCGGCTCGCAGCGGGTGACAGATCAGAATCCCGAAGGCAAGTTTCAGGCGCTGGAAAAATATGCCAAAGACCTTACTGAGCTGGCGCGGCGCGGCAAGCTGGACCCGGTGATTGGGCGCGACGAAGAGATTCGCCGCGTGATTCAGGTGTTGAGCCGTCGCACAAAAAACAACCCGGTGCTGATTGGCGAACCCGGGGTGGGCAAGACGGCGATTGCCGAGGGATTGGCGCGGCGCATTGTCTCGGGCGACGTGCCGGAGAGCCTGAAAGACAAGCGCCTGATCTCGCTCGATCTTGGATCGATGCTGGCCGGGGCAAAGTATCGCGGCGAGTTTGAGGACCGGCTCAAGGCGGTGCTGAAAGAGATTGAAGAATCGAATGGCGAGATTGTGCTCTTCATTGACGAGTTGCACACGCTGGTGGGCGCGGGCGCGGCCGAAGGAGCCATCGACGCGAGCAATATGCTCAAGCCGGCGTTGGCGCGCGGCGAACTGCGGGCGATCGGCGCGACTACATTAAATGAGTACCGAAAATATATTGAGAAGGACGCGGCGTTGGAGCGGCGTTTTCAGATTGTGTATGTCGGCGAGCCGAACGTCGAAGACACCATTGCGATTCTGCGCGGCCTGAAAGAGCGTTATGAGGCGCACCATAACGTGCGCATCAAGGACTCGGCAATTGTGGCTGCGGCTACGCTTTCGCATCGTTACATCAGCGACAGATTTTTGCCTGACAAGGCTATCGACTTAGTCGACGAGGCTGCGGCTTCCCTGGCTATTCAGATTGGTTCGGTGCCGACGGAAATCGATCAACTGGAGCGCGAGGCTACGTCGCTGGAAATTGAACGCGCCGCGCTGAAGCGCGAGACGGACTCAAACAGCATTGAGCGCCGCAACCACGTGGACCGCGAGTTGGGATCTCTGAAGGAGAAGATTACGGCGTTGCGTTCGCGCTGGACGCATGAGCGCGATGCGATTAGCCGCATCAGCGAGGTGAAGAAGAAGATCGAAGCGCTGCGTTTTGAGGCCGAGGAGCAGACGCGCAAGGGAATGCTCGAACGCGCGGCCCAGATTCAGTACGGCGAGTTACCCAAACTTGAAGCTGAGTTAAAGAAACTGAGTGCGCTGCAGGATGGCAGCTCAAATGTGACTCGCATGTTGAAAGAAGAGGTCGATGAAGAAGATATTGCCGGCATCGTGAGTAAGTGGACGGGGATTCCCGTGTCGCGCATGTTAGAAGGTGAAGTTACAAAACTTGTGGAAATGGAGAAGAGACTGCGCGATCGAGTGATCGGCCAAGACGCGGCTCTGACCACAGTAGCCAATGCGATTCGCCGTTCGAGGGCGGGGTTGAGCGACCCGAAACGGCCGATTGGTTCGTTTATTTTTCTTGGTCCGACGGGCGTGGGCAAGACGGAGACCGCGCGGGCGCTGGCTGAATTCATGTTCGACGATGAGCAATCGATGATTCGCATTGACATGAGCGAGTATATGGAAAAGCACGCGGTGGCAAGGCTGATTGGCGCGCCTCCAGGCTATGTGGGCTATGACGAGGGCGGGCAGTTGACTGAAGCTGTGCGGCGCAGACCCTATGCAGTGATACTTTTCGACGAAATCGAAAAGGCGCATCCGGATGTATTCAATATTCTTTTGCAAGTCATGGATGATGGCCGATTGACCGATGCCAAGGGACGCACTGTTGATTTTAAAAATACTGTCTTAATTATGACTTCAAACCTGGGCGCTGCCATGCTGATTACCGACGCGCTCAAGACTGAGCATGATTTTGATATGGCTCGCGAGTCGGTGATGCGCGTGCTGAGGGAACATTTCCGGCCGGAGTTTTTGAATCGCGTGGATGACATTGTGATCTTCCGTCCGCTGGGCGTGGCGCAGATGAGCAAGATTCTCGACCTGCGGCTGGAGGAGTTAGAAAAGCTGCTGGAAGACCGTCAAATTTCTCTCGAACTGACGGAGCCGGCGCGGCAATTGATTCTGGCTGCTGGATCGGATGCGGCGTATGGCGCGCGTCCGTTGAAGAGGGCTCTGCAGCGCATGATTCAAGACCCGTTGGCGATCAAGATTTTGAACGGCGAGGTGTTGCATGGCGCTCATGTGCGCATCAATGTGGACCGGCAGACGAACCAGTTGCACTTTGAGCCGATGAGTAAAGAGGCTATGGCGTAGGGATCGGAGTTGGCGGGGTTGGCGCACGATCCCCGGTCTCCAAAAGCGAGCAGTTGCAGACCGAGGGGATGATCTGGGTACAGCCTTGCCGCAAATGCCTTAGAATGCTCTCTAGCGCGCTGCGCGTCTTTTTCGTAAGGAGCAATCGATGCGTTTTTCTGCACTTGCCGTTCTAGCACTGGGCATCGCGACTGTGGCCGCCGCGCAATCCACCGATCCAAATACGGCTCCTTGGAGCTATCAAGGCAAAAGCGGTCCGCTTGTCTGGGGCAAGCTCGACCCTGCGTACAAAGCCTGCTCCCAAGCCCATGAGCAGTCGCCACTCGACATTCGCGGCGCACGCCTGAACAAGGCGCTGCAGCCTATCGAATTCCACTACATCGCCGGACCGATCACGCTCGTGAACAACGGCAACACCATTGTGGCCCATGTGGACGCTGGCAGCTACATCGTAGCCGGAGGAGTGCGCTACGACCTGGTCGAGTTCCTCTTTCACCATCCGGGCGAGGAGGCGGTAAAGGGCAAAGTGACCGACATGAGCGTTCAGTTGGTCCACAAGAGTGCTGACGGCAAGCTGGCCATCGTGGCGGTGCGACTGGCGGAAGAGATGGGCAGCCCGAATGCCGTGCTGGCCACGCTCTGGCCTCATCTGCCCAGAACCGCGGGAGCATCCGAAAAGGTTGACGAGATGGTAAGCGCAGGAGGTCTTTTGCCCGCCGATCGCGGCTACTGGACCTACACTGGCTCGCTGACTTATCCGCCCTGCACCGAGGGTGTGCGCTGGTTCGTCTTCGAGCAGGAGTTGACCTTGAGCCGCGATCAGTTGCGCGTTTTCGCGTCGCTCTTCCGCATGAATACGCGCGCGGTGCAGGAGTCGCACGGGCGGCGCATCGAAGCCAACGAGTAGGCGCCTGCGGTTCCCGGTACACTATTTCTATGCACGTCCACGCCGCGCCTTCCGGCGCAAGCAGGACTCAATCCGTATTGCGCTTTTCGCTCGTGGCCACGCTCGCTTATGTGGTGGTCACCCTGGTGGCGGGGTTGCGCGCTCACTCGCTGGCTTTACTGTCCGAGGCTGGCCACAACGCCTCGGACTTTCTGGCCCTGCTGCTCAGCTTCGCCGCCGTCTACTTTCAATCCCGCCCGGCAGACCCCTCGAAGACCTTCGGCTACCAGCGGGCCGGTGTGCTGGCTGCTTTTATCAATGCGGCATCGCTCATCGTCATCTCCCTATGGATCGCCGTTGAGGCCATCCACCGGCTCTCGGCCCCTGTCGCCGTGCAGCCCCGGTTGATGATTGTTGTGGCCGCTGCGGGAGTGGTGATGAACGGCGTGATCGCGGCTTTGCTCTGGGGCGTAGCCCGCGACGTGAACCTGCGTTCAGCCTTTCTTCACATGGCCGGCGATACGCTTTCGACAGCCGCCGTTATTGCCGGCGGCGCTGGCATTCTGCTCACTGGCCACAACTGGATCGACCCGGTTCTCTCGCTACTCATCGCAGGGCTCATCCTCTGGACCAGCTTCGATATCCTGCGCGAAACCTTCAACATCTTGCTCGAAAGCACCCCCCGTGGCATTTCGCTTACGGAGATTCGCGCGGCAATGGACGCAGTCGAGGGCGTTGTCAACGTGCACGACCTGCACGTCTGGTGTCTTGGCTCGAACTCCAGCGCCATGGCCTGCCACGTCACCATCGCCGATATCCCCCCATCCGAGAGCGCCTGCATACTGGCCAAGCTCAACCACCTGCTCCGCGAGCGTTTCCACATCAACCACACCACCGTCCAGTTCGAGCATATGGACTGCATGGAACTCGAGGGCTGCGTGGTACCCATGGAAGAGATGTGCGGCGAGCAGAGGGCCGAACACCACCACGGGCACGCGCATTGAAGTACGAGTAAAGTTCGTGAATCCGTTGCTCTGATTCTGTTGATTTCGCGCTAGAATAGGAAGAAGCATGGCCCTCCATCATCCCATCTCGTCTCACCTCTAGCGGCGCTCGCCGCCAATAATGTTGTCTGCCTATTTTCGGTTTCCCCAAAAGAGAATCAATAACGCATCAGCGCACGGGCGTAAGAATTTCATGCCGTGACCAGGAGTTTTCCATGATTGATCGCTTACAACAGATGGAGCAGCGCTACGAAGAGCTCTCCGCCCAACTTTCGCTGCCCGAAATTGTCAATGACCGTGAAAAATATCAGAAGGCCGGCAAGGCGCTCAGCGACCTGGAATCTCCGGTGATGAAATTTCGCGAGTTGAAAGTGGTACGCCGGGGTCTGGCCGAGGCCCGCGCAATGCTGGCCGAGAACGATCCCGATTTGCGTGTGATGGCCGACGAAGAGATTGCCCAGCTTGCTCCGCGCGAACCGATCCTCGAAGAAGAAATCAAAATCATGCTGCTGCCCAAAGATCCCAACGACGAGAAGAACGTCATTCTCGAAATCCGCGCCGGCACCGGCGGCGATGAGGCTTCGCTCTTTGCCGCGGAGGTCTTCCGCATGTATCAGCGCTTCGCCGAGCAGCACAAGTGGAAGATCGAGTTGCTGTCGATGTCCGAATCGGGCGTGGGCGGCTATAAGGAAGTGATTGCCATCATCGAGGGCGATCACGTGTACTCGCAGATGAAGTGGGAGAGCGGCGTGCATCGCGTGCAGCGCGTTCCGGCCACTGAAACGCAGGGCCGCGTGCATACCTCCGCGATCACCGTGGCTGTGCTGCCCGAGGCTGAAGAGGTGGACGTAAAGATCGAAGCCAAGGACATTCGCATCGATACTTTTTGTTCCTCCGGTCCCGGCGGCCAGTCGGTCAATACGACTTATTCGGCGGTGCGCATTACTCACATTCCGACTAACACAGTGGTAAGTTGCCAGGACGAAAAATCGCAAATCAAGAACCGCGAAAAAGGAATGCGCGTGTTGCGATCGCGGCTTTATGAGCAGGAGATGGACAAGCAGAACGCGGAGCTGGCCAAAGAGCGCAAACAGCAGGTTGGCACAGGCGACCGCAGCGAGAAGATTCGCACCTATAACTTTCCGCAGAACCGGCTCACGGATCATCGCATTGGCTTGACGCTGCATCAGCTCGATCAGGTGATGGAAGGCCGTTTGCAGCTCATCGTCGATGCGCTCATCACCCACTACCAGGCGGAGCAACTGAAGGCCGATAGCACAGCGGCCTGATCCATTCGATGCTCTCACTTCGCAATATCATGCGCGACGGCGCGACGCGCCTCTCAAGCGGACCTCACAGTAACCGTGCCCGCGCGGACGCGGAGTTATTGCTGCTTCATGCACTCGGAAAAGATAGAGTTTGGCTGATGGTGCACGCCAATAAGGTGCTTACTGAAGTCGAAATTTCCAATTATCGTACATTGATCGAACGCCGCTTTCATGGCGAGCCAATCCAGTACCTCACTGGAGAAACGGAGTTCTACCGGATGCCGTTTCAAGTTACACCGCATGTGCTGATTCCGCGGCCGGAGACGGAACTGCTAGTGGAGCACGTAACGCGGTTGGTGCCAGTATTTCTGCCGCGATCAGGTCATTTTATTGAACTCCGCAAAATATCTCCTCACAAGTGGCATAGCGCAGCTATCACAACCAGTTCCGAAGAGATAGAGTCTAAAACGAACGCCACATCTCAGGCACCGCGCATCGTAGATGTCGGCACCGGTTCGGGCGCCGTCGCCATAGGCATCGCACACGATTGGCAGGAGATTGAGATCACCGCAATCGACATTTCACCCACCGCTCTTGACATTGCCCGCAGCAACGCCGAACGGCTCGGCTATTCCGATCAAATCCGCTTCTTGCAAGGTGACCTGCTTGCTCCGGTTGCTGGAGAGAAGTTTGAATTCGTAGTCTCCAATCCCCCTTACGTGCCGGAGACGGACCGCGCAACTTTAGCTGTCGAAGTGCGTGAGTTCGAGCCTGCGCTGGCGCTCTTTGCTGGCGACGACGGACTTGATATTTACCGCCGTCTCATCCCCGCGGCCTTTGATGCGCTCGTTTCCGGCGGCTTTCTGGTTCTCGAAATCGGTTATGACCAATCGCCTGCGATTGCCGATTTGCTCACCGGCTCCGGTTTCGGCCAGATCGAGTTCGTTCCTGACCTGCAAGGCATTCCGCGCGTCGCCTGCGCCCAGCGACCGTGAAGACTGTCGTGTGTCAGCCGCAAGTCAGGCGGGGAACAGGGAATAGGGAATAGGGAATAGGGAATAGTAAAAGCCCGTGCCTGACGTGGTTGTTCATGCTTCGATTGTGCGCCCTGAGAAGGTAATCTTCTGTAATCGCGAAAGGCGCTGGCGATTTCTGCAATTGCCGAAGACTGCGCCAAGGGCTTAAAATTTCGTCTGATAGCTTATTCGGAAGGAACTTTTCATGCGCGCTTTCGCTTCACTCTCCCTCGCCGTCTTCGCCCTTTCGTCTGTCATTGCCGGATCGCAAACGCCCGCCGCACCGCAGATGGTGGCGCAGACGCCGCCGATTGGCTGGAACAGTTGGAACCACTTTGCCGGCAACGTGAAAGACAAGGACATTCGCGACGCCGCCGATCAGCTTGTGGCTACCGGCATGAAAGATGCTGGTTACGTCTATGTGAACATCGACGACACGTGGGAGGGTGAGCGGGATGCGAACGGCGTGCTGCACTCGAACGCCAAGTTCCCGGACATGAAGGCGCTGGCCGATTATGTGCACTCGAAGGGGCTCAAGATCGGCATCTACTCATCGCCTGGGTCGAAGACCTGCGGCGGCTATGCCGGCTCTTTGGGCCACGAGGAGCAAGATGCGCGGCTCTACGCCGAGTGGGGCTTCGACTATCTTAAGTACGATCTTTGCAGCTTTATCGGCGATGTGTTGGAGAAGCAGGCACCCAACGACCACGCTGCTCAGATGCGGATTATGATTGCCGCTTACGCCAAGATGGACAAAGCTCTGAAGGCGACCGGGCGGCCCATCGTTTATTCATTCTGCCAATACGGCTGGGACGCGGTGTGGGAGTGGGGACCCTCGGTTGGCGGCAACCTTTGGCGCACCACCGGCGACATCACGCCGGAGTGGGATCGCATTTATGCCATCGTCAGCCAACAGGATGGCCTTGAGAGCTATGCCGGACCCGGCCACTGGAACGATCCGGACATGCTGGAAGTGGGCAACGGCAAGCTCTCCCTGGCTGAAAACCGCACACACTTTTCGCTGTGGGCGATGCTGGCCGCGCCTCTGCTGGCGGGCAACGATATACCGAACATGAAGCCGGAGATCAAGGCAATTCTCACCAATCGCGACGTGATCGCCATCGATCAAGACCCGCTGGGCATGCAGGGCGCGCGGGCTTATTCAGACGGCGAAGTCGAAGTTTGGACCCGGCATCTGGCAGGCGGTGCTTTGGCCATTGCCGTGGTGAACGTCGGCAGTGACCGCTATGCAACCCATCCATTCCACCTGAACCTGCGCAAACTCGGCCTGGCCGGAACACAGGCGGGCAAGGATTTGTGGACGGGCAAGATGGTGGAGTTGACTGACAACGAACCGCTCGAGATCGCGAGCCACGACCTGCTGCTGGTGCGGGTGGATGCGCCGAAGCTCCAATGATCCGGCAAGAAAAGAGTGACAGTCTTTGCCACCTATTCCCACAAAAAACGTGGGAATGGATGGGGCATAGCCACGGTATTCAGTTGCCGAATCACTCATAGCGGAACGGACTCACTTCAATCCGGGTGTTGTCGTCTTTGGCCAGGGGTCGCCCGTCTAAGCATGTAGGGACTGGCTGCCGGTTTCTTTGAGCCACCTGCAAAAATGCACTGATGGAATCACGAGAGATAACTCTCCCCAGGGGTTAAAACCCCGCTCATTTCAACGCACTTACGGCACGACTAAAGTCGTGCCCTGACGCCTCTTGCGCTCCTCTCTGAATTTTGCAAGTGGCTTTTTATATCGAAATGGAGTTGTCATGAAATTTCGTCTCTTGCCTGTAATCGCCGTTGCTCTCGCGCTCACCATGGCCGATTCTGCACAGGATGCGCCTGTGACTTCGCCCACGCCTCAAACGCAGACTCAGGGCCAGCGCGGTGGGCATGGTGGACGAGGCGGATGGGGTGAAGCAGGCATGGGCGGCGGAGATGGCATCGCTGGAGTCGTGACTCAAATTGGCGCTGACCACTACATCATCAAGACCGACGCGGGAGAAACCTATACTATCCACTTCAGCGTCAACACCCGGATTTTGAAACAGATGATCCGGCAGCGCGGCGAAGGGGGCGAGGGCGGCATTCCTCCGCAGGCAATTAAGCCCGCAGACATCAAAGTCGGCGACGCGATTGGCGCTCTGGGCGAAGTGGATGCGGCTGCCAAGTCGGTGGGCGCTGCGGTGATTTTGCAGATTGCGCCGGAGCGCGCCAGACAGATGCGCGAGATGCAGGCTAGTTACGGCAAGACCATGCTGATGGGCAAGGTGACAGCGATCGACGAAACCAAGGTTACGATTCTGGGCGCGTTCGACAACGCCGCCCACGACTTTGTAGCCGACGAGAACACCACGTTCCGCAAGCATCGCGAGCCGATCACTCTGGCCGACGTTCACGTGGGCGACGTGGTTCACGTGGATGGCGCAGTGAAGAACGGGATGTTTGTGGCGACGGTGGTTTCGCTGATGGGGATGCGGCCGGGGGCTGCGCCAACGTTACCGCGCGACAGCGCCCCCGCGCCGGCTTCGCAACCCAGATAGGGCATCAACCAGCCGACAGAACCGCATCCTCCGCCCACAGCATGGCTTCGGCATAGCACGCCGCCAGAAGCTCCTGGTCAAGGCCGTTGGCAAGGGCGACCGCATCGCAATCATCCCATTCGGCGAGTTCGTGACTCTCGAGCCATTGCAGCAGGCTGCGCTCGGGAGTGGCCTTGCCCAGCAGTGCGTCGCGAATCTCTTCGCGCAGGGGCAATGCCGGGGCGAGCTCTTGCATGGGCAGGCGCAGCATCGCCGGCAGCAGACTCATCATTCCCAGCAGATATTGCTCGGTAGGATCGAGCGTGCCCAACCCGGCGGCCAGTTCGCAGAATCGCCCGCGGACAAAGGCCATGCGCAGAATCTCTGCCGGTCGCCCGGAGTTCATTTCGCTGGCGATGGCCAGCATAGCAATGCGGCGGAAGGCGTCTTCGCCGACGGCGAGCAACGCCGCCTGAATGGAGCGCACCTCTTGGCGCATGGCGCACATGGGCGAATTGACCAGGCGCAGCAGGCGGTAGGTCAGCGAGGCATCGCGCTTGAGCAATGCGGTCAGCTTGCGCACGTCGAGCACATCGCCCCGCAGATGCTGCATGATTTCGATGTGGGAGAAGCTATTGGCGGGAATCTTGCGGTTCTCCAACAGGGCCGGGCGGCAGAAATAGTATCCCTGAAAAAGCGTGAAGCCCTCTTTGCAGGCCTGCCTGTACTCCTCTTGCGATTCAATCTTTTCGGCGATCAGCGCCAAGGTGACGCCATGCAGCCGCTTGAGCAGACTCTGCCGCTCCTGGAAGCCGGTCTGGATAAAATCCACTTTGACGTAGTCGGCGATTGCTACCAGCGGGTCGAACTTCGGTTTCCAGGTAAAATCGTCGAGCGCGAGCCGGAATCCCTCGGTTTTCAGCTTTTTGCAGGCGACGATCAGATCGGGCGTGGGCTCGAGGTTTTCCAGAATCTCAAGGACGGTCATGCCGGAAGGAAGCACGCGGAGCATATCCCCGATCAGCGCCTCACGCGTGCAGTTTACAAAGGCCGGCAATCCGCCGGTGAGCTTTTCCAGACCGAAGATCACCGTATTGTCGAGCATGGTGCGGGTGGCCATGTCGCCGTCGCCGCGAAAAGCCGCCTCTGGCCCCGCCCGAAAGAGCAATTCGTAGCCATGCACCCGTCCGCGCAGATCCAGGATCGGCTGACGCGCCACATAACGCAGCGCGTCTGGAATCTCAGAAATAAGGGACTGCGCTTTCGGGGGCTGTGCAGCGTTCGTCGCCATGCGTGCCACCCCGGATATCCTATCGGCGGGGTGGACGCATAACGTGAGGGGAGATTACCGGCGCAACCACTCCACGGGGATGCCGGGTCTGAACTTCATCCGCCCATGAACATTCCACCGTTCACATCGAGCACATGTCCAGTAATGTAGGAGGCCGCATCGGAGGCCAGAAACTTGACCGCCTGCGCAACATCGAGGTCGGTCCCACGCCGGGCCAGCGGAATATTGGCCAGCATGGCCGCGCTCACCTTCTCGTCAAGCACCGCGGTCATGGGTGTTTCGATGTAGCCCGGAGCGACAGCGTTCACAGTAATGCCGCGCGAAGCCACTTCGCGCGCCAGCGAACGGGTCATTCCGATCAGACCGGCTTTGGATGCCGCATAGTTCACCTGGCCGGCCTGGCCGGCGCGGCCCACTACGCTCGCCATATTCACAATCCGTCCCCAGCGATTCTTGATCATGGGCCGCAGCAGGGCCTGTGTCAGCAGAAACGGCCCGGTCAGATTGATGGCGATGACCAAGTCCCAGTCCGAGCGTTTCATGCTCATCATCAACGCGTCGCGGGTAATGCCGGCGTTGTTCACCAGGACTTCCACCTTGCCGAACTTGTCGAGCACCGCTTTGGCGCCGGATTCAATGGATTCCTGGCTTGAAACATCCAGCTTGAAGGCTGCCGCCGTGCCGCCAGCCGCTTCAATCTCGGAGGCAACCAGCGCGAGTTTGACTTCGTTGATGTCGGCCACCGCGAGCGTTGCTCCGGCCTTTGCCAGTTCCAGTGCGATCGCGCGTCCAATGCCCTGCGCCGCTCCGGTGACCAGCGCAATTCTACCTTGCAAATCCGCCATATGTTCGTTGATCCTCTGCGCCGTCTGTGCGCCCTTTCGAACCCAATTATAAATGGGCCGATGTGGCCTTCTCAGGCCGCAATGCAACTCTTCCCTGGCTGATGGCGCGATTGACGGCGCAGAGAATGGCATCCAGCGAAGCGGTCACAATATTGGGATTGGTTCCTACGCCAAATACCGATTCCGATTCTTCGAATTGTATTTCGACAAATGCCATCGCGGTTCCCGATGCACCTTCGCTGATGGATTGCTCCTGATAATCCAGCACGCGGAGGCCAAGGCCCAACTCCGCATTGATGGCTCCGACAAAGGCATCGATGGGGCCATTGCCCTGGCCGGCGATCAGGTGTTCCACACCGTTTTCGTTGACAGTCGCCGAGATCGTTGCCGTTCCCGCCATTGAGTGATCGGAATATTGAACACAGGTGAGCGGGCTTTGCTGATGAATGTATTCGGCCTGAAAAGACTCCCATATCTCCGCGGGTCGGACCTCGCGGCCTGTCTGGTCACTGATCTTCTGAATCACCCGGCTGAATTCAATCTGCAGTTTTCGCGGCAAGCGAACGCTATGATCGCGCTCCAGCAGATAGGCCACGCCACCTTTGCCCGACTGACTATTGACGCGAATGATCTCCTGGTAAGTGCGGCCAATATCATTGGGGTCCAGAGGCAGATAGGGGACTTCCCACAGGGCTTTGCCTGCCTGCACAGCGAATCCTTTTTTGATGGCATCCTGGTGGGAGCCGGAGAAGGCTGTGAAGACCAGCTCACCGGCGTATGGATGCCGCTGATGCACAGGTAACTGAGTGCAAGACTCGGCGCATTCGATGACGCCGGGAATATCGGAGAAATCCAAACCTGGGTCGATGCCTTGCGTGTACATGTTGAGGGCCAGGGTCACAATATCCACATTGCCGGTGCGCTCGCCGTTGCCGAAGAGTGTGCCTTCGACGCGATCGGCCCCTGCCATTAGCGCCAACTCCGCCGCCGCAATTGCCGTGCCGCGGTCATTGTGGGGGTGCACGCTGAGGATGATTGAATCTCTGTTTTTGATATTCCTGCCAAACCACTCGATTTGGTCGGCGTAGATATTCGGGGTGGAATTCTCGACCGTGGCCGGGAGATTGATGATGGCGCGATGCTGCGGTGTCGGCTTCCAAACAGCCAGCACATGCTCACAAATCTCCAGCGCGTAATCCAGCTCGGTTCCGGTGAAGCTCTCTGGAGAATACTCGAAGATCCACTCGGTTCCGGGATAACTTGCCGCGATCTGTTGAAGCAATTCGGCGCCCTGGACGGCGATTTTCCTGACGCCTTCGCGGTCCAGCCTGAAGACCACCTCGCGCTGGACGGTAGAGGTTGAATTGTAGACGTGCACGATGGCGCGAGGCACGCCTTTGAGCGCCTGGAAGGTGCGATGAATCAGGTGCTCGCGGGCCTGGGTCAGAACCTGCACCGTTACATCGGGCGGAATGCGCCCGCCTTCGATCAAATCGCGGCAGAAATCAAAATCCGTTTGGGAAGCGGCAGGAAATCCGATTTCAATTTCCTTGAATCCCAGGCGCACCAGCAGATCGAACATTCTGATCTTGCGATCGGCATCCATGGGATCAATCAACGCTTGATTGCCGTCACGCAAGTCAACGCTGCACCAGATGGGCGCGCGGTCAATGGTCTTGCCCGGCCAGGCGCGGTCAATCAACGGCACGGCGCGGGTGGACGAGTACTTGGCTGCTGGATTCTTCAATGAATTTCCTTGCTTTCTCGCGGATGCCCCGCGGAGGGACGAAGATTCTTTCATTTGATTCGCGGCCCGCGCAATGCGCACTACGGCGCAACAGGCCCCAGCGGACATAAATTATTTTAGTCCCCTACCCGCATTTGCAGACCCCAGGCAGGCACCTTGTGCCAAATTGACGCAGCGCGCATAAAGATATCCGCGCAAATTACCGATAGGATAAGTGGATTTGTGTTTGCGAAGCAGCGCCGGCAAAAATTCCGGTACTGGGAAGCCGGGGTCTCCATGAATGGATCGACAACGCGCAACAGCTCGCCTCGTGGGCCAAAAGCCTCGCGTGGGCCGGTTCCCGCCTGTCTTCTTTTGATCCTGCTCTGTTCTTTCAGCGCCCTCTCGCAGCAGAGCACTCCGCCGGCGCACCAGTATTCAATGCAAACGGTGCATGAATTTCAAAACTTGGCCAATGCCGAGGCTGGACCGGCGTACGTTGTTGAACTGGATGGAGTGGTCACGTATTCCGATCCCCAGTGGGGCGCGTTTTTTTTTCACGACACGACCGGATCGCTTTATATCGATGTTCATGGCACAACCATCCGATACCCTTTCGGTACGCGTGTTCACATAAGCGGCGAAACAAGTCCGGGGCCCGTATATCCGTATATAACGCATCCCAACATCAAGGTTTTGGGCCGCGGGAAACCTCCTTTACCAGAACGGAGAAGCCTGGAAGAACTTAACAATAAAAAGTCAGAGGGTCAGTTTGTCGAGACGGAAGGCGTATTGGAACCGTGTGACACGAATATCGATCGCGTCTGTTACTTCATTTCCGATAAAGGGGCGAAGGCGTGGCTGGTTCTTCAGGCGCCCGAAAGCGCTGCCTCCCACCGGCTCATCGGCGCCACGGTGAAGGTGAAAGGCGTCAGCGGCAGTCACTATGCAAAGGATGGCAACCGCGACAGCGCGTTGATCTATCTCAATCAATTCTCCGATATTCAAGTTTTGAAGCCCGGGCCATCGGCCTCCATTCCGATCCGGCGTCACCTGCCGTTACAACTGGAATCGGTGCATGAGGTCGAAAGCCTGAGCAATGCCCAGGCCCGGCAGGCGCTCCCGGTTGAACTTGAGGGCGTCGTGACGTATTCCGATCCCGAGTGGGGTTTGTTGTTTATTAAAGATTCAACCGGATCAATCTATATCAACGTACATGGCACAAGTGCCCTGTATCCTTCTGGAACGAGCGTACTGGTGGACGGTATAACGGGCGCGGGAGACACCAAGCCAGTTGTGGTTCACCCGGAGATTCAGGTGATCGGCCATGGATTGCCCGTCAAGCCGATTCAAAAAAGCGTCACTGAGCTGAACAGTCGCGCGGCGGATAGTCAAGTTGTGTCGACCCAAGGCGTGCTGCGAGCCTGCGACAAGACCTGGACACGTATCTGTTTCCGCATCGTCGATGGCAATGCCACGGCGTGGGTGGTTGCGCCTCACGCGGACAGTCCCGCGGCGCAACTGCTGATCGGCTCGACGGTGCGGGTCAGAGGCGTGAGCGGTGTTCACTTGGACGCCGCAAACAGGCCCGTCGCGGCGCAGTTATTTGCCAATGGCCTGGAAGACATTGAAGTTCTGGACCCGGCATCGAAAGATCCCTTCTCATCCTCGCCAACTCCCATCGGCAGCTTGCGCCTGACGTATGCGGACGGACGCTTTGTTCATGCCCTTCACGTGCGCGGCACCGTGACCTGGGAGTCTGCCGGACGATTCATGATCCAGGATGGTTCTGGCGCCATCAGCGGCGAGACCGCGAGCGCGGCGTTTCTTCAGGCGGGCAGAGTGGTGGACGTGGTTGGCTTCCCCTGCCATGGAGAGTTATCCGGCCTGATGCTCTCTGATTCGACGGTTCGCGTTGCACCCACCCAGGGGAATGGTGTCATCGTTCCGCTCGATGTAACCGCCGCGGAAGTGACTACCCGCTCTTTCAGTGGTTGGCGGGTGCGCCTGACGGCTCGCCTGATCAGTCAGAAAACCAATTCGACGCAGGTTGAATACCTGCTGGAGGATGGGAAGCAGCGCTTCACCGCAGTTCTGTCAAATAAAAGAGATTCACGTGAGGTGGTGGGCCTCTCCGGCGATGCACTTCTGCAGTTGACCGGCGTGGCGGTGATTCGAAACCGGAGTCCGGAGCAGCCCGAATCGTTTCAGCTTCTGATTGAATCGCCCTCCGACATGGTGGTGCTTAGTCAAACCGGATGGTTTACTTTCCGGCATGTGTTGAGCATTTTGGGGTTGATGGGCGTTTGCGTCATCGCCACCGTCATCTGGATCGCGATGCTGCGGCGGACGGTGCGGAAACAGACGGCCATCAATCGCGTGCGGCTGGAAAATGAACTGCAATTGGAGACCAGGTATCGGCGGCTGTTTGAGCGTAATCTTGCGGCTGTATTCCGCTGGCGTCCGGATGGAGTCATCGTTGACTACAATATGGCATTTGTCAAAATGCTCGGGCTTCAAACCCATGAGGAACTGACCGGGCGTTCCTTCTGGGATTTTCATGCCAACCCGGAACAACGAGAGCAGATACGTCAAATCTCTCATGAAGACACGTTGAGAAATTACGAAACCATTCTTCGCCGTGACGATGGCGCACTGGTTTATCTGCTGGTGAATATATCGCCGGTGCAGACGCCGGAGGGAATGGTCTATGAGACGACTGCGATTGATGTAACGCAGCAGCGCCACCACCAGGCCGAACTGCAAAAAGCCAAGGATGCGGCGGTCCACGACTCGCTCAACGATCCGCTGACTGGCCTGCCCAACCGCAGAATGATTTCGATCCGGCTGGCTTCGCTTTTTGCCGAGGCCAAAATGACGGACAGCATCATCGGCCTTCTCTATCTCGATCTGGATGGCTTCAAAGCGATCAACGACACTCATGGCCATGGCGTGGGCGACGCGGTGCTGATTCATGTGGCCAATCAATTGCGTTCGCGGGTTCGCCAGGAAGACGTTGTGGCGCGGCTCGGCGGCGACGAATTCATGGTGATCCTGGGCAATCTGCATGAACGCGAGGAAGCGGTGAGAGTTGGGAAGACACTGTTGGAGACTCTCTCGAGCCCGTTCATGGTGGGGGACCGCGAGGTGGCGGTCAGCGGCAGCATCGGCATCAGCGTGTATCCGGAGAGCGCGCACGATGCCGAAGAGTTGATGAAGCAAGCCGACAGCGCCATGTATGCGGCCAAACGGGAAGGCAAGAACCGGCTGATGCGCTTTACGCCGGAGATCGGCTCCTTGTTCCATGAGCGGATGACCCTGGAGAACCAGTTGCGAGGGGCAGTCCAAAGGAATGAAATCTCCATTCACTATCAGCCGGAGTTCGAACTTTTCGGCAGCCGCCTGACCCGGTTTGAGGCTCTGGCGCGCTGGACGCACCCGGAACTGGGCTCAATTCCGCCTGGCAAGTTCATTCCCATCGCGGAAGAGAGCGGACTGATTGTGGGCTTAGGCGCTTACATCATGAGAAAGGCCTGTATGGATGCGGTGACGTGGCGGAAGACTTTGCCGTACCCGATTCAGGTCGCGGTCAACGTCTCCAACATCCAGTTCTGCCGCCGCGGCTTTGTGGAAGAAGTCAGCGCGGTTCTGGAAGAGACCGGGCTTCCGCCGGAGTTGCTGCAAATTGAGTTGACTGAATCGGTCATGATGAAAGACCCCGACGACTCAACCGTGATCATGAATCGTCTTCATGACCTGGGCGTGGGGCTGGCCATCGACGATTTCGGCACCGGATATTCTTGCCTCAGCTATCTACCGCTGCTTCCCTTTGACGCACTGAAGATCGACTCTTCGTTTGTTCGGGGATTGGGCACGCGGCCGGAGAGCGAATCCATGGTTCATACGCTCATCATGCTGGCTCACAATATCGGGATGCTGGTGATCGTCGAGGGCGTGGAAACCCTGGAGCAACTGAGGATGCTGCGGAAACTGGGAGCCGATGAAGTACAGGGATTCTTTATGGGACGGCCCTCTGCTCACCCAGAAGACCTGATCACCCGTCTTGCGGAGGAAGTTCTGGTCAATGAAGAGATGCGGATAGAAGACCGCGCTGCGAGCCAAGTGAGGGCGAGCTCATGAGGGCGCAGCAGCGACTGTCACCGGGCGTGTGAGAAGCGCCGGCCTCGCCAGTTTTGCCGGCCACACATAAACTGCCAGCCGCCGCGAATAGTGCAGCACCGGCTCGAGGTTTGGAAGCCGTATCCCCAGCGCCTCTGCCAAATCATTGCGCTCAATTTCTGCCTCGGCCTCTTCAAGCGGCCAGGATACATGATGCAGATTGGCCCGGATGGCCTGGCCTGCATGATTCTTCGAGAACAGGCAATGGCGCTCCATGAGGAAGTACTCCAGCGTGCCGACGCCGCTCTCCGCCAGCCGCCGCGATGGCCCCAGTCCGCGGTAACGCGCTTTGAAGACCACGGGACGGTCGGCAAACCGCCTACGGCTATAGAACGAAAACTCCCGCTCGGTTCGCTGTTCGAGACGCATTTCGGCCCAGTGATAGGGCAAGCGGTAAAGAGCGCGCCCCAACGCCGCCGCCAGCAGATTGCTGGCATCGAGCGACAAGCAGCAGACTCCCAGTGTTCCCGTCCGCTCTTCGCGGACATAGGTGCGCAGACTTAAGTCGGGAAAGCCCTGCCCTCCTGGCATCGTGGGCAGGCCGCGTACCTTGATCCGATCGATCCAGAAGGGCATCACTCCCAGCCACGCCGAACCCTGAAACGTGTCCACCTGCAAGCCCTCGGGCACCAGCGGCGCAAGCGACAAAGCGGGAACCGGCCAGTGGGCAAAGAGCAGGTCGTTCCAGCGCTGTTTCATCAGCCACCGACCCGACGGCAAGGGCCGCGGCTTGTGCGACGTGCGTACCAGAAACTCCTGCATATGACTGGCTTGCTCCTGTCTTGGCTGTCGCTATGGTTCTCGCTCCGATGAAAGGAACGGCCCGGAAGGCTGGAGATTCATCTCCGAAAGAACTTTGATCAGTGGAACAGATTCACGCGGACGCTCGCCCCGGCGGGATTGTTCTTCAATCCTCATTTAGTAGACGGTAGGAACGGGATCGAGGATGCGCGCCTCAATCCACCCCCATGCCGTATTCTGTTCGCGAGACCTCAATTATGTCCAGTGAATCTTTTTTGCCCCCCGGCGCACGGAACCAGACCGATGTTTTTGCCGTCCACGGCGCTGACCCCGAAGTGCTGGCTTATGCCATGGCCAAGTACTCCCGCTCCGCTCTCTCGATGCGGGAGTCGCTGGCGGAAATCAGCAGCCAACGCGCCGAACAATTCCTGAACACCTTTTATTTTCAATACGGTCACCGTTCTATCGCCGACCTGGCGCATGTCGCCATGGCGGTCGAGCGGCTCAGCCTGCTGGCTGCCATCGTTCTGGTCGACGAGCAGAGGTGGGACGGCCAGGAGCGCTCCACAAGATACCAAAACTTTCTCAAATCCGGTTGGTTTTTTCCTGACTTTGGTTCAGAATCCAATTCCGCAAAGCTTTATTCCGACACCGTTACCAATCTTTTTGCCGCCTACCAGCGCACCACGGCAGCCGCCCTTGAAGCCCTGCGCCGCCGCGTTCCTTGTCCGGAAACGATGAAGCTCGAGGCCTACGAGCGAACCCTCAAAGCTCGCGCCTTCGATGTGGCCCGCTACCTGCTGCCGCTTGCGACCAACACGTCGCTCGGTCAGATCGTCAATGCTCGCACGCTGGAGACCCAGGTCTCGCGGCTGCTCTCGCACCCGGTCGCCGAAGTGCGCGACCTGGGAACCAAACTCCGCGAAGCTGCAACCGGTGCGGCCTGGAACGTCAACGGCCAGGCCGGGGCCGCGCTGGTGGAAAAACTGGCCGGCCAGCCGGATTTGGCCGCTGAGGCCGCCAGCCTTCTCACCCGCGAACTCCGCAGCGCGCCCACCCTGGTCAAGTACGCCCATTTCAACGATTACGATCTCCAGACCCGGACCGAACTGACCCAGGCCGCCGCCGAATTGTTCGCCTGCCAGCCCATCGCCGCAGCCGCGGTCGTCGATCTGGTCGAGCCCACCGAAACTCTTGAAGTCGAAGTGGCCTCGACATTGCTTTACTCGGCCAGCCACCACCCCTACCGCCAGATTCGCGACCTGGTCGCCGCGCTGCCCGAGTCGCGCATCAACGAGATCATCGATCTAGGCCTGCGCCATCGCGGCAAGCACGACGAGGCCCTGCGCTCGTTTCACGCCGGAGCAGCGCTTCGCTTTGACATTCTCATGGACATCGGCGGCTTCCGCGACATGCATCGCCATCGCCGCTGCACGCAGATCATCCAGCCATTCACAGCCCTGCACGGCTATGAAACTCCCACCTCCGGCGACCTTGGTCCCGACATCAGCATCCTGGCCGAAGCCGGCGTTCTCTCTGATTTCCAATCCGCGGTCAAGCAGGCTCACGCCGCCAGCGCGCAGATCGCTGCTGGCCAGGCCCCTGAAGCCGCCCAATCCGCCCTCTATCTGCTGCCGCTCGCGACGCGCATTCGCTCGCTCTTCAAAATGGACTTCGCCGAGGCGCAGTACATCATCGAACTTCGCTCAGGTCCTGCCGGCCATTTCAGCTATCGCCGCGTGGCCTGGGAGATGTTCCTCGTCTTCAAGCGCCAGCATCCGGCCCTGGCGCAGCACATCCGCGTCACAGATTTCACCAAGCCCATCGACTTGCTGCAGCGGTAACGGCAATCGCACTTGCCTACTCATACTCTTCTCGCAACCACCATCGCAACAGCCTCTTTCGCGTTGGGAGCCACAAGCAGCAGATCACGATTCTTCTGTTTCACAAACCCGGCTGCCACAGCGGAATCGAGAAATGCCAGCAGCCCGTCCCAGTAACCGGCGGTGTTGATGAGGATGACGGGTTTGGCGTGCAAGCCTAGTTGCGCCCAGGTGACCACCTCGAACAATTCCTCGATGGTGCCGTAGCCGCCCGGCAGCACCAGAAACGCATCGGCCAGCTCGACCATTCGCGCCTTGCGTTCGTGCATGGTGGGAACCAGCTCGAACTGGGTCAGCCCGTGGTGGGCAATTTCGCGGCCTACCAGAATTTCGGGCAGCACGCCAATCACTTCAGCGCCACCCGCGAGCGCCGCGTTGGCCACTGCGCCCATCAGTCCGACCGACGCTCCGCCGTAGACCAGCCCCAGTGCTGCGGAGGCAATCGCCTCACCCAACGCGCGAGCCTCGGCGAGATAGGCGGGATTGTTTCCGTTGGCCGATCCGCAGTAAACCGCCGCGCGGCGAGCGTGCTTCGTGCTCAGCAACGGCGAGTGACCGCCGGGAACTTCGGACTTCTCTGGCAATGTCATGGTGTCTTCAGGATAACTTGCGAGTGGGGCGACCTAGGCGCGATGCAGGTACTCGGCAGGCATCAGAATCGGAATGCCACGGAAGGGATTGAGCGCCAGCAGATCCTCGTCGCCCGTTATGATCAGATCGGCGCGGCCATGCACCGCGACCTCGAGAAATCTGTCATCGCGCGGGTCGCGGCAGGCGCGAATGGGATATGTGATCTGGACCCTTTCGCAGGCGTTTGCGAATTCGGCCACAAGCTGCTGTCGAATACTGCGCTCGACGTAGCGATCAAAACGGACACGCCCCATGACCTCGACCAACTCCAGCAATGTTGGATCGGACGCCAACACCTTGCCAGCCTGCGCCTTGAGCAATGCCATACTCGGGGTTGATCCCGGAAAGAGCATTCCGCTCAAGACGACGTTCGTGTCTAGAACCAGTCGATCGGCACGGGGCATCAGTCGGCCAGAATCTCAGCGAGCGCCTTTTCGGTCAGTCCATTGGCCTGCGCCTGCTCTGCGGCAACTGCCGAAAGACGATTGAACTCAGCCCAGGGATCTTTGCTCAGTCGCGCATAGTCCTCGGCAGAGATCAGGACGGCTACGTCCCGATCATGGCGCTGAATCTTAACAGGCTCCCGCTGAGCGGCATCAATCATGGCGGCAAAGTTCTGGCTGGCCTTGGTGGCGGAGATCGTTTGCATAATCCCTATTATCGATAATTTATTGAATTTATGCAAATTATCTATTTTATATACTTTTCGCCAGAGCACGTTTCGATTCATCCCGACTCGGGGCATGCAGATTGTGCCTACCACGCCCATAGTACCGTTAAACTCATAAGAAATCGTCTTCCGCCCGCCGAACTCCCATAAACGGTACACTAGAGACAGGACTCTTCCCGCCTGGACTTGCCTTTTGCAGCCGCAGCTCTCTAATCTGAATCCCGAACAGCGCGCCGCCGTCGAAACCACCGAGGGACCTCTGCTCATTCTTGCCGGGGCGGGCTCGGGCAAAACTCGCGTCATCACCAGCCGCATCGCCTGGCTGATCCGCGAAAAAGGCATTGCACCCGACTCGATTCTCGCTGTCACATTCACCAACAAAGCCGCCAGCGAGATGGGCGCGCGCGTTGATCGGCTGCTCGATCACTCTTCGCTGGCCAAGCCTTTGCTCTGTACTTTTCACTCGCTCTGTGTGCGCCTTTTGCGCCGCGACATCGAAGCCCTGAAGGTGAACGGTGAAGGCCTGACCCGCTCATTTGCCATTTACGACGAGAACGATCAGCAGGCCATCGTGAAGCAGATCATGCGCCGCATGGGCATGGACACCAAGCAGCTCACACCGCGCACTGTGCTGGGCAAAATTTCCTGGGCCAAGAATCACATGGTCGATCCGCAGGACTATTACCTGAGCTCGAAAGACCCCAACAGCGAGCGCATTGCCCACATCTATCAGGGCTACAAGGCCGAACTGCGCAAGTGCAATGCTCTCGACTTTGACGATCTTCTGCTGGAGGCCGTACGGCTGCTCAAGGTCTCCGCCGAGGCCCGCGAACGCTACCAGAACCGCTATCGCTATCTGCTCATCGACGAATACCAGGACACAAACCGTCCGCAGTACGAGCTGATGAAGCTGCTGGCCGGCGAGCGCAAGAACGTGTGCGCGGTGGGCGACGAGGACCAGAGCATCTACTCCTGGCGCGGCGCCGATATTCGCAACATTCTGGAGTTTGAAAAGGATTTTCCCAACGCTCGCATCGTAAGGCTGGAACAGAATTACCGATCTACTCAGATCATTCTGGAAGCGGCGGGGGCTGTAGTCTCGAACAACTTGCAACGCAAAGGCAAGAAGCTGTGGACCGATCGCCAAGGCGGCTCGCTGGTCGGCTATTATGAAGCTCCCGACGGCGAGAACGAAGCTCTCTTCATTGCGGACCGCATTCAGACTTTTCTGCGTCAGGGAGATACGACCGAAACGCACGAGCCCGGAGCGGCTCACTGCGCGGTACTTTATCGCACGAACGCGCAATCGCGATTGGTAGAGGAGGCGCTGCGCCGCTATAACATTCGCTACACCATGGTCGGCGGTTTCAGTTTCTATGAGCGCGCGGAGATCAAGGATCTGCTTGCCTACCTGAGGCTTATCCGCAACCCGCACGACTCGATGGCCTTGCAGAGGGTGATCAACATTCCGGCGCGCGGCATTGGCAAAACAACCCTCGAAACGCTGGAGCGGCTGGCTCTCGAAACAGGCGCATCGACCTGGGACGCGCTCAGCGCGGCGATCGCAAACCGCCTCATTCCCACTCGCGCGCTGATGGCCATTGAGTCTTTCCGCCAGCTTATCCTCGATGCCCAGGCCATGATGGACCCTGACTTTGCCGGCAAGCTTTCAGCTGATGTGGCCGCCGGAGCAGAATCGGAGGCCGACACCGGCTTCGAGTTCGGGACGGCGACCGCCGACTCAGACAGCGCCGAATCCGCAACCAGCTTCGACTTTGGCGAATCGACCGATCAGGCACAACTTCCGTCTCTCGACGCAGGCAGCTTTTCGCCCTTCGCCACGCAACCCAAGCGGCCATTTCTCACCATGCCGAAGCCTGCGAGTCCTGCCCCGCCTAACCCCGATTTTGAGTCGGACGCGGAAGAAGTCGCGGCTGACGAGCAAGGGCGCGTGAGCGGATTCAGAGCGCCCGGCGATGCTGCTACACTGCCCGAGCTGATTCGCTTTCTCATTGACCGGACCGGGTATATCAAAGCGCTCGAAACCGAAGGTTCGCCGGAGGCATTCAGTCGCATTGAAAACCTGAAGGAATTGGCGAACGCAGCGCACGACGCCGAAGCCCGCGGCGAAACTTTGGCTGAGTTCCTTGACCACGCGGCTCTCTCTTCTGATACCGATCAGTTCGATCCCGAGGCCCGCGTTACCCTGATGACTCTGCACGCCGCCAAGGGCCTGGAATTTTCTCTGGTCTTTCTCGCCGGCCTCGAAGAGGGTCTCTTTCCTCACTCCCGCACCCTCAATAATCCTGACGAACTCGAGGAAGAACGCCGCCTCTGCTACGTCGGCATGACCAGGGCTATGAACTCGCTGATTCTTACTCGCGCGCATTATCGGAGAAGATACGGCAACGACGCCCCCGAAAGGAGCATCCCCTCGCGCTTCCTCGAAGAAGTTCCCATCTCGTTGATAGAAAATCTTGGTGTCAAGCCGCAATCCTCAGCCTGGTCCACTCCCGGTTATCCGAATACATTCAACCGCCGACCCGGCGCTGCCAGCGACTTTGGCGACCGGCACTACAACTACGAAGATGAAAGTCAGGAAGCGCCGCGCTCACCGGCCAACGGCTTTGCGGCCAGCGCAAAGGCCTTTGCCAGCACCGGAAACAAAGGCCATGGCACGAGCGCAAACAGCAAGCCCTTTGTCGCCTCCTGGATGACTGCCAAGGGAACCTCGACTGGGAAGCAGGCAAGTGCAAAGGGAGAAAGCGCGGAAGCTCCGCAATCGATCGACAACATCGCTCGCTTCTTCGGAGGCAAGTTGGGTGCCATCAAACCCGGCTCACTCGCCCGGCCCGCGTCATCGAACTCCGCCCTGGATTTGCCCGAACCGAGCGGCGCGGTCAACTTGAAAAAAGGTCAGCGCGTGCGCCATTCGAAGTACGGCGAAGGCACCATCCTGATGCGCGAAGGCGATGGCGAAGATGCAAAACTCACCGTTCTCTTCTCAAGCCACGGCATGAAAAAACTGATGGAAAAGTTCGCCAATTTGCGGAAAGTCTGAGCTTCACGCCGGGAACGCGTCAAAAAGACAGATCCATTTCGTATTCAGGTATCGCTTCGACCGACTGGAGCGAACCGGCTTGACCGTCTGTGCCCATGGCGGGCGACTTACCCGGATCAAAGACGACCGGAGATTGCTGACTAAGCGGCAGCACCTGCAAGGTAAATGTCTTCGCCGCGCCTTCGGCAAGAAATCGCTTCATGCCGATCTGCCACTGCGTCCCATTGAAGAAGTTATCGGTCAGCAGATGATTGCCGTTGAGTAGACGCGCCTCATCGCCCTGATAACTTACGCGGAGAAATGCATCGCTCAGTCCTGCAAGAGACCTCTGGGCAAAGACAACGCGCCACTCGCCCGCCTGCGTGAAGCTTGATTCCTCCGGAGCCCGAACCGGAGCAGATCCTGGCCGCGCCGACTCCGGGTTTAGCTCCGGCGCAGGCGCTTTGCCCACACCCCTGGTCTGCTCGATTTGAAGCGAAATTTTGCGCTCGGCTTCACGCCATGCCAGATGCTGGAAGATGCCTGCCGCTTCTGTTGTGTTGGCGGCGACAGCGCCGTTGCCGGCCGCCGGGCGAACGGCGGGAAAGAACGAAACGTCAAAGGATGGGTCGCCGATCTGGCGCAGCGCGAGCCGCGATCCATCGCTGAAGACTTGACCCTTGGTGAGCACTAACTGGTCGTGGCCATTGATCTTGATTCTCCACAAATTGGATGCATCATCGCGGCTGAGCAGCACAATGTGTGTGGCTTCTTTTTTGCCATGAACGGTGATTGCGGAACCCAGGCCCGGCTCAACATTCAGCACTCGGATGAGCTGATCGTCCTTTGCCAGTGAGCCTTTCTCAACCTGAAGCGCGGACTGACTTCCGGTGGGAAATGCAAACTCCGCGGCTATGCCCGGGATCGCCGAGAAAAACAGATACGTTTCACCGCCCGAGCAAATTTTCAAAATGGGCTCGGCCGTCGCGTAGATCAGAGTGACGCCATCGACATCTAGATTCACTGGCCAGAAGAAATAGCTGTTCGCGGGAAGAGTAAAAGGCTTGGCCGGGACCAGCAAGGAACTGCCGGGCAGGCGTAATTCAAATTGCGTTCCCGGCCTGGCGGGCATATCGAGATGACGAACGTAGTGATTGACAAAGAGAAAGCCGCGCTCTGCATCGAAGCGCGCCGAGGCGCGAACGACCGTTTGATCGCCAGGCCCGGTGGGACGCTGAGAAGGCTGAATGACGCGCGCTTTGGCCAATTGCGCGCCGTAATCATTGAGAAAATAATGATAGAGTTTCAGCTCTCGCAATGAAGGATTCATCTGTCCGAATTCGCCCAGCGGCGCCTGAAAGTCATAACTCTTTTCTGGAACGTCGGTTGGATAGCTGGTGCGCTGGGACTCTTGAAGCGTCGTCTTCAGCCCGTCGGGATTCTCGCCTCCCTGGTACATGTAATAGCCGAGCAGATTGGCGCCCGAACCTACCATGACGGGAAACATCGCGGCGACGTCACTGGTGGCCAATAGCGGCCGGCGATAATATGTGTCTTCGATGCCACCACCCACCTCGGCGGTCAGAAATGGCGTCACGGCATCCAGAGCAGTGGTTCGAAGACCGCGATCTCCTGAGCTGGCGGACGCTTCGAGATTGCTTGCCACGCGATTATCAAAGCGAAAGGCGAAGACTTCGGCGGGCGGAAGAGTTGTTTTTCCTGGATCCCATGGAGCGTCGGAATACCCTCCATAGACCGGCAGAAACAGATCCGCGGGGACCACCGCATTGTCCCATCCAGTGACCGTATACAGCGGCACATCGAACCCACTCTCAATTGCTATTTGCCGCAGAGCGGCCAGATGTTCGCGTCCCTGTCCTGGGCCATTGAGCGCATACTCGTTTTCGATCTGGATACCGATGACCGGCCCGCCATCCTTCCACAGCAACCCATGAAGCTGCTGGCCGATTTGCGCGTAGAATCGCCGCACCTCGGCAAGGTAGACCGGATCGTTGGAGCGCACAGGACTTTTTGCAAGCACCCAATCAGGCAGCCCGCCGTTTCGCACCTCCCCGTGAGCCCAGGGACCGATGCGCGGATAAAGCAGCATATTGTGCTTTGCGCACAACTCGGCAAATTTTCTCAGATTCCGTTGACCGCTCCAATCGAATTGCCCTTCGATCTCTTCGTGATGAATCCAGAAGACGTAGGTCGCGACGACCTGCACGCCGCTGGCCTTCATTTTTAGAATCTCTTCTTCCCAGTAAGCCTCAGGATAACGGGAGTAATGAAACTCGCCCATCACCGGAATCCAAGGCTTGCCGTCGCGTGTCAGGTACTGGCTGTTGGCTCCGAGAATGGCTCCATCGGGCGAGCGATTGCTGCCCAACTGAGCGGATACGGGCCGGGGAGCTGGATTGGAACCGGCCGCATCGAAGATCAAGGGACGCACGGACGGTTGAGCGGTCAAAGTGCAGATCAAGACGAACGGAATAAAAAAAGCCAAAAGTGAACGCATTACCTTGATACCTTTCATACGTGCGTCAGACCCAGCACAGGAGCGGCAAGCCTGGAACCACCTCTCTGCGTATCGAGAAGGGAGCGGCATGAACAAGCTTTGCATCGGATGCTACGCCGCGCGAATTGCGCGCGAATCGGCGGAAAGTCGGATTAGGCTGGATTATTTTTAGAAAAGAACGTGCGGGGGCAATGCTGGAACAAAAGTAACGATTAAATATGAATCAGACCGCGCTGCAAGGCGGCGACCACGGCCTGGGTGCGATCACTGACGTTGAGCCGCATCAGGATCACGCTTACATGGCACTTGACGGTAGCTTCGGTGATGCCCAACTGGCCGGCAATCTCGCGGTTGGAATTACCCTTCGCCACCAGTCCCAACACCTCACGTTCGCGGGCGCTAAGGTTGGAATCGGGTGTGCGCGCGGTGAGCGCCTGCGAAACTGGCGGAGGAATATAGCGCCCGCCCCCATGAACTCTCTTCACGGCGTTGACCAGCATCTCTTTGGGCATACCCTTGACCAGGTAGCCGGTGGCTCCGGCCTCCATGGCTTGAAAGATGTCTTCGTCGCCGTCGTAGGTGGTGAGGATGATAAACCGCGCTTTGGGAGACCGGATGCGAATCTGGCGAATGGTTTCGACGCCGCTGATGCCAGGCAGGCGCAGATCCATCAACGTGATGTCAGGGTCATGAAGCGCGTGCATCTTGAGCGCTTCTTCGCCGCTGCCGGCCTGGGCCACTGCCTCCATGTCGCTGCAGGAATCGATCAGGGCCGTAATCCCCATGCGCATGATCGGGTGATCGTCGACGATGAGGATGCGGATTGACGCCATAAGCAATCCGATTATAGTTCCTGGCATGTGCGGCCGTCAGTGCGGACGCGGAGAACCAGCGCCGGAGTGGCTTCAAGTGGCAATGGCTACGCGCGGAATCTCCAGGCGCACGCAGGTTCCCTGATGGGGTCTGCTGTCAATTTCAAACTTGCCTTCAAAGCGGTGAATCCGTTCCTGCATTCCGCGCAGACCGAAATGTCCCTCCGAAAAGGCCTCGGTGGCGTCGAAGCCCTCGCCGTCGTCTTTGATGGCCAGTGAAAGCGACCCATCGGCGAAGCTGAGATTCACTTCCACTCGCTTGGCGTGCCCATGCAGGATTGCGTTGAAGACGGCTTCCCGGGACACCATCATCAATTCATGGGCGGCCGGCAGGCTGAGCGCGAAGGGTCTTCCAGTGAGTCGATAAATCATCTCCACATCATGTTCGCGGCCGATCCGTTCGGACATGCGTCGCAGCGCGGTTTCCAGATCGACGATGGCGCCTTCTTCACCGCGCAGGTTCCATACCGCCTGGCGCGCTTCGTCAACGGTCGAGCGGATTTGCGTTGCGGCATAGTCGATCAGATGGAGCCTGGACTCGTTATCGTCTACCTCCCGGCTCGAAGCTGCTTCGAGCAGCGCGGAGATACTCACGCAGCCCTGAATGAGCGTGTCGTGCATTTCGCGCGCCAGCCGCGTTCGCTCCGCCAGGACTGCTTTGAAGCGGTCATGGATATGCTTCATTCGTGCCTGATAGGCAAGAATGGAGAGCAGTGCAATGGTCAGCGCGCAGAGGGCAATGAACCACGGTGTGCGGTAGAAATACGGCCGCTTGGTGAAACCGATGGACGCGCGGGCGGCGTGGCCGGGCTGATCGGTCTCCCAGGCTTCGACAACAAACTTGTATTGGCCGGCCGGGAGGTTGGTATAGGTTGCAAGCCGCTGTTGTGCGTTTGCGTAAGTCCAGTTGCGGTCATACCCGACGAGCCGATAGCGAAAACGAAGTCCTTCCTGCGAGCCCAGCAACACCGGCTCATAGGCAATCTCCTCGCGACCCGCGCCAGCGTCCAGATTCAGATTTCCAGAAAGTTGAGCGGGGCGTCCATCCACCGTGACCGCATCGATGTTCAAACTGGAAAAAAACGGATGCTCCAATTCATCCGGACGAATGCTCCATAGCCCCTGGCTGGTGGGAAACCAGGCTTCCCCAGACCGTGTAATCGCGCCGGCGGGCTGCGTTCCCCCGTAGAACTGCGCCGGCTTGCCACCCTCATTGGCTCTGAATATCCGCAGAGAAAGAAGCTGCTCCTTGTCGCTGACTTGAGCATCCAGTTCGGCGCGATTGAGCAGCATCACGCCCGAAGGACCGCTAAACCAGAAATGTCCCAGCTTGTCTTCGAGAATGGAATAGATACTGTCGCTGGCCAGCCCGTTGGCCGTGGTGTAGTGGGATAACTGCCCATTGCGATAGCGATAGAGTCCGTGGGCGCGCGTGCCAATCCAAATTCCGCCATCCACGTCCTGATGAAGGGCCCACACCTTTTCTTCGCCGAGCGCCGCGGTCATCGCATTGTGAACGAATTCGCCGCCTCTGTATTGGCTCAGACCGTGCTCGGTGCCGATCCAAATTGTTCCATCCCGATCTTCCAAGAGCGAGCGGATGCTGTTGTAAGCCAGCCCATTTTGTCCGGTAAAGTTATGGAAGCCGCTTCGATCGAGATGACTCACGCCATTATCGGTTCCTATCCACAAACTGCCATCTCTCGATTCGAGAAAGACGCGCACGAAGTTATTCACCAGTCCCTCGCGCGTGGTGAAATGCTGGGTTCCTTTGGCGGGAATGTGAAAGATGCCACTGCCATCCGTTCCAATCCAAAGCGACCCGTCGCGGCTGCGCAGCACATTCCGTACTCGCACGTCCGCCAGACCCGGGAACTTGAATGGAGCGGCATGACCGCCCTGCACATGCACTAACTGGTTTGAAGCGGCCCACAGCGAACCGTCCGTATCCAGAGCCACGGTGCCGAAATCCGAGTCGGCGGATGCGGGCAGGTCGACCACGCGCACCGGCGTTCGGCTCAGGCGCATCATGCCAGCCTGCGTGCCGATCCACAAGTTTCTTTCTGAATCGACGAGAATGGAAAGCACGGTGTTGCTGACCAGTGGCGACGGAGCTTTCAAGCGCGTCACGCGATCTTCGCGAATTCTGAAAATCCCCTCGCCGATTGAACCCGCCCATAACTCGCCGTTGGGCGCCTGGCTCAGGGAGCGAATGGTGCCGAAGACTCCGGGCAATGGCTCGAAGCGGTTCGCTCCAGGCTGCAGGCGGTAGAGTCCGCCAACCGTCCCCACCCAGACCACGCCGTCGGGAGTCTCTAAAAATGATTTCACTTTGTTGCGGCTGTCATTCTCGGGAAGCGAATACTCGTGAGCGACGCCATTTTTCAATGCATACATGCGCGAGCCGCCCACCCAGATGCGACCGGTATGATCTTCCATCACAGCATGTACGTTGAAGATGGGCAAGCCAAGCGGTTTGTCTGCCCGCTCCAGGTGGTCGTTCTTGGCCCAGAACAAGCCGTCGTCAGTGGCAACCCACAGCAAGCCGTTATGGTCTTCCGCCAAGGCCCGCACAAAGTTGGCGGTCTGGCCTGTGGCCGCGGGATAGGCATGAAAGACGCCGTGTTGCGCCTCGATCAGACCGCTGCCATCGGTGCCAATCCACAGGCGGCCATCGCGCGCGGCCAGCAGGCAAAAAACACTATTTTCTCCGAAGGCGGGTGTGTTTTCGTGAGCAAACAAACGAAAACGCGCTCCGTCAAACCGCAAGAGGCCGCCGCTGGTGCCGACCCAGAGATAGCCGTCGGAGGTCTGCGCGAAAGACTGTACTGTTTCCTCCGGCAAGCCGTCTTGCGATTGCCAGGATCGGGTGGTGTAATTCCACTCCTCGCTGCCCGCCGTGATTGTTTCAACGGCAGATTGCTGAGCCTGCGCGCTCGGAGCAATCGGCGCGAGCATTCCGACGACCGTCAGCAGAAGGCCAGCCAGCAGCCGGGCAGGGGATGGATTGCTTCGTGCCCATAAAGGAGAGCAAAACGAATTTGAGACGACGTTCAGAAAATAGCCCCCACGCAACGATGGCTCGACGAACAACAATGCTTCTCTGATCATTCTCGCGCACTGCGCCGAGGAAGGATCGGCTTTCTATGTTTCGAAGGGTAACGATAGGGTAGCGAGACGTAAAAAGGCCCGGACGACTCTCATCGTCCGGGCCTCCTCTTGCATGGTTAGAAGGTGAGCTTGAGAGCGCCCTGCATCACGCGTGCCGGAATGTTTCCGGTTTGCACGATATCGCCGAAGCCACCCCAACCTACATCCGCTCCCCAGGGAGCAGCGGGATTGGCGAAGCTGGGATGATTGGTGGCATTGAAAGCCTCCCAGCGGAACTGCAGATTGGTACTTCCCACCAAGCTCCAGGTCTTCATGATTGCGGCGTCCACACCAAACTCACGCGGCCCATACATGAGATTCTTTGGGGTGTTGCCGAAGGTTCCGGCGGCATTGTTCTGGAAGGCAGCCTGGTTGAAATATCCGGTTTTCACCCAATCCCAATGAGATCCCTTGCCGGCATTGATAGCTTGGCCGGGCACAAAATCTGCGCGATCGCCCTTCTGCAGGGAGCCGGAATCGTCATTGTTGTAAGTGGGGCCAGCCGCATTGATGGTGAAAGGATTGCCGGTCTGGAAAGTGATAATACTACTCAGTTCCCATCCTCCGACTGTCTCCTGGACCAGCTTGCTCTTCGACTTCAAGCTGGGCGACTGATAGATGAAGTTGGTGACCCAATTCCAAGGCATGCTGAGCGTAGAATTACCGCGATTCCACCGCAGGTCGAAAGGATCTCCGAGGTAAGGAGAACCAAAGGTGACATTGCCGGAACTGGCCGTGTCAATGGACTTCGACCATGTGAAGTTCGATTGGACCTGCAAGCCGTGCGACATATGACGCTCAAATCCAGCCTGCAAAGAGTTGTAACTTGCAGTGCCGTTGCTGACAGCTTGGAGTATCTGCGCGTAGTTAGAGAACGGGCGCACATCCTTGGTCGCGGCATTCTGGTCGATGGCATCGGTCTGGTGATAAGACTCGCTGCCCACGTACGCCAGCCTGGCGACCATCGATGGGCTGAGCTGTTGCTCCACCGACAGGTTCCAGCTCTGTGTCATGCCCATTTTAAAGTCGCGGGAGAATGACTGGAGCAGAGAGACCGGCGTTGCAAACTTCGAGCTGCTCGCCGGCTTGTAAGATACAGAGGTGAACGGGGGGAACGGACTTACGCCCCCCGTACCCGCGAAGGTAGACCAGGGATTGTCGAAGCTCATCTGGCCGGTGATCGCTTGGTCGCCATTTGTCGCGGCTCCTGATATGCAACCGCCAGTACAAGTCGCGTTGCCTCCATTGATGTTGAAGGTCGGACTGAAAGGCGCAATATCGGCCGAGTGATTGTAGTAAGAGTACTGCAGCGGACCGGTAAACAAACCGATTCCTGCATGAACCACGGTTTTGGGTAGATTCTTCGGCTGCCATACCATGCCCACGCGCGGCTCCCAGTAGCCGTAAGAGGCGGGCATCAAGGTAGATGTAATTCCCTTGTCTCCAGGGAAAATGAGTCCTACGGGCGCATTGGGGAACATTGTGCTCTGTTGACCGGCGACGAATGCCGCGCCACGTCCGCCCGCCGAGGTTGGAGGGGTGTTCGGATCCCAGCGCAGACCGAGGTTGAAGGTCAGGTTTGGACGCGCCTTCCAGTCATCCTGGAAGTATGGACCGAACTGCCATCCGGTCACATCCGCGATCTCGCCGCCACCCTGCTCATACGAACTCATATAACCGAGCAGGAAGTCCGCCAGGCCGTTGCCGGTGTATTGTCCATTGAAGCCAACAATGGGCGTGGTGGGGTATTGCGTGAATTCCTCGGCGAACTGATGCATCAGATTGACGCCCGCCGAAAGGGTGTGCCGCTTAACGGTCTTGTTGAGGGTGTCGGTAAAGCCGTAGGTGTTGCGCACTTCCTGCGACGGTTCGGTCCAGCCGCCGTTGAAGCCGCCATTGCTTACGGTAAAGCCTTCCATGTAGCACTGTCCCGGCAACTCGTTGACGTTGATATAGCGGGATAGGCACATGGCCTTGTTATTGCTGTCCAACACCGCAGCTGAATTGTGCGCGCTCATCTCAGTCCAGAAGACGGAGAATGTATTGACCGTCGTCTGGTTGATCGTCCATGTATGCGATAGGACGTCGTTGAAATAATACATGCGCTGGCCAAAGTTATACGTCCAGTTGCCCACATCGTTGATGACGGAGAGCATATCGCCCGGAGTGTCGCCGGATGGTGCAGTCATCTCGTCGGTAAAAGAGCGTAGAGTCACACGCTGCGATGGGGAGAGATCATAGTCGAGTTTGGCAGTGTACTCATTGAAGGTATTCCTGACGGCGGCTTCTGTGTAATGCATTGCGCCATTGGCTGCCTGGGTGACGCCGGCGGTATGGCCCGGTAGTCCGGTAGTGGCAATGGTCCAGGCTGCGGTGTTAAGCCCGTTTGCATTGAAAATGCCTGTTCCCACTTTGGTCTTATCCACTTGGTTGGGAATTCCCCCGACGGTCATGAACGGCCCTGTGAGCCATCCGCAACCAGGGGCGTGATAGGCCCAATAAGTCGGACTCGTGCAGCCGGGCGTGGAAGCGTTAGCCGCAGTCACCAATCCGCTGAAGTCACCAGTAAGCATGGCGGCGGTGGGTGTATTGGTCGCAAGGTCGGTTGATGCGGTCATTTGCTTGGTTCCCTGGTAGTTGCCAAAGAAGAAGAGCTTGTCTTTGATGACCGGGCCACCAATATATGCGCCAAACTGGTTGCGCTTCAGAGGATCGACGGAAGTGCTGAACCAGTCCTTGGCGTTTAGATCGCTGTTGCGGACAAACCAGAAGGCTCCGCCGTGGAATTGGTTGGTGCCGGACTTGGTGGCGATGATGACCACCGCACCAGGAGAGAATCCATATGCGGCGCTGAAGTTGTTGGTGATGACCTTGAACTCCTGGGTCGAGTCGGAATTCGGAAAGGGCGAGGTGAGGGCATCATAGTTATCCATATTGGAGACGCCGTCGAGCATATAGAAGGTGCTGCCCTGGCGTCCGCCGCTAGAGGCTGCGCCGGTTTCTGTCGAGAAGGAGAATCCTGCCTGAATTCCCTCACCGCCATGCGACTTGACGTCAACCGTGCCCGGAACCAGGAAGACCAGTGAAGACGGATCGCGGCCGTTCAACGGCAACTCCGCAATGGCGGCTTCGCCGACAGTAGTTCCCAACTCGGCTGAGGAGGTGTTGATCAGCTCGGCATCAGCCGTTACGGAGATCGTCTCCGACTTGCCCGCGCCTATCTTGAGGCGTACATCCTGTGTCGCGGCAAGGCCTACCGTCAGAGCGATGCCTTTCTGCAGATAGCCGTCAAAGCCGACTGCGGAGATGGCGAGTGTGTACTTGCCGATCGGCAAAGGCCGAATCAGATAAATTCCTACGCTATCCGTTTTCGCGGTTTGCGCTAAATTGGTGTCGATGTTGGTGACGGTGACCGTTGCTCCGGCCACGGCGGCTCCAGATGGATCGGTGACCTGCCCCGTCAAGCTGGCGCTGGTGCCTTGCCCATGGGCAAGAATGCCTGATCCAATAAGACCGGCGACGATTACGAGCAGCAGAGCTCGTAGATATTTCGCGTGAAAACAATTCACAAACTGCCTCCCTGTGAGTGAGTTAAGCCGAACGCCCAGAGCGATTTGGCGCTGAGATGAAACCGTTTTTCATTGAGTCGCGCCCGCCCCGGTGCGCTTCTCAGAAGGCCACACACACTTTCGGGCCATCCCGTAAGAGCTGTTCAATGGTGCCTGCTGAGTTAAGAGGAACGTTACACCCCCGCAAGAAGGCCGTGCATCTGCCAAAAGTAGGATTCACTTTTCTTTTTCACCGTGCGGGAAGAGAAACCAGATTGGAACCGCAAATGTTTTTATATTCTGTAGTTTCCGCCATCATGGCAGGAGCAGATCGCCGCCTGCGCCGCATTTCCCGACTCCGGCAATTGTCCGGAGTCACGTGATCTTGGCCAGGTAGGCCGTTTCCGGGTATAATGGAGATTCGGCAAGCCGCCGGAGTCGTGTGTCTACATATACTCCGTTGGCCGCCCCGTTGGACAGACCCGGATGGAGTGCGTTTTTAACGCGTTCGGAGACGGCTTGTCGCGGTGGCGCGAAAGAATGAAGTCTGGAGCAAAGTCATGGCACAGGTATGCGACATCTGCGGGAAAGGTCCGCAGTTCGGCAACAACATCTCTCACGCCCACAACGTCACGCGACGCCGCTGGAGCGTTAATTTACAGGCAGTGAAAGCGCTGGTCAATGGTCACGCCAAGCGGATCAGGGTATGCACCGGTTGTATCAAGGACGGCAAGGTCGCCAAGGCGTAAAGCCGGCAAACGCAGAAAATCAAGATTGACGCAAAACCCCGTCCAGGCTGGACGGGGTTTTGTTGTGCCCGTTTGGTCGGGGCAAATATGAACACCGAACTGGAACACCCAATCTTGTAACGCAATGAAGTTTTGCGTGGGATCACTCTGGCTGCGGTGAATAATGCCCTTGCCAAGGTGGCATGATCCCCTGCAAGAGTACATTTCTACAGATCGTGCATGGTCTCGGTGCCCCACCCTCGCCGCTGTCATTCTGAGCGAAGCGCAGCGGAGTCGAAGAACCTGCTTCGTGCAACTTTGCGGCGAGGGTTGGATAGCGGGATGCCGACTCCAAGGGAAGGCCAGGGATGAACTAATCGCTCTTCCCGGAGTTTGAGCTCGTCTCAGCAGGCAAGTCCAGCGCTACCAGGGCAAACCGGGTCCGGCCACCGCTGGGACTGTCAAAGCCCACAACGTGCTGGTGCCGCTTTGACCCGGCCTTCAGCTGAAGGCCATTCTTGCTGGAATCATAACCATAGACATATCCGCCCTCGTTAAGCTGCACCTTGGAGTGACTGTCGTCGTTGCAGGTGAGCCCCTCGTGCGTAGTAGTTGGAAGACCCACCGGAGAATTTCCCTGACAGGTAACTACGTCTCCATAGCGGCCCAGAGCCTTTTTGTAAAAGGCCGTCACTTGCTCAGGAGAGTCCGGGGTTTGATAGGTAACCGCCTTCACGCGCAGCTGCCAATCGCCAAAGCCCACATGTACATCCGCAGACTTGTGCTTGTCGTCGCCCCGCACGAGCTCGGCGCCCGGATACACCGGCAAGCCAAGGTCTGCCGCCGTGGTCTGATCGGCATTCACATGCACGCCGCCGAATGGCGTATCCACCTGGACATTCTTGTCCTCGCCGTTGGTGTCCTTATCCACATGGACCCGGCATCCGGCCATCGCAGCAGCCAACGCCAGGCCCACAAACAAAGTCGCCACACTCCGCATTCTTGTGGAATTCATGGGGTCAATTGCCCTCCAGTCCCGTTATACGCCTGCGTCAAGAGAAAGGTTCCTTGAATCGCAACGCCTGGGTCACGTCTTAATTACGACTTTTCCGGCTAAACAGGGTTAATATTCAGCATGATGGGTCTTGTACCCCGCAAGGCCGCGGCGGTTTGCACCAGTGGCGAATCGCGAACCTTACCAGGAACGCGCCGGATGAATCCGCCTCCCTTCAGCAATCGGATTCGCCTGGACGAAAAACTCAAGCATGGTACGACATGGTACGAAAGGATAACTCAATGCGATCGATTACTCTTGTATCCGCGCGGAGACTGCTGCTGGCAGCCGCAGCGACCGCGTTTCTGACGCTATTAACGGCTCCTTTGCAAGCCCAGGATGATCCGCCCGCGCAGGCAGGCAGGCTCTCCTTTGTCTCCGGCGCGGTGTCCGTGCAGCCGGTGGGCTCAGACGACTGGGGGCAGGCTACGGTCAATCTTCCGATAGGTCCGGGCGACCGCGTCTTCACAGACTTTGATGGCCGCGCCGAAATTCAAGTGGGCCAGACCTTCATTCACATCGGACCGGATACCGACGTGAGTTTCGTCGATCTCAGTCCCTACGGTCTTTCGATTGGCGTCGCCCAGGGTTCGGTCCATATTCACTGCCACGGACTGTGGCAGGACCAGTGGCTGCACGTCAATACGCCCAGCGGCAGCGCCGGCCTTTCTCAGACCGGAGAGTTGCGCGTGGATGTGATGCCCGATGAGGATGCGACGCTCTTCACCAACTACTCCAACGATGTGCTCATCTCCGGGGCGGGAGGATTCGCGCAGTACATCGGCAGAGGACAGGCCCTGGAGCTGGCCGGTTCCAACCCCGTTGTTCCGCAGTGGCTGCAACCCGCGGACTGGGATGATTTGGACCAGTGGAGCCACAGACGCGATGAGCAAATCATGCACTCCGCCTCTTACCGCTATGTGAGCCCCGAGATTCCGGGTGCCTACGAGCTGGACGCCAGTGGCGTTTGGCTGCCGGGCACCGAATACGGCGCCATCTGGTTCCCCAATAGCGTTCCCACAGGCTGGGCGCCCTACCACTATGGCCACTGGGTGAATCACGCACCGTGGGGCTGGGTATGGGTCGAGGACGAGCCTTGGGGGTACGCGCCCTTCCACTATGGCCGCTGGGTTTCCTTCGCTGGTCGCTGGGGATGGATTCCCGGACCTCCGGCTGCGCATCCTGTCTGGTCACCCGCGTTAGTCGTCTTTGCTGGCGGCATTCATGTGGGCGGCATGGGCGTCTCGGCCTGGTTCCCGCTGGGCCCTGGCGAGGCTTACCGGCCCTGGTATCCGTGCAGCCCTCGCTACATCGATCAGGTGAATATCTCCAACATCTCTGAGAGTCCGCGTGTTCACGTGCAAACCACCTACGTAAACATCAATGTGGTCAACGTCACCTATGTCAATCGCACCATCGGCGTTTCGGCCATGAACCATGCGGACTTTGCCGCCGGCCGCTCGGCGCACCAGGCCACGGTCGTTGTGGATGTTCATCTCTTCGACCATGTGCAGGTGCTGCAGCGTCCGGAAGTCCAACCGAACCCGCACGTCTTTGCCGGTCCGCCGCCTGTCCGGCCGGTGCGCGTGAATATCGCGCGCCCGGTTCTCATCAACGAGAAAGGCAAACTCACCTCGGCCAAGCCTGGAGCTCCACCCGTGGAACCGCCGGTGAAGGCTGCGCCTCCCGTCAGGGTTCTGCCGGGTCGCACCGTGGTTGCTCCGCCGCCGGGAGCCAAAACCCCGCCCATAACGCCTCCCGTGATGATGGCTCCAGTGGCAAAGCCTGCGCAGGTCGCTCCTCCGGTTGCGGTTCCAGCTTCCAAACCAATCGACAGGCCGATGGACAGAGGAGCTAAGCCAGCTGCGCCACCCGTGACCGCGCCTGCGGCAAAGCCTCTGGCCGAGCCAATGGAGAAGCCGGCTGCGCCGCCAGTGGTGAAGAATCCTCCTCCGCCACCAACCAAACCAGTTGCGCCGCCTGCCCCGAAGCCTCCGATGCCGCCCGCGGCCCAGCCTGCTCCCAAACCTGCTCCGCCAGCACCGCCCAAGCCGCCGCAAGACAGGAAGGACGACAAGGAGAAAAAGGACGACAAGAGGCCAGAACACTAGAGCGAAATCAGGGTAGCTGCATCAAGGGCCGCTACGAGAGAGCGCGGCGGCCCGTTTTTTTCAGTCAACCAAAACTCCCGGCTTTCCTCTCTGAGTTTTTCAATTCTGCGCGATGCCTTATCGCGACGGAGAGGATTGCGCACAAGGCATCCGATCACATTCTCCCAGAGCGCGCGCAAACGACAGAAAGACCAGAGCCGCCGGCGAGTATCCGCCTGGATCGGGCTGCGTAAAGTCACCCGTCAGAGGGTCCATCTGCTGACGAAACTCGCCGTGCCGCAGGATGGCTTCGCACCATTGCCGCATAAGATGGTCGAGTTCTGCCTGCTTGCCGTAGTGCGTCATCCAGCGCGGCGCGCGCAAAGCCGTCAGCGCCTGCGAAGCGCCGCCCCACGAGTTGCGCGGAATGGGACGAACGAAGGCAGGATCGTCTTGAGCAATGCTCGAGAATGGATACGGAGCCCAGAAGGCCTTGGGGTTATGCAGTTGGCGGCTCCAGAGAGCCTCGAAGATCGCTTTGTCGCGCGCTTGCGATATGTCCAGAACATGCTCGCCGAGAACCCGGCTGATGACGTCGGACCGTACGCGAACGAAGTTGCCCTGCGCATCTAAATCATAGAAGGCCGCATCTTCTGGCGAGTAAAGCTTGCCGAGAATCAGTAGGCGTATGGTTTCAGCATCGGCTTGCCAGCGATCTGCTTCGCCGCTCTTGCCCAGGGCGCGGGCCATCGCCGTCAGTGCCATCCGCCCGCCATAAACCGTAGCCGATAGGTCCGGGCAAAGCCGCGGCATCGAGGCCAGCGGCGGGCATTTGCGCGCATCGGCATCAGGACAGCGATTCGGAATCCCACTCCATCGCGGACTGTTATCGTGGCCCGTGTCATAGGTGCAAAATCCCTCCACCAGGCCGGTCTTGCGCGTATTGCGATATTGCCTCAGCCAGGCATCCCAACGGCTGCACGCGCGGTAAGCCACATTCAGCAGTTGCTCATCGCCGGTCAGTTGGGCCAGTTCCCATGCTGTAGCGGCGATGGGCACAACCATCTGAATTTGTCCGTAGCCGATCTCGGTAGTCTTCACGCTCGCGGGCAGTTGGCCGTCCGACCGTTGCAACTCGAAAAAAGCCATGTGATTATTGCGAGCAGCCTCAAGCGAAGTGATCTTTGCCGGAGGAATATATTTGGCCAGAGTTGCGTAGACCAAGCCCTCATGCGGTCCGCATTCCTGCCAAATGCCCTGGTAGGTGCTGCCTTCAAAGAGAAGCGTCCGCTGATAGTTGGGGACGGCTCGCAAATTAGCAGCCAGCACGGCCACAGCGGCGTCCCATGTGCGCTTCCATGACAGATCGTTCGAGTCAGGCCCGGCGGGCTTCAAAGACTGCAGCCCATCCTGCGCAAGAAATTGGAGCGGACGCAATGCGAGTGCTGCCCCGGCTGCTCCTGCGCTTGCAAGGAACCGTCTGCGGCTTTGCGTCAATGCTTCAAAGTACGGCATGAAGACCCTTTCCCTCAGTGCGAAGAAGGTCCGTCTTCCTTGCTGCTGGTGGCGAAAAGAATCCCCACCACAAAAATCACCACAATGAGAGAGACGACGAAGAAAGGGGAAGCAAGATTCATTGCGCAGACTCCTGCGGTTAGATTACCAAATCTCAAATTCTCTGCAATCTCTCCGCTGGCAACGAACCGTTCAGGCTCCTGGAGCGGCATCAACATCGGTCTGAAGCGAACCGCCTAACCGCGTCAGCATATCCGTAAAAACTGCGACTTCCGCAGCGCTCAGCGGCTGCAAAAAACGCTGCTGCGCGCGCAACAAGCGAGGCCCAAGCCTGGCAAAGTTCTTGGCGCCTTTCGCGGTCAATCGGACGATATGGGTGCGCCTATCTTCGAGATCACGCTCCCTGCGCACCCAACCCCCAGACTCCAGGGCATCCAGGTAGAGGACCATGGAGGATTTCTCGATCCGCGTCAACTCTCCCAGCCGTCTCTGGCTCATGCCGCCCCGGTCAGACAATACGCCGAGCACTGCAAGCTGGCCTGGATGAAGGCCACTGCCCTCGATCGCTTCAACAGCAGCATCGCGCAAGTGCGACTGGGCCAGGTGCAGCAAAAAGCCGATGCTTGTCAGCGATGGTGAATCGACGCGCAGCTGTTTTTTCAAATTCGGCACGGATAAACACGCCTCCATTCACTCTAAAATAATATCATCTAATTATAGACATTTATTTCAAATCTTGCTACTCTTGCTCCATGTCACGACAATGGTGGTTTACTCGTCGTCCAAAACGTGTGGCAGCGCCGCTGACTCTCAGTCTTGAGAGTCAGGTTTTGAGCCGCTTAAGAACGCTTCCCGTCTCGCCTTTAGCACTTCTACTGTTGGCGATCACAACAGGCCTTTCAGCGGTTTCGACCTGTGCAGCCCAGACCGGGACACTCCCCGACGCGTTCCTCGTTCAGACAACCAGCGGCCCACTGCGAGGAGTGGCGCGGCCAGACGGTGGTGCGGAGTTTCTCGGGATTCCTTACGCTCAACCACCGGTGGGCGATCTACGCTGGCGTGAGCCACTGCCCGTCAAGCCGTGGGCGGGAGTTCGCGCGGCTGGCAGCTTCGGCGCTCCCTGCGCGCAGCCGTTGATGGCGGACTGGAACCGGCATGACGCCGAAGCAGGCGTGGAAGATTGCCTCTTTCTCAATGTGGTGACCGCCGTTTGGCCGGCCAGGCAGCCCCTTCCGGTCATGCTCTGGCTGCATGGCGGTGGCAATGAAGGCGGATCGGCTTCGAATGCATTCTACAATGGCGGAACGCTGGTCAATCACGGCGTCCTGCTGGTTACTGTCAACTACCGTCTGGGTATCTTCGGCTTCATTGCGCATCCCGCATTGAGCGCCGAATCAGCGCATCGCAGCTCGGGAAACTATGGCCTCATGGATCAGATTCTTGCCTTGCGCTGGGTGCGCGAAAACATCGGGAACTTTGGCGGAGATCCTAACAACATTACCGTTTTTGGCGAGTCGGCGGGCGCAATCGACACCGGTTTGCTGATGACTTCCGATCTTTCCAAAGGCCTCTTTCAGCGCGCCATTGCCGAAAGCGGCACATCGTTCGGTCATCCGTTGTTGCCGCTCGACGCTGCCGAAAAGGCCGGCGAGGCATTTGTCTCTAACCTCAAGCTTCCCGCCGGCGCGGAGGGCTTGAAGCAGTTGCGTCAACTGACGGCGCAGCAACTGCTGACATTGAAGTTCAGCCAGAGTCCGTACTCGCACTTCGGTGCAGATATCGATGGATGGGTCATCTCCCATCAGCCAGCATCAGTCTTTGCCGCAGGTAAAGAGGCCGCGATTCCATTGCTCTTCGGCACCACGTCGCGAGAGCTCGGTGCCGCAAGTTGGCGTTTGCCCTCGGCCCCGGATCCATTGCGCAAGGCCATCGCGGATTTTTTTGGCGAACTTGCTCCGAGAGCGCTCGCTGCCTATGGGTTGGCCGAGGGCGCACCGCCCAGCAACGACATGTTTTACGGATCCCAGGCCGACCAATGGGCCGCCGATCTTTTTATTCGCTGCCCGGCCACGGCACAAGGGGGCTGGCACTACGCCGCCCATCATCCAACCTATGAATTTGAATTTGCCCACGCAATTCCCGGCCAGGAAGCGCAGGGCGCCATCCACGGAGCGGAGCTTGTCTATATCTTCGGAGACTTCCCCAAGTGGGGCAATTATGGCAATAAATTTACCGATACAGACAGTCAACTCTCCAGTTTAATGGTGAGTTATTGGACCAACTTTGCCAAGACCGGAAATCCAAACTCCGCAGGCCTGCCGGAGTGGCCCCAGTTGGGCGCTGAGCGAAAGTACATTCGATTTGCCCAGGACGGCAAAGTGGTTCAGTTGACGAGTTTGCGCGCCGGTACGTGCGGAGTATACAGGGATTCACTCACATCGCAAACTATCCATTAGACATTGATGGGAAAGATGATCTCGTACTATTCGAGAGCACCACCCAGCCAATGTAGATTTACGATGCCGTAAAGCAGCACCAAATGAACCCAGAAATCGATTCATAGATGACCATTAGCACTGCGCCTGAATTCGCTATGTTTTCGCAACGCATCACAATTTCCAATAAGAATTGAGCGATCTTGCTCAGCCAAGTCTGGCTGCCGCTCATTAACTTGGACATGCCACGTGATGTGAGCATTCTCACTTCAATGGCAAAAACCGAGTGTTGGACACCCTGCCATCGTAGTCAAACGAGAGGTTACAAATGTGCAAATATAGGATTGGTATTACGTGTTTCATGGCGTCGTTGTTGGTCGTTTTCGTTGCCGGATGCGGCCAGGAAACGGTCACTATCCCATCCGTGGTGTCCAGCACTCCAGCTCAGGGCGCTACCGATGTTGTGATTAATACGGCCATTAATGCTACCTTCAGCATTCCGATGAACCCCGCATCGATCAATGCCACAACTTTCAGCGTAACTAATTCCGGCGGAGCCGTGGCCGGTACTGTCACCTACTCAGGTACCACTGCTACCTTTACGCCCTCCGCCAACCTGGCATACGGTGCTCTTTATACGGCCACCATCACCACCGGAGCTACAGGCCTCGGCGGCACTCCGCTGATTGCGAGCTACGTGTGGACCTTCACTCCGATCACTCCTCCCCCTTTGATTACCGCAGCGCCGACGGTGGCAATAACCAGCCCCGTAAGTTCGCCCGAGAACATGAACGTACCCCTCAATCAACTCATCAGCGCCACGTTCAGCGAGCCGATGAATTCCGCTTCGATCATCTCCGCCAACTTTACACTGACAGGACCGGGCACCACTTCAGTCTCAGGCCTGGTTAATTATGCGGCGATTGGAAATGAGTTGGTGTTTGAGCCATCGGGGAATTTGCAGCCTAACACGACATATACAGCTACGATCACAACCGGCGTTGAGAACGCAGCCGATCAACCACTGGCCAATAAGTACGTCTGGACCTTCGAGACCGGCACGACATTGAACACAACCTCGCCGGAGCTGGTTTCGACGGTCCCTGGAGATACGGCTCCCGCTGTGCAGGCCATAAACGTTCCTTTGAATCAGGCCGTCAACGCAACGTTCAACGAGGCGATGAATCCGCTGACCCTCACCACGGCCACCTTCCTGCTTTATCCGGGTACGGCAGTGAGCGGCACTCCGATTGCTGGAGCGGTCTCTTATAATGCGACCACGTTCATTGCCACTTTCACGCCCACGGCCCCGCTTACCGCCAACTCGAGTTATACAGCGACAGTGAGTGGAGCAATGGACCTGGCAGGCAATACGCTCGGAACCATCGTTCCATCGCCGTTTTCCAATCCCTGGACCTTCAAGACCGGTACGGCACTCATTCAGCCGCCAGTTGTTCTTGGTCCAACCATCGCGCAATTTGGCGGACTTGGCGGCGGCGCTGGAATGACTAACCAGGGTCTCCATACGGTCATCAACAACGGAGGCATTGCGACGACCGGCGCTTCGTCACTGATCACCGGATTCCACGACACGACCCTTCCGATTGTCGGCGCTGTGTGGCCCTGCACGTATACTGAAACGCCGCAGAATTCTGGCCAGGTGAACGGAGTCATTGATACAGCCACGCCGCCTCCAACGATTAATTGCCCCAATGAAGGAACGGCTCACACCATGGCCGTCGCCACAGAGGCCGCGCTCGAAGCTCGCATAGCTTACACAACGCTTCAAGGCTTGCCCACAACCGGCGTTCTTGCCGCGGAGTTGGGCGGTACCACCATTTATCCCGGTGTCTATAAAAACGCCAGCTCCGTAGGCATCACTCTTGGGAATCTAACGCTCGACGCACAGGGAAATCCCAACGCGTCCTGGGTTTTCCAAATCGGATCATCTCTGACCGTAGGAACACCGACATCCGCTGAAAGCGTGATCTTGATCAATGGCGCCCAAGCCGGCAACGTCTTCTGGGCGGTCGGTGGCCTTCCCGGCACGATCATCAATTACGGTGGAGGCGGGACGATGGTAGGAACCATCATCTCTCAACCGGGAATCACGGTTTCCAGTCCCGGCCAGTCCACCTCATCCACAGTAACAACCATCAACGGAAGAGTGCTGGCACTGGATGCCTCGACCACGATGGTGAACACCGTAATCAATGTGCCATAAGGTCTGGCTGAGACCGCCCTTCAAGGGCGGTCTCAGTTAGACTCGGTTCGCGTTCAGTTAACCCGCCGCTGATCTTCCACTCGTAGCGACGTGTAGTTCAGGAGACGACAATGAAATTGAGTGTAAGAAAAATTGCCACAGCGGCATTTGCCATTTCTCTCATACCTGCGTTTGCGGTTCACGCACAGCAATCGGCAACTCCGCAGGATTCGAAAAGTCTGAACGCTGCCACCCCTAAGGTCGAGCTGTTTCTGGGCTACTCGTATCTGCGCTCTGTGCCGGCGCCGGCCGATGGCAACCGCCTGGTGTGGCTCAATGGCGGCAGCACATCCATCGCTTATAACTTCAACCGTCACCTGGGGCTTGTGGCTGACTTAGGCGGCTTCGATAACTCGAAGTTCCGGCTGGCAGGGACCAATGCCACGTCAGACGCAAGCGGAAGTGCCTACACGTATCTTTTTGGCCCGCGCCTTTCATTCCGAAACCATGAAAAAATCACTCCATTTGCTCAGGTTCTGTTTGGGGGCATACATGCTAGTGACGTGACGCTTTCCTCTGGTTGCACGGGTGCAGGTTGCACGCCCCTCCCAGCAGAAAATTCGTTTGCCATGACCGCCGGCGGCGGACTGGATATCAACCTGCGCCGTCATTTTGCTCTACGCATCATCCAAGCGGAGTACATGATGACCAATTTCGAAAATCACGATACTGGCAAGAGCGCGTCTCAGAATGACATGCGTCTATCATCCGGTATCGTCTTTCGATTCGGTGGAATCGATATGCCGCGCCCTCCTGTGACTCTTGCGTGCGCCGCCAATCCGTCTTTTATCTTTCCCGGCGATCCGGTCAACCTGACAGCGACAGCTGGCAACCTGGATTCCAGAATGAATGTCGTGTATAACTGGTCCGGCGCGGGAGTTACCGGCAACGGCGCGACAGCCACTGTATCTACCGCAACGCTTGCGCCCGGCAGTTATACCGTGAAGTGCGGCGTGAAGGAAGGCAAGCCCGGCAAGGAAGGCATCAAGCCGTGGGAGTTAGCTGATGCCTCAGCCAGTTACACAGTGAAAGCCTTCGAGCCGCCGACCATCAGTTGCTCAGCCTCGCCCAGCGCCATCAAGCCGGGTGAATCGAGCACGGTGACCGCCAGCGGACTTAGTCCGCAAAACCGTCCGTTGAGTTATAGTTACTCCCGTTGAGTTATAGTTACTCGGCAGCGCCAGGTACGGTGAGCGGGACCGGCGCGACGGCAGTTTATAACTCGACCGGCGCGCCCTCTGGCTCTGTAGCTATTGCTTGCAATGTAACGGATGACAAAGGTCAGATGGCCACGGCGAACACTACTGTGACCATTCTCGCGCCTCCGCCGCCTCCGGCTCCGCCCGCGGAGCAAGTGCGGCTCGAGGTTCGTCTGGCGCTGCACAGCATCTTCTTCCCAACCGCTCAGCCCCGCGCCGAGAAACCCAATGGCGGCTTAGTGGCCAGTCAAGAAGGAACTCTGACCACTCTCGCGACCGACTTCAAGAGTTACCTCACATACAAGCCGGACGCCCATCTGATCTTGAGTGGACATGCGGATGTGCGCGGATCTGCCGAGTATAACCAGGCACTTACTGAACGTCGTGTCACCCGCACAAAACAGTTCCTGGTTGAACAAGGCGTTCCCGAGACCAGCATTGAAACACGCAGCCTTGGCAAAGAGCATGAACTTACAGCCGATCAGGTGAAAGAGTTAGTCGAGCAGAATTCCGAGCTGACCGCGACGGAGCGAGATAGAATTCTTCGCGACCTGACCGTCATCGCGCTAGCTCAAAACCGCCGTGTGGACGTCACCTTGAGCACCACGGGAGAACAATCGGTGCGCCTCTATCCATTCAATGCGGCCGACTCTCTGACACTGCTCGACAAGAAGGCCCCAGCGCCCCACAAGAAGGCCGCGGCCAAGCCAGCGGTCCAGTAAAGAAGTCAACGGTGAAGTAACTCTACAGCAAACGAAGCGGCGCATCCCACGCGGGATGCGCCGCCATCTCAATTGACGCATCCCAGGCCCTTTCATCTATCTACTACTTCCTTGCTCTCTGCGTCTAAGACACGAATAGCTCGCTTAAAGCCGGTCTTTCGATGTGAGCAATCCAACGTGGTCCACACCCGCGCCTTTTCCTATATCCATGACCTTTGCAACGATTGAGAAATCGAGCTTGTCATCCGCTTTGATGAACATTGCCCTGTTCGCCCGAAGCGAAAAGATGGCGTTCAAGCGGCTACCAAGGTCATTGATACTCACATCATCTTGATTGATCTTGTAGCTCACCATTCCATCGCGGGCATTGATAATCTGCACCACTATGGCAGTGTCGGGACTCTGAGCCGATTTCTCTGACCTCTTTGGCAGCGCCGCGTCGAGGCCGTGAGGCATCGCCGGCACGATAACCATGAAGATGATCAGCAGGACCAACAGAACGTCGATCATCGGAGTCACATTGATTTCGCCACACAGTTGACCTGGAGCTTGACCATTCTCGGTTGTCATAGGACAATTTCCTCCTCGCCCATTGGATCTCAAAGAAGCCTTTGAAAAACTCGCCGCATCAGAAACTGAAACTTCTGATGATTTAGACACCGCAGCAAGCCAAAGAGTTCCCGATGAGACCTTTCAAAATGTCAGGTTATTTTCCGATGCAAAAGGTCGAAAAAATCAAATTTAAAATATCGTCAGAAGTGGTCTGCCCGGTCAGCGAGTCCAGGGCCCCCAGCGCGCCATAAAGGTCCAGCAGAATCATCTCGTGGGGAACAGCGCTTGCGTTTGCTCGCCCGGCATCAGTCAATGCCGTGAGAGCCGCAGCGACCGCCTGTTGGTGGCGCAGGCTGGTGAGCATTCCCGGCTCGGCGGCAGCCCCGCCCGTGGCTAGAGCCAGAAGGCGTTCGCGCAGCTCGGGTATGCCCTGCCCGGTCAGCGCCGAAGTTGCCAGCGCGGGCACTGCGCCGCAATCAGGCAGCGGTCGCCCAGATTTGTTCAGCTCGCCCACCAGGTCGCTCTTGTTCACGGCCACTAGTGCGGAACGGCCTTCGACCGCCGCCAGTAGTCGGTGCTCCTCATCGTTAAGCGGCTCGGTTGCGTCCAGCACAATTACCACCAGCGCGGCGTCGGCCAATGCCTCGCGGCTGCGACGAATCCCCAACTGCTCCGCCTCCTCCAAGCCGTCGCGCAACCCAGCCGTATCCACCAGTTCCAGCGGAATTCCATCGAGAGATATCCGCTCGGTGACGGTGTCGCGGGTGGTTCCTGGAGTCGCGGTCACAATGGCGCGGTCGCGCTCTGCGAGCCGGTTGAAGAGTGAGCTTTTTCCAACATTGGGCCGTCCCACAATGGCCAGCGTCAATCCGTCGTGGATGATGCGCCCGCGGGCAAAGGAAGCCTCGAGCGCGCTCAGCAGCGGCGTCAATTCGCCGATGCGGCGTGCGATCTCGGACCTTGGCGTCACATCCACGTCGTCCTCGGCAAAATCGATGCCGGCTTCGAGCAATGCAATCAGCTCGACGAGTGCCAGCTTCACCGGTGCGACACGCCGGCTCAGCGCCCCGCCCATCTGGCTGGCGGCCTGGCGCGCCTGGGTCAGCGTCTGCGCATCGATCAAATCGCGGACGGCTTCGGCCTGGGTCAGATCGAGCCGCCCCGCCAGAAAAGCGCGCTGTGTGAACTCGCCCGGCTCGGCCAGCCGCGCGCCCAGCTTCAGAGCGCGGCGCAACAGCAACTCCAGCACCACCGGCGAGCCATGCGCGGCAATCTCCACCAGGTCTTCGGCGGTGTAGGAATGGGGCGCGGAGAACAAAGTGACCAGAGCCTCATCGATGCAGGGCGTATCCGCGGCTGAGCCTTCATCCAGCACCTCGGCCAGCCGCGCCCGCGCGTGCTCCAGCGGTTGGCGCAAACGCACCAGTTGCGCGGTAATGGTGGCGGCCTCGGGCCCACTGAGCCGCACAATTCCAATACCCCCGCGACCGGGCGGCGTTGAGATGGCAGCGATGGTTTCCGTCATTGTCTCCGAGACAGACATAAGCTGAACTTAGTGTAGAGGCTGAGCCGCATGAAGCAGTACATTTTCACCGTTGGAGAATTATGAGAGTTATGGAATTCCAATGAGGAGGGAAACGCATTCACTTTTTGTCCCGAAGAAGACGGCTTCTTGTAATGCTTCCGGGTATTGTCGCCGATACAATCCCCAAGAGCAGAGCCATTCTGCCGCTCCCCTCAGGCTTTAGAGCCCCAGAGTCCGAAGGGATGGCGTGGTCATGTAGAGAAAGAGGGAAGACGCGGGATGCTCAATCATGCTAAAGCCGATCTGCTGGCCTTGATCGAGAGCACTGAAGACTTGTGGGGTTCCGTGGATCTGAATCACCGCTTGCTGGTCTTCAACAAGAACTTCGAGCGCTATATTCAACGCAGTTTTGGCGTCCAGGTTGCCGTAGGCATGAGCCCAACGGACATTCTTCCGCCGGATCGTGCGCCCCTCTGGCCGCCGCTGTTTGACCGGGCAATCAGCGACGGTACATTTCGCATCGAGCGGAAGTTAGTGAATGGCCGCACTCTGGAGATAGTCTTTCATCCCATCGTCGTGAATGGAAAGACCACGGGCGTTGCCATCTACGGCAGGGACATCACTGATCGCAAGCAGGCAGAGGACAGTCTAACCACCGCTACCAAGGCCCTGCAAGACAGCGAATTGCGCTACCGCACTGCATTCCACACAAGTATCGACGCCTTTTCCATCAGCCGCGTCGAAGATGGAAAGTACTTCGATATCAATCAGGCATTCACCGAAAGCCTGGGATACACGCGCGAGGACGTCATCGGACGAACCGCTCTGGAACTTGGTATCTGGGTCGACCTTCACGATCGTGAAGAGATGATCCGTCGTCTCACCAAAGATTCCTTCTGCCGGAATCTGGAGGCGCAGTTCAGAGCAAAGGGTGGACAGACACACTGGGGCATGGTTTCCTCATCGTTGATCGATGTCGACGGCCAATCCTGCCACCTTGCGCAGGTCAGGGACATCTCGGAAGCGAAAGCCGCCCAGGAATGCATGTCGGCGGCCGCAGAGGCGTTGCGGGTAAGTGAAGAGCGCTATCGTACCGCATTTGAGACCAGCCTTGACGGCATCGCACTTACCCACCTCGAGGACGGACTATTTGTCGATGTTAATCCGGCTTTCCTGCGCATCTTTGGATACGATCGGGACGAAGTTGTTTTGCGGACCCCCACAGAACTCAGCCTCTGGGCCGATTCCAACGACAGGCTGAAAATGCTCGAAGTGTTGCGCGATGCATCCATCTGCCACAATACGGAAGTTCAGCTTCTAAGAAAGAATGGGCAAAAGTTCTGGGTGCAGTTGTCGGCCTCGAAGATCGATCTGGAAGGCATTCCCAGCATATTGGTCGTGATTCGGGATAACTCTGAAGTTAGGGCGGCAGAGCAGAAGATCGAAGATCTGGCCTTCTTTGACCCGCTCACCCGCCTCCCCAACCGGCGTCAACTGCTGGACCGGTTGCGCTATACATTGGCTGCCAATCGCGGCAATCGCAATCTGGCGCTGTTACTGATCGACATCGACAACTTCAAGATGTTGAACGACACTCTGGGCCATCAGTCCGGCGATTTGCTGCTTCAAGAAGTTGCGAAGCGAATCACTGCCAGCGTCCGAGAGACAGATTTTGTGGCGCGGCTGGGAGGAGATGAGTTTATTGTGCTGCTGGAAGAACTCGGCGATGCACTCGATCATGCGGCGGAACAGGCAAAAACCGTCGGTGAGAAACTTTTGGCGATCATTGCCCAGCCCTATCTGCTCGATGGCCGCGAATGTCTCGGCACCGCCAGCATCGGGATCACCGTTTGTGAAGATCGTCGGGAAGAGACAAGTGAAGTTTTGCAGCAAGCCGATATTGCCATGGACCTGGCCAAGACCGCGGGCCGCAACACGCTGCGCTTCTTCTCCCCAGCCCTGCGCGCTGCCGTCTCTGCCCGGGCCGCGCTCGAGGAGGATCTCCGCCAGGCCATTAGCTGCAATCAGTTCCTGCTCTACTATCAGCCCCAAGTTAGCCGCGGCAAAGTGATTGGCGCTGAAGCCCTGATCCGCTGGAAACATCCCAAGCGCGGTATTGTGCCGCCCAACGACTTTATTCCTCTGGCTGAGGAGACGGGCCTGATCCTGCCCATGGGAGACTGGGTGCTCGAGACAGCCTGCGAGCAGATTGCCACGTGGGCAAGAACAAAGGAAACCGCCCATCTGGCGATTGCCGTCAATATCAGCGCCCGTCAGTTCCGTCAGCAGAATTTTGAGCACAGTGTGCTGGCCGCGCTAAAGCGCTCTGGCGCTGATCCTAGAAACCTCAAGTTGGAACTTACTGAGAGCATGCTGGTCGATAACATCGAAGAAGTCATCGCCAAGATGACCGCCCTGCGATCCCATGAGATCGGATTCGCCCTCGACGATTTTGGAACTGGCTATTCGTCGCTTTCCTACCTGAAGCGCCTGCCGCTCGATCAACTGAAGATTGATCGCTCCTTCATCCGCGACATTTTGACCGATGCGTCCAGCGGCGCCATCGCGGAGGCCGTCATTTCGTTGGGCAAGGCCATGCGAATGCCGGTCATCGCCGAAGGGGTCGAGTCCGAGGAGCAGAGAGTTTTTTTGGCGCGCCTCGGCTGCCACTCGTTCCAGGGTTATTTGACCAGCCGGCCGCTGCCTCTCGATGATTTTGAAAGACTGATTCAGGCTCTGGCACAAATCGCCGTACCCTATCTCGATTAGGAGATTCGCGATCCCTGTTTCATCAGTCCATTGCCAAGCTCAAATGGTGGCGCACGTCCGCGCCCCGAATCCAGAAGATGACGTCGGTGGCGACATTTGAGGCATGATCGGCGATTCGCTCCAAATGTTTTGCCACCAAAATTCCGCTGATCGCCTGCTGGGTAAAGCTGGGCTGCTCCTGGATAAACTGAAGCAGGTCGGTGTGGGCGCGGCGGTTCATGCGGTCGATCTCGTCGTCCATCTCGCGCACTGAATCCGCCAGTCGCGCGTCTCCCTCCAGCAAAGCCTGCAGGGCCGAGCGAATCATGCGGCCGGCAAACTCGCCCATCGCCGCAAAATCCACCGGCAGATCGACCTCCTCATGCTTCATGGCCTCTTTGGTGCGGCGTGCAATTCCCATTGATTGATCGCCAATCCGCTCCAGATCGCCGTTGATCTTGATGACCGCCAAAATGAAGCGCAGATCGACGGCCATCGGCTGCTCCTTGGCCAGCAGTTCATAAGCCATCTCGTCCAACTCGCGCTGCGCCGTATCGATGGCCCTCTCATTCTGCTTGACGTACTTGCACAGACCCCGATCATGTTGCAGGTATGCGTCGACCGAAGACTCGACCGCCTGCTGCGACAGGGCCGCCATGGCAAGCAGCTTGTCCTTCAGTTCGGCCAGTTGCAGATGAAAATGAATGCGCGGCAAGACAGTTCTCCTTCTATCGATTGTGCACCAAGCAATGTTAACAGCAGACGAATTTCCGCAAAAGGACCAAAATTGTCACGTCCGGCGGCGGAATGTTCCAGAGCATTTCCATGGATAGAGAAAGGTCTGGGTGCCCCACCCTTGCCGCGTTTTTGTTTTTGCGGCTAGGGTCGGATATTACCATGCATTACAGGAATTGTGAAAATGCTTTAGCCTAACACCATGGACCTCACAAAGTTTTCGCCCGCCGCCACGCTCGCCTTCAACCCCGCCGAGTGCGAGGCCCAGCAGATTTACAAACTTATGACCGGCATCATTGTGCCTCGGCCCGTAGCGCTGGTCTCGACGATAAGCCGCGACGGCGTGGCCAACCTCGCCCCCTTCAGCTTCTTCAGTGGTGTAGGCGCGGTCCCGCCGACGGTGCTCTTCTGCCCAGCGCTGCGCCCGGTCGGTTCTCCAGAGGCCGGCGAGCGCAAAGACACGCTGCGCAATGTCGAAGAGACCGGCGAGTTCGTCATCAATGTGGTGAGCGACGCCATAGCCGTAGCGGCCAACGCCTCTTCAGCTGAAGTGGCTTTTGGCGTGGATGAGTTCGTGCTCTCCGGGCTGACAACCATGGCCAGTGAAGTCGTGCGCCCTCCGCGCGTAGCTGAGTCGCCGGCGCAGATGGAGTGCAAACTCCTGCAAGTGATCTACACCGGCCGCGAAGCACGCAGCGGCGTCATCGTGCTGGGCGAGGTGGTTCGCTTTCATCTGCGCGAAGAGTTAATCGATGACTTTCGCATCGATCCCGCAGGCCTGGATGCGGTAGGCCGCATGGCCGGCAACACCTGGGTCCGCACGCGAGAGCGCATGGAACTTGTGCGGCCGAAGTGAGGGGATTATGCGCTATTTTCCCGATGAATCCGTTGAATTCCTGTACGATCCGCATCGGATGGTTGCACAAGAACCATCCATTCACCAAGGGTTGTGTCGATTTGGGGTTTGTGGTATCCCAGGTCCCAAAATCCGGACTCGGGGCGCCCAGCCGTCCGAATTGAGGCCAAAGGCAGATGGCCCCACCGCAGGTGGTCACGAAGCCGTCATCTCCCGCCCCTTGGCTTCCTTGCCCAGCGACGCCAGCCCCGCCAGCGTCAGCGCCACCACAATCACCGTAATCGCCAGCACACCCGGATAGTTCCCCGTGCGCTCGGCCATCAGTGCCTGCGCTTTTCCATTCCATGAAGTGATCAGGCCGCCTAACTGGTAAGCCAATCCCGGAGCCGTTGCTCTGACCGGTGCCGGCGATAACTCGGTGAGATAGGCCGGCACCACGCCCCATGCTCCCTGCACCATGAATTGCATTAGTACCGCGCCCGCGCCCAGCATGACTGCCGAGTGTCCATACGCATAAAGCGGAATCACAGGAATTGCCAACAGCGCGGCGGTGACGATGGCCCGCTTGCGACCCCACTTCTCCGACAACGCGCCAAAGACAAAGCCGCCCGCAATCGATCCCAATCCGTACAGCACGCCGATGAGTCCGACGACTTGAGGTGTGAGCCTGGCCTGTGTCGAGAGAAAGGTCGGATACACATCCTGCGTGCCGTGCGAAAAACTCATGAACGCAGTCATCAACAGTATCAAAAAAAGAAACGTCGGAAGAAATGCCCACAGACGGTCCAGGTCCCCAGACTTTGCGTTCTGATCATCCACAGCAGAGCGCGTAAGCCGTCGCTTCTTCCCTTCCAGCCAGACGGGAGATTCAGCCACCCTCGCCTGCACATAAAAAACCAGCAAAGCCGGAGCGGAACCCAGCATGAATAGCCCTCGCCAACCGATCCAGTGAAAGAAGAGTGCGAAAGCGCCTGCAGCCAGGATCGAGCCCAGCGCGTAGCCCTCTTGCAGGATGCCGCTGAATGCGCCGCGCCCTTCTTTAGGCAGCGTCTCAAAGGCCAGCGCCGCGCCCACGCCCCACTCCCCGCCCATCGCCAGACCAAACAACGCGCGCAACACCAGTAGCGCGCCCAGCGAGGGCGCAAAGGCGCAGGCCAGTTCAATTACCGAGAAGCTGAAAATGTTGACCATCAACACCGGGCGCCGCCCATAGCGGTCGGCCAGCATGCCAAAAAGCACAGCGCCCACCGGCCTGAAGGCTTGCGTCATAAAGACCGCCCCCAGTACCGCCGACGGCTGGGAGTGAAAGTCGGCGGCGATGGCTTTTACGCAGAAAATCAATAGAAAAAAGTCGAGCGAATCCATCGTCCAGCCCAGAAAGGCAGCCAGAAATGTGTGCCGCTGGGGCCGTGTGAGCCGCCGGAAGTTGTCCAGAATAGACATAGACGGCAGCATAACAGGCAAGAGCGAGCAGAACCTATATCTTCTTTTCGATGTTGGTCTAAAAGGAACAGAAAACATTTGTTGCAACAAATAACAATCGATGAGCATCGAAGTTGCACAAGAAGATTTCGCGCGAAAAGCAGTCCCGGTTTCCGCACGCATTCAGCAAGAGCGCTTGTCTCTTCTCAACATCAAGCGGCCTCACGGCCGGCACCGAAAGGGATTTTGACCATGAAACGTTTAGCAATTGTAACTGGCATTCTGGCGCTGGCTGTTCCTATGGCCATGGCGCAAACCTCAGCCTGGGCCACCGATCCGGCCCACAGCGAAGTCGATTTTGTCGTGCGCCACGGCGGCGTCTCCAACGTGCATGGCCGCTTTGGCGGCGTCAAAGGAACACTTGTCTACAACGAGGCGGACATCACCAAATCCACCGTCACAGTCACCATTGACACCGCGACTCTCGACACCGGCGAATCAGCCCGCGACACGCACCTCAAGACCGACGCATTCTTTGACGTAGTCAAATTCCCCACAGCGGCCTTTACCAGCTCCGGCATAGCAAAGAACGGCACCAAGTTGACGGTGAACGGCAACCTCACCCTGCACGGCGTCACACTGCCGGTCGTGCTCGATGTGGAAGGCCCCAGCACTCCGGTTGAAGGCATGGTTGATCACAAACCGCACTCTGGTTTCTCAGCCACCACCACCATCAGCCGCAAAGCATTCGGTATCGGGTCCAACTTCCCAGCGATCCTGATTGGCGACGAAGTCAAGCTGACCATCGAGGTCGAAATCGTCAAGCAGTAACGGAGGAGTGTAACCTGAACAAGGGCGTCGCATTTCGGCGTGCTGCAAAATCTGTGCGCGATAGGGAGCCGCGGCGGCAATGAAACTACGGGACGTTGGGAAGCGATGGGACGAGGTAAAGGGCAAGCTGGCGGAACATCATGGTTTACAACGTTGGCTTGCTCGCAAAGTTCTTCCCTTCACGCAACCGCTGGGGTTTAGCGTCATCGGCGATCATTTTTACGAGCCGATTCCCAACATCAGGTACATTCAAGTACACTACCAGGACGCGCCCAGAGAACTACCTGGCTTTCATGCAACCCCGTCTTGGGCTGAAAACGCTGAGAAGATTGTTGAGCCCTATATCGCGGAATATCTCTCCAGCCCCGTTTTTGAAAAATACCGACGGAGGAACTGGTTCTACACGGGATGGGACGCAGCTTACTATTACTGTCTCATCCGGTCTAGAAAACCGAAATCGATCACCGAGGTAGGCCGTGGTATCTCAACCTGGATTGCAGGAGCAGCCCTCGACCGCAATGCCGCCGACGGCTACCCCGGCGAGATCGTATCCATCGATCCATATTTTCGCGGCGATGACTCCACTGCCCGCATGCGCATCCTCACGAAGGAGCTCCAGCAGATACCAACCACGGAACGCGAAGCCCTGCTGCGTGCGGATATTCTTTTCGTCGACTCCAGCCATATCATCAAGTGGGGCAGCGACGTTCTTCAATTGTTCGAGTCCTGGATTCCAAATGTTGCGGTAAACACCCTGGTGCATATCCACGACATCTGCACGCCCTACGACTACCCCCGGCAGTGGTTGGTGAATGACAAGCGATTCTGGAACGAACAATATTATTTCGAATCGTTCATCGCATTCAATCATGCTTTTCAGATCGAATGTCCACTCTTTTATCTGGCCAGAACGGGAAGTTTGAAGCAGCTTGCCGGGCGCCTCAATGCTCCTCAACTGGCAGATGCCTCTGGGTTGGCCATGTGGCTCACTCGAGTTTAACTCGGCAAACAGTCGCGGAGAGGCCGTTCCATGGCAGGATTGAAGCTTGAAATCGTGCAGGAACATCCCTTCGCAAGCCTCGAAGAAGAAGCTCTGCTTGGCTTGCTGCGCACATCCGACAGCCTCAACCGCGCCCTTCAGCTGAAGATCCGCGAATGGGGCGTGAGTTCTACGCAGTATAACGTGCTTAGAATTCTGCGTGGGGCGCAACCGGAAGGGCTTACCTGTTCGGACATCCGCAGCCGGATGATTACGGCTGAGCCTGACATCACACGTCTGCTGGCGAGACTGAAGGCGCTCAAGCTGATCCGTCAGCAGCGCGATATCCATGACCGCCGAGTACTATGGACGCGGATTTCAGCTCCGGGGCTCAAATTGCTGCGTGAGATGGACCCCGTGATTCTTCGGGCTCCGCGGGAGCTTCTGGCAGGTCTGGACCAGAATGAATTGACGCAGTTGATTCATCTTCTGGAACTGGCGCGGGGGCGCAGTCAGGAAGTACGGTTGCCGCTTACAAAACGGGCCTGAACAGCGAACCTACTGGCCCACCATCTTCTGCACCACAGTTTCGTCATCCGCATCGGTCTTGATGATTTTGTTATGCAGGCAATAGAGGGCAAGTTCCAGCCGGTCGCTGACACCCAGCTTGTCATAGATCTTGCGTAAATAATTCTTGATGACCTGCTCCGTCGTTCCCAACTGAAAGGCAATCTCTTTGTTGCGTTTGCCCTGGGTGATGCAGGTAATAATGGCCATCTCCTTGGGCGAAAGCTTCGGCTGAACGCGCGGGTTCACCAGCGCGGAGGCCTGGGCCCGATACGCTTCGATCACCCAACTGACCGATTGATTGTCAATCCAGGTCTCGCCGGCCGCAATCCGCCGCACACACCTGACCAGCAAGTCGGGCGAGATGGACCGGCTGACGATGCCGCGAACGCCGCGGCGATATAATTCGACCGTCTGATTTTCATCGGCTGCCACGGCCTGCACAATCAGCTTCACATCGGGTGCAGCGCGCAGCAAATCGGGAATCACGTTGGCAGTGCCGCTGAGCAGACTACCCTCAAGGAGAACAATATCAGTGGGATAGCGCTCAATGGCTGCCCGCAGATTCTCCAGCGAATCGGCCTGAGCCACTACGCGAAGATCATCCTCAAGCGCGAAGACTTTGCGAATACCAACGCGATAAATCGCCTGAGAATCAGCAAGAATCACTCGGACTGTTCCGGGCTTTACCGGAGCGTCAACGGTTTCACTGTCAGCAGAATCGTCCAAAAAATCCATAAGTGGTTGTGGCCCTACTCCGGTTGTCACTGCTCGGCAAATTGGTAATCGTCGATGGTTGCGGCAGCCTGATAGTTACTTTGGTTCTTGGAGCAGCGTACCACACGACCTTGGCAATGAACCAGAACATCTCGCGGAGTACCCAGGATTTCACCAGGCATACGAAGGGAAAAACGAATCTCCAGCCCTGCTTGCACCGGGGTTTCCATCTCGAAAACTACCCCACTGGCGGAAACATTCCGGGTGATGGCAGCAATTTCCCCTTTTTCAGACGATAACACCACTGGCAGTGCCAGAGGAAAACGGACCGAGCAACGCACTTCCTGCTGCTGAAAAGCTGGCTTGGAACGAGAAGACGAAGACGATAAACTAGATTTTGAAGCGTCCATAGACGGCATTTCCGACCCCCAACTAGCCATTCACACTGTACTGGAGTTTGATTAGTAAACCTACGGCACCAAAGTTTCCAAGAAGGTAACCCTTTTGTTTCATAGGCGGACAAACAGGGTTCCGTGTGCCAAAGCTTATAGGCTTTCTCAAATTACCCACAGAAAAACTACCTGATACTAAGGTTAAACGATTTTCACGACCGTTCCGGCGTATAAGACCAGATCCCGGCGCAAACCTAATGGATAGTGCGCGCTGGAGGCGATACGTTACAAAAATATTTCCTTAGTTGCAGGATTCTCAGCGCTTGCCCGTCCCGCCTGCCTTGCCGCCCAAAAACGCCGACCAGCGCAACTCCGGCACATGCGGCGCTCTCTTCGCCTTGGCAATCACCAAATCCGCCATCTCTTTGACGACCCAGTCAAAGTGAACCTGACCAATCGAGTGCACATCGGCGTCGGGCACAGGGTTCATAAAGTCGATGGCGTAAGGAATTCCATTCTCAACCGCAAACTCAACTGTGTTGAAGTGATAGCCCAGGGCGCGGCAAAGCGTGATTGCGTCTTGCCGGATGCGTTTGAGCAGCTTCTTGCTGGCGTGAGACGGGCTCTCGACATAGCGCTCCGAGTGCGGCAGACGCGGGTCGTAAGCCATGATGCGAACCTTCTTCTGGCCCACCACATAGCAGCGAAAATATTCCGTGAACTCGACGGCCTTCTGGTAGACCATGCATAGGTCGCGAGTCTGGTCGTAGGCGCGAAAAAACTCCGCGCGGCTGTGAACCTCATACACGTCGCGCCAGCCGCCGCCGTCCACAGGCTTCAGAAAGCCATGCTCGCCCACGTAGGCAAATATCGTCTCCCAATCCAGCGGATATTCCAGGTTCCGCATCGTGCGGTCTGTAGCGCCTTCCGGAAGCTGTTTGTGCGGCAGCATCACAGTAGCGGGCACAGCCACCCGCAGCTTCGCGGCCAGCGAGTAGTTAAAAAACTTATCATCCGCTGAAGCCCAAAAAGGATTGTTGATAACCACCGTTCCGTTGAGAGCGGCGTGCTTCAAAAATGCGCGATAGAAGGGAACAGCGTGCGATATGCGGTCTATGATAACGGCGTAACGCGGAACCAGGTCGCGCCGAACCGCGCCCGTCAAAACAAACTCTGCTTCGATGCCGTTGATGTTGCGCGCGTTGATTTGCTCCACTAGCGCGCCAGGAAAGCTGTTTTCCCCGCCGAAGAGTATGCCGATCCTTTTCATAACCTCCCTCCGGGATGCATTTGCCGGCAACAGCGCGTCCGCCAGTGCCGAATTGCACGCATCCAGTGTACGGCAGGCGCGCTCCCAATCTGTGCGCGCTGCACTGGAAAGAACCAGCCGGCAGGTGTAACTTTGAAAGTGTTTAGTTTTGCGGGGGGAACGTGGATTACCGCGTATTGACAGTGAATCGGGAGTTTGGCAGCGGCGGCGGACGTATCGCGCAGACCATTGCCGAGTGGCTCGGATGGAAGTTGTTGGACCGCGACATTATCGACGCCATCGCCTACGCGGCCCATGTGGACCCCAAAATCGTGCGGCCCTACGATGAGCATGTGGATTCCTGGCTGCGCCGCATCAACCAGCAGGCCATGCGCAGCGCAGCCCTGGCCGCCGGACTTGAACTCGGCGAGAACTCCGTTTTCGATGCAGAGGAGATGGTGAAAATCTCGCGCAAGATCGTCGAAGAAGCGTACGTCGAGGGCAATTGCGTCATCGTGGGCCGAGGGTCGCAGTGCATCCTGCAGCACAAGCCCGACGTCTACCACGCCTTCATCTACGCGCCTTATCTCGACCGTTTAGAGCGCCTGCGCGGCCGCCTCGACAAAGGCGTGCACGCCGAGCAGCGCATACGCATCGTGGATGAAGAGCGCGCCAAGTACTTGCAGCAGTACTACGGCAAGTGCTGGAACAACCCCCACCTCTACGACCTGATGATCAGCTCGCGCACCGACGAAGACATGACCGCGCGCGCCATCCTCTACGCCATGAACGGCGAAGTGCCAGTTGCGGTGAACAAGGAATAGGGAACAGCCGCGCCTGAGCGAGAAACTATTCCCTGTTCCCTTTTCCCTACTTCCCTGCTTTTACATCCCAATCAAAGCTGATCTGAGCGATCAGACCATTCAGCTTTTCGACGGCGGCCTTCTTCTGCTGCTCCAGGTCGGCGGTCTGCTTGCGCGTAGCCTGCAACTGATCTTCGGCGCGATTCAACTCATCCACAAAGCGCTTGGCCGCATCGTTGCCCTTGAGCGCGGTCAGGTTCTCGCGGTCGCGCGCTTCGTCGGCAGAGGCTGCCTGTTCTGTCGCCTTGGATTCCTTGATACGACGATCCAAATCTGCCAGCGCCGCCTCCGCATCAATCACCGGCTTGAGCTTGTCGAGCGCATCGGGAACCCGTTTGACCAAGTCAAGCAAATAGACCGACTGATTCTGACTGGAATTCAGCCAGACCTGCGTTCTCTCCGGCCCTTGCTCGCGCACCTCTAGCTTCTGCGTAGAGTGCGCCGGAACCGGCAGTTTGAAGCGATAGAGGCCAGGCGCGGTCTCGTCGGCCTTCAGATCGCCATCCAGCGTCCAGCCGTTAGTATGGCGCGGATGTTCGATCAGCACATCGCGGGTTCCGTCCGATGAGTTGGTTGCCGAGTAGGTCTTCGACTCCCAATTCATATAGGTTTCGACGACGTAACCATTGCCGATTTGCACGTGATGCAATGTGCGCCGGTTGTCGCGATCCGTCACCTTCACGCGCACCGCTTGGTCAGCAGCGTAAGAGAGCAGCCGCCGCTCGCCGGGATGAATGGGGTCAAGCAAGCCTTCTCCGGCAAACTCACCGCTCTCAAAGATCGAAAAGCTTCCCGAGTCAAGCGTCAGCTTCGATTTGTTTTCTAGCCACACCGCACGCAGCGGCGTCGGCTCCTTCTCGCTCCACAGCGTGACATGCTCGGCAGGCAATTCCTGTTGCAGGATCGGCACCATCGCCGACTCGTTCTTGTGAATCGTCACCGGCGCGGTCAGCGCGTACTCGAAAAAGTCATCGAAGGCGTTGGTGGTAACGTCGCCCTCTTTGTAGGCGTCGCTGGCACGGTCTACGCCCTCTTCACTTTGGACGGTAACAGTTTCACTAGTGTTGGCGCTATTGGACGATGGTCCAAATCCTGCCCCGTATCCATATCCGGAGCCAGAACGAAGACCTCCACCTGACTCCGCCATCCTTACGTTCGATGGAATTCTTTGGGGCGCAGAAAGTTTTGCGGCCATTTCGATTTTGTCGAACTGTTTATTCGACTGTGGCGAAGGCGGAGGAGCTGCCGTCTCCGCCGCTTCATGCGTCTGCGGCGTCAACTGAGCATCGACAGCAATCGGAATTTCCTGCCGCCGCGTGTATATCGGCTGCGAGAGCGGCTGAATAAAGCTTTGCGGCGCGCCGGCCACCAGCGATAACTGCACATTGTCCCAATCCGCGCCCACGGTGTTATCGACCACCGCCCAGCCCTGCATGGTAGCGCTCCCGTTCGGCGTGCGCGGAAAGACAATGCGGTAAGTCGACTTCCATACGGGAACCTCGCTGATGTAACTGACACGCAACTCGCGCTGACCCTGGCCCAGAGCATCGAGAGTAAGGTGCCGCAGGCCGGTCGAGTGCGTAGTCGAAAGCAATTCCAGATAGCGGCTGAGTTCTCCCTGAAGGGTCGTATCCAATGGCCGTACGCTCAGCGCGGGGATTAACTCAATCACTCGCACCGAGCCCGATGTCGCAACAATCGAGAGATAGATCTTTTCTATGGTCGTACCGGCGTCGCTGCCGGCAACCTTCTCCGTGCGCGACTCAATAGAGAGCAACCGGCCCGTAATCGTCCCGCCCGGCGCGCCTGTAACCTCGACCCGCTGCCCGCGCAACGCCTGAAACAACTCAGTCGAAGTGGGGTCGTCCGTCATGCCCAGCGAGAGCGATTTAAGCTGCTCGGCAAGCGGCGTGGTCGAGTTATAGTTGACCCCGGCGATGCGCCCTCCACCCTCGTCCAGCACGGTCAGCGATTGCAAAACATCGTTCAACTGCGGCGAAGTAAAGTCGATCGCCACGCGCTGATTGCCTGTGACCGACCCAGCGTGCTCAAAGTAGCCCACGCCATTTTTGTAGAGCACGACCTTGCGCACCGGCAGGTCCTTCACCACCACCTGCGGTGGGGCCAACTGCGCCTTTGACGCAGCGGATTTAGGCGCAGCCGGAGTCTGAGCGGTAAGAGAAACTGTGAGGGCAAAAGTCACTGCGAGGGCAAGCAGACATAGAACTGCGAAAGAACGGCGCACGAATCCTCCTTGGGCCAACCAACTAAGAACTCTACTCTCTTAGACCCCGCCCTTGGCAAAATGGTTCCCATGAAAACCAAAAAACTCCCCCAATCATGCACCATCGAGTGTTCATAATCACAGCCGCCCGCGCCATTCGTGAATAACCTGCAAGAGGAGAGTTATCCATGAGCGAGACAAAGATCAAGGTTGTTGCATTCAACGGTAGCGCACGCAAAGAAGGAAACACGGCCATTCTGCTGCGTTATGTTTTGAAAGAACTTGAAAGCGAAGGGATCGAAACCGAACTTATTGAACTAAGCGGAGCAAAGATTCACGGCTGTCTGGCCTGCCGCAAATGCTCTGAAAACAAAGATCGCCGATGCGGGCAAAAAGGCGATGTGGGCAACGCCTTGATCGAGAAGATGGAAGAGGCGGACGGCATCCTGCTTGGCTCGCCGACTTATGTCGCCGACATCTCTCCTGAGATCAAAGCCCTCATGGATCGCGCCTGCCTGGTCTCCAAGGCAAACGGCGGCCTCTTCCGTCGCAAGGTGGGCGCTGCTGTTGTAGCGGTGCGCCGCGCGGGAGCCATCCACGCCTTCGATTCACTCAACCATTTCTTTCTGATCAGCGAAATGATCGTGCCCGGCTCGTCTTATTGGAATATCGCGATGGGTCTAGCGCCCGGCGATGTCGAAAAAGATGAAGAAGGTATTCGAACCATGAAAGTCCTCGGCCAGAACATGGCGTGGCTGCTGAAAAAGATCAAGAATTAAAGTGCACTTCTCTTTCTGCAAGACAGGCATCGGTCTTGGATTTTTCTGTTCCCTGTTCCCTGTTCCCTTTTCCCTGCTTCAAAGATACTCCCGCGCCATGCGCTGCCAGGTGGGCCAGTCGTGGGAGTTCAGCACATCCCAAACATGAAACTGGTGCGCAATGCCTTTCTCGTTCATGATCCTGTCAAGAAGTCGATTCTGAGCGAGGCACGGATCGTCGAAACCCGTGGCCAGCACATAGCCTGAGCCACGATATCGATCAAGATACCAGGGGTCGCTTAAATTCGGCAGATAATGCGTGGGTAAGTTGTAGTAGCACTCCTGGTCATAATATCCGTGAAGAAAATTGGAGAGGTCAAAGGCGCCGGAGAGCGAGACAAAGCCCGTGAAAATCTCCGGATGGCGCAGGGCAATGTTGACGGCGTGATAGCCGCCGAAGCTGCACCCCAGCAACACCAGACGCGGATCTGAGTTTTTCTGCCGAATCAGCGAAACCGCTTCGTGAATCAGGTATTCCTCGTATTGCACATGACGGGCAACGCGCCATCTCGGGGCGACACTCCGGTTATACCAACTCTCGCCGTCCACCGAGTCCACGCAGAAAAGCTGCAATTGGCCAGCGTTGATCTTGTCCGTGAGAGCGGCAATCATCCCCCGGTCTTCAAAGTCGAAGAAGCGCCCGCACGATGTAGGAAAGACCACGACAGGCAGCCCCGCATGACCGAAGATGAGCAACTCCATCTCCCGGCCCAGGCGGGCGGAATACCCTTTGTGATACTCGCGAACCATGCTGTCTACGCTCCGTGCGCTTTGTGAGTGGCGGCTCTGAATCTGGCTCCAGTCAAGCAAAAAACAGCCGCCGGTTTCAAGTTCCTGTTACAGCCGGCATGAATAGTGTAAGGTCAGGGTGCCCCATCCTCGCCGCGTTTTCGTTTTTGCGGCATCGGGGTCCCCGACGACAGGTCTTCGTCGTTGGGGTGATCTAGGGTGGGACAGCAGGAAAAGCAAACAAAAGCCCCGCTCAAGCCAGGCTCGAACGGGGCTCCTCTTGCCTGCGGCGCTTCTTACCGTCGACCCTGAATGGTCTTGGGGTTGACGCCTGACTTCTTGGCGGCGCGTTTGGCGGCGATGGCGTGCATCTCCTTGCCAATGTGAGATTGATTGATACCAATCTGCAAGGCCAGGTTGATCACGTTGCTCGTGCCCCAATAAAGAGCCAGTCCCGACGCGTAGCGCCACAGCATAAAGCCGAACATGGCTGGCATCATGAAGGCCATCATCCGCCGCTGCGCAGGGTCCATGCCCGGCGAAGGCGTGATGTACTGAGTCAAAAACATCGAGATGATAATGAGGATGGGCAAAATGTGAAGCGGGTCCGGCAGGCGGAAGTAAGCAAAGAAGAGCGGCATCTGGATGAGCATCGGCAAACAACTGCCGTACATGTTGACGCCTTCGGTCTTGTAGAGATCCATCATCTCGGCGTTCATCTCGGCCCGCTTGGGATCGTTCATCTTGAGATGCGCGTAGCGCTGCTTGAGAGCATCGACCTTGGGCTGGATGCGCATCATCTTCAGCGAAGACTTCAGCATCATGAAGCGCGTGGGCATCATGGCCAGAGTGAAAAGGGTGGTGACCAGGATGATGGCCCAGCCCCAGTTATTGATGCCGTGCTCAACCAGGTAGCGCAACGCCAGATAGAGCGGCTTGGCAATCACAGTGAGCCAGCCGAACTGGATCAGCGGCTCAAGCGATTGGCCGTCGGGCTTGCCGTCGGCGCCGGTAGCGTGGATGGAGGCGAGTACATCCATCGCTTTGGGGCCGGCATAGAGGCGCAGGCGAGTCGAACCGCTGACGTCACCCATGGCCAGTCCCAGCACGTGGGCCGGCTTCTTTTCGCTGTTAGGATCGCTCAGGTCACTGGGCAGATCGATGGTGTTGTGCAGCGTCACCAGTGTCGTGCGATCAGGAACGTCCGGCATGAAGGCTGCTACAAAGTAAAGGTCGGTGACCGCAGCATAAGAGTAAGGCAGGTCGAGCGTGGCGTCGTTGCCCACTTTAGCGACGGCCATTGTGTCTTGCTTGCCGTTGAGCGACCAATCGAATTGCGACAACGCGGAGGTGCGAACCGCAGAGCGGGTCGTCGAAGAAGGAAGGAATTCCTCCATGTCGCCCAGGCCGGCAGGCCATTGCACCAGTGCCCGCACCGGCACGCCATTCCGCTTGACTTCTGCCTCAACCGTGATCACGTAGCTCTGATCAAAGCGGATCGTCTTCACTACATCCAGTCCGCCTGATGCGTAGTGGAAGGTGAGAGCGTCGGTGGCTGGAACTTCCACGTGTCCCGTGACCGAGGGCTGCGCGCCGCTTGCCGTCACTTGATAGAGCGCCTGATTAAGTTGCGAGGTGAGCGCCGGCTCGTAGGTAAAGAACGAAAGCGGAAGCCCGAATTGCGCGGCGATCTGGGGCTGCACCATATCCAGCGGCTTGCCGGCGGTGTCGAAATATTTCTTGAGCACCCACTGCTTGACCTGCGCGCCGCGATTGGTGAAGACGATCCGATAGTTCTCGTTCTCAACCGTCGTCACAGTTTCAAGCGCAGCCGCGATAGTTGGCGTGGCGCCTGCGGCGGCCTGCGGCACAGGAGCAACTGGTCCCTGCGGCTGAACCGCGGCCACGGATGGTGGAGCGGCTGGCGGCTGGCTCTGGGTTTGCACGATGGGCGCGGGCGGCGCCTGCTTGGGCTTGAAGAAAAATTGATAACCAAGAAAAACGACGACCATGAGCATCGTGAAGACCAGCGTCGAGCGCATATCGCCGCCGCTGCCGCTGCCACCACTGCCTTGCCCTTGAAGATTGGGATTGCTGATTTCTGCCAAAGTAGACTTCCTATTCGTTTGAGGAGCGCGTCGTTAGATTGCCGCTCTTCCTATGGTAATGGTTGGTGGGGAAAATGGCGTGAAATTGCGACCGGGGGCACAGGATCAAGGCCGCCGCGGGTAAAAGGATGACAGCGTAAAAGCCTCCAGAAAGCCAGCAAAACGCCGCGCAAAGGGCCGTGAGTCGCGATGGCGATCGAGGCATACTCCGAGCAACTGGGAAGAAATTTGCAGCCGCCCGGGCTCAGCGAATGCAGCGCCGGAGAGATCCAGCGGCGATAAAAAGCGAGCGTGGCAAGCAGGATGCGTGTCATAAAGTCTGTCGAAAACTGCCGCAAATCTCCAATAAAACTGCGGCGCTGAAAGATGCGAGCCGTTGCCCTCATTCAAGCCCAGGTCCAAATCGTCAGGCTATGGGGCGGCTTATTACGCCGCGGGCAGCGGCCGCGCGGAAGACTGCTCCATGCGCGCCGCCTCAACCTTTGCCTGCTGAAGAATACGCACAATCTCTGCTTCAAGTTTCAAAAAATCCAGCGTAAGCACCGTGCGCCGCGGATGAAGAATCAAATCGCACCCGCGCGGCAAAAGCTCGACATGGCGGCGCAGAGCCTCTCTCATGCGGCGCTTGATGCGGTTCCGTTCATGAGCCTTGCCCATTACCTTGCCGGCGGTAAGGCCGACGCGCGGACTAGTCGGCAACTCTGCGCCATCATAAGCAGGCTGTTGCGGCGCCAGAAACCAGCTCATCGAAGCGGACTGACGCTTGCGGCTAGCCGCATAGGCACGCTGATAATCGGCATGTTTGCACAGGCGCGCGCCGGTCAGCGATTGCCGGGGAATCTGGCCTTCGACAAAGTTGGGAGGGGTGGTCATGGCGACCCTGCTCAATGTGTTGGCCGGAAGCGCATGAAAATGCCATCCATTCCGGCTCCAAAATTGGCTTGGGCAGTTGGCGAGCGTAGAAAAGTGCAGAACGGCAAGCGACAACTAGTCGCGGAATCCGGCGCTGACGGCCACGCGTTTGCGGCCAATGGCACGGCGCCGGCTGAGGACGGCTGCGCCGGCCTTGGTCTTCATGCGCGCGCGAAAACCGTGTGTCTTTACACGTTTGCGGCGGTTGGGTTGAAATGTGCGCTTGGGCATGAAAGTGCGCTCCTGTTTCCTGATGAAAATCTTCGCCTTGACGGCAAGTACTAAGTGTACCGCAGGTTGGCCCAGGAATCCAGCGGTAACTCCGCGGTGAGCCATTTTGATCCACTGCAACTGAGCTTGTTCAACTTCATCTCGTGATTCTTGAGTGTTGCATCAAACCCCTAAACGACCACGATTGGCGTGGCTTTTAGTGATCTCTCGTTAACACTCTAGTAATCTTACCAAACAGTTTCACCAGCAATGGTGCAACTGATCGAGGCAACCAGAAAGTTCTGTGAAACAGTGATTACAACGACTCCCAAATGTGCTAATCTTGGGACCGTTCAAGAAAGTTTCCCAGCGCCCCAAGGAACCAGTTTCAGACCAGACCCCGAGATCAGTTCCAGGGGTCGAACAGCGGCAATCAAGCAGTCGGAACCTATGCACAACGACGAAAAGCTCGATGCTTTCCGTCGCCGATAGCTTATTGCCAAAATTCGGGGAATGAACCTGACCTGAAGTCAATAGGCGGCGCAGGCAAGGATCAGCACGATGGCATTTGCAGTCTCGCCGGCGACGGCACTCAACCCCTGGCTCCAGATCCTCTCTGCTTTAGAGATGAAGGTGATTCGTCCCTCATTTGAGACCTGGTTTAAACCCACTCGTTATAGCCATATCGCCAGCCGCACGCTGTATGTCCGCGTGCCCTCGGCGGAGTTTCAGCACCTTGGGGACCGCTATGGAGACCTGATTCAGGAAGCCATCGAGCAGCAGGAGCTGGAACTGGACGACGTCTGTTTTGTGACCGTCGAGGAAGACCCCTCGATCCCGCCGCAACGCAAGGATGGCGGCTTTGCGCCGGTGCCTGCCCACGCGCCCACCGCGCCGCCGCAAATGCCCTCGCGTACTCCCGAGCAGGCGCGCTTTGATTGGTCAACCGCTGCGCAGCTCAACCCCCGCTACACCTTCGACGCGTTCGTCATCGGCAACGGCAACCAGTTTGCCCGCGCCGCATCCCTCGCCGTCGCTGAGCGGCCTTCCAAGGCTTACAATCCCCTCTTCCTCTATGGCGGCGTCGGCATGGGCAAGACCCACCTGATGCATGCCATCGGCCACGAGGTGAAGCGCCGCCAGCCAACCACCAACATCTGCTACGTCTCTGCGGAAAAATTCACCAACGAAATGATCACATCGCTGCGCAACGATCGCATGACCAGCTTCCGCGACCGCTTCCGCACCGTGGATGTGCTCCTGGTGGACGACATCCAGTTCATCGCTCAGAAAGAGCGCACCCAGGAGGAGTTCTTTCATACCTTCAACGCGCTGCACGAGAGCATGAAACAGATCGTGATTGCCTCGGACCGTCCGCCCAAAGAGCTGGCGGAGATTGAGGACCGTCTGCGTTCGCGCTTCGAATGGGGCTTGATCGCCGACATTCAGCCGCCCGATCTGGAAACCAAAGTCGCCATCCTGCAAAAGAAGGCCGAAAACGAGCAGGTGCAGTTGCCGACGGATGTCGCGCTCTTTGTGGCCTCAAACGTGCGCACCAACGTGCGTGAGTTGGAAGGTGCTCTGGTGCGTCTCATCGCCTGGTGCCAGCTCAACCGCCTCGAGATCACGCTGCCGTCCACGCAGCAGTGCCTCAAGCAGTTCATTGACATGCAGGTGCGCAAAATTACCATCGAGGCCATTCAGCGCGCCGTCAGCGAGAATTTCGGCATGAGGGTCTCTGACCTGAAGCAGAAAAACAATTCGCGCAATGTGGTGGTGCCGCGCCAGATCGCCATGTACCTGGCCAAGCAGATGACTGAAGCCAGCCTGCCAGAGATTGGCCGCCAGTTCGGCAACAAGCACCACACCACGGTGATGCATTCAATCTCCAAAATCGACGAACTGCGCCGCGCCGACAAAGACCTCCACCGCACCCTCAACAAGCTACAAGAGCAATTGAACGCCTAGCCACCTGCGGTGCGGCCAACCGCCTTCGGCTGCCCCGCAGCGGTTGGCCCGCTCCGCTCATCAGTCCCGAAGAATCACCATGATCCATGAGAACTGTGGATGAAAAGCTGTGTCCCGTTCATCGCGGCCTTATCGCGATGAGCGGGCGTGTGGCCAGAGGTCAGATCGCGGCCCGACTATGATTGCGGCAATTGGTGCGTTCATCCGTTTCGAAGAATCACCATGAGGTATGAGAACTGTGGATGAAGAGCTGTGCCCCGTTCATCGCGGCCTTATCGCGATGAGCGGGCGTGTGGCTTGAGGCCAGATCATAGCCGGACTATGATAGCCCCATGCCGTACGATCTGAAACGGTTCCAGAAAGCAGAAGCTCTCCACTTCGTCACTTTCAGTTGCTTTCACCGTCTCCCGCTTCTCGATGCGCCGGACCCCAAGAACACAGTTGAGGCCGTACTTGAACTGACTCGCGCACGACATCAGGCGAGGGTCTACGCCTACGTTCTGATGCCTGAGCACGTCCATTTGCTCATCAACGAGCCACCATCGATTCTCGTCGCTCAGTTTCTCAAAGCAGTCAAGCAGATCACTTCGCGCAAACTGAAAGGTCAACGCGAGAAGTTTTGGGAGCAACGTTACTATGACAGCAACGTCCATGGTGCAGAGGCTCGCTCCGAGGTGATCCGCTACATCCATCGGAATCCCGTGAAACGCGGATTGGTACCATCTCCCGGCGACTACCAGTGGAGCAGTTTCAACCACTACGCAACCGGAGTTCGAGGAGCGGTTGAAATCGAATCGGAGTGGACGGCGAGACTTCGCGGCCCACTCATCGCGGCCTTATCGCGATGAGCGGGCGGTTGGGCAGGTGGCCCGCTCATCAGTCCCAATGAATCCCCATGAGTCTTGAAAAGCTGTGCCCCGTTCATCGCGGCTTTATCGCGATGAGCGGGAGGGCAGCGGCGGGCTGCCCCATCCTTCGCGCACTCTGCAAAGGGTGAGGTACCCCACGCGAGCAACAAGCGAGCCACTGGCCCCACCGCAGGTGGTTGCAGATAATTTCCCTCCCGGTGTGCACAATGGAAGAATGAAAGATGGCCAGAGCGGCGTGCTTTTACTGACCACCGACCACTGTCTTTAGGCTGACCCCACCCCCCCCTACACCTCCGGGGACGGGTTTTCGGCTCATTGATCACTCGTAACCAGCATTAAATCAACCACTTGTAATTATTTCCTTGAACGAATAGGAACCTCAAAATCGTGTTTTTTGACCCATTTTTAGCCCTAAAAGGCTTCGCTTTTGGCGAAAAAGGTCGCTTTTTCGCGCTTTTTGAAAGACAGAGGAAGCTGGCGCAGATCCCTCGCTTTTGGGGATTTGGGATACCACGAACCACTGGCGAGCGAATGCCGAGCGTTTGGCCCCAAAGCAGGTGGCTAGCGCCGTGAGCGTCCGCGATCTCCGCGATCACGCCCGCGATCACCTTGGCTTCGCCCGCGGTCCCCAAAGCTTCTCGGCTTCACGGGTGCGGCGACTGGCAAGTCCGTTTTGCCTGCCGGAAAAACAGCGAGAAATCGTTCCTGTCCTTCGCCATTGCTGGCCGTCTCCACGCCTTCAATGCCGCGGAACGCCATGTGCAGCAGACGGCGCTCTCGGCTATTCATCGCCGGGAAGGCATACGGAATGCCGGAGCGGATCACTTTTTCCGCAGCGGTCTCGGCCGTCAGGCGCAGCTCCTGGGCGCGCAAAGCCTTGAAGTTGCCCGCGTCGAAGCTGACCAGGTCGCCCTCGCGCTGGTCGAGGCGAAGAATCTGCGCGGAGATGGTCTCCAGAGCCAGCAGCAGTTCGCCGTTATGCTGCGTAACCAGCGGCACGTCTGGTCCGCCCAGTTCAATGCACAGGGCAGGGGCGTGCTCTTCGGCGTCAGGCACGCTGTCGCCGGCACTGATGCGGTACTTGAGGCGCAGACCACCTAGCTTGTTCAGGGTGGCGAGGAATCCGGCAATCTTCTGGGCGGCTTGTTGCAGATCATCGATAGGCATAACAACTCAGTATCGCAGAGCGGAGCGGCGAATGGGCGGGAATCCGGCGAGAAACTGCAACAAAAGGTGGTCTCAGCATTCTCGCGCGCCGACGCTGCGGCAGTCGAGAACCTGGCGACTGCCTCATTCCAAAATCGTCCTGGCATAGCAACCGCGCTACCTGCCACGAATGCAGCAGTGGATGATACCTTGAGCATATATGTCTCAAATCCCAGGCATGGCTGTCTCACAGGGCATTTCGATCTCCAAAGTGTGTAGGCTGCTTCTGCTGCTATTGCCGCTCGTGGGCGCACTGCCAGCGCATGCGCAGGGCGGCCCGCCTTTCATTACCGACGATCCCGGCACGCCTGGCAACCGCCACTGGGAGATTAACTTCGGCTGGATCGCCGACCACAACCCCGGCAACGCTTACTACCAGTTGCCCGACATCGACATGAACTACGGCTGGGGCGACCGCATTCAGCTCAAGTACGAACTGCCGCTGGCCGCAGCGACCGACGCCAATAACACCACCCGGGCGGGCCTGGGCGAGAGTTTGCTGGGCATTAAGTGGCGCCCCTACGAGCATCACACTGCGGGTGAACCAAAGTCCGATGAGAATATGAATTTTTCGGTGGGGACCTATCCGCAGGTTTCCATCAACAACCCAACCAGCGCCGTGCATCGCGGGATTGTCGAGAGCGGACCGCAATACTATTTGCCGGTAGAAGCCACCGCCAAGCTTGGGCCCATCGATTTCAACGGTGAAGTAGGCCGCTGGATCGGCAACCGCAACGTACCCAGCCGTTGGGGACGCGGACTGATTGTCGGCCATGAGTTCAGCGAGCGAATGGAACTGTACGGGGAAATTTACAATTTACAGGATGCGAATCGCATCGGTACGACTCCCAAGCAGCGTGAGTTAACGGTGGACTTCGGAGGCCGTCGGAGCCTCGACCACGCCGGTCACCTGCGCCTGCTCTTCATGGGCGGCCGCAGTATTCAAGCAGTGACGCGGCAGAACAGCGAACCAAATTGGATTGCCTATCTCGGCGTGCAAATTCTTCTGGGACCAAAGGAGAGCAGCGGCGAAATTAAACCAGAAGTTAAGTAGCAAGCGAACCGGGGCCGACAGCGTCCTTCGATGTTGTGTTCTGGATCGGCAATCAGATGAGCTTATGGATGGATCTGCTCCGTCTTGGTTGCGCTGGCTGGTGTTGTCTGCTTTTGCTTGCTCACTTCGAGCACAGTGATCGACATCTCCCGATTTCCCTGGACAAGTTCCAGCCCCAGAGTATTTTTGAGGGCGGCGTTCACGCTATCAGGGTCACTTCCGGTAGTTTTGAATCGCGCATCGAACCTGCCGTCGATGTCGGTCTCGTTGATGACCGGGTTCTCCAGCCCAGTTGCCAGCACATAGGCGAGATCATCCATCGTCCCATTCATCAGAATGAAGCGTCCGTGCCAATAGCCTCGCTTCACCTTGCGCGTCGAAGCCGATTGACTGAGCAGCTTCTTGCTCGCGTCGGTCGCCCGAAGAATATACGCGTTCCTGGTTACGGTCTTGGGCTGAATCTGCAAATGCAATGCGGAGAGAACGGCTTGTTGAACGGCAGAGTCGATCACCGATTTGGGCACATCAACGAAACTCATACGAAGGTCGTAGCTCCCGTCCGGCAGCGAATCCTTCAGAACATACCGATTCTCGAAAACGTCAAAAGCATTCGTCATGAGGCTATCGGCATCGTTCCCGAGGAAATCCGTGCCGGTCGGCGGATGGTTGACTTGCGATGGCTTTGCATCGGGTGCGGCTTTGCTAACGGACACTGCAAACAAAGCATGGATCGTGGCATCCGTAGACTCTCCGCTCGACGAGGTGATCTCCGTGGTTGGCTTGAACTCGACGCTCTTTCCGCCTGCAACGGCCTGAAGATCGGCGGCGCTTACCGAATCGATCTCTGTTGCAGCGACAATCTTTCCGTCTCCATCGACAATGATGGTCGTCGGTCTGGACTTGATTCCATACCATGCGAAGACCGCGCCCGACGTATCGACCCCAACCCAACCGGACATTTTCTTCTTGGTCAAAAATGTCTGTACGGCTTTCAAGTCTTCATCGTCAATAGAGATGAATTGGAATTTCGCCGGGTCGAGCGATTCCACAAGCTGATTGAAATGCGGAAGGCTCGCCACACACGGAGAGCACCATGTGGCCCAAAACTCGAGCACCGTCACCTTGCCCTTCAGGCTTGCCCACTCTGCTCTCACGCCCAAAGGAGCTTGCAGCAGCACTAATGAATCCAAAGGCGGAGCAGGCGTTCCCTTCTCGGGAAGCGCCGAAAGAGAAGATGCCCCAAGCAGGGCCGCGACCAACGAGACCACGGCAAATCGAATGGATTCGCAAGAACGCAAACGTTCAATAGTTGACCGCATGATTCCCCTCAAGTGCAAAACTGCACCCATCTTACGCCAGAGGCCAATCCATGAACTCGGTGACGCGTCAGAATGGCGAGCCGAATTGGATGACGCACCTAAGCCCCCAGTTGTTGCTGGTCCGAAATAGGTAGTCAGCAACCGCACACAATAGAAAAGAATGATCGTTCTTTCACTCAATGCCAGGCACAATGCTACGGCGTACAAAACTCCGGGGGAATCTTGAGAATTCGCGTCATCTGGAATTGCGGATGGTCGGAATGTGCGAGAGCTAGAGCACGCTTGAACGATCGCCCCGCTTCCTCATGATTGCCCATATCGAGCAGAATATTGCCGAGTATGGCATGAGCTTCTGCCGAGTCAGGCGCCAGTTCAATGGATGTCTTCGCTTCAGCCAGAGCTTGATCCCACTCTCGCCGATTCGCAAGCTGTTGCGCATGGCTCATGTGAGATAGAGCGGAAAGAAGCGGAACATCGAACTGGCCGTGGAAGACAAGAATGCTATTGGCGATAAGAGCGTCAGGTCGACGATAGAGAAATTGTTCATACGGGTTCAGATCACCGGGACCCCAGTAATCTCCATCGGCCTCGGAGCCGCTTACCAAAATCGTGCCTTCGATGCGGGTGGGAACAGATGGTAATGGCTCGCCGAACATATGGGAAAGTGCCTCAGGCAGCGGCTTGCACGGAATGTCATAGTAGGCTGGGTCAACATCCCAACCATAGTGAGCAAACCAACAATCATGAATGTCATTTGCGTCAAGATAGCTCTTGACAGCGCGCAAGCCCTGCCCCCAATCAGCATTGGAATCGGTAAGGAGCCGATAAGTATTGGTTGGGCCTCCCCACGCTTCGTTCGCATAAGTCAGGTAGTAGGGAAAGACATGTGCCGATGAAGCCATGTGAAAAAGAACTAGAGCGACCGCCGCATATCTTCCCCAGCGCGCTATTCGTGCCAAAGCAACTGCCACAGCCGCCGCAATCACGATGAAGAATGGATAGACCGGTAGAATATGGCGAATGCCGATATTCATGGTGCAGGCCAAACTAACTCCGAAATACATAAGTGGGGGGATAAGCAAATAAACCGTCGCGCGCCATTTGCCGGATTTCCATAGATCCTTGAGAAACGGTGCAGCCAGAAGAAGTGCCAGAAATCCCAGCGTTGACTTGATCAAAAAGGCGACAGGGAAATAGAACCAGTGCCCAGTTGCGTAATCCGTGCCGAGCAGAAACATCGGATCACGCTTGGCGGCAGTGGCGATATCGACCAGTCCAAAAAGATAAGCCTCGGGAAGCAGATGCCAGGTGGCAAGGCGAGGAATCACCGCCTCCACTACGGCTGAATGGGTAGAATTGGCGTACTCTGCAAGAGTGGGAACCATGACCAATGTCGCTGGTCGCGCATGGTAGCGAAAACCATAGAACGCCCAAAGAATCGCGTAAGCCACAACGCCCGCAAAGGCCAATGAGATAGCCGAATGAAGCGCATTCTGCCGCCACAGACTGTGTCCTGCGCCCTGCATGGTTTGCGCGGAATGTTGCTTCAAAGTAAAGATGTCAAACAGCGCGAGTACAAGAAATACCGGTATCAGGAATAATCCGGAGTGCTTGGCGCCGAGCGCCAGGCCAACAGCGATTCCGCATAAAATGATCCGCCACGCGGTGGGATTTTTTCGCCATCGATAAAAAGAGTAGACCGCCGCGAAGAAACAGCATGCCGCGGCCATATCGGTGGTAACCATCGCTCCATGCGCCAGAAGATTTGGCTCGAAAACCAAGATCAGCAGCGCGACCAATCCCACACGCGAATCAAACATCTCGGTGCCGGCGGCAAGCACAAGCAGCGCCAGCGCAAAAGTAAAAACAGAAATGGCGACGCGCGAGCGCCACAACATTTCGTCCGCATCGTGGGTGTAAAGAAACTTTGCTCCACTACTGAAGTTTTCCATCTTGAAGAACTTCGTGTAGGGGATTGCCGGGGGAGATGGGACGCTGAGAACCGGCAGCGCTGCAACGAGCTTGGCGAACGGAGGATGCTCTGGGTTGGTCCCAAAATCGCCGTACTTCCATGAGCGGACGCCGCCTAGCAGGTGATTTGCTTCGTCCGGAGTTTGGGACTGCTGTCGCGCTGGAACAAACAGCTCGATTCCAAGAACCATCAAGAGGGCAACAACCGCACTCCACCAAAGCCGTCGTGTGCGCGGAGTCACAAGCCGATTCGAGTCAGCAGAAGGTAGAGCAATCTGCTCTGCCTGATTTAGGCGATTGGCCCTTGCTTCCGGCTCGGACTCCATTAGCGTAGGATAATCCATCCGCGATGTGGGATGGCCGCCGAGTCGCACCCGCGAGTCGCACCCTGTAGATGGCTTCGGCTTCGGAATGTAGCACTTGAATGACGAACGATTTGTTAGTTCACCGTCTCCAGCGTACACGACTTGCCGCACCCACTCGCGGTCCCGGGGCCCAATGTTGTATCGTTCAATCCGTATGACAAACTCTCCCAACAACGCCCCGCATCCCGCACCTGAGGCGGAAGAAGTCTACCGCCGCTGGATTCAGTTTCTTGATGAAGAGTTCACCCGCCACCAGGCTCCGGAGCTGCGCGCAGAAATTGTGCGCGACCAGCTAACCCAGCTATTCCTGGGCCGTCCGCATGGCGGCAAGCTCAACCTGACGCTCACCTCCGAGCTGCCTGGCAACGTTGTCTCGCTCTCGCTGGACCCGGCAAACGTGACTCTCGAAGCGGAGCACTTCCCCGATGTCGATCACGAGCGGTTCGCGCGGCGCAAGCCACTGCTTTGGTTCTGGCAAATGTTCGACCGTTCGCCCGTCGGAACCAACCACTGGCTGGGTCTGCGCTTCCGCGCAATGCTGGGTCGCCACATCTTTGCACGCCTCGGCGCGGGCGTCAAAATTTTCCATGGCGTTGACCTGACCTTCGGCTACAACCTGAGCATCGAAGAAGGCGCGACCATCCGCCAGCGCGCCCTTTTGAACGACCGTGGCGGCATCACTATCGGCAAGGGCGCCGTCATTGGATCGTATGCCCGCATCTATTCCCACAGCCACGCCGCGCACGACTTCGGCGAGGTGACGCTGGCCGCAACCGTGATCGGCCCCGCAGCCCGCATCGCAAGCCACGCCATCGTATTGGCCGGTCAGCATGTCGCTGCTGGCGAACTCGTTGGCAGCTTTCCGGCTGATCGCGTCTGAACAAGCCGCGCGATCAACCGGCTCTTACAACTGATCGAAAATCTCGCGGAACTCCCATGCGCCTGATTTTCCTGCCAGCCACTCGGCCCCGCGGATAGCGCCTATCGCAAAGCCGCGCCGGCTGTGAGCGTCATGGCTAAGCTGCAGCGTGTCGGTCTCGCTCGCCGCAGTCACAACATGCTCGCCTTTAGCGTCGCCTACCCGATGAGAAGTGATTTCGACTTTGATTCCGGGCTGCGCGGCTTCAATGATTTCCCGCAGAGTGATCGCAGTACCGCTGGGAGCGTCAAGCTTCGAGACGTGATGAGTCTCGGCGATGGAGAAAGAGTAGCCTTCGAGTTGGGCCAGCGATGCGGTCAGGCGAAAGAGCTTTTGCACGCCAATGGAGAAGTTGGTTCCATAGAGCAATCCGCCTTTGTGCTGTTGGGCGAGAGATTTCATCTCATCGAGATGCGCGTACCAGCCGGTAGTGCCAACGACGACGCGCCCGCCGAGCGTGAGTATGGCGCGCATGTTTTCGACGGCGGCTTCGGCTGCTGTGAAGTCGATGACCGCGTCGACGCCGGCGAGACTGGTAGCCGTGAGTGCGGAGGCGTGCTGGTTCTCGTTGATGTCAAGCGCACGCACTGAGTGGCCGCGCTCGCGAGCGACGTCGGCAACCAGGCTGCCGGTTTTTCCCTTGCCCAAAACTAGAAATTGCATGATGACCTCGTCGAAAATGATTCAGATTCGTATTGCGGGCTAAAACCTTGCGGAACAACACCATTTTATCTGGTCACAGGATGCCGTGGCGTTATCCTGAAGTGGACCGATGCTTGACTCTCAATCGACCGCTCCAACGCACGCATTCTCTTTCGCGCCTCTCTCTCGACGCCGCAAGCGCCGCTGGCCGCGGATTCTGCTATGGGCGGCGGGCGGCCTGCTGGCCTTCATTCTGCTGGCTGCCGTCGCTGGCGTGCTGTGGCTGCGCTCGACGGCCAAAGCTGCGCTGCCAGTGCTCGATGGCGACCTGCACGTGGCCGGGCTCTCTGCCCCGGTCGTCGTCCGCCGCGACAGCCATGGCGTGCCCCACATTGAAGCGTCAAGCCAGGACGATCTCTTCGTGGCTCAAGGCTATGTCACGGCGCAAGACCGGCTCTGGCAGATGGACCTGCTTCGGCGCAACTCCAACGGCGAGCTGGCGGAGATTCTCGGCCCTTCGTTGGTTGGTCACGACCGTGCGCAGCGAGTGCTGCAATTTCGCAATACGGCGCGGCGCATCTATGCCAATCTGCCCGCCGACGACCGCGCCCGCCTCGACGATTATGCGCGCGGCGTCAACCTCTTCATCGCGCAAAATCAAGCCACGCTGCCGCCGGAGTTCAAGCTGCTGTTCTATCGCCCACAGCCCTGGAGCGGCGTGGATTCAATCTCGATTGGTCTAGGAATGGTCCAGTTGCTGGACACTCACTGGGATGTAAAGTTGAGCCGCGAGCGCATTGCCGCCAAGCTGAACAACCCCAAGCTGGAGGCCGATCTCTACCCAGTCGGCTCGTGGCGCGACCATCCGCCCACCGGCGTGCAAGTGGACCTGAGCCAGCCGCACCCTGAGCCAGCTCCGGCCACCGACGACGACGATGATGACGACGATCGCAGCCAGGCCAGTGTCGCCCCGCCTGCTCATGAAGACCTTCGCGCTTTGCGCGCCCTGCTCGGCCTGCCCGCGTGCAACGGCTGCACTCCCGGCTCGAATAACTGGGTCATCGCCGGACGCCACACCGCCAGTGGCCAACCGCTGCTCGCAAACGATATGCACCTCGGCCTGACCGAGCCCAACGTCTGGTACATGGCCGACCTCAAGGCGCCCGGCTACCACGCCACTGGAGTCGCCGTGCCGGGAATGCCCTTCATCATTGCCGGACACAACGAGCACGTCGCCTGGGGATTTACCGCGCTCTACGCCGACGTGCAGGACTTGTACGTCGAACAGTTGGACGGCAAAGGCAACTTTCAGGATTTGGACGCGCAGTGGAAGCCGCTACAAATTGATCACGAAGTCATCAAAGTGCGCGGCGGCAAAGACGTACTGCTCGATGTCCAGTTCACCACCCACGGTCCGCTGCTGAATCCGCTCTTCACCAAAGAGAAGCGGCCCATCGCGCTCAAATGGACGCTCTATGATCCGTCGCTGAATACGCTGCCGATCTATCAGCTCAACGTCGCATCCAACTGGACGGAGTTTTCCGCAGCGCTAGCCACGTGGTCGTGGCCCACGCAGAATGTGGTTTACTCGGACGATCAAGGACACATCGCTTATCACGCCATCGGCAAGGTGCCGAGCAGGATGCTTGGCTTCGGAGTTTTTGACAAACCTCTTCCGCACGGCAAGCTTGATCTGCGCTTTGAATGGGGAGATGAAATAGCAAACAAATGGATACCTTACATTCCTTTTGACGCAATGCCGCATTCTATCGATCCACCCTCTGGTTTTTTGGCCACAGCCAACTCCCGCGTGCGCAGCGAAAAGTTCCCAATCCGCTTGACCGACGAATGGGTCGATCCCTACCGCATAGAGCGCATCTACAAATCTCTAGAAGGACGCGACCATCTCACGCCTGCCGACATGCTCGCCGTGCAGACCGACGTATACAGCGAGGTCGATCAAGAGTTAGGCCATCGCTTTGCCTACGCCATCGACCACACGCCCTCAGCCGACGAGCGCCTCAAGAAAGCTGCCGATCTGATGCGCTCCTGGGATGGCCGACTCACCACCGACTCCGCCGCCGCTTCTCTGGTCACTCAAACTCGCTATGCGCTTTGGCCACTGATTCTCAAGCCCAAGCTAGGTGACGACGCCAAAGATTACCACTGGTCCGAATCTAACTTCGCCGAGGAAGAGATCGTCATGCACGCGAGCGCCGACTGGCTCCCGCTCGGCTACAAAAACTGGGACGCCCTCTTGACCGACGCCGTCCGCATCGGCATGGAGCAGGGTAAGTCCCCCAGCGACGTTGCCCGTTGGAGTTATGGAAGCTGGCATGTGGTTGATATCGAGCATCCGCTGGCTGCGTTTCTGCCGCTGGTGAGCCGCATAGCTGGAACTGGCGAGCAACCGCTCAGTGGCGACACTACCACCGTGAAACAAGTGGGCCGCGCCTTCGGCCCTTCGCAGCGCTTCATCATGGACTGGAGCAACATTGACGGCTCGACAGAAAACATCGTCCTTGGCGAGAGCGGCAATCCGTACTCGCCCTACTTCCGCGACCAATGGAAAGACTGGTACGGCGGCACGACCTTCGCACTACCCTTCAGCGAGGCAGCCGTCGCCGCGCAAACCCAGCACACGCTGCGGTTGCTGCCGTGAAACTGTCTTCTCATCACGACGACGGGGTGCCCCAGGTCTCGAATTTGAAATCTGGAATAACATCCTGTTGGCATCGCTTCGCCGGTCCCGCCATCATCCTCCTAGCCGCTGCCATAGCCATAGCGCCGCAACTCATCCACGGTCCATCTTGCGGTCACGACTTCGACTTCCATCTAGTCTCATGGTTCGATTGCCTCAACAGTTGGCGGCACGGGGTTCTCTACCCTCACTGGACAGCCAGCGCTAACTACGGAGCGGGCGAGCCGCGCTTCATCTTTTACCCGCCGCTCACCTGGATGCTCGGCGCAGCACTCGGCCTCGTCTTGCCCTGGACGCGTGTACCGATTGCAATGACGTTTCTGTTTCTGGCTGGCACGGGACTAGCCACCCGCGCGCTTGCCCGCCAGGCGCTCGACGACGGCGCAGCCACGCTGGCTGGTTGCGCGGCGATCTTTTCCGGCTACACGCTCTTCACCGCCTACGAACGCACGGCCTTCGCCGAGTTTGCCGGCGGCTGCTGGATTCCCCTGGTCTTGCTTTATCTCCTGCGCGAAAGCGCTCCATCGGCCAACACATTGGCTAGCCCTGCTCCCGCCTCTGTCTGGAGGAGTGCTCTCGATGCTTCCATCGTGCCGCTCGCTGTGGCCGTCGCCGGTGCATGGCTGGCGAACCCGACGGTCGGCGTGATGGCCTGTTACTTGCTCGTCGTGGTCGCACTAACGCGGGCTCTGCTCTTGCGCTCATTGGCGGTTCTGGTGCGTGCCGCAGCTGGCACAATGCTGGGGATGAGTCTCGTGGCCGCCTATTTAATCCCCGCGGCCTGGGAGCGGCGATGGGTAGATATTCTGCAGGTCACCGAAGATCCGGGACAGACTCTCGAAAACAACTGGCTCTTTGCCGTCCACGCTAACCCTGCCCTGCGGCTCCACGACGAGGTTCTGCGCACGGCCTCGATCATTGCCGTCGTGATGATCGCCGTGGCGCTGGGCGGCCTGCTGGTGAGTCGGCTGCGCGGGCGTCTCCCGGCAAAGCCGCAATGGTGGATTCCTCTTGCCCTGATCCCCATCATCGTTCTTGTCCTTCAGTTTCCCGTCTCGCACGCGCTGTGGAATCTCCTCCCTGAACTCCGCTTCCTGCAGTTTCCCTGGCGCTGGCTGCTGGTGCTGGAAGCGCCCATGGCGATCTTCTTCGCCTCGGCCGTTTGGCCCCCTCCCGAGACTCGGCTTTGGCGGCACGTTGCGGTTGCGGCTGCCTGCATTGCCGTCTTTCTGGCAATGACCCTCTGCGCGGATCGAGTCTTCTTTCAGGGTTGCGACGATGCGGGTTCTGTCACCGGAATGTTGCAGACTTATCGCGCTGGTCAGGGCTTTCAAGGTACTGGCGAATACGAGCCCATTGGCGCCGATAATTCCCTCGTCTCGACAAGCTTGCCGCAAGCCTGCCTGGTTGCCGATTCTTCCACTGTGCTGGGCGAGCCTCCTGCCGGTGCGGCAATCTCCAACGATCCTGACGCCGATGTACCCAATCCCATCTGGAGCGCGGGGCAGGGAAGTTGCGCGGCAACCTTCACCGCGCAACTCTGGCAGCCCGAGCATAAGCGGCTCCGCGTCGTCATTCCCGACGCCGGATTCCTGGTCTTGCGCTTGCGCAGTTATCCAGCCTGGCGAATTGCGGTGAACGGCCAGCTCGTTTCCGATCTGCCGCAGCGTGACGATGGCCTGATCGCCGTCCCGGTTCCGCAAGGCCCGATCGATCTCGCCGTGGATTGGACCACCACCACGGATGTTCTTGCCGGACGCTGGCTCAGCGTCCTTGCTGCGCTCTTGCTCGCAGCTCTTTGGTTCCTGGAGCGAAGGTTGAGCCGTTCTCGGTTATCATGAAAGAAATGTCTGTCGATGTAAAATCGCTTCTGCAAGAAGGCGCGGAGCTCACCAGCCAGGCGCTGGAGGAGCTTCTTTTCAGCGCCGAAACTGTGCCTGCTTCCATTCATGGCGCCATGCGTCACTCCACCTTCGCGGGTGGCAAGCGCCTCCGTCCGGTGCTGGCGTATCAGGCTGCTGTCACCATCGCCGGCTCGCTGCCCGCAGGAATCGCCCGGCTCGGCGCGGCTCTCGAAATGCTTCACACCTACTCGCTCATCCACGATGACCTGCCCGCTCTGGACAACGACGATCTGCGCCGCGGCAAGCCCACCTGCCACGTAGCCTTCGGCGAGGCCATCGCCATCCTGGCAGGAGACGCTCTGCAAACTCGCGCCTTTGAGGTGCTCGCAGGAATTGACTCGCCGCCTGCCGCAACCGTCCAGATCATCGGCCTCATCGCCAACGCCGTCGGCACCGTCGAGGGCATGATCGGCGGCCAGGTGCTTGACATCGAGAGCGAACATCTCAAGCCAACCCCGACCTTGGTCCAATCCATTCACCGAGCCAAAACCGGCGCGCTGATTCGCGTCAGTGTTGTCACCGGCGGAGTTTATGCCGGAGCCCTGGAGGACGACGTCGCTCGCCTGGATTTGTTTGGCCGCAAAGCTGGACTGGCTTTTCAAATCGTGGATGATGTGCTGGATTTGACGGTGGACTCGGCGCATCTGGGCAAGACCGCCGGCAAAGATGCAGCCACCGAAAAGGCAACATGGCCGGCTGTCTATGGTATCGAGCAGAGCCAGCGCGACGCCGCTCGACTCATTGAAGAAGCTTTCGCCGCGCTCGACCCCTATGGCAGCCGCGCTGATGGATTGAAAGCCGTTGCCCGCTACCTGGTCGAGCGAAAAAACTAGAGCGCGGCCTCTGAAATTTACTCACAAAAATCCTGTCATCCTGAGTGAAGTTGGGCGCTTTTTGCGCCCAGCGCAGTCGAAGGACCTGCTCTTCCAATGCTTGATTTTTCGACGAAGTTCGGAAACGCCTCGCTGCCGGCAGCTACTTCTTGGCTTTTCCGCCAGTACGGCTGCCCAGCAACCCTTCAAGCTCTTCTTTGAACTCGCGCACGTCTTTGAAATCCCGATAGACCGACGCGAAGCGGATGTAGGCGACCGTGTCCAGCCCTTTCAAATGATTCATGATCAGCTCGCCAATCTCGGATGTGGTCCGCTCCCGCTCAGGAGCGTCCACCAGAAAGGTCTCCGCGGCGTCCACAATGGACTCAAGATGAGCTGAAGACACGGGGCGCTTCTCGCAAGCGCGCAACAGGCCGCTGAGCACCTTTTGGCGGTCGAAGCGCTCCCGTCGCCCGTCCTTCTTCACCACCATGTAAGGGATTTCATCAATTCGTTCATACGTAGTGAAGCGGCGATTGCACCGCTCGCACTCACGCCGCCGGCGGATCGAGTCGGCCTCTTTGCTCTCGCGAGAGTCCACCACCCGATCCTGCCCGAAACCGCAATATGGACACTTCATCTTAGGGCGATTCTACGGCATGAGTGGGGTTAGAGGTCCACTCATGCCCCAAAATCCGCAATTCCCCACAGCAAACGCATGTCGGACTCGCAGTCAAGTCAGAGGGTGCTGACCTTGCAATTGCCGGCGTGCGCGACTGGATCGGTGGACTCACAGCGTCTTCCGAAAGATCATGAAGCTTGCGGCCGGACTCGCCACGATGTTGGCCAAGTGGACGGACATTCTTAAGCAATGATGAGCTGCCGCGAGTAGCGCAGAATCTCCTCTTCCAGTTGGCTGAGTTGCCCGATATTTTTCTGATGCGGGCTTTGAATTAGGCCCGCCGCTGCGAACTTGTCTATTTCAAGCAGACACTGCCTCGCCTTGATCGCCCTAGCTGGATTCTTTCCTGTTGAGCGGGGCAAGTTTCTCGACTTCATGCCACTTCTCTGGCGATGGAATATTCACGACACTCTCTAGCTGCCTGCGCAAATCCTCTCCGGTCTTCGTCTCGTCCAGAAGAGAATCTCTAAAGGCAAATCACAACGTATTCACAACGTATCGGCGTTTTCACATCAGCCTCGCCGCGCAGTCTCGATGGCGGCGATATCGATCTTCTTCATCGTCATCATCGCGTCGAAAACGCGCTTTGCCCCATCGCCACCAGCTGCCAGCGAATCGGTCAGTGCGCGCGGGGTGATCTGCCAAAAAAGTCCCCAGCGGTCCCGGCACCAACCACACTGGCTTTCCATGCCGCCATTGCCGACGATCGCGCTCCAGTATCGGTCAGTCTCTTCCTGATTCTCCGTCGCGATCTGGAAGGAGAAGGCTTCGGTGTGCTTGAACGCCGGTCCGCCGTTGAGACCTAGACAAGGAATGCCCAAGACAGTGAACTCCACCGTCAGTGCATCGCCCTTCTTGCCGCCCGGGTAGTCGCCGGGAGCCTCGTGAACTGCTGTGACTTTGCTATCCGGAAAGGTGTCGGCATAGAAGCGCGCCGCTTCATGCGCGTCTTTGTCGAACCAGAGGCAGATCGTGTTCTTTGGCTTCATCTTCGTGTGCTCCTGGTGCTCGATCAAGGTGAAGACCCCGGTCTCTTCTTCGGTCCTTAACGGTGAACCAACCAGACATCTAATTGTCTGATGCGGCCGAAGTTAAATTGGTCGCTACCCGTCCCCGCCTTTCTAAATCATGTCTCTGCCATGGGTCCCCAATGGGTTTGATGGTAAGTGCGAGTCGCCAGAAACTTCTCGAATACCGGAGTGCAAAATCCGCATCAGATTGATGCGGACATGATCGCCATACGCACGGTCACAGACGAAAGTCCAAAAATCGATGAAAGGAGAAAAGGAGATGACGATACAGATGGCAACACGCAAAGCGAGAGAAGGGGCACACGAAAGGCGTATCGAGATGAAGACACCCCCACTCGTGTCGGAGCATGAATGGGAGGCTGCGCGGCAACAACTCCTCGTGAAAGAGAAGGCCTTGACCCGCTCCCGTGATGCCTTGGCCGCTGAGCGTCGACGGATGCCGTGGATGGCAGTGGAGAAGAATTACGAGTTCGAGGGGCCCAAGGGTAAGGTTAGCCTGCTCGACCTGTTTGAGGGGCGCAGACAGTTGATCCTCTATCGCGCCTTCTTCGAGCCTGGAGTATTCGGCTGGCCCGAGCACGCCTGCCGCGGCTGCTCCCTGGGCGCTGATCAGGTCACCCACCTGGCCCATATAAATGCCCGCGACACGACCCTCGCCTACATCTCGCGTGCGCCGCAAGCGGATATCGCGCGTCTAAAGGCGCGTATGGACTGGGAAATGCCTTGGTACACCATGACCGACAGCTTCGACGTGGACTTCGGCGTGGACCAATGGCACGGCCACAATGCATTTATTCGCGACGGCGACAAGGTCTTCCGCACATACTTCATCAACGGCCGTGGCGACGAGGCGTTGGGAACAACCTGGAGTTATCTCGATATGACACCGCTCGGTCGTCAGGAAACCTGGGAGGATTCGCCTGAAGGTTACCCCCAGACTCCGCCGTACCAGTGGTGGAACTGGCACGACAACTATGATGCTGAGCCCGCGCCTCACCCAAAGTGGGTCGATATCATAAGGGATCCTCACGAAGCTGCCATTCGAAGGCGAGACGCAGAGGCGAATCAGGATCCCGCCCTGGTGGACCCAGAGGAGGAAGAAATCGAGGAACTGCAAGAGGACGACCCGGGAAATCAAGGCGCTTAGACTTAAGGTGACACATGACTGCCTTGACTGGGGGAGAGTCCGGGAACGCTTGGAGGTGCAGTGATTGCTCTCTCAGGGTCGTGCGCTGAACCGTTACGTTGCCACTAAGGATTTCAGACATAATCCTTTTCGAAAATGCTCAAAAAACTTGAGTTGAAAATTAATTTATTGTGTTCAGCCTTCACATCGGTTCGTATCTGCTCCCTGCGGTTACGAACGCCTTCCCCTGGCCAAACAATCTGTCGCATTTGCACGCCACTTTGGAGGTCAGCTCGCTCCAGATGCAAAAACAATTTCCCACGCGTGATCAGGCAGGGAAATACGTCGATCAGTACCTCGCCCGTGTGCTCGCCTCCACCGATGCCATCGACCTCATCTTCTACATGAACGCGAGCCATAATTACGACCCATTGGATCTGTTCGGGACCCGCGCGGCGCATTGTTGATGCGTCGTATTTCCTCGATACCTCCATCGTCGCCGATTGTTCCTTCAACCAGCTCATACCCGAGTAATGCGATGAGGCGTCCGCGAACGGACAGCGGTCTCGCGTTGCCGTACCAGTCGACACAAGATGCTCGCCATCCGTCATTCTTTGCCAAGTCCAGTCTGGCGCCGAGCTCTCCGATTTCGTGGAAGTGCAAGGCAGAGTTCCTAAGGAAGAGAATCGCTGCAGAATTCTCGAATCTAAGTTTGACAATCAACTTACACCCACATGACAACTTAGGTTGAAAGTCCACCTATAGTCAGGCGTACTGAGCCATCTATTAAGCACGCTCCGTGGCGAAGACTGAAAATGGAAAGTTCGGCGGCATCCTCCCCTGATCGCTGCCGATTTCCCAATCGCATTTCAAGGAGAATTCTTATGTCTTCCCCGATCTTTTGTGCGGGTCCGCGTCTCGCCCTTCGGGGGCGTCTGCTTGCATCTCCGCTGTTGTTGACCCGCTTTGCGCTGCTGGGCAGCATGCTTTTGGTCATGCCCGCGACTGCCTTTTGCGCAACGCCTGAGGTGACGACGACCGCGCTGGCCGTCACCTCAGGAGGCGACGCGGTCACGACGGTCACCTCGGAAAGCGTGGTGACGCTGACCGCGACGGTGCTGGCTGGGACGACACCGGTTTCGTCCGGGCTGGTCGACTTCTGTGACGCCACAGCGGTCCACTGCGAAGATGTCAATATTCTCGGCACGGCCCAGTTGACTAGCGCGGGAACGGCGGCGTTCAAGTTCCGGCCGGCAATCGGGAGCCACAGCTACAAGGCCGTCTTTGTGGGGACAAGCAGCAATGCGGGCAGCTCCTCGGCCGCGACGGCGCTGTTGGTGACCGGGACTCCTACAACGGCAACCACCATTGCGCAGACTGGCAGCGCGGGCAACTACACGTTGACAGCGACAGTGGGCGGCACAGCCAGCGCGGCACCGACAGGGACCGTGTCATTTTTGGATTCGAGCAACGGAAATGCGCTGCTGGGCACGGCGGCGCTCGGTGCCGGCTCGGCGGGACTGGGCTTCTTCCAATCTTTCAACCGGGAGGTGAGCCAGCAGACTCTGCCTCCCACCATCTCCGCCGCAGTAGCAGATTTCACCGGCGATGGCATCCCCGACCTCGCTGTGGTCGCGGGCCAGGCCACCGAGGGGACAGACACTTTATCGATCCTTGCGGGCAACGGGGACGGCACGTTTAAGATCGCCTCGCCGATCTCTACCGCGCTCTTTCCCTATGGCCTCTTCGTGGGCGACTTCAACAGCGACGGGATTCCGGACATTGCAGGGCTCGTCTCCTGTCCAGGCAGAATCTGCCTCGGTGCGCTCCTCGGCAAAGGAGACGGCACATTTACGACCGTCGCAGGACCCAATTGCCAGAGTTGCACTGTCATGGCAGTCGGCGACTTTAACGGCGACGGAATTCTCGACCTTCTCGTGATCATCAATAACAACTTTCAAGGTGTGTATACGCTGCAAGCGTATCTGGGCAATGGCGACGGGACATTTACGGCGGCGACAGGAGCCACGATAACGATAACGCCAACGATTGAAGGTAACTTTCCTGCGATTGCGGTGGCGGACTTCAACGGTGACGGCAAGCTTGACGTGGCTACATCGACGGGCGACATCCTGCTGGGCAACGGAGATGGGACTTTCACCGCGGCAGCGAGTCTAGCCACGGGATTCGGCCCCTACAGCATAGTGACGGGCGACTTTAACGGCGATGGCATTCCAGATCTGGCGGTCCTCGACTCTGAGATCGTCTCGGAACCGGAGACGTCGCTGCTGGTGTTTATGGGCAAGGGGGATGGGAGCTTTAATGCGCTGCCGGCAAGCATGATCGCAGACCAGAACAACTCGGCGTCGGGCCTGACGATCGGCGACATCATCGGGAACGGTACCCTCGATCTGGTCGTCACGATCAAGAACGAAAATGATGGCGCTGAGAACCTAATGGTGCTGTTGGGAAACAAAGATGGCACGTTTACTACCGCTCAGGGGGTGAGCTCCGATGTAGACACCAATCCCACGGTCGTCGCGATAGACGATCTCAACGGCGATGGCGCCGGAGACTTGATCCTGACTGGGGTAAACATATCCGGCTCGGGGAATATAACCATTGCCACGGCGGCGCTGCTGGCCGAAACCCATTCAGCAGTCGCAACGGCGACGGGAGTAGCTGTGCTGCCGCTTGCCTCGGGAACCCACCAGGTGGCGGCAAGCTACTCTGGCGACAGCGCCAACAACGCCAGCATCTCCCTGCCGACTTCGCTGACCGCTGGTGCGGGCATGTCGGCGACCAGCGTCTCGGCTTCTCCCAGCCCGGCCGGCAATGGCTTGGCAGTGACCTTGACGGGAACCGTGACCGGCAGCGGCCTTACGCCCACCGGGACAGTGACCTTCTATGACGGTGCCACACTTTTGAGTTCAGGCACTCTGAACTCGAACGGCGTGGCCAAGGTGACATGGAGCGCATTTGCCGTTGGCCAGCATTCCATCACGGCCGGTTACGGAGGTGATACCAATTACACGGCGTCGAACTCGATGGCGGTTCTCTTGACGGTATTAAACACAGCCGTTCCCACGGTGACCGTCATGCTCTCCGCATCGAGCATCACGACTGCGCAGGCATTGACAGCGACGATAACTGTCAGCGGCGCAACCGGCAATCCAACGCCGACCGGCTCGGTAACACTATCCGGCGGCGGCTACACCTCGGCGGCGACGCTTCTCATCAGCGGTGGAGCAACAATCAATATACCTGCCGGATCGCTTGTGGTCGGGACGAACTCACTGACGGTCACCTACACACCCGACTCAGCAAGCTCCACGATCTATAGTCCAGCGACGGGAACCGCTTCGGTCACCGTGACCGCGCCGAATCTGCTCCCGTCCGTCACCAGCACGTCCCCGGCATTTACTGACGCGGGCGGCCCGGCCTTCATGCTCATCGTCTACGGCACGGGATTCGCGACTAACTCGACGGTCTATTGGGGTGCCTCCGCTCT
>JBEKWJ010000029.1:0-56278 GCA_049513195.1 Occallatibacter sp.
GTGAAGCCCGCCTTGGCAGTTACGGTAAGTGCGATGGTGGTGGTCGCGGTCAATGTGCCGGAGGTTCCGGTGATGGTGACCGTGGAGGTTCCGACTGTGGCTGCGGCAGTGGCCGTGAAGGTAACTATGCTGCTCCCGGTCGTTGGGTTGGTGCCAAACGCAGCAGTGACTCCGCTAGGAAGGTTAGTTGCCGTCAGATCCACGCTGCCGGAGAATCCGCTCAGGTCAGTTACGGTGATGGTGTCGGTTGCTGTCTTGCCCTGGGTAACTGACAAAGTGGGCGCAGATGGAGCAAGCGTAAAGCCGGTTGCCGGAACGGTGAGAGCGAGGGTTGCGGAATTGACAAGCGTGCCGTCGGTTCCGGTCAACAAAATGTTGGTTGTTCCGGCTGGCGTACTGGATTGCGAATTGAAGTTCACAACTACTGTTCCGCTGGAATTGAGCGAAGAGGGAGAGAAGTTCGCCTGGACGCCCGAGGGAAGATTGCTTGCGCTGATGGCTACGCTTCCTGTCAGACCGCCTACAAAGGTGACTGTGAGAGTCACTGTGGGGTTGGTATTCGGGGGTAAGGAAAGCGTCGTGGGAGAAACCGTGATGGTGAACTCAGGCCTTGCGGTCACGATGAGGGTTAGTATGGCCGTTTCAACAGTAGAGCCGCTGGTTCCGGTTACTGTTATGGTGGCGGCGCCGACTGTGGCCGTATTAGCGGCGGTAAATGTCAGTGTGCTGCCACCGGACCCGGTAACCGAGGCGGGACTGAAGCTGGCAGTTACACCCGATGGCAGGCCGGCGTAGGTCAATGTAACAGCACTGTCAAAGCCGTTGAAGGCTGAAACTGTGACGCTGCTCCCGACGCTCGTTCCCTGCATGACGGTCGTTGCGGTAGTAGAAACATTAAAACCTGGAGCCGTTGTCGTTGGAAGGGCCGGATAGGCATTCTGTACGTCCTCAAGGAACTCAGTCAGCCAGAATGTGCCTGCGGACGGTGAGTTCGGGATCGAGTTAATCACCATACCGTTGGCCAGCGCATTGGTGTTTGTCGGGTTGCAGTTCGGATCGCCGACAGTTGACGTTACGCCGTTGTAGACGCTGCCGGGATAGTTGCCGTCCGATTCGCCCGGAGGCTTGACCCAGACGTAGGCTTGCAAATTCGCGAAGCCGCCAGGGTTCACCGTCGGAAGCGAGCCGATTCCCTGATTGGCCTGGTTGCACCACTGGCCCATATCGTCGCGCTCGTCGATTTTGCTTGCATCTACGAACGTATTCAGCACGGTGCTGGTGCTGGGTCCGGTCGGACGCTGTGGTCCGCCCCAGCCGTTGCGCGAGGTGTCGATCAGGAACCCGAGTGTGGAGGGGAAGCCGGCGCCTGTCAGACCCGTATAGAATTCCTGGGCGTAGTCAAGCTCGTCGATTTCGGGGTCGTACGAGTAGAAGGTGGCGGAATCAACTGGCTCGCCGCCGATCTCTTCCGTTGCAGTCAAGTACGGCTCTTTGGTCGGGCCGTAGTTGGCCGTGTTGGTGATAATTCCATCCAAGCTGGCGAAGCCGGCCGTTGTTCCCTTTGCCACAGTCGCATAGAATGGGAAGGCAAGATCGGCGCCTGCAGTCCAGCCAAGCCATCCATGGTGACCTATATCGAGGTAGTTATAGGCATTTGGAAGTGAATGGAATTGATTGAGCGCGTATTGAATTCCCTCCACATACACGCCAGTTGTTGAGTAAGTCGGATAGCTCTCGCCGCCGTTGGCCGCAATGCAGTTAGGCAGTGAAAAGCTATAGCCGGTGTTCGTAACGATATTGGGAAGCGAGTCATCCTCGATGACCAGCACAAAGCGAACATTCGAGGGTGCCGCCTTCAGGATGTTGTAGATGGGAGTGATGTAATCGTTCTCGTACTCCTCAAGGCCCGTGCCCGTCAACGCCGTAGTATAGCCCTTGGGGATGTCGCCGCCGGCGATGCTCAGTTCGCCGTTCGAGGCCAGGGCGGCGCAGTCGCGATCAGGAAGATCGTAAATGACGAGCTGGACGACGATCTCCGCGCCGTTGGCTTGGGCAACCGCGGCATTGATATGTCCCTGGAGGCCCAGGCGGCCGCTGTTCACCGAACCACCGGCAATGGCAGCGATGCGGTCCAGCCAGACGAATGTCGGGGTTTTTCCGACTACAGTCATCTGATTTGCTAGCGGCGAGCCTGCCGTTTCGGTTGCAACCGCAGTAGCAACTTCAGCTGCGTAGTCCGGGCTGGCGTACACCGTGGCGCCAACGTAGGGATTGGCGACGTGGGTTTGCCCGAATGCGCACGTCGGGGCAAGAGTTAGAAGTGATACCGCGAGTACCGCTAAGTACCCGCTCAATTGACGAGCAAATGCCCGTCCATTGGGGGGATTGAATTCGTGAAACATGGTTTCTCCTTTGGGGGAACGACAATTCGTCCTTTTCAAACCGGGCGATCGTAGTTGTGTGAATGAATTAAGTACAGGTGAGATACAGTATGGTACTCTGGATATTCATCCGTTCACGCCAGATACTAAAGAGCTTGCGATATATTGCATTTAAGATTTTACCCATCCCGTCTCTCTCATTTATGATCGCCGAATGGGGTTCTTCTCGGGAGATTTCTTCTTGCCGGGGTGCCTGATCGTTGAAGATACTGATGCGGACCTGGCCGGAGCCAGACAGGTTGCGGATTTCATACGAGCGTCGGCGCAGCCGATGGATATTAAAAGCAAACTATATTCCTGTTCCGCTCGCTAACTGCCAGAGTCCAATCTTCTCCATTGCCGAGAATCTCTTCGCAGCGGACCCGAAAAACTTCGATAAACTCACTGCCGATGTACTGCTGACAGGCGGTCATCATTTCCGCCAGGATAGCGGCGCGCTTGGTTTTCGCCAGTCCTTCCCGGCGCGGATCGCGGTCGCCCGTGAAGCCAAGGGCGACGTAATCCACGGCCAGACCGGAAAGAGTAGTAGACGCCAGACAGCTGGCCAACTTTGCAAAGCACCTCTGCTAGGATGAGGCCGCGGTCACGGCCGCCCTTCAATTTCCTTGAAACAACGGACCAGTCGAAGGACATGTCCATCGACTGAAGCTGATTAAGCGTTCCATGTACGGCTGCGCCAAATTCGATCTGCTTCGACTCCGGGTCGTGAATGCCGAGTGAAATCCTCATTTCCAAACAGATACTGAACACCCGAAATATCTTCACCAAATGTGATGAAGAACCGGTTTTCCTCCACCCAAGTGGTCTGGTTTTGCTCTGCCCTTATAGCCGATGAATCCGTAACAGGTTGTTCCTTCCATTTCACTTCGCACTCTCGGGCGGGCGGCCCCGCGCACGATCTGACCGTGCGCTGAACGTGCCTTTTCCGTCCGTTCGGAGTTCCCTTGCCCCGGATGACGCACTCCGTGGCACACAAATGGTACACGGGCATATTCGGCCTGAGCGTTCAGAAAGGGGTCTGAGAGCGCCCGCAATCCCATCGTGGTCCTACCAGAGGGATTGACAGGAGTAATCTTCCACCCGGATAATCGCCCGGCAGTCGAAATGTGGTCTGACCTCGCGCCGAAAGAATATTTCGCTTCTTTTGGAACCTACGGGCCCGGCTCAATTGGCTCACTAAGACTTCAAAACAGGTATTCAAGGCTAGAGAGGCCATATTCATGATTCTGCAACTGATGCCGTTATTTCCGCCCGCCCAGGTTCTCCAGACAATCACAAACCGATTCCAAATTTTGCGGAAACCGGTATTATTCAGATCCGCCGTTCTAGCCCTCTTGGCGGTTTGCCTCTTCGTAGTTTCCGGCACCGCCCAGGTTACCCTTGACGCAAACAGTCAGCAGCAATTCGCTGCAGTGAATGCTGGTACTCCGTCCACAATGTCCTTCACTCACGTGCTGGGCAGTGGATCGAACCGCCTGGTGGTGTGCGGCGTTCAATACGCTGTCGCGACAGCCGCGGCTCCCGTTGCGCCTACAGTGACGTTTGGCGGATTTGCGATGACGCCTATTGTAGCCTCGCTGGCCCCGACCCATACCGAGACGAGCACAAGCAAAATTGTCTCGGAAATGTTTTATCTGAACGACGCAACTTTGGGAACGACAACGGGCTCTGTGACGGTCAACGTCTCATTGACGGCGGCCACAGCCGGCGGTATGGCGGCAGGTTGCTCGTCATTCTTTGGGATGTTCCAGGGCGGACCGGAGGTAGAGGGGACGTCGTACAGCGGCTCCGGTTCGGTGGCGGCATCTGCCACGTTGACGACTTTGACGGCAGGCGACCTGGTGATTGATTCGTTCGCTGGCGGCTTTACTGCATCCGGTAGTCCGACGAAGACGGCATCGCAGAGCGCGGGTCAGACTCAACTCTTTGATGGGCAACTTTCTACTCTCGGTATCCTCGGGGGCAGCAGCTACGAAATTGCGGGAGCCGCAGGCTCGGTAACTGTTGGTTGGACGAACACGGTATCGAGAAATACATACTCCGTGGTCGCTTTTCCGCCGACCACCGTCGCCAATTACACGGTAACAACATCTGTGAGTCCGGTTGGCGGAGGAACGATAGCGCTTTCGCCAATCGCTTTGAACAACAGCTATGCAAGCGGTAGCGCCGTTCAGGTGAGCGCAATGCCCGCACCGTATTTCACATTCGCCGGATTTACAGGCGACCTGACCACCGCGACGAACCCGTCCTCCATAACCGTCAATGGATCCATGAACATCGTTGCGAATTTCACACAGAACATGTGCACACTGACGATTGCAACTTCAGGCACCGGCACGGGAGCCACGACCGGATCGACGGCCACAGGCACTTACGCGTGCGGAACCACAGTGAATTTGGCCGCGACTCCGAATACTGGCTCCGACTTCGGCGGCTGGAGCGGAAGCGGATATACCGGGGCGAACGCCACTGCCAGCTTTACGCTCACCACCAACACAACCGAGACAGCAAACTTTGTTCAGGGAACGGTCTGCACGCTAGGTACAAACGTGACCGGTTCCGGATCCATCACACTGAATCCCGCAGGCGGTTCATACTCCTGCGGCACCCAAGTTCAAGTGACAGCCGTGCCGTACAGCGGCGACTGGTCGTTTACAGGATTTTCGGGCGCCCTGAACGGCGCGACCAGTCCGCAGACGCTTACGCTGAGCGCGAGCACGACGGTCTTCGCAGCCTTCACGCAGGTGAACTTCCCCGTGATTGTCACGATTGTTGGGCCGGGCACAGTTGCGGCTAATCCCAGCAACTCCAGCTACCCAACGAATACGCAGGTTCAGTTGATCGCGACACCCAGCGCCGGAGCATACTTCGTCGGCTTCACGGGTGACCTCACTTCGACCACCAATCCCTCGACCGTGACGGTCGGCTCCGTCCCCGTCAACATCACGGCAACCTTCGCCTACCCCACCATTACCCAGGACGCGGTCAGCAAGGCCTCCAGTACCGGTGCGTCATCGATTCTTAGCTGGTTCCACACTCTGGGCGCGGGCCCATCTCGCGCTGTGATCATTGCGGTAGGCACAGCAGACTCGACGGCTCCGAGCATCGATGCGAACGCGGCGGCTTCCAGCGTTCTTTTTAACGGCGTCTACGCGACGCCTATTCCGGGTTCTCTTTATTATGGCGGCTCCACTGGCATGGAGCAGATGCAACTCTTCTATCTGACCGATGCCGAGTTGCCCGCAGCCGCCGGAACTTATCCCATACAGGTGAATCTCGTGGGGTCCGTAGGTGGTATCTCCGGCGGCGCGGTCTCGTTGTTCGGTGTTAATCAAGGACCACCTGAGGCGGTCGTGACCAACCGAGTCACCAGCGGCTGCGATCCCTGCACGCTCACGACCAATATCACCACACTAACTAACAATGCCTGGCTAGTTGACGGCGTTGAGATCAGCAAACTAGTTACACCCACAGTCGGCAGCAGCCAAACCCTGCAATGGACTACAGAGGCAGCAGTCGGCGTTGCAGGAAGCAGCACCGAACCAGTGCCCACCGCAGGAGCGGCCTCGGTGACCTGGACGGCAGCTGTGAATCGCATTATCGAATCCGTAGCGTCTTTCCCGCCCGCATCGACGGTGGTGCCGCCTACCTATGTGTTGACAGCTTCGACATTAAGCTCGGATGGAAACCCGAACGCCGGACAAGTCACCACCAACCCTGGTATATCGAACTATCCGACACAGACCGCTGTCCTGCTCACAGCCACGCCGGCTACTGGATATTCGTTCAGTGGATGGAGCGGCGACTTTACTTCTACCGTCAATCCACTGCCGATCGTGATGGACACGAACCATGTCGTGACGGCTAACTTCACCACAGCCTCTGTCTGCACGGTGAATTTCACCATTGTGGGTTCAGGCACGGTGACTCCGGCGACGGGCAGTAACTACAATTGCGGAACTACGATCACTCTGACAGCAACCCCGAGCAACGGCTACGCTTTCGCTTCGTGGAGCGGAGACTTCTCCAGTACCGACAATCCCGCATCCCTTACATTGAATGCGAATTCGAACATCACAGTCAACTTCGCTCCGATTCCAACCTTCACATTGACGATGACAACCGCTGGTACAGGCTCTGTGACGCCGATTACTGGAAGCTACGCGGCCGGCTCGACAATCACTTTGAAAGCGACCCAGACTGATCCGGGATGGCCTTTTGCTGGCTGGACCGGTGACATTACAAGCACCGTCGACCCCATCACCATCACGCTCAGCGGCAACATGAACATCACGGGAAACTTTGTCCAGGGTTTGCAGTGCACATTGACGACGAGCGTCACAAATGGCACGGGTACAATTACGCCCGCTTCGGGATCATCGTATCTCTGCGGTACGCAGATATCCATCAGTGCAGTTCCCGGTGATAACTATCTGTTCAGCGGTTGGGGCGGCGCCCTGAGCGGCAGCACCAACCCCACCACGCTCACACTCAGCAGCAATATGACCGTGACTGCTGCATTTGCCGTTAATACTTCTGGCGTCACCGGCGACTCGCGCACGGTGACCGAGCCTACTTATCCTCCAGTTTGCTCGGTGCTGACTGCGTCGCAACCGGTATCCCACCCGACAGAAGTAGCCGATACGGCTACTGTGCAGGCCGCGCTAAGTGCCTGCCCCTCGGGCCAGGCTGTAGAATTCTCCGCCAGCACAGACGGTGTGGACAACGCGTTTGTGATTGCGCCAATTACGCTGCCGGCTGGAGTGACGATGCTGGTTGATCCGGAGGTCACCATCCTCGGATCAATCAATTCCGCAGACTATAGCTGTAATTCGTCAGCAGGATGGTGCAACCCGCTGATCCAGGTCGCCCCGAATGCCTACCCGAATCCTGGTTCAGCCATCATGGGTTTGGGCGTTATCGACGGTCGTGGCGGCACCACCCTTACCGACTTGAATAAGTCTTGGTGGGCTACCGGCTCCGATACGAGGCCTCGCTTGATCTATCTCAGCAGCCATACATCCGGGGCCCCCTCTGACAACTTCACAGCCTACAAAATTACACTAAAGAATTCGCCTAAGTTCCACTTCTCCGGCATTGGCGACGACCTGACGGTGTGGGGCATTAAAATCTATTCTCCACCAGACTCGCCCAACACGGACGGCATCGATCCCTCCGGGTCGAATAACATCACCATCACCAAGAGCTACATCTCGGATGGAGACGACTGGATTTCTCCGAAAGCTGGTGTCGGTCATGTCTCAAATGTGACCATCAGCGACAACCACACGTACAGCGGACACGGCATCTCGGTCGGAAGCGAGACCAACGCTGGACTCAACAATATGTTTGTCCACGACATCGCGATCGACAACGGTTTCGGCGGTACTTCCTACGATTCGCTGCGCATTAAGTCCGACTCAAGCCGAGGCGGCGAAGTGCATGACGTCCTCTACAAGAATATCTGCATCGAAAATGGCGGCGATACGATCGTCATTGACCCCTACTACTCGTCGGGAACCGGAACCTTGTATCCGTACTTCCATGACATCACCTTCAGCAATGTCCACAAGCTGCTCCACAACTCATCGTATAAATCCACGATTTGGGGTTACGGCGCGGGTACAGCCAACGACTATCCCACGACTGTGATCTTCGACAACGTCGCTTTTGATGGTTTGGAAACGGCCAATGACTATAAGCCTGGCCCCACCGCCAACTTCTACAATGCGAACTTCACCTTTGGCCCCGGACCGGTCAGCATGGCCACGTTCCTTCAGACCGATGCGGCAACTCCGGCGAATCTGATCACAGTCACAGATGACATCACCGATACCACAGAAGCGCCCTATGATTGCACCGGAGCATTTGTCTATCTGGCAGGAGACCTGACCGCTCAGGCTGCCTCGACCACAGGGACGACCGCTTCAATGACAGTCGGCAATCCCTTCACGTTAACCGCGGTTCTGCAAAATGTGGTTTCTCCCTTGGTGAATGGAACCGCAAGCTATTACCAGAACAATATGCCAACCGGCAATATCGACATCATGGAAGGCGCAACCAAAGTAGGCACAAGTGCGATCACGAGTGGCAACCGCTTGACCTATATCACAATTCCAGCGTCATCGATCACCACCGGAACACACACTTACGCTGCGTATTATGAAGGAGATTCGCATTACGCGCCGCTGAGCTTTGGCAGTTTCACTCTTACGGCGTCCGCTGTAGTTATTTCAGCGCCGGTCGCCAGCAACCAGTCGGTTAATGTTCCCTACAATGCCCCTACTGCGATTACGCTAAGCGCAACCGGAACCGGTACATTGACCTACACGGTCCTTGCAAACCCAACATACGGCGTCCTGAGTGGAGCAGCGCCAAACCTTACTTATACGCCGACTGCCGGCTACACTGGCGCTGACAGCTTCACCTTCAAGGCCAACAACGGTACCGACAGCAACACGGCTACTGTGAGCATTACTGTGTCGCCCGCAGCGCCAGTCGCCAGCGGTCAGTCGGTCACTGTCGCTTACAATACCGCCACTGCGATTACGATAAGCGCAACCGGAACCGGAACGCTGACTTACTCGGTCGTCGCCAACCCAATCCACGGAGTGCTGGGCGGGACAGTTCCAAACTTCACTTACACGCCGAATGCCGGATACACCGGCGCTGACAGCTTTACTTTCAAAGCGAACAACGGGACTGACAGTAATACTGCTATTGTCAGCATTACCGTGTTGCCCGCAGCTCCAGTAGCCACCGGACAGTCGGTAGCGGTCACTTACAACACGGCTACGCTGATCACTCTTGGCGCAACTGGAGCAGGCACGCTGACCTACTCGATCGTCACCGCTCCAACCCACGGAGCTCTGGGCACGATCAGCGGCAACACTGTCACCTACACACCGGCTTCTGGCTATAGCGGCGCGGACAGCCTTACTTTCAAAGCCAACAACGGGACCGACAGCAACACCGCTACTGTCAGCATTACTGTGCAAGCCGCCGCGCCGGTCGCCACCAACCAGTCAGTCACGGTCATTTATAATGCGGCAACGCCGATTATGCTCACCGCAACCGGAACAGGTACGCTGACTTACTCGGTCGTCACTAACCCAGCGCACGGCACGTTAAGCGGAACGGCTCCCAACCTAATCTACTCCCCAACCTCCAGCTATAGCGGCTCGGACAGCTTTACTTTTAAAGCCAACAACGGGACCGACAGCAACACCGCGACCATCACTATTGCCGTACTGCCTGCCGCTCCGGTCGCCAACAACCAGTCGGTCACGATCGCCTACAACACGGCAACCCCGATTACACTCACCGCAGCGGGCACGGGCACACTGACTTACTCGGTTGTCACTAACCCAGCGCACGGCGCATTGAGCGGTACGGCACCCAACCTCACCTACACGCCGACTTCCGGCTTTAGCGGCGCGGACAGCTTTACCTTCACAGCGAGTAATGGAACGGTCAGCAACGTCGCAACGATCAGCATCACCGTCGGAAGCCAACCAGTTCTTACTTGGTCAACCGCAACCGGCGGTTCCTTGTCAGCGACTGTGACTGCATGGCAGTCCGCAACATACAACCTACAGATTGCCGGTTGGGCTGGCGCGAGCAGCACAGTCAACTTCAGCTGTTCTGGAGCCCCAGCAGGTGCAACCTGCACGGTATCGCCAACGTCCACACGACTCAGCGGCACAACGGAAATTCCGGTGGTAGTCAACGTAGGAATTATAGGTGGGGCAACTGCCAGCATGCATGGTCAGCCTGCTCCGGGATCGAAGCCTGGCAACGGCGTACCAATCACACTGGCTGCGGCTCTTGTCGGCTGTCTCTTCGGTCTGCGCAAGAAAGCAAAATATTTGCGCTCCTGTAGCATGTTGGCAGTTTTCATCGTGATGGCGACGATCTGCCTCGTGACCGGATGCGGAGGGAAGGTATCTTCCTCATCTGGTATCCCGAAAGGTACCTATAGTCTCACCATCACTGCAACTAGCAATGGCGTCTCATCGAATGAACCACTGACGCTTATCGTGCAATGAATCCGACTTGAAGGCGCACCTTGCCAATTTGGGGTGCGCCTTCAAGTTTATTGAATATTGGAATAGGTGCTGCGCTCTATCTCGCCAAAACTCCATGACATCGCTCTCGCCGGTAACGAGATAACGATTCACGATATGTAGAATACAGAGTGCCGAGGCTTGGTCGACTGCACCTAGGTCGGCCGTGGTCTGCTCAGTCCAACTACCCTCTTGGGCGCGGCTACTGGCCCGGAGCGTGGAGTTCGAGCGGAGTGTAGATTTTGCGCTCAACGCCTTCTGAGGTCAAACCAAACTCGGCCAGTCGACCCTCTTTGGGAATAGGTTCGTTGTTCTTCAACCAGGCCTGGAAGGCGGCGACGGGGCAGATCTCTTCTACGCCGATCGGTTCATCAGCGAAGGGCGCTTCAAATGCGCGACATTCATATCTGCACTGCGCAGCCATTCTCGAACCGCCGTGGACCCGTTCGCACGGTGGTGTAGCAGAGATTGGCTGGTGATTGCCGTCCCTATGCGAATCATGCCGATTTCTCGACAGTTTTCCGCTATCTCCAGCTCGCTGCGAACAACTGGCAAAAAACGTATTGCTGCTAAAGCGGCACTTGCTCCTCGTCCCTCATTCGCCGAAAAGAAAAAACGGGATCGTCCTGACCATGATCGATAAGGCGGAAAAGGCGAAGATCACAAGACATCCCGTGTGTTGCAATGGCCGGGCCAGACGCAATTAATATAAGCCCGCCCGGATCGATGATGGATCCCCGACGTGACATTCTCTCGGTAGTGGGATCAATCCACCAGATAGCACCCGAAAATATTTCTCACGTTCCGTGATACGTTTGACACTCAGGAAGCACTTATCTACAGTTACGTACGGCAATTCCCCCTCTTTTCCAATTTGAGTTGTAGTTTTAGGAGCGTGAACATGCGCCCACTTGCCTCGGTAACACTTGCAACATTGAGCTAGCGGCGGATGTGGCCGCCCCGCAGGCTCTCAGGCGAGGCGATGCAATGCAAGAACGCTCAGGCGTAAATTGCAACTATTTAAATCTGTTCGACTTGTAGCGGGACAGCAGTGATGTGGATGTATCCATTTTCTAACGGGGGATCGAAAAATGAGTACAAACAAGACTCAAGGCGCAACCATTGGAGCCATACTGCTTGCCGGATTGCTTCTCCGTCCAGTTAGCTCTAACTCTCCGCAGTTGGCCGTATCGCCTAACGGTATCCAAGGCGCGCTCGCCGCCGCGAAGACATCAGAACCCGCAATCGAGGGCCCCTGGGTCGCGTCCTGCAAGTATTGGGCCGTAGACCGGATGGAGCCGCCAATCGCCTCGCCTCATGATGGCCGTGAAACCGAACCGCATATGACTCGGTACACCATTGATCTTCGGTCAGTTGACCAAGTCGACGTGTACCAGCATCCGGCTCCGGAAAACCCTGAAGCGGAATGCGCAGATAATCCTCCGATCAAGCGCTGGGGATTGCCGGACATCGACACGCCAATCAGTGTCACGGCGATCATCGCCACAGTTCCAGATCCCGTCCATACTCATTTGGCTATGGAATTTGATCGCAGGGTCGATGTTCTTCTTCAGGCCGCCTCGGACAATGACTATCTCACCAGCTTTTACTGGCTGCCCTGGAAGCATCAGGTGGGCGCTTTGAAGGCCGCCGAAGCCTCCGGAGATGCCGAGCCTGGGCACGATCCGGAACGTGAACGGCAACCAGGCTTGATCGTTTTAAAGTCCAGCGACTCACGTGGAGGACATTATCGCGCGATTTATCTCTTCCTGATAGGGGATTCGCCGACAGAGGGTGTGAACGGATCCCAACTCCAATATTGCTTTACTTACGAAGATGAGTTAGCACAGGAAATAAACAAGAGGCCCCAAAGCCAGTTTTTCAGAGGACAAGACGACCATACGGCAATCATTGGACCCAGTTTTACCGGTTCCGCCGCTTCACTGAGCGCAGGCGTTGAAAGAGCAGAACGATCGAACAATTCCAGCTTTGACATAACGGGGATTACGTCGACACAGGAAGCAGTAGATGCGTTCAAGCTGGACTCATCTGTAATCGCGCCACGGATACAATACCGATCTTTTGGTGACAACTTTAATTACGATAAGACAACATTCGAAAACCTTCTAATCTCATCTGGATTTGATTGTCGTAGAATCGCATTTCTAGTTGAGGATAATACCGCTCTTGGAAATGTCGAAGCTAGTGTTCCCAAAGATTCAAATGACAAATGTGTCAATGCCAGAAATCCCTTGATCATTCGATTCCCGAGGGAGATTTCGCTTCTGCGCAATGCGAAAGGCGCGGGCGATCAAGGGGACGGAGAGACCGCTTCATCCGGTACTATCCCCAGCCCGTATCTTCATCTTTCCCTAAAGGACTCCAGCGCCCATGACACCGTTCCGCAGTTTTCACGTGAAAATACGCCTTTGTCGCAGGAGGCTCAGTTAATGACGATAGCGCGCGAGTTGCAGCGCGATCGAATTCAATACATCGTCATCAAGGCATCCAATACGCTCGATCAGATATTCCTGGCGCAATTCTTGCACCGCGACCTTCCCGACGCAAGGCTCGTCTTCCTGAATGCTGATCTGCTGATGGAAAGGGAGATTGACAATGTGCCATTTGTTGGCGCAATCACCATAACTCCATACACCCTGATCGGTTTGGGGTATAACCCAAAGAATCCCGCTCCGACCCGCACTTTCACTGAGTCAGACAGTGTTTCATTCTACAATGCCACAAGCTATACGATCTGGAAGATTGTACATGAGAATTCTCCCTTTACACCGCAGCTTCCCATAAAGAGCGTTCTAAAGGGTTATCAGAGCTTCGTAGATCCTCAGAGGGGTCCTATTCTTCACCCTGCCCTTTGGGCCACGGCGATTGGAACAGACGGCTACTATCCCCTTGCAATCATCAGTCCATATGCCAGTGATAGCAATAACCCTCAAATCCTTCCTACAATCTGCAGCAGTAACGCCAAACCCGCAATAGGCTTATGCCCAGATGATCCAAAGACACCGCAGAACAATGCGAATCCATCGAGCATAAAAACGGTCACCATTTATGCTTCGCTGCTCTGGCGAGTACTTTGTGCGCTAATTTGTCTCTTTTGTCTGTTGCACACGCTGATTCTTTGCATGGCCGATTACCGATCTCTTTTTACGCGCGATCTGGATATCCGGGAGAACGATCAGCCGCGCCTGCGCTCGGCCTACCTCTGGGTGGGTACGGTCATGCTGTCTTTGATGGCCTTTGTTGTGGCTTGGCCTCTACTCTCGCTCGACCTTATAGTGACGGTCGATCCGATCGATCGATTTCTTGGCTGGGCAGCACTGGCCGTTGGCGCGCTGAACCTCCTCGTTACATTTTTGAAGACCAAGGGCCATATCGAATGGACCAATGCCATGACAGGCCGCTCCAAGGGTCTGAACAGGATACGGTACGTTTACCGGCGGGTGCGCGCCAATGTCGAGTTTCTGATCCATTGCCTGGCATTGGTCACGCTCATTGTGCTTTCATTTTTGTGGTGGTACTGCTGTCATCGCGATCAGGTGGCGCTGACAAACTCGCCGGGGCAGCCTTCGTATGCCCTGGTTGGCGTGTGCTTCAGTTATCGCTGCATTCATCCAAGCAGCGGGGTATCGCCGGTTGTGCCGGTGCTATTCCTGCTCTTCGCCTGGTATATATGGGGATTTTTTCAGACCCGGCGCCTGCGTTTCTCCAAGTCCGGGAGACCTTCTCTTCCAGGAAGGCTCGACGACCCACGCGCATCTCGCCTTTTCGTCCCGGAAGAAAATCTGGGCTCACACGCCAGTTCTCGAAGCCCTTGCCTATATGAGGACATTAGCGGACTCTTCGTGACGCGCTTGGTTCTGAGGAGATTTACGGCTTTGCTCTGCCGCAAGAGCGAGTCTCAAGACAAGAGCAAGCATCGAAGCACAAATCAGGGCAAACTGAGCATTCAGGAGCGGCGCGACATTGCGAAGGGGCTGAAACCCAGCCCGCTGCCGGTTGCCGAGATTGCTGTGTTTATTACTTACGCCGCCTTGCTGGTCTATTTTTCACTCTTTCACAATATTCACGGACTTGACCATTTTCTGTGGAGCCATCCTCGTCTGGCGACTCCCTACGAGTTGCTCGTCGGGCTGCTCTTTATTCCGCTCATCACTGTGGCTCTGGCCGGGTGGCTGCGCATGCTCTTCATTTGGAGTTCGCTGAGTAGCGGTTTGCTCAACCGCCTGGAGAGTCAGCCCATCCGCTATGCCTTTGACCGCTTGCAGGGCATGGGATGGATGACGATGCTGCGACTGGGGGGACTGCGCGAACAATGGCGCGACATGGCTCGCTCGCTTGAGTCCATCCGTCAGATCCTCCACCAGGAGGATCTGAAGGCTAGCCTGGGGACGGCCAACCTGGAAGAGCTCGAGGGAGTGAGTCAAAGTCTTTTGAATACGGTCGACAGGCTGAGTGCCTACGCCGCCGGCCAATCCGGAAGTTCAACCCAACAGGAGCAGCCTCCGAGCTCTCTTGTGAAGGAGATCAAACAGTTGGAGGATGACTTTGCGAAATTTGGGCAGAAGCTGTTGAACTGGGTACTGATTCCCTACTGGAGAGATCAGCGCACCGGCCTGGTCGACAGCAAGGAGATCGAGGAACTGCCGATCAAGGCACGCCACACGCAATTGCATGCCGGAAACCCGCACGTCCCGCTTGAGCTTCATACCGGATCAGGCTCCGCCGAACCGTTGTATATACAGACGGCGGAAGAGTTCCTCGCCATCCGCTACGTCTCGCTTATCCGTGCCGTGCTGGCTAACATGCGCTACCTCATGAGCTTTGTTTCCGTCTGCTTCGTTCTCGCCATCGTGGCATGGAACTCTTATCCATTCCAGCCGCGCTATGAGGTTGACTGGTTCTTCACATTCCTTTTGATCTTCCTCGGTGGAGGCATCATCTCGGTCTTTGCGGAGATGCATCGCGATCCGATTCTCAGCCGTATTACCGAGACCAATGCTAACGAATTGGGCCTGGATTTCTATATTCGCATAATTACGTTTGGAGCTGTCCCGCTACTTACTTGGGTGGCTTACCAGTTCCCAGATATAGGCAACGCGATTTTTAAATTGCTTCAGCCAACTTTGGGTGTGATCAAGTGATGCAATGGCAGCATAGCCACCGTTCTACTGGTTTGAGCGCCTCGCCGACCCTAGCGCGCAATGGCATATGGCATCGAATCCCTCTCTCTTATCGACATTCAAATGAACCTTCGTCGACGATTGCGCCTTGCGGATAAGCATCTGGCCTGGAGGAACGAGACCGGCAATCAGGTCGAGTTCGGTGTCGTTCAAGTGGAATGCCTCGCGGTACACATCGCGGTCCTTCTCCGGGTTGGCCAGAAATATCCTGGTCGGGCAGCTCTCGGAGACGATCTGCAACATACCGGACTCTTGAAGCTCTTTGATGGATTGCATAGCGAGAATCATTGCTGCCTTGTGCTTGTGCCGGGTCTTCTGCGCCTGCACGACGTTGTTGCGGATGGTTTCATTCTTGATGAATAGCCACACCTCATCGAGCAGGAACATCTTGAATGTCGCGAGCTTCTTCGGGTCTGCAATTTCGTTACTCGCCCGATGCAGGACATAGAAGAGCAGCGGCTCCCGCACATCCGGTGCATCGCCCCAGCCTGCAAAGTTGAAGGTCTGAAACCGGCTGAAGGAGAGCGTATCTTCGGCGCTGTCGAAAGAATCCAAGCTGGCCGCTGCGCGTCCAACGATGCGGGCGTTTCTTCAATTCGCCGATGATGTCGGCGAAGTTGGAAACGGTTCGCTGTGCCGGCTCCAGTTCATACATTCGCTCGATCGCATCCCACAGCTTGCGCTCTTCCTTGAAGTCGATCCGATAACGCTGTTCATTGCCCTCGATGAGTACGCGAACGAAACTGAACAGGAATTGCAGATTCTCTTTGGTCTGCGGGCGCGAAAACGGTTTGATGGTGAAGTCGCGCGCCTCCAGACCGACATTCAGGTACGAGCCGCCAAAGATCGAAGTGAGCGATTGGAAGCTCTCGCCGATGTCGAAGATAAACGTCAGGGGCGCATACTTCTGGGCACTTTGCAGGATGAAGTTTCAGAAATAGGATTTGCCTGAGCCTGTCATCCCGAGAATCAGAGTGTGGGCGACTTCGCCGTTGTGCAGTTTGAGATAGTATGGCGTGCTGTTGTCGGTTTCGAGACCGGCGAGGTACTCCGAGCCGAGATGCGCATTCGTCGTTTCGCCGGGATGGATCGTGAGCAAGAACAAGTGCGGCGATGACGCCAGTCTTCGACCGCGCGCCTTCTAGAACGATGGCCGAATTGGCAGTTGCTCGACGGGACTTTGATAAAGCTCTCGAAAGCCCGGCTCGATAGCTTGAGCGTCACACTCTCAATTCGAAAAAGCCAAGGCACGGCTCGAAGCGGCAGTCGGTGGATATCCGACAGCTTCTTGAGCCTGCGTACCTCGACGCGTTTCAGCGCGTGGAAGAGTGGCAACACGTCTGGAATAATCGGGCGAATATTTTTGAGTCCAATTTCAAAATCTTCGCGATGTTCGAGGGCAGGCAAACAACCAAAGGCAGAGTTCTTTGAGGCCAAGCGCGACCGGCTCTATCAAATAGAAATCTTCTACTGCACCGTGCCTACGAACCATAATATGTTCATGCCATAATTCCACCATGCACATCTTGCGCAAGACGAACGAGGAATTGGTGATCGTTGACAGCAGTATCTGGGTTTCGTTCTTTCTGTCTTGCGTGGCACTGCTTTTTCTCTACAGGACGATGGTCATCCGAGCCGGGTCCGTCTACTATCTGGTTGCAGGTTTCATCGGGCTTTTTGCCCTCCTATTCTGGCGCAAGGAAGTAATTAACTTTGATTCCGGTCGCCAACAGGCTATGTGGAATCGGCACCGCCTATTTCGTATCGCCTGCGGCACAGTTCCGTTCAGCGATATTGCCGGGATCGGCTTGGAAACCAGCTCGGCCAAAAACAATGTGCTTGTGTATCGTCTAGTTATCCTCACCTCGCATGGGTCCTTCCCGATCTCTGACAATTACGCAGGCAACCTACAAAACTTTGAGAGAGTCGAACGGGAGATCCTGGAGTTCCTGAAGCTCGACTCCGGCGAGATGAACTCCTAGCGTGATTGCTGTTTTGTGAGCGGTGCACGGGTTCCCAGTCTCGACTCGTGCATAATCATCAAGTATTAAACCCAAGGGACCATTCTGGCCTAAAGAGGCCGCCAGTCTCAAGAGGACGGCCCAGAGACACGTCAACCCGGCGGGAAACCAGTTGCCGGCAACGGCACAAGGAACCCCGAACACTGGCTGGCTTATAGTTACCAAATAGATCTGGCCGTTCCTCGGTCAAATCTCGATTGGAACGAACATTTCAAACTGGGGGAATCATCTAGATTCAAACCATGCGGAATGACGGCTCGAACTCGCCAACAAGCGGACGCATCGTGCTGGCCGCTACCATCCTTGGATCGAGCATGGCGTTCATTGACGGAACGGTCGTCAATGTCGCACTTCCGGCGTTGCAAAACGCCTTCCATGCCTCAGTCGCGGACGTACAGTGGGTCGTGGAGTCGTATGCTTTGATGTTGGCAGCGCTGTTGCTCGTAGGCGGGTCCCTTGGAGATCGATTCGGTCGTCGCAAGGTGTACGTTTTTGGCGTCACTGTGTTTGCCGTTGCTTCTGCGTGTTGTGGCCTGGCACAGAACATTGAAATGTTGATATGGGCTCGTTCGATTCAAGGCTTGGGAGCGGCCTTGCTAGTACCCGGAAGTCTCGCACTGATCACGGCGTCTTTTCCCGAAGAGACGAGAGGGCAAGCGATTGGCACGTGGTCTGGATTTTCCGCAATCACCGCTGCCATCGGTCCCGTCATCGGCGGCTGGCTTATCGAATACTCTACATGGCGCTGGGTCTTCTTTCTGAATCTCCCGCTTGCCTTGGCAGTCATCCTGATGTCTGCCAGGGTACCGGAGAGCCGTAATGAGAAAGCCTCGCATCATCTCGACTGGCCTGGCGCTTTTTTGGCAACGCTGGGACTTGGTGGCGTCACGTACGCTCTGATCGAGTGGCCGTCTCGCGCCAGCCATCGCGGCCATTTTGTCGCAACTGCAGCAGTCTTTGGCGTAATTGCTTTGGCGGGATTCGTCGCCGTGGAGCATTGGTCACGCGCGCCGATGGTTTCGCTCAAGCTATTTCGCTCGCGAAACTTTGCAGGCGCGAATTTGCTCACCTCATTTCTGTATGCATCGCTTGGTGGGTTGATGTTCTTCTTTCCGATGGACCTGATCCAGATCCAACACTACACAGCCACTGAGGCGGGAGCGGCGTTTCTCCCTTTTGTTGCTGTCATGTTTTCGCTGTCGCGCTGGGCAGGGGGCTTGGTTGCACGCTATGGATCGCGACTTCCGCTCACCGTTGGACCTGTTGTTGCAGCTTGCGGGATCGCGCTTTTCGCGGTTGTGCCGCAGAATGGGAACTATTGGACCGCATTTTTTCCGGCAGTAGTGGTGATGGGTCTGGGAATGACGATCTGTGTCGCTCCGTTGACCACGACGGTGATGAATGCCGTTCCAGACTTCGAGTCGGGCCTCGCCTCAGGAGTCAATAACGCGGTCTCGCGTTTAGCCTCTCTACTTGCAGTGGCCGCTTTCGGTGCCATTCTTGTCACTGTGTTCAACTATTCGCTGGATCAACACCTGTCTCATCTGACCTTGAGTCCGGATGTTCGCGCTCAGGTCGACGCTGCTCGGTCGCAGCTCGCCGCTATTCAAAATCCCGATCCCACGATTCAGCATGCGATCACCGAGTCCTTCCTGAGCGGCTATCGCACCGTGATCTGGATAGCGACCGGCCTTGCAGCTTTGAGTGCCATCGCCGCTTGGTTGCTCATTGAGTCTGGTGCATCCCAGTCTGGAAAACAAGTTTAGTGCCGAGAAATATCCGGGTGCGAGTTACTTTGCTGCGAGCACATTGTCAGCCGGCGCCTGCCGTAACCTGAGGCGCGCAGCCACGCACAACGGCATGCTGTCCGTCAGAACCCGGCCGTTGTGCACGAAGAAAATGCCGACTTCCGGCTCGCCAGCTTTGCGCGCAGCCTGGCCGCGCTTGTTGCGGTCTGCAATGTGGGCAATCAAACCGCCGTTCGCTTTCGATCGGTTGCATGAGCCTCCTAACAATTGCATCAGTTCAATAGTTTTCTAAACTCATCCAAACTCAGCAAGCACTTAGAGTGCAAACCATATCCCGCGAAGCTTGACACAAAAAACCTTAACTCAAAGTTCTCGCTCAGGCATTTATCAACGGCATCACTATCAAGAAGCAGTCTTTTCAGTTTTGTACTGCGCGGATTATGGTTTGCCAGGATAAAGATCACTTCCGGCGGAGCTTGGACATCTAGCTTTACTTTTGTATCGTTTGCGCAATGGTTGAATCTTAGTAACCCCAGTTGATCCAGTTGATCGAACTTTGTTTCCATTGTATTCAACAGCTCAAGATAACGCTTTTCATCTGCAATGAGCGCTGCCATATCTTTGATGTGCTTCATAATTCCCGCATCCCCTTCAAGAGCTCCGTCTCCGTATTTTATTTCGATTAATGCAACTTTGCAGTTGCTGCCATTCTTCCGATCGTTTGCCAGCCACTTAATTGCAAGCATGTCAAACCTGGCTTTTAGATCACTATCAGAACACTCAATGTCAGCAATAAAGTATTCACCTTCGTTCGAGATTATTGAATCATTATTTTCACGGGCGACCAATTGCTGGAATTCACGCTCTGACTTGCAGTTTCGAGAAAAATAGAAATCCATTATCAGTTTGAGAGACTGGAACGACCCGGTTATCGGGTGAGCGGGATGTCCGTTGGGCAGGTCTGCTGTGCAATCTCGTTTGCGCTGGGTTAGCTCATATGATATAGTTCACTTGAACTATATGAATAAAGACCTCGGAATTTGGGAAATCGCCGTACTCGCCCTTTTGCGTGAAGCCCCCATGCATCCCTACCAGATGCGGAGCCTCCTCAGCGAACGCCACAAGGACGATGTCCTCGCACTGAAAAGGGGCTCGCTCTATCACGCCATCGGCCGACTCGTGCGTGCGGAGCTCATCCTCGCTACAGACACCAGCCGCAACGGCCGTCGCCCTGCGCGTACCACCTACGCCATCACACCTAATGGTCGCAAAGAACTGATTCACGAGCTGCGCCGAATCGTCGCAGTTCCCCAGCGCGAATCATCCGAGTTTATGGCGGCGATGAGTTTCCTCGTTCACCTCTCGCCTGCAGAAGCCATTCCGCGTCTCGAAGAGCGTTGCCATCACCTCGAACAGCAGATCGCAGCATACGGCATCGCTTTGGCCGCAGTCACCGAGCAGGTGGCGCGCATCAACCTCATCGAAAGCGAATACCTCGTGGCCATGCTTAACGCCGAACTCGCTTGGGTTCTCAACGTTGTCTCCGAAATGCGAGGCGGCAAATTCACCTGGGATCTCAAAACGATTCTTAAAGGGGCCCGCATCAGCGCGAAAGCCACCGAGCGCTCGGAGGAATAATCCATGCATCCCGATCCCGCAATCCAGAACCCGATCTCGCTCACGCGTCCTCTGAAGCGCTTCCGAAGACCGATTTGGACCCTGCTTATTCTCGCGCCATTCATCGCCGAAGTGTTAAGCGGCTCCACCCGCCTCAGCTTTCTATACGTTCTCCTCCCCGAAGTGATGGTATGGGGTTGCGGCGCGCTCCTCTGCCGCGAATTGGTACGTCGTTGGTGCGCTGGTGCAATAAGCCTGCTGATGCTCGGTCTCGCCCTGTCAATTGCCGAGGAGTTCATCATTCAGCAAACATCGATTGCACCGCTCCCGTTCCAGGGAATTGACGCAGACTTCGGTCGCTACTGCGGCGTTAACTGGCTCTACTTCCTATTCATGCTCGGATTTGAAAGCGTGTGGGTGGTCCTCGTCCCCGTCCAGGTCACTGAACTCTTTTTCCCTGATTGCCGCGAACTGCCCTGGCTCCGCAAGCGCGGCATCATCGTCACAAGCATTGCGTTTCTAATCGGTTGCCGCATCGCCTGGTACGGCTGGACCCAGCAGGCGCGGCCAAGACTTCATGCTGCACCATACCATCCTCCGATACTGGTCATCGTACTGGGCCTGGCATCAATCGCACTTCTCATAGCATTAGCATGGCTGTTCCGTGATTACGGCCATTCCGGTCAGGTTACTTCCCGACAGCCTGCGAACCCATGGCTTACGGGACTGAAATCCTTCGTCTTGAGCACACCATGGTTTTGGCTGATAGGCCTGCTTTTCGTTCCCCACCACGGCCTCGCAGCTTGGATCCCAATCAGCGCCGGCGTCCTCTGGTCGCTCTCGTCGTTCGCGCTGGTTCGCTACTGGTCATCCGCTTGCGGTTGGCGCGACATTCACCGTTGGGCTCTCTCCTTCGGAGCCGTCTTGGGATCGATGGCGCTCGGCGACGCCAGCGCTGCAGGGTGGACACATCCGGATCTGACCGGAAAATTCGCTTTTCAATCGTTGGCCGTGGTGGGATTCATGCTGCTGGCGCGAACGGTCTGGTGGCGCGAATCCGTCAATCAGGTTCACCCCAAGATGACACTGAAATGATGGCCGCGGACCTTGCAACTACCAGTTACATTCCTTAACCGTTGCGATTGAATACGACGAGAGCCTAACAACGAAATCTTCCGCCTCTGCCACTGCAAAGGCTATCGGCAATCTGGAACAAGTTGACCGCACCGGTGAAGGGAATGTCTCTGACGTTGGACTGCGTCTTCGCTATGAGGTTGCACGTGTACCAATCTCATTGACAAAGAATTTGTTGACCAAACTCGCTAATTTTGGCAGAGTGATAGGTAGCCGCAAGGAGCCATGCACTCCCCACGCATACGTGAACTTATTCAGCACAATGTTCTGACAATTCCGTTTCCGGCTGCCATATCAGAGTTTTCAGGTCAGCCTGGAGACGCTTGTCGCGAGTTTGCTGGTTATGGTTTTGAGCATTGTCAGATTGGGGTCTTTCTTGCCTGTTTCGACCTCGGATAAGTAACTCCCTATAACCTAAGCAGAAGACCTGCGGAAACGGCAGAAAAGTTCCCTTTGGAACAGAAGCGAAAGATGTGGCAAGCTAAGCGCTGGGTGGTATATCATGATATCCGAAAAAACAACATGACATTACGGGAACATATCCGTTGCACACGCAAAGGCGGGCAAGCTGATATCAGAGTTTCAGGCGCGATCTTGGCGAGTGGGTGTTCAACGCAGAAAGGCTCACCCGAAACGAAGCGGTCGAAAGGAGAACCGACTTGATGCAACGTACAAACTCACCAAAATTGATCTTGTTATCGATCATCGCATTGACCCTCTTCCATGCAGGCCCAGTCCGGGCCGCAAGCCCCAGCAATCTTACCTCGCAAAGGGTGATTGACTTCGGCTCATTCACAGGGAAAGTGACCATGTGCGGATTTGGCGCTGAGACGCCGGTGAACCACGAAAAGGCCAGCCCTGGGCACAAGTTTATTTTGATTTCAGTTAAAGTGATCGAGCTGGCAGACAAAGCCGAAGTGGATTCTTCCTTGTTTGTGCTTGAGGGTTCCCAAGCCACCTTCGAGAAGCCGGGCACATGGGGAAAGACTGAGTTCATGGGAAGCATGCACGCGTTCGAGGGTGGCTCGGGCTCAGCAGTTACCCAAAGCAGGGCCGACGTCGATGTGAACCTGTTCTTTGAAGCTCCCGAGAGTGCACGCCTGGAAGGCTTCACCCTGAAATACCGTTAGCAGAATTGATTCTGTGCGCGGTACACTGTCTCGCGTCGCTTCAAAATGCCCGGCCAGGATTTGCTCTTCACATATCCGCTCGTTGGAGAAAAAACGGTAGGCAGCCTTGGTGGCTGACCAGTCCTGACAGGCCAAAGGAATGCTGCGCCCTAAGCCAGCCGCCATCTGCTCCACCAGATACTGTAACCGCTTCTCCAGCCGCATATCGGGCAACTGCGCAGCTGCCAATTCCTGTCCGATCCACTCTTGACCAACACACGACTCCGCCGCTACCAATCTTCAGCATCATGGGACACTGAAGGATGCACAAGGGGCTCTGCGCCACGCGAGCATCCAGACAACTGGAGATGTTTACATGCAAGCGATCGAAGGGAGTGTTCTGCAGGCGCTGAACTCTCGAACGTCTGAGATTCTTTCCGACTGGAAGCCGACGCTAGTCTCCGATGGTCAACCAATCAAAGGAGAGTCGGCGGCACCAAAGAGAAGGAATGTAAATCTCGCGCGGGGTTTGACCCAAAATGGACTAAGCTCGATTTTGAAGGAGGGTCTAAGTGCTTGAATTTATTGGTGGACGCGGTAGGAATCGAATTATCAATCTGACGTATTTTCAACAACATGCAGATCAGTGGATGACACCTCAGACCGTGAAAAGCAGTCGTAATCCGATAAACAGAGCGCAAATGGAGCGCATCTTCGCGGCCTCTTTGCGGTTGGATTCCCGCATACAACTCTCCGTCCGCCAGAGGTCATTCTCAGCGCAATTTCTAATCTTGAAAGCAGAGTTTAGCCGATGACCTCTTCCATTTCCATGCCCTAGAATCAACAATGAGCATTTCAATAACTTACAAGCCCCCCTGTGGCTCCCTAAGTTCGTGTAAGAACGTAGAACGCCGAGAACCGACGTATCGCTAAACGCATCGCGCTTCCAGTCCTCTGATATTCATGCGTTGAGGGCGAACAATTCAGTTCACGCTCTTGCGTGCTTCTTTGGTCATCAGGTGGTGACGGATACTAAGGAACAACTCTGAGGGCAGATCCCTTCGCAGCTCCCCGCGGAGCGGGCAGGTCGCCACGATGGGCTGGAATGGGAAGGCTGTCCGCATGGTTGGTGACGACAAGGCGGCCGATCTGGAACTATTAGGCACGACGGATGGGGAAGCTCTGTCCGTGGCGCTGGATGACCTGGTGGTTGTTGCCGAGTTCTGCGACACAATATCAGCTAGTGAATACCAGGCCTTGCAAATCTGCCGGGGTGGGCGCGACGGCGTCAGCCAAGGCACACTCCTCGGCTGAACCATAGCCCCATCCAGCGGCCAGGCAGCGCACCCGGTTGGCGCGGGCGGCCTGGAAATCGAAGATGCGGTCACCAATCATCCAAGCCGAGCGGGGACTGATGGATTGCTCAAGCAGAAGCATCGCCAGCAGATCCTCCTTGCGGTGGCTGGCATAGTCGATTCTGTCGCCATAGATGGCCGTAAAAAGGCCGGAGAGCTCGAATCGATCAAGAATCCGGACGGCAAATTGCCGATGCTTCGAGGTGCAGACAAAGAGGGGAAATCCCTTCCCGCGCAACTCGGCGAGCATCTCGCGCACGCCGGCAAATATTGAGTTGTTCTTCCAGCCCTCGCGGTCGTAGCAGGCGCGGTAGTCGCCGGCCAACCGGGCGCGGGCCTCTTCGCTCGCGCCGGGCAGCAGTTCTGCGGTCCACACTTCAACCGGAGGGCCGACGAAGCGCTCCAACGGGCCGCAATCGCCCATGTTGCGCGCGTCGAGCACCGTGCGCAGACAGCCAACGATGCCGGGATTGGAGTCAATGAGCGTACCGTCGAGGTCGAAGATGAGGGCGGGCAGAGAAGAGTGCATATTGTCGGATTGCGATCCATTGTCAGCTCGCAGGAAGAAGCTCCTCTCCAATCGTGGCAGTATGCGGTGTTAGATGTCCAGACCATGGCCAGTGAGGAATGGTCAGGCTCTTGTTTCCTCTCGCAGACGGAGATAGCAGTAAAGCGGCCACGCGTGTGCATGTGCACAGTAAGTGATGTTCGCCGCAAGTCCCTCGCTCGGAAGTAACGATGAATCGAGAGAATCGGAGGCGCTCCACCGCCCGGTCCAATATTCAGGAAAGCTCTTTGCATAGTTGGAAAAGGTCATCCGCTTCAAGAAGCTCTCCGCCAGGTCATGATCGATCGTGGCCGTACCCAACACCAGGGGGCCGTGGAGCGCATACCAGAAGCCTCCATTCTCACGCGATCCCTCCGGTGTGCCAGGGTGGACAAGCGGTTTCTCGATCTGACGGGCACCCATCTTCTCGCTGTTGAGTACTCGACGTTGAAGCTCGGTCAGGAGTGTGCGTTTGCGCTCATTTCCCATCTCGGGTATGAGTAAGGCGAAGCCCTGCGGCTCCAGCCACAAATCGTCTTCGCCGAGAGATGTTGTCGAATCGGTCCAAGCGCGGCGTGGAAATGGGCGGTCTCCCAGGTCGCGCATCCATGCTTTAAGAAGTTCGCTTCGGTATTCCAGCATTGCCGCGGCCAGCTCTGGGCCTTCCGAACCGCTTGCGCGCTTCAAGAGAGGCGCCAAATCGCCAAGGATCACGATAGCCATGGCTGTGTTCATGCAGCTCTCGGCGGTCTCAAATGTTGAGTTATAGGATCCCTTTGTTTCCCACGCATAGAACAAATCGTTCCAGTCTGAATTCCAGAGGCGAACAAGTCCGTGGCTTCCTACACTTATCCGGTCGCGAAGGAAGAGGAAGGCCTGCCGCACATGAGCTAGAACCGTGTCCTCACCCGATTTCTCCACTGGATAATAAGCAATTTGTTCTGAGAGCAGCGCAGCATCCTGTGTGACGCGCAGATATTCAGCAAGCAACATAAAGAAATAAAGCTGCTGGTCGCTGGTTTGCATGGCGGTAGACGCTGCCCAGCCGAAACCTTGGTCCATGAGCTTGATTTCACCGTCTGGGGCCGTTCGCTTCAGGATGAACCGTAGAGTGGACCGCGCCAACGCCGGATTGGTATGACATAGCGGCAAGGCTTGTTGTGCAATATCGCGATTCGATGCGAATACTCCCCATGCATAGTCGTACATGCAGCCTTGAGGAATGACAGTTTCGTTGTAATACTCACGCCAACTTGCCATGGCCTCAAGCACAGCTACGTTCCACTGCATTTCGCGGCGGAGTTGGGGGTCGGATTCTCCGGAGAATTGAGGGACGATATTGCGCCACTCCTTGATGAATGACGACCCGTTTTCCGATTTCGTTCCGGCATCAAAACTGAGTCCTATTGCCAAGCTCTCGATTGCTTGCTTCGATGCATCCCGTGTATAGCCGAAAACACAGCTAATCTCGCGACTCTCGCCGGGTTTGAGTGTGAGACGCGTGCGAATGCCGATTGAGGACCGACCTGAAGTGTCAGTGGAGCCATAAGGCAGCGTCGAGGGATCGCCCGCAGCGTGAACGAACAATGCAGGCGGGTATTGTTCAAAAGGACTCATCTGGCCGGCAGGCGGAAAAGACAGTGATCGCCGGGGCTTTGCCTCAAAACGTGAGCAAATTACATCCGAGCCAATATTCTCGAATGGATGAGCCGCGTATTCAGGAGCTTTCGGATCGTGAATCGATTCATAAGGCAACATCCTGTAATTCGCCAAGACCGTCTCCAGATACTCAATCTCAAGCGAGTGGCTGACGGTGTTTTCAAATCGCACCCGCAGTTGGAATGCGGAAACGCCTTCGCCAACTGTGGTCGAAGGACGGACGTGAATCGATCTTTCTACCTTCAACCTCTGGTCAAGCTCATAGGAATAGCGCGCAAATCCTACGCCGAAAAGCTTGCCCGCATCCTTCGCAGCCGGCTCATCGAGCCCAATGAGTTCATGTTTTCTGTCGCCGACAACGCAAGTCGCCTTGTTTGCTCCAGACCATATGGTCTCCCCCTGATTCATACGGGCCCAAGCGCGTTCAGCGCTTAATATCTGGATGTGTCCACTAGCATGCGTGAAAAGAGTCAGCCGATGATTGCCAAGCAGAAAGACCGGATCATCCGGAATCATTTTTCCGTCGAGACCCCACATCGGTTCGTTTTTGTAATGGTCAGAGAAACGTACGGGCCCCCGATAGGCGTAGCATGGCAAATCCTGGCCGCCGTCAATCCATTCACCCAGCGAACTGCCAGCAGTTTGTGACCATGCTGGTTTAACAAACAAAGCGGCCACTGTCGCACCCATTCCTGCCATGAAGGTTCTCCTTGTGCATTCTTCAACTTCAATGTTCATGTCTATTCACACTTCCTGCCAAATTGCTGCTGAGTTTCCGTATCTCGGAGCCCCGCGTCTCCTGAAGGATCACCGCCTGTTTCAATTGAGGTGCATCTATCATCACAGTTCCGCGATTGTCTGTTGCAAGAAGCCTCGGCGGGGCAGGCCAAGGTAAGCGCTGAACCGCCAATTCTTCTCGCAGGCAGTTTGCGACCGCTAAACACACGAGAAGTCATATCTGGTCACCTCCCGTCTCGGGCTGCCGGGACGCAGAATGATGTTGCCGAGCTGCGGTTGATTGGCTCCGTCAGGATACCCTTCGCACTCAAGGCAGACTCCGCTGTATTGAGGATAGACGGCTCCAGACTTTCCCGTCAGCGATCCGTCGAGTCCCGAAGAGGTATAGAGTTGCAGATGGGTAGCGGTGGTGAATATTTTCAGTGCCCGTCCACTTGCAGGATGTATGAGGCGGGCAGCCGGTAGCGGGATGGATGCCCTAATATCCTCACGAGTTCTGCGAATGATGTAGAGGTCTCCGTGGTTGCGAAAGAGAGACGGAATGACCTCGCCCAGGACCCGTGGACGCCGAAAGTCATTCTGGTTTTTCGTGACCACGGTCGGCTTACCCAGCAAGGTCATGAATTCGTCGGCCTGAATGTATTCGTCCGCATAGATCAGGAGTTCATGGTCTTCAATCGTGCCGGAGCCTTCCCCCGCCAGGTTGAAGTAGTGGTGCAACGTGAGACTGAACGGGGTCGGCCTGTCTGTGACACCTTGTGACTCGACTAGCAATGCGTTGTCATGTGTAATTGTGTATGTGACTGTCACATCCACGGTGCCGGGATATCCATCCTCCAGGTGCGGGCTTCGGTAGGTCAGGCGCAGCGAAGGTTCTCCGGTTGTATTCTCGGCAGGAGCCGCGTTCCAAATGCGCTTGTCAAAACCCCTACTGCCACCGTGAAGATGGTTCGGTGGATCGTTGGGCACAACCTCGTGAACCTCTCCATCGAGAGTAAATCGAGCTTTGGAGACCCGGCCTGCAACACGGCCCACGACGCTGCCGAAATACGCCGAATGACTGAAATAAGCGGCAAGATTGTCGAAACCCAGTACCACATCCGCAAACCGCCCCTCGCGGTCTGGCGCCAGAAGTCGTGTGACGGCCGCCCCATACGTGATGATTTCGAGCGTGAGACCACACGCGCCGCGGAGCGTCCAGGCGTCGACGCGTTCACCATCTGGGGCCGTCCCAAACAAGCGCGAGCTTAAAGCAGTTGCCAAAGATTGCCCCTCCCTTCAGACCCTACAAAGCGCGCCGAACCGCTGTCTTCTCGACGGCTGATATAAAGTTTTCGTATATTGTCCTGGATATTACCTACCTCAAGCTTTGCGACGGAACGACGGACAATTGAATCTCGAAGTATCGACTCGAGAATTCCCTATACGGTTGTGACGGGCGAAGGGGTTTTGGATGCGGCCCAGTAGCCTTCGATTTCCTCCAGATGCTTGTTTTTGGTTTCGGGCAAATATATCCATGTAAAGAGGCCCTGCGCCAGGCACATGAGGGCGAGAAAGCCGAAGGTGGATGCTTTGCCGATGACATGAAACGCGAAGGGGAAAAATAGGACGACCAGAGCGTTGGCAACCCACTGAACCAGAACCGGGACAGTCATGGCCATGCCGCGCACATCGTTGGGGAATATCTCCGGCAGCAGCGTCCAGAAGACTGGACCGATGCAGGAAGCGAAGAAAGCCAGATAGGTGAGGATGAGGGCGAGGACAATGGGGCCATGAAAGTGGTCGGTGAGCACGGCAATGACCAGCCCAAGAAGAGAGAGAGCCATGCCGAGGGAGCCGGCCAGGTAGAGCGGCTTGCGCCCGTACTTATCAATGACCCAGAAGGAGACCAGGGTGAAGAGGAACTGGGTGATACCGATCATGAAGGTGGAAGCGAGGGCGATATCCACCTTCCATCCGGCGGACTGGAAGATGGCAGGGGCGTAGTCAATGACCGTGTTGATGCCTGACACATGAATGAGGATGGCAAGGCCGATGGAGGCCGGTACAGCGCGGCGCACGCCAGGCCGCAACAAGGCGCGCCAGGTTAGCGGCTCCCGGTGAATGGTGGTCTCAATTTCAGCAATCTGCGCGTGGGCTATTTCTGCTCCGCTGATGCGCTCAAGCACGACAAAGGCTTCATCGGCTTTGCCGTTCAGGGCGAGAAAGCGGGGCGTCTCAGGAGCGAAGAGAACGAAGAAGAGAAACACCGCCGAGGGCACTACGCCGGTAAGAAACATCCATCTCCAGTTGCTCTCGCCGGTGTTGCGCAGAAGGTAATTAATGCTGTAAGAAACGATGATGCCGACAACGATGGAGATTTGGTAGAGCGTGCCCATGCGGCCACGGATGGAGGGGGGCGATACTTCGGCGACATACATGGGAGAGAGGAGCGAGACTCCGCCTACGGCTAGGCCGCCCAGGAAACGAGCGGTGATGAAAGCGGCAAAGCTGGGCGCGAGAGCGGTGGCAATGGAAGTGAGCGCGAACAGCACCGCAACGATGAGCAGGAGCTTCTTGCGCCCATAGCGGTCAGTGAGTCTGCCGGCGATAAAGCAGCCCAGCACGCAGCCAAAGAGCAATGAACTGAAGGCCCAGCCGAGGCGGATATCACCCAGGGAAAAATGCCGGGTAATAAATGGACCTGCGCCGGTGATGATGGCGACGTCAAATCCGAAGAGCAGGCCTCCCAATGCGGCGGTGCAGGCCAGGTAAAAAACATAGCGCATGTTGATGGACTTGGGAATCGTCACTTATTCGAACTCCTTGAAAAGAATGGCAGCATTGAGGCGCCGGAATAACTGGGTTCTAAAGAACTGCGAAGGTAACTCATAGGCGAGCCGGCCGATCTATTTCAGCAGTGAGGCCGGTCTGTTGCTGGGCTTGGGCAAAGCAAGTGTGAGCGAGGTCCTTTAATAGCAGCGCCTGCGCATAGCGGTCAGACTCCTCAGTGAGTTGGCCGTCGGCGTTGGGAAACTTGCGGGCGTAGTAATGCGTGGCTGCCAGAAGCTCGGGCGCAAAGATGAGTATGTCGCCAGGTTCAGCGGCGCGGAGAAAGCCTGACATTGCGTGCGTCCAAAGATCCTTGAAGTGGGCCAGATAATCAATCACGCCGTGAGCCTGCTTTGGGCGTGCATTCAAGTCCGCATCGATGGTGGCTTGGATGCTGCCGGGACTAGCGACACGGCCATGGAGAAAAGCGGTGCGCGCAAAGATGGGCTGCATGAAGGCGAGCTTGGTTTCCCAGTCGCCGTAAACCAGCTCCTGGCCGCAATAGTAATGGCTGAAGTCGCCGTTGAAGCGCACCTCAGGGAAGCGGCGGGTGATCTGCACGGTTCGCCACAGATCCTGAGTGATGGTGGCGCGATGAGTCTCAATGAAGATCGACAGACGGTGCTTTTCAGATGCGGCGAGGATGGCTTCAACAAGGCGGGAGACTTCATCGTCGTCTTCAAGGCCGCAGCCGGCATGGACGGTGATGCAGATGTCTCCGCGGTTGGCGTAACGGGCGGCGATAGCATCGGCTTCAGCGGGGGTATTGATGCGGCTGAGGCCGCAGTGGGGCAGAGGTGAGCCGGCGACGGGAGGTTTATCGGTAGTGAGTTGAATGCCCTCAAAGCCGTCCGCCAAAAGACGCAGATCGCGCGGCAGGCCTTGAAGACCGGGCCAGATGCTGTCCGGACAGAGATCTACGAGGTTATCCAGATTTAGAAAGACGCTGAGCCGGGGGGCTCTTGCCGAGCCATCGTTGAGAAGGCGGGAATTAGTTGTCATCATACAACCTGCCTAGAATTCATCGTAAGCAATCTGGTGGGCGGAGACGCCGATGGAAGCCAGCATGGCGGTGCAAGCTTTGATCATCATGGGCGGACCGCACAAATAATACTCAATGGCCTCGGGGTTAGGATGCACGCGCAAGTATTGGTCAACAACGACCTGGTGAATGAAACCTGTGTGACCCGGCCATTTGTCTTCAGGCAATGACGCAGAGAGCGCAACGTGGAAGGCGAAGTTAGAATACTGCGCGGCCAACTCCTGAAAGTATTCTTCGTAAAAGAGCTCCTGTCGGGAGCGAGCGCCATACCAGAAGCTGATTTTGCGGGCCGAGCGCTGGCTCTCAAGCAGGTGTGAGAGGTGGGCGCGGAGAGGAGCCATGCCAGCGCCGCCGCCGATGTAAACCATTTCATGCATGGTGGGCTTGATGTGGAAGTCGCCGAAGGGGCCGCTGGCCGAGACGATTTCGCCTGGCTTGAGACTGAAAACATAACTGGATCCGATGCCGGGAGCGCAATCCTGGCCGGGAGGCGGCGTGGCGATGCGGACATTGAAGCGGAGGGTGTGCTCTGTCTGGCGGTTGCTGGCCAGGGAGTAGTTGTTGCGGCGGCCGGCTGCGGGATTTGTGGCGACAAGATCAAAGACATGCTGCTGCCTCCAGACGGTGGCAAAGGGTTCGGGAATGTCGAAGTCGCGGAACCGGATCGTTTCGTAAGCGGGGATGTCGAGTTGGAGGTAGTCGCCGGGAGTGAAGGCGATTTGATCCGCGCCATCGAGAGGCTCCAGAACCAGTTCCTTGATGAAGGTGGCAACATTGCGATTGCTTACCACCCGGAAACGGCAAGGCCGCTGTGAGCGAGCGCCGTCTCCGCCAGCGCGCAGGACATTGACAAGAACCTGTCCAGTGCGTTCTTCAACCGGGTAAGTGGCAAGCCCGCGGCAAATGGGGGCGCGCGCCGGGGAGCCGTCGAGAAGATTGAAGCGCCCGTTGTGCTTGGGGCACTCAATCATTGTGCCAACGATGAGGCCTTGAGAGAGATGCGTATTGCCGTGGGTGCAGACTCCATCGGTTGCATAGAGGCGGCCCTCGTCATCGCGGTAAAGGACGTAGGTTTTTTGGCCGTGGTCAAAGCGAAGCGGATCTGCGCGCTGGAGTGAAGTTGTGGGACAAACGGCGACCCAACCATCGGTATCCGGCTCGTCGGTGGAGATGATGGCGGGGTCGTTGATGCGTGCACTGGGTGGGGGAAGCGGACGCTTGACGTGCCATGCGGGATCTTTAACCTGGCGGAGAACAGCGGGAACGATTTCACGCCATGCAGCGAAGAGGCTTAGATAGGGTGGTGGGCAGTCGTGCTTCATGGCCTGGTGCAAGCGGGGCAGAGCGTGGTAGGGCACTAGCGGGAACATGTGATGTTCTACGTGGTAGTTCATGTTCCAGTAGAGATAGCGATTGATGGGATTCATGTAGACCGTCCGGCAGTTGAGACGGTGGTCAAGCACGTTCTCCGCCAGGCCGGCGTGCTGAGTGAATCCGTAAATGGGCATGAGCCATGCGCCAAAGAGATTAGGAAGACCGATGAAGAGCAGAGGAAAGATGCTGCGGGTGTAAATGGAAAGCGCAATGGCAGCGGCATAAGTAATGCAGTAAATGCGCGCGCGGAGACATACATTTGCGAATTCCATCTCAGGGATGAATGTCTTTTCGTCGGCGGAGATGCGGCCGAGGGAGTGAAGCACGATCCGGCGAAAGTATTTTGGATAGACGCGGAGATTGAAGAAGGCCATGACCATGGCTTTAAGGTCGGGCGGAAGCGGCACGGCGATTTCGGGGTCGCGACCGATGATGTTGGTGTCGCTGTGGTGGCGGTTGTGGCTCCAGCGCCAGACGATAGACTCGCGCATGACCATGAAGGACGCGATTTCGTAGAGGACGTCGTTCATCCAGCCGGTTCGGAAGGCGGTTCCATGGCTGCTCTCATGCCAGCGCGAGTCTGAAGTGGAGGCGTAAAGCACGCAGTAAATGAGGTAGGGAACGATGAACCAAAAGGTGGCGCGAAGCATGTAAGCCGCGAAGCCGCAGCCGAGAATGAGGGCAAACCAAAGAATGGTGTCGCGGAGGGCTGGGCCATTGCGGCGCTCAAGAAGGCCGCGCATCGTGTCGCGCGGAATGGGTGACTGATACCACTCCGCCTCGGCCAGACCCCTCTCCACGGCAAGTGTGGAGTTGACGCCTGTGAGGCTGTAGTCGAGTTTGACCGGCAGTGCAGGGAAGATGCTGTCGTCGCGAACCATCGTCGATTCGGCTCCGTAGGAAATCCTGGTCGCTCAAAGTCCCTGTTTACAAGCGCAGGAACGCGTGGTTACACTAACTGCACTTTCCAAGTGATCAGAACGAACCACGGGACTCAAGAGGCGATGGAAATAGCAAAATGCCGAGATTCGACTCTGCTTCACAGTAATTGCCATGAGGATGGCTGTCTTCTCGACAAGTGTCTAAAAGTTGTCATATATTGTTCGCATGTGGCAAAGTCTCAAGCTCGGTAGGGTCTACGACGGACTTCTGTTTCTGGCAGACGCGAGCCGGAATCTACAGAGAATTGATAGCCATTGCCACGCTGAGCTGGAGTTGAACCTGGTTGTTCGCGGGACAGCGACCTATGTGGTGAATGGCCGACGCTTCACGTTTTCTCCGCGGACACTGCTGTGGCTGTTTCCTCAGCAGGAACACCAACTGGTGGACCGGTCTGACAATGCGCAGTTTTTCGTGGCTGTTTTCAAGCCTTCACTGATCACTCGATCTTGCCGAACAGCAATTTATGACGGTTTGAAGCAGGAAGCGGGCGAACAAGACGGCGTGATGAGCACGCTCCTGAGTCCAGAGCTCTTTGACCTAGTGCAAAAGACCATGGTCACGGTGATGCATGGAGCGTTGGAGCCGGAGCTGTTGAACCGAGAAGCTGGCTTCGGACCGCAGTCGGGCTTTGTCTTTGAGCACCACGACCCCGACGCGCTGAATGCGGGACTTCGCTACCTGTTGCTGTTGTGCTGGCGGATTCAACTGGAAGGGAAATCCGCAGCCGGAGCCACGATTCTGCACCCGGCAGTGCGCCGGGCGCTCAAGCTGCTGAGCGAAGGCGCAACCGAGCGGAACCTGAGTGAGCTGGCCAAAGCCTGCGGGACGAGCAAATCCTACTTGAGCAGGACTTTTCACCGGCAGATTGGCGTTCCGCTCAACCGCTACCGCAATTCACTGCGGCTGGCCCGGTTCTTTGACGAGTACCGGCAGCCGGACCAGAAGAACCTGACAGAAGCTGTGTACGCAGCCGGCTTTGGCAGTTACGCGCAGTTTTACAAGGTGTTTACGCAGGCCTACGGGCGTGGGCCCAGGGATGCGATGGCCTCAAGTACGGGCGGTCAAAGGCCGCTGCGCCCGTAATTTCGCCGCAGGCGTAAGCGGCGGGGCCGTCCGCGAGATATAGGACAATATACGAACACTCTTGGGCGTGGATTGAGAAGACATCCGTGCAAGCGCGATGTAGTGTGTTGAGTGTGATTGAGCAGCGGCTTTGCAATCATCTGGATCAAACGCGGCCAGGGTTTTAGCTCATGGCAAGAGTGCTTCGCGATTGCGGTAGTGCAACTCCGCTGAATGCAAAGGCGATTTCAGCGCTGCGTGTCGGAGAGACCCGCGAGACAAGCGGGACGCTTCAGTTCCGCTCTGGAAATCAATTGAAGTGGCGTTCAACTCGGTTGGAGGTTTTTTAATGCAGCGTTTTGAAGGCAAGTCTCTGTTTATTCTTCCGTACGTTCTCATTCTCGGCGTTGCTGCGTTGCGGATTGAACTCGCCAATCCGTACAACCTGGTGCCGATCTTCTCTTGCCTGCTGTTTTTTGCGGCCATGCGTCCCGCGCGAGAGATGGTGCTTCCGTTTACGCTAATGGTGGGCGTTGACATCTTCATTACCACTCAGCGTTATAGTTATCCGCTGACCTTTGATGCGGTGGTGACCTGGGCCTGGTATGCAATCGTATTGCTGATGGGCGCGGGTGTTCTGCGGAGTTCCCGCAATTGGCGTCGGGTTGCCGGATGCTCCCTGCTAGCATCCGTCTCGTTCTTTTTGGTAAGTAACTACACGGTGTGGGCGGTGTGGCAGATGTACCCCAAAACACTGGCGGGCCTGACGGCATGTTATACCGCCGCTCTGCCATTCTTCCGCACCAGTGTGACGTCTGAGCTTTGCTTCAGCCTGGTACTTTTTGGCCTGGCAAGTGGCGTCGAGTCGCTCCGCGTGGGGTCGCTCAATGCCGTTGAAATAGTTCAGAAGGCTCACTGCCAACTTCTAAATTCATTGTGGGTGTGAATCATGTCTCAGTCAAAGGAACTTTACGAAGCAATCTTGAACGGTGATGCAAAGAAGGCGCACGCCGCTACCGACTCCGCTATCGCAGCCGGTATGGAGCCGGTGGTACTGATCGCCGAATCCATGGTCCCGGCAATGGATGAAGTTGGCCGCCTGTATGAGGCCGAAGAGTATTTTGTGCCCGAACTGTTGCTGGCTGGCCGCGCGATGCGGAGTGCATTTGAGCTGCTCAGACCACTAATGGCAATCTCTGGCGAAAAGATGGCCACCAAGGTGATCATCGGAACAGTCAAGGGCGACCTGCACGACATTGGCAAGAATATTGTTGGATCCATGCTGGAAGGTAGCGGATTTGAAGTGGTCGACCTGGGTACCGATGTCTCGCCGGAGAAGTTTGTGGCCGCAGTCAAGGAGCAGAAGCCGCAGTTTGTCTGCTTGTCAGCTTTGCTCACGGTGACCATGCCTGCAATGAAGACAACCATTGAAGCACTGGAGAGCGCTGGGCTGCGCACCACGGTGAAAGTGCTTGTTGGAGGCGCTCCGGTGACATCGCAATATGCCACGGAGATTGGAGCGGACGGATACAGCGAAAATGCGAACGGCGCCGTTAGCCTGGTGAGAAACTTCGTCGAAGCGGCTTGAGTTGATCAGGAAGTCATTTTCCTTACGCGCCGTACCGCGGTGTCTGAAGTGAGGGGCAAACTGAGGGATCCTTCTCAACCTTCTTGATGATCATTTGAGTTTGCTCAGCCCCTTAACGGGACGGACGACGAGTTGTGCCTGTATTGACCGGCAGGTTTGCGACAAGAGGAAGCGATCTTATGAAGCGTGAATTCTACCTTGATTTAGCGGCCCGTGGACTGCGCATGCCCATTGGCACCGACTTGGTGATGCACGAAGAAAGCGAGCCGGAAAAGGTTCGCAACAACGGTGCGGCGCTGGCGCAAGTGATTGAACGCGCCGCGCGCCGTTGGGGCACTCCGCTGGCGGTTCCGCTGATGGACTTGCGCCTGGAAAAGATCGACATGTTGGCGCTGATTGGAGTCGCGGAAAAGGATGCGGAAACATATCACTTCACCGCTCCGCTGGATGATGCCACCCTCGCTACGTTAAGTGGAGAACAGACCGTGCCGGTGTGCGCGGGCAGTCATGCACGCGACGAGGCGCTAGCCACGATTGCCAAGCAGGAGGATCTGGTTCCGGTGGGAATGGCCATTGGACCATTTTCGCTGACGACGCGGCTGCTGAAAGATCCCATCACGGCTGGAGCCATGGCCGGTTCTGGAGTGAAAGCAGAAGAATCGGACGACGTGCGGTTGCTATGGCAATGCCTCAAGGTTGCCGAGGCTGCGGTGCTGCGCTCTGTGCGCAGCCAGATCAAACACGGTGCTAAGGCCATCATGATCTGTGAGCCTGCGGCTTGCAAAGCCTTCATTTCTCCGCGGCAACTCAAGGCAGGCTCGGATCTGTTTGAGCATCTGGTGATGGAGCCGAACATGCGCGTGAAAGCCGTGATGGAAGAGGCCGGCTGCGACCTGATCTTCCACGACTGTGGCGAACTGACTGACTCCATGGTAGAGGTCTTTGGAGCCCGGCTTCATCCCATGATGCTGAGCCTGGGTTGTTCGCGCAAGTTGTGGGAAGATGCTTCTCGCGTGCCTAAGGATGTGGTTCTCTTCGGCAACCTTCCCTCCAAGAATTTCTACTCGGATGGCGCCATGCCGATGGAAGAAGTGATGCGGCTGACCGAGGCGTTGGTGATCAAGATGAAAGCCTGCGGCCATCCATATATTGTCGGCTCGGAGTGCGACGTTCTGTTTGTGCCCGGTTCGGAGAAGACGATCATGGCCAAGGTGAGCGCGATGATGTCCGCGGGAACGAAGAGTGGCTGCGCGCACGCTGCTAAACCGCACACTGGGCAATTGGTGTTGGAAGTTCGCTGACGGCAGCGGAGAGTTGCAATCACCAGGACACATTTCAGGAGGGCGCAATGATGGCTGAAGACACAATCCGAAAGTATTCCGCCCTTGCGATTTCCCAGCTGGATCAACTGCTCTACGGGATTTGTCCACACCCTCTGGAGTGCGGTCTTGGGTTGACCATTGGCGGCGGCCAGGTGTTTCCTGAAGTGAACTTTACGCTCCCTCCGATGAATATGACGGATGAGACCTGGCCGGAAGTGCTGGCGCACTATAAGCAGATGGCGGAGCAGATATTGCGCCGTGCTGCGTCCCTTGCTACTCCGGGCCTGGTGCTGGAGTTTGAACTGCTGCCGCCCATGACGGTGCGGCCGGAGTGGGGCGCCGAACTGACTGCCCTGCTAAAGAGCCACATGCAAGGCTACTATCACAAATACCAATTGCCCTGCGCCCTGCGGGTAACACCCACTGACATGCGCGATCAGCAAAAGCCGCCCCTGATGCGGTCAGGGCCCGGGTGGGAGTGCCTCAAGAAATCGTTCGAGTTGTGTGCAGAGTCGGGCGCTGACATTCTTTCCGTCGAATCCATCGGCGGCAAAGAAGTTCACGACCAGGCGCTGATGTATGGCGATTTCACAGGCATTGTTTTTGCGCTGGGGGTGCTTGCTCCACGGGACATGTCATGGCTATGGAGCCAGATTGGCACCATTTGCGCGCAACATCCTGGTGTCATTTCAGGCGGCGACTCGGCTTGCGGATTTGCGAATACGGCTATGCAGCTTGCCCACCAGAAGATGCTGCCCGAGGTGTTGGCGGCGGTGGTGAGGGCAATGAGCGCGGTGCGCAGCCTGGCCGCTTTTGAGCAGGGCGCGGTCGGCCCGTCAAAGGATTGCGCGTACGAGGGGCCGGTGATAAAAGCCATTACCGGCTACCCGATTGCGATGGAAGGCAAGTCTGCCAGTTGCGCGCACTTCAGCCCATTGGGCAATATTGCAGCGGCCATGTGCGACTTGTGGAGCAATGAGTCCGTACAGAATGTACGCTTGCTCTCTGGCAACGCTCCGGAAGCGTTTACCGAGTTGCTGGCCTACGATTGCCGGCTGATGAACACCGCGGCCGCCAGCAAAGGCGGAGCGCTGCAGATGCGGGACTGGATGACCGCATCCGATGAGTGGTTGAGCCCGCAGGCGGCAGTGCTCTCACCCGAAGCGACCATCAAGATTGCATCGGCGATTGTCGGTGCGAGTACGCCTTACCACCGGACTATTGCCGCGGGGCGCGCTGCCGTGGAGATTCTCAAGCACGGCATGGCCGAGGGGTGTTTGAAACTTTCTCGCAAGGAGCAGCAGTGGCTGACGCGGATGGACGAAGCGCTAGACCATTTCCCCATGAGCGAGGAGACGCTGATCGGGGACATGGAGGCGCAATACGGCAGCCTTTACGACAAGGCTAGCTACGATATTTAGGCAAGTGTTGCTGTTGTCACCACTCATGCCGTATGCGGAGTCAGAGCAAAATGAGTCAAGCCAGGCGCTTCAAGTTGATTGCATGTCAGGTGCTCACACGGGAGATGGCGTTGGTCGTCTCCCGATCTTCGCACTCAATCGATTCAGAAATTTTGCCTATGGGCTTGCACGACCTGGGTGTGGCGATGCGCCCGCTGCTTCAGCAGAAGATCGATGCGGTGGACAAGGATGGGTATGAGGCAATCTTGCTGGGGTATGCGCTGTGCGGCCGGGGAACCGAAGGCCTGCGCGCGGGCAAGACACCCTTGGTGCTGCCGCGTGCTCACGACTGCATCGGCTTGCTGATGGGTAGCCGCGCGGCCTACCAGGCCTATTTTGACGGCCACTCCGGCGTCTACTATCGCTCTCCGGGATGGGTTGAGTTTCAGACGCTAGGTCAGACGCTGGAGCCGGCATTCCCCTCCATCAACAAGAAGCCGGGCAATAACAAGTTAGGCGAGCGGCGCACCCTTGAGGAACTTATCGCACAGTATGGCGAGGAGAATGGGAAGTATCTCTACGAGCAATTCAGGGCTTTCCGCAGCCATTACTCGGGACTCACTTATATCTCCACTCCCGTTGATGGTGATGAAAGGTCTCGCGGCAAGGCTCGCGCTGAGGCGGCGAAAGAAAACTGGACCTTTGAGGAGCTTCAGGGTTCACTTACACTGCTGGAGCGGCTGGTCAATGGAGAGTGGGACGACGCAGACTTTCTGGTGGTCCCTGCGGGCGCGACGGTGCGCGGCGGCCTTGGGGACGGCATTGTGGAAGCCGTATGAGAAAAGAAACCGTACGCATCCAACTCGAACCGTTGTCTGCAGTGGTGGAGGTGCCTCGTGGCGCCGCGCTTGCACCCGCGCTGGCACATCTGGGCCTGGAGTTTCCTTGCGGCGGAACAGGCTTTTGCGGCGGATGCGGCGTTCGCGTGCTGGAGGGAGCACCGCAGGCCACCGAGCAGGACCGGGTGGTTTTTTCAGCGTCGGAGCTTGCGGATGGGTGGCGGCTGGCATGCCAGGCGAAGGCTGATACGCCGCTCGTGCTGGAGTGCGGCCAGTGGCACATGGATGTGCTGACGGATAACTCCGGGCTAACTGGCGCGGATAAATCAGGCCTGGGAATCGCGATCGATGTGGGCACGACGACGATTGCCGCGCAGATGATGGACCTGTCCACAGGAAACATTCTGGCAGTGGAGACTGGTTTCAATCCACAGGCATCATATGGGTCTGACGTGATGAGCCGCATCAGGGCGTCGCTCTCTGGCGCGGACTTGACTATCACACTGCGAGCTGCCTTGCGGCAGATCATTGTGCACTTGGTTGGGGGACGCGAGCAGGAGATTGCCGAGGTTGTGCTGGTGGGCAACACGGTTATGCATCACCTGTTTGCTGGTCGCGATGTTGAACCTCTTTCGCATGTGCCGTTCCACTCGCCTCATCTGGGAGTGCAGCGTTTTGAGCCCGGTGAACTGGATTGGCCATTGCCGCAAGGCTGCCGCATCCGTTTTGAGCGCTGTCTTGGCGGCTTTGTGGGATCGGATATTCTTGCCGGAATTCTTGCCGTCGACATGGGAGCCTCTGAAGAGCTTCTTGCGCTGGTCGACCTGGGCACGAACGGCGAGATTGTCATCGGCAACCAGGACGGCATTGTGTGCGCTTCCACGGCCGCGGGACCGGCGTTTGAAGCCGGTTCAATCCGCATGGGGATGCGCGCTGCCAATGGAGCTATCTCTCGCGTGTCTCTCTCGGGCGGGCAGCTGCACGCCACTGTGATTGGCGATGGGGAAGCCAGAGGCATTTGCGGCAGCGGCCTGGTGGATGCGGTGGCTGTGGGTTTGCAAAGCGGGAAGATTTTGCCTTCAGGGCGCATTGCCGACAGCACAAAGCTGTTTCCCGTAGTGGATCCTGTGGTGCTGATCCAGGCCGATATTCGAGAACTGCAGTTGGCCAAGGGCGCTATTGCTTCAGGTTTCAAGTTGCTGCTGCAGCGGCTGGGCAAGAGTACCAGCGACCTGAAGAGCATCTACCTGGCTGGCGCGTTTGGCAACTATGTGCAGATTGAGAGCGCATTGGAAATCGGATTGATTGAAGCGCCCAAGGAACTGATTCACGCAGCGGGCAACACGGCGCTGCGCGGCGCTAAGATGTTGCTTCTGGCGGCTGATGAACCGGTGTTGCCCGTGATTGAGCATGTAAGTCTTGCCGCCGATCCGGGCTTTCAAGATGAGTTTGCCAACTGCATGAGTTTTCCTCAAGCGGACAGCGTTTATTGAACTCTGCATGGCAGTGAGACAAAGGAATTGAAAAAGGAAAGTGAAGCTAAAGGAGTGACCAGCATGACAACTCAAGAGAACAAAGCGGCGAGCTGCGAACGGCTTATCGACACCCTCAACCACAAGCAACCGGACCGCATTCCGATCGACTTTGGTGGAACTCCTACTACCGGCATCCATGTGAGCTGCGTAGCGGCGCTTCGCGACCACTACGGGCTTGAGAAGCGGCCGGTGCGTGTTCACGAGCCCTATCAGATGCTGGGTCTGGTGGACGAAGACCTGCAGAACGCGATGGGCCTCGATGTGGTGTGCGTGTACCCGAGGGGTACTTTATTTGGATTTCCTGAAGACGAGTGGAAGAGTTGGCAGCTCAATGGGCTGGAGGTGCTGGTTGCCAAGGACTTCAACGTCACGGTAGATGCCGATGGCAACACGCTGATTTATCCAGAGGGCGACATGAGCGTTCCGCCTAGCGGACGCATGCCGAGCGGCGGCCACTTCTTTGACGCCATCGTCCGCCAGGAACCGTTTGATGAGCAAAAGCTAAATCCGGAAGATAATATGGAGGAATTTACGGCGATCTCTCAAGCCGATCTGGACCATATTGTGAAGCTGGTGAATGCACAGGCCGCCACGGGGCGCGGCGTAGTGGCCAATTTTGGCGGAACGGGATTTGGCGACATTGCGCTAGTCCCAGCGCCAAATCTGAAGCACCCCAAAGGTATCCGCGATATTACGGAATGGTACGTGACAACCAGCAGCCGCCAGGACTATGTACACAAGGTCTTCGAGCGTCAATGCGAGGTTGCCATCAGCAATCTGGAACGCATCTTTGCCGCGATCGGAAACACAGTGCAGGTGGCCTATATCTGTGGGACGGATTTTGGGACACAGACCGGCGCATTCTGTTCCGTGAAAACCTTTAACAGCTTGTACTATCCCTACTACAAACAGGTGAATGACTGGGTGCACTCGCACACTCAATGGAAGACCTTCAAACACTCCTGCGGCGCGGTATCAAAGTTTATCCCGTCACTGATTGAGGCAGGCTTTGACATTCTCAACCCAGTGCAGTGCTCCGCTACGGGGATGGACCCGGAGCAACTGCAGGCGAACTTTGGAAAGCAAATCGTCTTCTGGGGTGGTGGGGTGGATACGCAGAGGATTCTGCCCTTTGGCACGCCGGCCGAGGTGCGGGATCAGGTCCTGCGCAGGTGTGAAATCTTTGCCCCTGGCGGTGGATTCGTATTCAACAGCATCCATAACGTTCAAGCGGCAACTCCCGTTGCAAATCTGATCGCAATGATTGATGCCGTACACGAATTCAACGGGACGAGATAGGGCCAAAAGATGGGAGTGCCCTGAGACCTGCTAAGTGATTGCGTCGCAGGAAGAACGAAAGCTGTGCAGCCGACTTGTCAGTACTTGCATATTCCTCGGCAAACAGCAGATATAACCTGTTTCTGCTGCTGGTTGCGGGGCTGGGCGGGTTGCTAAACGCTATTGATGTGGGCATCAATCGTGGCGCGTTACCTTACTTGGCCATCTTCACCAGAAGCCGCAAGAGTGTGCCTTCATCGGCGCGGCTGAGATAAGCGGTTAGCCGAGAACCATAAATCCCATCGGCGCGTTGCATGTGGTCTTGGTTACCCCCTTCACCGCCGCCTACGAACATGTCGGTGAAGGGAGATGAGGCCGGGAACATTTTCCAGACTTGGGAGCTTCTCGGCAATACTTCGTGCCAGATTCGCAAACAGCGAGTAAACAAATTGCTCAAACCGGAAAACGCGAGAAGCTCAATCTGACGTTGAGCGGTCTCTAGGCGGTTCTCTTTTTCTCCATCCTTCTCACGGTTAGATTTGCTCTGGCTGATTCAGCTTGAACTCCTACCTGTCACGCAATGAATCCACTATGACTGAGCGTTCTGACATTACATAAAGTTCTATGAATACCACTGGTTAATGCTTTGACGCGTGATATATATATGATGTACTCTATATCACGAGAGGGACGGAAGATGGCCTCGCCAAATAAGATAATTGTCCGCACGAAGCGCAGAATCGTTGCACCCGCAGAGAAACGGACTCAAATCCGGCTCACTGTGGATTCAAAATTCACCAAGGGCTATTTCAACCAACTATTTGCTGTGCTCAAGATTCGCAACAAGAACGCTCTGGCCGAGCACATCATCATGAATTTCAAAACCAAGGCCGCGCAGACACAGCTTGTTGCGTTCTATAACGGGTCGTGGCTGGACATTCCGTTTCAGAGCATTGACACATCGTTCGTCTTTCCATTGACCCACGAGATTGCCGATGAACTGGAGAGAGTGGGCGGGGAAGTTCTTGGAGGCGTGAACAAGTCCAAGACGTTTCGAGTAATGGTGGCCTACTTCGCAGCCGTCCACAAACTCAAGGCGCCAACCCGCCCCACATCCGTATAGTCGCGGTCAGTACATATTAATGCCGGCGACCGCGCGGACGCGATGATCGCGGAAGGCCCGCTGCCGACGACAATGGCACATCGCTCATGCTCTTCGTTGGCGTAGACGGGCGGTTTCTTCAGCAACGGGCTACCTGCCGCCTCGTTCTTGCTGGCGTTGGCGCTGATTCGCCAGACGTTGCAGAAAGTGCAGGGCGTGTTGCATCTCCGGGTCCGTGAATTGGACTGAGACGCCGTGTTGCGCCGCAGTTTTTGTAACCATTCGCTTCCACTCTACGGTGCCGGTACACGCAATGCGCGATCCGTATTTCTGAATAGCCATCTCCAAGCCAAAGAGGACTGCCGCTTCACCCTGGTTGAGCACGGTGACAATGCGCCCACGGTCGATGACCGAGACGCGCCCATTCAGCGTGTACGAAACGTCGCCAGTCTTGGGGTCAATTGCCCAAACGCGAGTCGCGGCGATCTGGTTGGCAAGCGCCTTCTCTTTCTGTTGGCTTGCAAGCCGCTGCTGCGAGAGGTCGGCCCAGTCTGCGCTGCCGTCGGGATCGGGCGGTGGACCAATGTGCAGCCCGTTTGCTTCCAGCCTTGCATCGAGCAGCCGCTGATTGCGTTGATCTGCATAGCGCCACCCTCTAAGCTGTGCCGCCGCCCGCGCATCTCCCTCGGCGGCTTTGTTTGCTACCCATGAGCGGAGATTCTTCGGAAATGCCTCGTGCCGCCGCTGTTGAATGGCCAGCTTCAGGGCGCGCACTTCGAGGACGGATTGAGCCACAGCCTGGGAGAGCAGAACCTTCTTGTCTGGCCATGACAACGCGGATGCACGAATCTCTTTCTTCTGTTGCCGCAGAACCTCACGGAGGTATTGCGCACCGTCCCCCCCATCTTTTGTGAAGCCTTTGCAAACCTCACGTTGCCGATTGCGATACTGGTTATATTCATCCATCAGCGCGGAACGGTCGGCCCGTCGCTGCGCTTTGCGTTCCTCCCTCTGCGCAATATTGCGTCCGCTATGTAGTGCCGGATGTGGCGCGGGCTGTTGAAGAGATGTTGGACCCTGTATCCACGCACCAAGAGCGGCTTCTGTCGCCTGACGGTTGACCTTTCCGGCGAAGTTGCTGCGGAATACATCGGACGCTTTCACCCGGATGTTGTGGTCAACAGCAAGGACTGTGTATCCGCCTGCTTCCCCCTTCTCAAGCCGGAGATGAGCCTTGGACAGGAGGATGTGGAGATCGTCCCATGTCACATTGCGCCGATTCAGGAGTTGCCGTACACGAGGAGCCATCTCCCGGCGTATATAGGTTTGTAGAGATTCCTCATCGTGATAATGCTCAACCTTTGCGGCCAAACCTGTCGGCTGTTTGCGGGTATCCCGAAGCGCATTGCGTTCTGAATATGATGTGCGTACTACCTGCTTCGATTGTTCATCCCATCGCGTTGGACCCGCAGTATGCGTCCAGCCATGTTTTGCTTCGAGTGCTCGCATTGCGGCATCGAGCGTCAACCAGTTGCGATAAGGCGTATGCGCCTTGAATGTCTCCGGATGAACCTTGTTCAGCATAATGTGGATGTGGAAGTGCTTCTTGTCATCGTGGGCAACAATCATATATTGATGGTCCTGATAACCGAGTTCACGAAGAGTGTGCAACGCGCAATCAGTCCATTGTTGCTGAGTCGGACGTTCACCGGGCGGCCACGCCAGTTCATAATGGCAGAGCGCATCCTTGCAGCGTGGGTTCAAAAATGCAATCCCCTCCATCTGTATTGCGACCGTGTCCATGCCTGCAATGTTGTCCGACAATACAACGTCTCCTCGCAAAAGAGGTTCCCCAGTATCGGCATCGCGTTCCGTTGTTAGGTACTTGCATAGCCGCCGGAAGCTGCTCGCGTGTTGCCGAGTTGGTTGCACCTTGGCGATCATGTTCACTCCGCAGTGTTCTTGTTGAAGGTGGCAAGTGCCGTGTGCAACTCCGAAAGTACCGAGTTGAGTTCACTGCGCAGTCCTTCCTCATAGGGCAGGCCCTTTATCTCCATCAGCAGATGTTTTTGCAGTCCAAACAGCTTGCTGAGTTCGGCGGCAACTTCGCGGCTTACTTGGGAACGTATTGGTCTGTTCAGAGCGCATTTACGGATGAAGTCGCTGACCGTTAGGCCAGCAAGATGAGCCTGTTGGCGAATGATCTCCTTCTCCTGGGACAGGAGTTTGATGAGGAACCCCCGGCGATGTTCTGTCTGCTTTGGCCTTGCCATTTCGGTGCTCCTGGTGCTCCTGTAGGGTCTCGGGGCGAAGCCCTGAGCAAGGTGCGCAGGCCCAAACCCGAGTAGCGAAGCGGATTGGGTTGGGGCCGGTGGATATGCCAAAACGACCGCAGGGAGATTCGGTATATCCAGCGCCTACCTTGCCTTCACTCTTATCAGCCTTTTCAGTTTTTCCAACATAAGCATGTTACATATGTGACAGAATATAAGTCAATATGGTGAAATGCCGGTGTATGGAGAATGAGGCTCGTCGCAGGGTTCAGGTGCTCTCGTCGCACAATGTCGAGGAACTTCGTGCGTTCCTGAAGGAAAAAGCGAATGAACCCGCGCCGCAACCTGCTTCGTACACGATTGGCGGGATCGTGCGGGCGGTTTTCCCTGAACTGCGTGAGTTGCGGAAAAGGGGATACACGCTCAATATGCTGGTCCGCATTTTCGAGGAGAATGGCATGAGAATCACCGCAACAGCATTGTCGGGCTACATGAAGAAACTGAATAGGGAAGCTGAAGGGGCGTCGGCAATTGAGGTTCGTAAAGCGAGAACACCGCCTTCAGCATCCGGTTCGCAATCAGGTAGACATTTGGCAATGAAACCGGACGTACCTTTGTAAGAAAGGGCGCTGCGTGGCGAAAGTGATCTTGTGGTGAGAAGCAATGACGGGGTTAGTACTGCGCCCATCACCTGTTCGACAAGATCTGAAGTTGATGCAACCAAGATGCGGAGGAGCTCTATTCGTAGCGAACTCAAAAACATGACATAACCGTCGACAAACCTCCGGCTTCCTGCGTTGCCGGAACGAGAAAACAGGCTGACATGGAAACCGAATGGCTTACCGCAAATGAGGCTGCCCAGTACCTGAAGGTGAGGCCGCGCACGTTGCTCCAGTGGGTACGCGAAAACAAGATCCCCGCACACCGACTATCCGGCGTGCGGCGCTGTGTCTGGAGATTCCGCAAGCATGAGCTGGATGCTATCCTGTGTTCGTCATCCGCTGAGCCTGCTGAAGGGAGGCAGCAATGAGGGTCCAGCGACACGCAAGCGGGTCTGTGCGCTATGACAAACGGCGCAAGACCTGGAATTACCTCTGGTATGACGGACCAACTCGCCGGTCAAAGCGAATTGGGACGAAGCAGGAATTTCCAACCAAGGCCGCCGCATGGAAGGAAGTCGAGAGCCTTGAAATCCAGGCGAAGCCACCGGACGGAGAGAAAGGAGACACGGTGCGGAGTGTAGTTGCAAGGTACGAAGCGGAGCGGATGCCCTCACGTCAATCGACGGTGCGGGTGTATCGCTCTTTCCTGAATAACCACGTTCTGCCGAAGTGGGCCAATACGCGGATTCAGGACGTACAGCCGCGTCCGGTTGAATTGTGGCTCCGGGAACTGCCCTTGTCGCCAAAGTCCAAAACGCACGTGCGATCACTCATGCACGGGCTTGTGGAGTTTGCGATGTGGTCCGGGCTGTTGGACATCAGCCGCAATCCCGTCTCCCTCGTTCGCAATATCGGGGCAACGCGGAAAGTGCGGAAAGCCCGGAGCCTCACGGCGGAGCAGTTCCACGCTCTGTTGCGAGAGCTGCAAGAACCATTCGGGACGATGGCGTTGCTCTCTGTGTGCTTGGGCCTTCGCTTCAGCGAGGCGCTTGCACTTCGATGGAGTGACGTGGATTGGCTAGGCTCAAGGCTGAGCATCCGGCGCGGCATCGTGAATCAGATTGTGGGCGATGTGAAGACGCAAGGGTCCGCAAAGACATTCAACCTTGCGAGCGAGTTGTTGGAGCGCCTGAAGTCCTGGAAACAGTCTTCCCAATTTTCGGGGGCTGAGGATTGGATCTTTGCCAGCCCATTCAAACTCGGGCGACTTCCTTACTCCTACACCGGCACACGGCAAGAGCTGGAACGGGCATCGAAGGCTGCTGGAATCGGGCACATCAGTTCGCACGCTTTCCGGCACACCTATCGCTCTTGGCTGGACGCTGTGAAAACTCCGATTGCCGTGCAACAGAAGATGATGCGGCACACGGACATCCGCACGACCATGAACATTTACGGGGATGTTGTCACGGATGAGATGAGCACGGCGGGCTTGAGGGTAGCTGAGCTTGCATTCCAAAGAAACGGAGCGCAAGCAGAGCGCAATGGAAGCTAAGTTATTGATTCTATGGTGGACGCGGTAGGAATCGAACCTACAACCTGTCGGTTAAGAGTTAAGGTCTTGCCCTTTTCAGCGTTGCCCAGTATTGCGTTATGTCGCTTATTATCAGCGTATTACGAGAACTGGAATGACCGCGTGGATTGTGGGTACTACCCACAATTTGGCACTATTTTGAAGCAGTCTACCCACAAAAGTCCCCACAGTGTTTTTTTGCTTTTCGGTAAACTGCAAACACATTCTCTGTTTTCGCTTGACGAGATGCCCTTGGTTCATGAATGTCGGGCAGACTCTATTCGTTACCTCATCCTTTTTTCTTGCGAATGCTCCTACGAGCGTCTCCCAACTGTTCCCGAATGCACAACTTATGGTGCTGTGTTACCATTCCATCAATCCGTTGAACGTCGCGAAATGGCTAGCCAACAATCACTTATCGACGAATACGCTGCAAGTCTGGAATGTTTGACTGGCGTAGACTTCCAATCGGAAGTCTGTGCCCGACTGCAAACATTCATCATCGGCTTACAGACGGTTCCCTCCAAACCCCAAGGAGATGCCGGGCTTGACGCTTTCTCCGACCGGGGAGAACGTGCCTATTGTTGTTACGGCCCCGAACTCAGCACATTTAAGAAAGACAAGGACCGCGTAGACGCAATAGTCAATAAGTTCCGTGCAGATCTCCGACGGCTCTACGAACTGAAATTCAATAAGAAGGTTCTAGAGCATAGTGATAGCTCGGAAATGGAAACAATCCTGCCGAAGGGGAGGAAGATCAAGCACATTGAATTATTGGTGAACTGGTTCGAGAGCCATAGAGTCCTGAGTCCTATCCTCACTGCAGTTGAAGAGTATGAGAATGTGAGCAAGCGCACATACGTCGAGGAAAAAGCTTCTGTCATTGTCGTGGGCCCCAAGGACCTCGCGAATCGCTATGCCGTGGATGAAGTAACGATCATGCGGGCCCGCCAAAGAGTTTTCCTGCAAAAGATCCAGATGAAGGCGGAATCGGTCGTCCTCGTGAGTACTGCTAAATTTGACGAAAAGAAGGAGATTCTTAAAGAGATTTATCCAGACAAGGTTGAAACAATCGACGCACTCTGGATTCAACTTCAGAACTCTTGGCGGATGGCCCTCGCGTTTGAGCAAGAACTCGATGATACGCTTCCAAATCTTCACCGAGATCTTGAAGCCAATCGATCTCGTATTTTGCAGAAGGTTCTCACGTTGATGCTAAGTTCTCCTGCTCCTTGGGAACAGCTCATGCAATCAACAGAATTTGCATCCGATATTTTGCGAAAGGACTTTGACTCGCTATTTGGAACGATAGTTGAAGACTTGAGTAATGGAGAGGTTGCGCGCCTCGTTGGCGAGTGCCCGATTGGGTGGAAAAGGCCAGTGTCACATGTCTGAAAAACTCCAGACCATACATCAACTCGCCGCTCTTCTTCAAGATGGCAGGGCGGAGCCCGTTATTGTGCCTTCGAGGCTTGCACCATCTGCAATCTACGATGTTGAGTATAGAACCGCAATTGTATCGCTCGTATTTGAACGGTTCGCGAAACCCACTGCATCCGACGTGGCACGTAGGATGTCCTCCGCGCGGCTAAAGCTACTCCAGTTCATCACGCTTCGACCGTGGCTACTTTCGGTGGTTAGGCAGTGGAGCGAGGCCGGCAAGCAGAGTGGTTTTGCATTTAGTCACTCCCTCCGCATACGCCGTGGATTTCTCTCGGATTCGGCTCATGATGATGTGATCAACTATTTGATCGCCTGTGGGAGACTCAAGCGATTCGAAACCCAAATTGTCAGCGGAACAGGTGGCGGTGCACTTACAAAAATCGTTGAGTCCATTCGGGAGCACGATCTTTTTTCGAGCGAACGCGGCGTTATTGAGCTACTCGCGGAAATAAAGATAACCAATGAAATGTTGGAGGGATGGTGATTTATTTATCGAAAGTTGAAGTATGTGGTAGAGCAGAAGCTGGGGAGTTCTCCGGCACTCTGACATTTACACCTGGGCTTCAGGTGATTTCCGCCCACAATGCCTATGGCAAGTCGCTTGCGGTAAGGGCAATTGCTTGGTGCCTTGGCCTTGAGCCCATATTTGGAAATGCAGACAACGACCCTATTCGTCTCCCAGAAGCTGTACGCGGGTATATCGATTTGGATGGTCACGCCAATAGCCGGGTGATCTCCGCAGAATCGAGCATAACCATTTGTGACGACGCTAAACGCGAACTTACGATCACACGCGACATCAAAGGCGGCGATCTGACCTCCGTTCGAGTCCGCGAAACAAATGCCGATGCTGAATCAAGAGAAAGTAGACTTATTGCGCGGCGCGGAACTATGCAAATCGAACATGGAGGATTCCAACGCTTTCTATTTGAATGGATGAATTGGCCTCGCCTGAAGGTTTCTACGTTCCGCCCAGGAGGATCGGAAGTCTATTTAGAGAATCTTGCACCGTTGTTCTATATTGACCAAGATGAGGGATGGTCGAATATTCAAGCGCTTCAGATTGCGCGGTACGGACAGCAGGAGATAAGCGAAATTGCAGTGGAATACCTACTTGGGGCGCTTGATGCCGTTCGCGCACGGGTTATGCGATTGCAATCTGAGCAGCGTTCACGTGACTTAAAAGAAAGTGCGCGCCTCATTGCCGACCAAGCGATCGACACCATGATGAGGCGAGGCTGGCGCGTCGACTGGTCGAGTCATGGAAGTCTCAGAGAAATCATCTCCAGGTGGGATAGGAACAAGTTTCGCGAGGCGCTGCAGGAGTCCGCACACATTGACATAAGTGCACGCTCCCAGATTGTAAACGCAAGGATCGAGAACCTCAGGAATACTCTTACGAGCCAACCCGTCGATGCATCAAACACCTCTGCATCGATCACCGCATCGCAGAAGGCCATTTCGCTGAAGGAGCAGAGGCATTCGCTGAATCAAGACCTAAATGCTCTCCGAACTCAGAAAGAACAAGCATCAATGCTTTTGGAGAGCTTGGAGCATCGCCTATTAGGTGCCACTGATTTGTTGCGTCTCAAGAAATCCGGCGTCGGTAGACTTGATCATCTTGAATGTCCGACCTGCCACCGTGATATGGACGCTAGCATCTTCGGACTGACTTCGCAGACACCGGAATCGGTCGAAGCTCACATAGAATCTCTTAAGCGTGATCGAGAGCTTATCAAGAGAAATATCGATTCTCTCGCCGCTAATATTTCATCAACAACCGCCAACATTACCGAAGTCGATTCACAGCTTCGGGATGCGGAAAGAGCACTGATTACGGTTACAAACGCGGTTGGGACGGTGCGTGAACAGATCGCTGCAACAGCTTCAGAACTTTCAGCGACTGAGCGAGAGCTAGAACGTCTCACCGATGCATCTAAAGATATTGACAATATCCAGGAATCGATTGACCGTTGGGTTGCAGATGCAAAGGCATTTGAGAGTGGCACTCTTCCTTCTCCTGATATTGCTGAAAGAAAGCTTGCTTTCACCGATGCGCTGAGGCGATATCTGATCGCTCTCGGACACAGTGCGATGCAAGCGCAAAATGCCCACACGCTTTCGATGGATGATGAGTACATCCCTTTTGTCGAGGGCCGCAGGTTGCGGGCACTTGGCTCGGCGAGTGATCAGTCTCGACTAGTTGCAGCATACAGCCTCGCATTGGCTGCTGCATCGCAGCAAATGGGCGGTATGCATCCCGGCTTCGTCGTGTTGGATGAACCATTGCAACAGAATCCAGACGATAAACATAAGAAGCTGTTTCTCACGTTCCTTGAAAAGCAGCTCGCCCAGCAGTCAAAGTTCCAAACCTTGATATTCACTTGGCTATCTGACAAAGAGATTGGGAATCTTCGGAAACAGAATACGGTTGTGATCACACCGCCGGGGCAACATTTCCTTCAATTGAAACCTAAAAAGCCAGAAGCCCCTGCCCAGCCAGTTAGCACACCGCTGCCTGTTCCTAATAGCCATTAAGTTGATATCGCACACATTTCTTAGAGACGATTCCAGTGAGAGGAGCGTAATCCATACTTACGCTAACTCGTTGATCTCGTTCTGTAGCATCTGTAAGGAGCGAAGTACATCAGAAAAGTCTGGTGGCTCCCGGTAGAACATATCTCGCATGGCACGGTAGTCCCGCTTCAGTGCCGACCATTGGCTCTCTGGAGGACTCAATCGGAATGAGCCTGGACGGGCCAAATCGTAGTGCGCCCATGAGGAATAGTAGAATCGCTCTTTGAACTCGACCACGTCGTCGAGCAGGGCGCGATTGGAAAGAGCCGCCGCCTTGACCGGACTTTCCGCCAGCTTGTACAAGTCGTAGTAGTGGCGCGAATATCGGGCTGGAATCGTTCCCGGCCGATGGGCCTCCTGATGGAGGATCGTGGCCTTCTCCCAGAAAGTTCGCTCGGCATCGATGGCGACAACCGCGCAATCCGATTCGGCAAACGCCTTAGGAAAGGATGTGGCCGCATACGGGTGAATCGTCCGGACGTGAGACGGAACCCAGGACGCGAGCGGTCCAATCTCCAGCCGAACCTCGGGGCGAATGTATGAGGCCGTGAACGCCGCAGGGTATTGCACGTTTACCGTGTGTGGATCAGCTTCGTCGATACTGGTGACAATGCCGGGAACCTGTGCAAAGAGCCGATTCATTTGCCCAAGCAGCGTACCGCGAATATACTCCGCGGCCTTTGCATTCATCTCCTGGTTGTAGCGGCTCCGCTTTGTCTTCGACTGAATGGTTTGGTAAGGATCGTTGCCTTCCGCATAGCCGTACCCAAGCAGGCGCCAATCGAGTATCAGGTCGATGTCCTCTGAAAAGCGGTCGATCAATCCGAAGACCTTGGAGAGGCTGGTTCCACCCTTGAAGACCATCTGGTCCATGAGCGCCGGTTCCGCAAAAAGATGTTTGAGAATCCAGCAGACCCAGAAATCCTTTTCGACAATGGCGGGATTCATGCTGAGCTGGCTGGCCGATTCGCCGAATAAATCCCGCCTGTCTGTTGCCGATCCGGTGGCGATTTTATCCATGTTGCCCCTCTTCGGCAATTTGCTGAATTGCGTTGTAAACCCAGCCTGTCGCCGTCTTAGTGTCGGCCAGTACCTTGGCGCGCAGAGATTCCGGCAACCATGCTCGAATCTTCGAGATGATCTCCGGAGTAATTCGCTCTTGGCCAAGCGACTTGAGCGCCTGAACGATCAGGCCGCTTTCCTTCAGCTTAACCCCGGATTCCTTCAAGGCTGTATGCTCGAAGACCAGCGCCGTGTTGCCGACTTGATAGGTTCTTTCCGGCCCATCTGACAGATAGACGGCGCGTGCCGGCACTTGAGTCGAAAGACCGATAAAGTTCAGCGCCGTTGCGCCGCTGGGTTGAATGCGCCAACGGAACTTCCGCGCCAAGGCCCGAGCAACCTGGTCAACATCAGGACTCATCTGCTGATCAAGGAGCTTGCTGAAGCGGGGGTAGTCGTAGACGCCGCGAATGACCCGGCGAATCTCGCCACGTTTTTCCAGCCGGTGAAGTGCTGAATCGACAGTGGGGCGACCTCCGAGGTCCAGGAAGTCGCGCGGCGAGAACGCCCACCCTCCACCTGTTCCACGAATTCGATATTCAATCGTATTTTCAATCGTTTGTCTCATATAAAACCGCCATATTCTGCAAGAAAAAATACCATATATTTCTTGCAAATGCAAGGGGATTCAAATGGGAGTCTGATGGCTCAAAGGCAAATCCCTTGTTTCCGGCAGTCAGATTACAGCAGGTACCTATTCCATTTGGTTATAGCCTACTTCCAAAAAGTTATTGGACGCGGCGAGCGATTCTGGCTTACGTTTCGGCATATCGCGGCCTTCAGGGCCGTTGCCGTATCTCCCGCACATAGGTCTACAGCTTATAACGGCCGCCAGATTCGCACCAGCCTAACGCAATACCTTCTCCAGGATCATTCTCGCAAGCCCGATGCTGTCCGCGATGACCGATGTCAAACGGGGCGACGGTCTGCTGATGTCCTGATCTCTCGCAAGTCGCACGGCGGCGATGATCGATGCAGCAATCACCAGCGTTGAGGCGAACCGGTCCGCCATGCGCTTTTCCGCTTCTATTGCCTTGGCCCGTTCCTGTTCCTCGCGCGCAATAGCCCGCCTCATTTCGCCCATCTGTCACCGCCAATCTTAGATCTGCAGGGTTTGGAACCCGCATAAACACTCGGTTTTTACCAACTTCGATAAAGGTCTGCAAAACCTTTATGCGCCGGTCCGATCCCAGTTTGGAGCAATATGGGGCAAGGAGCGACGGGAGCCACGGGAAATACGGGAGCGACGGCATTGTGTTTTCTGTAAGTTGCAGATTCTACAAGACTAATACGAGTTCGAATCCCACTCTCTCCGCCATATGAAAATAAAGGACTTATATTGATTTTTCTATAAAGTGGGGTACCAAAAGCACACGTCCGGCTGTTCGCGAGTTGATATCAATACCGCTTCACAAGGACAGGAATCCTGCGGAACTGACTTTTAGATCTTTGTCTCCGACCTTGCTGGCAATTTCGAGCAGCTCGATGGAAGAGATATCCGAGCTGACTTTATCAAAGCATAAATCCGCAGGTGTAGGGACCTCAGCTACTAAAGTTCCAGAAATGCTTCTGTTTTCTCCATCGCGACATCCTAACTTTTCGTAATTCACATCTGAATCTCGGCCGCTCTGATCAGAGATTTTGGTATTTGGGTTTTCACAGCCCTTGAGTGTGATATCCCGGTCATCCCCGTTGTTTGTAAGCGCCAGATGGCAGGTGACGGAACTCCCGGAAAGAATGCAGGACTTGAGTGCAAAGGTGATATTTTGCTGACGTTCCCGCAACTGCCTTTGATGGCGGCCGACAGTCAACTTCGCGAGCCTCCAGGGAGCTTCGCGGCTACTATTCGCGTCATGACTTTCCGCCCCCTCCGTAAAACGACATTCAGTTGCTGTTGACTTTTGCCCTTCGCTTCTGCGAACATGAATCGCGATCACAGTTGGCGGGTTCAGCCACGAGACATAACAGAGAATGGATTTGTATTCGATAGGAAGTTCTTTCCCCTATGTTGTTCTCCTCGTTGACCCTGATTTTGCGGAAATCGACTGACAATCGTACGCCGCATCCGATCGTCACGCAATATTCATCGGCGTTTTAGGTTGCACGCGCAATCTCCACGATGAATGGCCACGGTCAGAAAGGTCGACGCACATGCATTTCGCCGAATCAAGCACCAAGGATCTTTTGAAGTTATACACCGGACTGCTGGCAGCAACCATGTTGATCCTTACAGGTTGTGGATCTGGTGGCTCGACAACACCGCCGCCCCCCATTGTTGTAACGATCCTGCCAGCCTCGGCCACTCTTCAGGCGGGAACCGGCACGCAGAACTTTACTGCAACGCTCACCAACGACTCCCAGAACAAGGGCGTGACTTGGGGCCTTTCCGGACCGGGTTGCAGCGGCGCGGCGTGCGGGACGCTGAGCAACATTACGGCCACATCGGTGACGTATACTACGCCCGGAAATGCGCCTTCGCCGAATACGGTGACTTTAACGGCGACTTCGGTGACCAATTCGACCGTGAGCGCGACTGTAACGGTGACCATCACCGCTGCTGCCGCGCCAACAGCAACACTCACAGCGAATCCTGCGACGATTGCTTCGGGCAGCAGCTCGATGTTGACCTGGTCGAGCACGAATGCGACCACTTGCACGGCGAGCGGCGGATGGACCGGCACGGAAACGACCAGCGGCACGAAGAGTGTCTCTCCCAGCAGCACGACGACTTATACGCTCACCTGTACTGGAGCGGGTGGCACAAGTGCGCCTGCCAACGCTACAGTGACGATCGCACCGGCGCCAACGGCAACACTC
>JBEKWJ010000030.1:0-56022 GCA_049513195.1 Occallatibacter sp.
ACCGAGGGCACAAACCCCGCGCCAATGCCCTGAATCTTGTGCGGCCCCGGCTTGCCGCCGCTCAGCACCGGGCTGTCGGTCGGCTCCACGGCGATAGCCTTGAACCCAGGTTTGCGCTCTTTGATGTACTTGGCCGCGCCTGTGATCGTGCCGCCCGTGCCTACGCCGGAGACAAGAATGTCGATCTTGCCATCGGTGTCCTCCCACAGTTCCGGGCCTGTGGTGTGGTAGTGAATCTCCGGGTTGGCAGGATTGTCGAATTGCTGCAGAATATAGCCGTTCGGCGTCTTCGCCAGAATCTCGTTCGCTTTGGCAATGGCGCCCTTCATGCCGTTCGGCCCAGGGGTCAGCACAATCTCCGCGCCAAAGGCCAGCAGCAGCACGCGCCGCTCCAGGCTCATCGTCTCCGGCAAGGTCAGAATGATCTTGTAGCCCTTCACCGCGGCCACAAAGGCCAGCGCAATCCCGGTGTTGCCGCTGGTCGGCTCAATCAGCACCGTCTTCCCAGGCGTAATTTTGCCCCGTCTCTCCGCGTCGTCGATCATCGCAAATCCGATGCGGTCCTTCACGCTTGAAACAGGGTTCTGGCTCTCCAGCTTGACCAGTACGGTGGCGGGCAGCCCAGCCGCTATCCTGTTCAGCCGGACCAGAGGGGTCTTTCCAATCAATTCCGTAACATTCGCGGCAATACGCGCCATGATGATCTCCTTTTTCCGGGACACGATCCCAGACGGTTCTGTATTGTGGGGTGATGGTCGAGCTGTCAGGCGATAAAGGCGGTGCGCGAAAGGGGGCCGCACGTCTGCATCGCGGGTGACACCAGGGCGGTGTTAGCGACATCGACGCATAAAAACAGCATAGTACCGGAGTGGGGCCCAATGCAAGCGGAAGCTCTGAAAAAAGAATCAGCTCTGACTAGAAGCTGATTCATAACCTGCAACTCGTCAATTTTGAGGCACATCTCTGAGGTCAAGACCCCACTTTTACTGCGCCTCCGCATGGTGGTGCTTTACGCTTGCCCTTGAAAACCGGGTTATGAAACAGCCTCTAGGAACAGCCCGGGAACTTGGGGATGGAATCTGCGATACATTCAGCAAGGGGTCCATTTTCCGTCCTTCGGGTCACGGTACTGAGCAAACCCTGCCTCGTGCATCTGCTGCCCCAAAACCCTTTTGAGTGGCTCTTCGGGGTACACAGGTCCTACATATGATCCACTAGGCATACCAAGCTCTGCAGCATTGTCATTCCGCATTAGGACTAATTGAGCAATCGGTAAACCGGGAAAGATCGTCAGCGGCGTATTCGAGACGTTTGCAATTTCGAGCGTCAGGCAGCCTCGATACAACGGATGTATCCACGGAGCCGTCTCGATGACCATGAAGCAACGCGCAACGGAGGATTTTGTGAGTATCTGTCCCGAGAGGTCACTTGGGAGCTTTATGAATTCAAGCGTGACGCCTAGAACCGTCTCGTGGGACGGAACCACAAAATAGCTCCCGAGTGGCACATGAACTCTGGAATGGGAATGTCCTCCCGCTTGCGCGGATCCCCACCCTGGTTCCGGTGGCATCTGCGGCATCAGGAAGTGACAACCAAGCCTGAGGTCGACAGAGTCGGAATCGAATGCCCTCTGCCTCGGCCTTGGTGTGATTAAAAGACTTTCCTTGTCGGTGATCTCAAGTTTCAGACGTCGCTGGATCTCCGTTTCCGATAAAATCGACATCAAGCACCTCCGTCCTCCGTCTTGAGAGATTCATCCTCTATGGCCTTGGCAATCCATTCTTCGATACGCCGAATCCAGTGGAGCCGTCGATCAAATATTCTCAGATCTTCTCCCTGAATGGAACTCATCAATTCGTTGGTACGTGTGAGATAGAATTCCATCCCAGCATTCAACAACACCAAAGGTGATGCGGTTACAACAGTCACTTCATCTAGCCCACTACCTGTGCGAATGTTAAGGGTTGATGGCACCACGCCAGCTGCCAAGTAATCTTGTACTACTGAGTTCAATTGACAGAATAGGACAAAGCCATCGTCTACTTCGTCAAACACCCTACCTATCGTCTTTGTGATCTCCGGGATGATGGCTTCAAGCACAGGCACAAGGCGCCCTAGTTGTGGGTTTTGCTTGACATGAGTTTCCATTGGTAGGTTATGCAACGCGTCCAATAGTGTCGAGAAGCGTGTGGACCCCTTACGCATGTGATTCCACCAAGGCAACCCGCGCAGAAAAACGGCCTGCTGCTGAAGCCTAAACATGTCGGACGGATGTTTCTCGTAGAATTCGATTCTTGGAAGAATTCTTTCTTCAGAAATCTGCCCAGCACTGTCGAGGACAGTAGATAGATCGTAGGCTTCTATATACGCATAGGTGTAACACGGGCCAAGTAACATGACTCCAAAAAGGTCACAGAAAAGCTCCTCAGCCCATCTGGTCACATACCTTGTCCAAAGGTCTTTGCGCCCTTGGTCTTCCTGCTCATAGTTGGAGAATAGAGATTTTAGGGCAGCATCTGCTTCTGTCAGTAAGGTACTCTCGACGGCCATTTCCCGGTAGATGAAATGCCCCATCTCGTGAGCCACGAGACAATTTGCGAATGCGGTTCTGCCCTGTGAGTAGGGCATTCCAATCAGCCCGAGATTGTTAGGAAACTCCGGTGCACCGCGAATGATTGTGCGGAGCTTTGAGGCTATTCGTCGCAGATCGGCTGTACGAATCTGCACATAATTGAATTCGCTGGTATGGAAGATTGCGAATTCTGTCTTGCTGCAGCCGGGAAGTTCCTTAAATTGACGAACGATTCCATCAACAACGGCAGATGGCACCTGAAGAGTATCGGCATCAAGCGCGGGTTTTATGAACCTGTGAAGTTCTTTCCAGGCTGCTCTAATCGTGCCAAGCTCCTCACGCCTATCTTCGAACTCGTCATCGTCTGTTACTGACCATTCTTCAAGATGTTTCTTACTACTGGCAGCGAGATCCAGAACAAAGTCAAAGAACCGAACGGCCGCAGGGCTATACGCAGCCGAACTCCTTCGGAAGACATTACTTCCAGCGACGCTTTCGATGAACGCATACAGTGCGGTAAGGTCATGCCGCAGATAGTCGCGTTGTTCTGGCATTGGAGAACTAAGCCATGAAGACGTCGCCGGAGGTGGGCTCGTTATAGTGATGAAGAGCGCGGCTTTCCAAACCTCGGAAGAATTTGCGTGCCAAGCCGAGGTCTTCGGCAGGGGGTTTTCCAGCACCGTCGGTAAGCAGAGACTTCAAGCTCTGGATGAGAGAACCTGGATCAATTGAGGAACTTACCTCACGTAAGGTCTGAATCTCTTCGTACTGCACGTAATGGTTTGGGGTAAGGTTTGCATATAGATCTCGGTGCGTCTCGAGAATCTCCAAAGATTCCGTAGCTGCCCGGATTGAATCGCGCAATTCGTCTGTGCGTCCATCGCCCCTGTCAGCCGCACGGATGGCGTTGAGCGCCCGACGGGCGTCCAGTGCAAGCGACAGATAGTGAACCCGCTCTCCAGCAGCAGCCATATCGCAATTCTCCCACAAAATGTTAAGGGGCATAATCTGCGCGCCTCCTCAGCACTACTTTTTTATCATTTTGTTCTCGATTTGTCAACAATTGTTGTCAACTATCTATCAACAGTTGTTGACAACAATTGTTGAAAGGCCAAGAATATCTGTTAATGTCGAAAATTGATCGAGATCGAGAGGAGTTCAAGAAGATCCTGCGCGACCACATCGTCAGCGTGCTTGACGGTGGAGTCTCTCGCAACGAAATGTGTGATGTGCTTGGGGTTACGCGGCAGGCGATTTCATCTTATGTGACCGAAAGAACGACTCCCAAGCCCTATATAATCCGAAAGTTACTGAATAAATGGCCGGCACAGCTTCAATTCCGTGATGCTGCGTTCGGGCCAGGTGCCTTTGGAGTCTCGTCTCCTAGGCTAGAGCGTGTGCCTTTTCAGCAGGATTTTTTCGCTGCTTTGAACTCAATTAAGCGCGAAAACTTAAAAATCGAGGTCGCCAAATCCGGCACTTCGGATGTAGAGCTACGAGTCTCAATAAAAATCGCGGGCTGAGGGACTATCTCTAGAACTCGCTAAATCCTCCAATAGCGCTCCAGGTCTCGCTGACAACTGTATTAAATACGATTATTTCGCGGTCGTAGTAACTTTCGATTTGAACTTTAAGCTGTCGCTAGGCGCCCCCCTCAGATCCGCATAGGCATCAGCACATACCGATACTTGTACTCCGCGTCGGGATCTTCAGGCCGCATCTGGCCAGCCGATTGCGAGTCTTTGAACTCCAAACGTACCTCGCCCTCGTTGTTGAGCGCCTTTAAGAAATCCAGAATATAGCCGGAGTTGAATCCTACGGCGATGGGGTCGCTCGAGTAGGGCGTATCGATGGTGTCTTCGCTCTCGCCCGATTCTGTCGAGCTCGAGCTGATCTTCAGTTCGTTGCTCTCCAGGCGTATGCGGATGGCGCCCGAGCGCTCGTCTGCGAATTGGGCAACGCGCTGAATGGCCGACGCCAACTCGCTTGAGCGAACCACGGCGAACTTGGTGTTGTCGCGCGGCATCACCGCTTCAAAGTTGGGGAACTGCCCGGAAAGCTTTCGAGTACTGAGAGTCCGATGCCCGATGCGGAAGTAGAGCGTGTGCTCGTCGTCGGCAAATTCAACCTTCTCGGCTTCCGAGTTCGAGAGCAGCTGTTGCAGCTCCTGCAGGGCCTTGCGGGGAATGAGGACACGCTTCTCGCCGCTGATGCCTTCCAGATTCTCGTTCGGCTTTTCTACGTAGCTCAAGCGATGCCCATCGGTCGCGACCATGGCCAGAGACTCCGCCTTGATGACCAGCAACGCGCCGTTGAGTGTGTAGCGCGATTCTTCATTCGAGATGGCAAAGATAGTGCGATTGATCAGCGTTTTCAGCGCGACCAAAGAAATGCTGGTCGCAGCCACCGTGGGAAACTCAGGAACCTGCGGATAGTTGGCGCGAGCCATGCCGACCATTTTCGTGTTCGACCGCCCGCTGCGGATTTGCACCCAGTGGTTTTCAAGCAGCTTGATCGAGATGTCGCCGTCAGGCAAGAGCTTGATGTAGTCGTACAGTTTGCGGGCCGGAATCGTACAAGCTCCTGCCTTCTTGACTTTGGCCGCAGCGCTGGTGCGGATCGCCTGGTCCAGATCAGTGGCCGTAATGTTGAGCCGGTCGCCGTCGGCTTCGATCAGAAAGTTCGAGAGAATCGGAATCGTGGTCTTGCGCTCGACGACACTCTGCGTCGCGGTCAGCTCCTTGACCAACTCCTGACGGGTGATCGTAATGTCCATCGCTGCTCCCGATACGGCCGGCTTTTCGACTTCTGTTTCCACGTTCGCCATCCACTCACCCTCGCTTTGCGTCTCCCGAAGAATACCTGATCGAAGCAGAATCCGCACTGGCCACACTTTACAACAATTTGCCGAAGAGCGGAAATGCGTTTCTCTTCTTCTTCCTGATTGTATTCACCTTTGAGAATGTGTGCGCGTGGAAAACACGGGTGGTTCTCTGAATTCCTTGTCCGATCCGACTTCAGCTCGATTGCTGAAGCGGTGGAGCTTGATCGAGGGAAGCCGAGAACCGGGTTTGCCGATTGCCGCGCGGAACGCTCCGGGTAAGAGGAAAAAGAATAAGAGATAAAGAAATAAGACAGTAGTACCCGTAGTTCAGACAGGAAAAGTGGAAATGATGGAGATGTCGTTGGCGAAGAAAGGCTTGCAGGGTGAGCTAGTTTTCTAAAACCGAGCTGTGGAATTGAGGGGAATTGGAAAACAGGGCAGGCGATAGAGTCCGGCGTCACCGGTTTCCCACGAGTTCCACAGAGACCCCAAAAACGGCTGTGCAAAGCAGATGGCTTATGTGAAAAGAGCGTCCAAAGGCATGCAGGGCAGTGCGTTCCAAGGGACCGGCAATCCACAAAAGCGGCGAGCGGATTCCCGCCTGCGAGAACTGAGATTCGAGGTTCCCATTCCAGTCCATGACCCGCAACCAAGGCGAAGTTTCTATATAGTTCCACGTGGAAGGGCCATAAACTTTATTGGGAGGGCCTCGGCTATGGGCATCGATATCGGGCGACTGGAAGATCAGCTGCTGCAGATGTCTGTCGAGGGTACGCCGGGGCAAGAGTTCTGCGAGGCCATCTCGGAGCTAGCGCGGACAGGCCGCTTTGCCCAGTTGCGTGAGATCCTGCCGGGGATCGTCTACGACGAGTTGTGGGTGCGCTACCAGCAGGACGAAGCAGCTTTTATTGGCGGTTGGCGCAGACTGGCGCAGGAGATGCGGCAGGGGTTTGTTCAGCACGCGCGCCAGCGGCTGACCTCTCTAACCAAGCTGCAATATGCCGGGCTCGAAGGGTCCACGCCTGCATGGCAAGAGATTCAACGCGCCCTGGATGGCCAGCAGAACAACTTGCTTCGGACGGCTTTTGCGCTGGAACTATTGGAGCTGATCGAGCCAGCCGTAGAGCGTGCAACGCACCTGCGCGAGTGTGTTGTAGCCTCGCCCAGCTCAGAAGAGGCCGACCGGTACCTGGACGAAGCGACGCGCTGCTATTTCCTTGGTCTGTTCACCGCCTGCGCGGTCATGTGCCGTTCGGTGCTCGAAGAGGCCATCAAGCAGAAGCTGCCGGCAGTACTGACGAAACAGGTGCGCACGCGCTATCGCAACACAGCGACATTGGGCAACCTGCTGCATGAAGTGAACAATAATCTGCTCATGACGGGATTCGATGCGGACTTTCCCCGCGTAGCCAACCTGGTCAACGATACGGGGAAGAAAGCAGTGCATCAGGGGTTGCTGTCAGAAGATGAAGCCCGCGGCTGCCTGCAAAGCGCGCGTGAGGCCTTGCAACTGCTGCTGCAGAAATGATGCCGCTGAGCATCGATTGGGATAGGCCTCTTATACTTAACTTTCGATGTCTTATCAAGCCGCTATCGAACAACTGAATGCCATGACGCCGGAGCTGTACACACAGCGTGGCGGAGCGCGGCGCAAGTTTTCACTCGACGAGGTCCGCACTTTACTCGGCGCACTGGGCAATCCGCAGCGCCATGTTCGCTCAGTATTGATCGCCGGGACCAACGGCAAAGGCTCGACGGCAGCGACGCTGGCATCGATTCTGACCGCCTCCGGCATGCGTATTGGCCTGTACACTTCGCCGCATCTGGCGCGGGTTAATGAGCGCATTCGCATCGGTGAATCAGAAATTGGCGACGATCGCTTTGCCAGCCTTTTTTTCCGCGTTCATGAGGAGGCGCAGAGGCTGATGCTCAATGGCGAGCTGCCGCAACTTCCCAGCTTCTTCGAAATTTTGACCGCGCAGGCGCTCCTTTACTTCGCCGAGGCGGGCGTCGAAGCGGCGGTGCTCGAAGTGGGAATGGGTGGGCGGCTGGATGCAACCAACGTCGTCGATCCGCTGCTCTCAATCATTACTGACATCTCGCTCGACCATACTGAGTGGCTGGGCACCACCATCGCGGCCATTACACGAGAGAAGGCCGGCATTCTGCGCCGTGACGGCACGATGATTACCCTCAGCCAGCACCCGGATGCGAACCAGGTTCTCAGCGAGGCCGCAGCCGAGTTGAATGTGCGCCAGTCGAATGCAACGGCCTATCTGCCAAGCGCAGGCGTCACCGGTCCTTATGTAGTTCAAGCCCTCGGCAGGGAGGTCGAAGTCGATTCGCCGCTGACCGGCGCACATCAGCAGCGGAACGTAGCCCTCGCCATTGCCGCGGCGGTCGAGTTGGCATCAACGCACAAGTTCCCCGTCACTCAGGCGACCATCGCACAGGGGATTCGTCAGACCCGCTGGCCAGGGCGCCTAGAGCGCATCAAAACGAGCGGCGTTGAATGGATTCTGGACGTGGCGCACAATCCAGCCGGAGCCGAGGCGCTTCGCTCCGGGCTACTGAAAACCCTGACTGAAAAGTGTCCGCGGCAGCTCATTTTCAGTTGTCTGCGTGACAAGCCCGTGGCCGAGATGGCGCAGATTCTCTTTCCGCTTTTCGACCAGGTCATTTTCGCGCCAATTCACTCGCTGCGTGCCGCTTCCATGCAGGAGTTGGAAACTGCGGCCAGGCCAACAGGAACGCCAACCGCAAGCGCCGATTCAGTCCGCCAAGCTCTGCAATGGTCCGTCGAGCGCAATAAGGGCGGCGTCGCGGTCATCTCAGGATCGGTGTATCTTGTTGGAGAGGCACGTTCGCTATTGCTGAGCGAAGACAGCACAATATGAGACAGCGTCCTAATCCACTACCCTGGATTCATCGTTGCCGCACTAACCTCATTCACATTCCGTTGTTCGCTGTGGTTACGGCATTCAGCGGAACCCTCGCAATGATGGTGTCGCTGGTTGATAAGAAAGGCAACGCGCAGCATCGCATTGCACGCGTCTGGGCGCGCGCCTGCGTATGGGCTTCCGGGTCAACGCTCCGTTTGATTGGGGCTGAAAACCTCCGCAAACACCCGGTCGCTGTCTACGCCTCCAACCACACTTCCTACATGGATACGCCAGTCATCTTCGCCTCTTTACCGTTCCAGTTCCGCATTTTAGCGAGAAAAGTTCTGTGGCCTATCCCATTCATAGGATGGTACTTAAACCGCTCAGGCCAGATCCCGATTGACACCGTGAACCCGCGCGCCACGCTCTCCAGTTTAGGTGCCGGGGCAAGGGCTCTGCGCTCTGGCATGGCGCTCTTCGTCTTTCCTGAGGGCAGGCGCACGCCGAACGGCCAACTGCAGCCGTTTCTCTCCGGCGCAGCCTATCTGGCCATTCGCGCCCAGGTTCCGCTCGTGCCCATGGCGCTGAGCGGAGTCTACGAGTTGCTTCCCATTCACACCCGCCACTTTTACCCCGGCGAGCTGACGCTGAAGGTTGGCGAGCCCATCACGACCGCGGGCATGAACCTGCGCCAAACCGATGAGTTGACAGCGCGTCTGCGGGCAGCCATCGAGAGCCTCTGCGAGCCGCGGGCCGAGGCTCTGGTAACGGAAGTGGAGGCGGTGGGTACGCAGGTTTGACGCGACGGTCAACACACCACTATCGCAATCACCGCTTTTGTGATTACACTGTTTCCTGCCATGTGTGTTCATATCGCAATTCCCGAGCCCAGCGGCAGCGATCCGGATTACAATCAGCGGACGTTGCCAGCTTATCTTGCCGCCCTGCGTGCTGCCGGGGCAACACCCATCATCGTTCCACTGCACGAGCGCCAAGACCGCATCGCCCGGCTCCTTGCTGGCGTCCAGGGGGTCCTTCTGCCCGGAAGCCGTTTTGATGTAGACCCGCAGAGATATGGAGAGGAGCCCATTCCGGAATGCGGCGAGGCTGACCCCGCCCGCACCGCCGTCGACGAAGTTCTGCTGCAAGACGCTTTCAATCTGCACAAGCCCATCCTGGCCATTTGCCACGGCGTTCAAAGCATGAACGTGTGGCGGAACGGAGCATTGGTGCAGGACATCAAGACAGCGGTCAATCATCAGCCCGGTCGTGAGGTGGTGGAAGCGCATCCCGTGCGGATCGAGCCCGGCTCCATGCTCGCCGGTCTGCTGCCGCGCGATTCGGCGCCTGACCCAGCGGTCAACTCCAGCCACCACCAGGCGATTCGAACTCCAGGCGACGGCCTGCTCGTCAGCGCAGTCTCAGCAGCCGATGGAGTGGTAGAGGCAGTCGAGCTTAATTCGCGCGAGCACTTTGTTCTGGGAGTGCAGTGGCATCCAGAGCGCACCTACACCGAAAGCGCCTTTTCCCGCGCCATCTTCTCAGCCTTTGTGCAAGCGGCAGTAGTCTGGCAGCCCCGCCAAGGTGCGGCATCAGCAGTCCCCGCCGACAAGTCGTCGGTAGCGTGAGAGTTCGGGAGATGCGGCGCGAACTTCGGCGTATCTTCCAAAACTGTTGGGTGCGCCACCCTCTCGACGTGCTTGTTTCTGTCGCTAGGGTGGGATACCAAGAAGCCTGCGTGACAGGAACCGTGAAAATGCCGAGCGTGGGACACCACCAGCCCCAACCGCCAAGGTCGTCAGGATCAAAAGTGTGAGTGAAGCCCAAAATTCTACAGATTCGCGTCTGAACTTCCTTTTAGCGCGAGCCGATTTGTCCCCATTGGACCCCATTCAGGCTGGCCGATTCGCCGACCATCTTTCGCTACTTCTTCGCTGGAACACGCGTATCAACCTAACCGCCATTCGCGATGAAGAAGGAATCCTCTCCCGCCATTTTGTCGAGTCCATCGCCTGCGCCCAAGCTCTACCCGCTGGAATCGCAACGTTGCTAGACTTTGGATCCGGCGCGGGCTTCCCAGGAATTCCCATTGCTCTCTGCCGTCCAGAGATCGCCGTCACCTTGGCCGAGTCGCAAGGAAAGAAGGCGGCGTTCCTGAGCGAAGCTGTCCGTGTTCTCGGAATAACGGCAAAGGTCCACCCGGGCCGAGCCGAAGCGCTGGACGCGCACTTCGATTGCGTAACCATGCGCGCAGTAGACAGAATGGAAACAGCCGTCCAAGCGGCGGCAGAGCTGGTTCGCCCAGGTGGCTGGTTGGCGCTGATGACGACAACATCGGCCCTCTCCGCCCTCCAATCGGCCGCCGGCGCGGGGTTCTCCTGGCCTCAGCTAGTCCCACTGCCGGGCGGTCAAGAGCGCCTGCTTGCGCTGGGAGCGCGAGAGATCAGTTCGCCATTTTGATGAGGGCCAGCTTGCGGATCGACGCTAGATCCTTAGCCGCCTTCACCATCAGGCGCACGCCGGTTCCTTCCGCATAGCGCGGTGCCTCATCGAGAAGTTTAAGCGTGCTCCTGGACAGATCGCTCTCGCGGGCTGCCGCCATCGCCCTGTCGCCAAGAACGAATGCGGCGCTAAAGCATCCACCACAAGGAGCAAGATAGACGATGGTTCTCTTCTTTTCTTTCAGCTTCAGCGCCCAGCCGGCTTTTGGTGAATACGAATTCCACTCTTGAATGGCTGCTCCTTGTTCCGCGATCCAATCCACCAACTGGTTCCATAGCGCATCGGTTGAGCCCAAGGCCGCGGCTACCTCCGCCTCCGTAGGCCTCGCGGTCTTTCCGATAAACGCATTCGTTGTTTCCATCTTGTTCCTTCGCGCGCCATCAATCAGTCTAGATCGTCAGTTGCGCGAGTGCTTTGCGCAGAATTGCGGTCTGCTCAGCGGGTTCATAGAACGGATGGCCGCGGTAGACGCTGGCCCCAGCCTCCATAAAAGCCTCAAAGATTTCCGGGGTCCGTTGCGCCGCGACCTCCCGCATCTTGCGGACGTGGACCTGCGTAAACTCCGGTTTAGCGGGATCGACAAAGCCGGCTTGGATGAAGGTGCGGGTCTTGCGAGCGCATTTGCATTGGTTCTCAGGATTGACGAGGCTGCAATTGTCGCGCAGGTACTCGTATAGATCGCGCCGGGCGCGGGAGAGAATCTGACGGAAGTTGGCAGGCGTGACCTCGGCGATCTCGGAACCCACCTGATCGCTGACCTGGAAGATTTCCCCGAGGATGAAGACGAGGCGCTGACGGCCATCCAGACAGAGCAAGGTGCCGATCATGCAATTGTTCTTGGTCTCTTCCACGAGGATTTCTATCGGAACAGGCACCGTGCGCGGGTCGGGCGGGTCGAGGTCTGGCACCTGGCGCAGCCCGGCAGAGGCCATGGTAAAGGAGCAGACGGCATCGGAAGCGGCCCATTTGGGCTTCTTGACGTTTAGCAGGTGGTTGACGGCAATGCGATAGAGCCATGTGCGGAATCTGGCATCGCCGCGAAAGCCGGGCAGAGCTTTGATGGTCTTGAGGAGAATTTCCTGTGTGGCATCTTCAGCGTCGGCGCGGCGATGGAGCATGCGCAGCGACAAATTGAAGAGCCAGGGAAGATGGCGCGCGAGAAGCAGTTCGAGTTGATCGCGGTCACCGGCTTTTACGAGGGAGGCAAGTTCTTCGTCTGAGAGGCCGGACGAGTTTTCAAGGAACGGGTTTTGCGGTTGTTCAGATGCGGCTTGCATGAAATAGTCTCCTACAGATAAGACAAACTGGGGCGAGTCGTGTGACAGCAGCCTAAGAATTCTTTCAAAACTGGCAGGCAGTCGCAAGGCAATCATCTCAGCATGGCAACAATCTGCCGGGCGGTATTGCGCACGACTCCAGCTTCAGAGATCCCAGAGGCTATGGATTCGAGAGCCACCTCTAGTTCGTCAAGTTCGCGACGATCGAATGCCTGGGCAGCGTATTCGTTCCTGCCCCAGGTGCGCAGGTTTGACAAGTGCAGTTGCGCCATATCGCGGGCAGGCTTCTCCAAAATCAAGCTCCGGCTTTGCTCTACGCTCCAGTCAGTTCCCGTGAAGCTGGCGTCGAGAATGGTTCCCACGTTCAACACCTGACCATAGTGCCGCTGCATCTCGTCGATGAGTTCGTAGTAGCGATGAAGCGCCGTATGAGAGGACTCGAGTCCTTCAGTCTCGTGGATTAGCAGAATTGCATGAGGCGCGGCCACTTGAGCCCAGGCCTGCAATGCAAGCTGCGGCGAAGTCAGATGCGTGAGCACAAAGCGACAGAACAACAAGTCCGGAGCTCCAACCGGGAAAGGGGTATGCAGGATGTCGTGACGCATGAACTCCAGTTCGGGATGATTTAGGCGTGCCTCGGCAATGTAACGCTCCGATGCGTCAAAGCCAACGATTCGTTTCGGTTTGAGTACGGCGGCAAGCAGTTGTGTCGACCAGCCGGGACCGCAACCAAGGTCGATTGCGAGCTGCGGCATAGGCGCGTCACCCGAATCACAGAGAAGCTCCAGCAACGCGCACGTCTCCGGTTCGTAAAGGTCGGCGAGACGGTGCAAGCGCAGGCTGGCTTCCTCATGGTCGCCAAAAGTGTAAGACATGATGCGAGATTATAAACATGACGAGACCATTCTTGAAGGGGCGAAAAGCCAACCAAAGGAGAGGCAAAATAGGGCAGCAATCAAATTGAAACAATCTCAATGCGATTTGTTCCACGTGAAACAAATCAGGAAGCGTTCCAAATTGGTCAAACGTTCCACGTGAAACATTCGCATGAAAATCCCAAAATGGGTGTCTTCCCGGATTGGAGAACTTCAAAAAATCGGCTTATTTTCGTCCTAAAATAAGGCAAGTTTTCCACCGATCCAGCCTTTTATCTTGCATTGCGCACCCGCCGCAAAGCCCACCGCGAAGCCCTTCCCCTGCCAGCGTTTGCCAATCAATTGCCCTTTTGCCGCCTGGAAGCTTTCCACAGCTTTGCTAGGTTCTCCACAGCCCTCGCAGCTATCCTCGGACGGCCCCGACCTTTAGTCTGGAAAGCCATGGGCAAGATACTCGGCATCGTCAACCAAAAGGGCGGAGTTGGCAAAACTACGACAGCAATCAACCTGGCCGCCTGCTTGGCTCTCGAAGGTCTCAAGGTGCTACTGGTGGATTGCGATCCCCAGGCGAACTGCTCCTCCGGCCTCGGTTTCCAGCGGGACGACAATCGCCGTTCGATTTACGACGTGCTAATGGGCGATGCCCCGGCCGAGCAGGTGATTCTGCCCACGGAGATCGATCTGCTGTCGCTGCTGCCGGGATCGAAGAACCTGACCGGCGCCAATATTGAACTGGCCGCAGTCGAAGATCGCGCGATTCGCCTGCGCCGTGCGCTGGAGCCGGTTCAGAGCGGTTACGATCTGGTGATCCTGGATTGCCCGCCGGCGCTCGACCTGCTCACGCTCAATGTTCTGGCCGCTGCCGACACGCTCCTGGTACCCATGCAAGCCGAGTACTTTGCGTTGGAGGGCATCTCTGAGCTGATTTCGACGCTTGAGCGCGTGCGCGCGGCCTACAACCCAACGCTTACCATCGAAGGCGTGCTGCTGACTATGTATGATGACCGCACGAATTTGGCTCAGCAGGTGACTGAGACGCTGCGCGAGTACTTCAAGGATCGGCTCTTCCGTACGGTCATTCCGCGCAATGTGCGGCTGGCCGAGGCGCCCAGCCATGGCAAACCGGTGGCGCTTTACGATGCCCGCTCACGCGGAACCGAGGCTTATTTCGAACTGGCAGGAGAGTTTCTGGCGCGCAATGGGATCGATCTGCCCCCTATGAAGGGGGCCGACAGTGAGACGGAGGTCAACTTCGCGCCAAACTCCTGATCGCTGCTCACCTACAGACTGCCGAGACCTCATCCGATACAAATTAGAAGGCCCCCGAGATCTTTCGGGGTAAAGGATTCTGAATCATGACCATCGTCGCCACTGACATGAAACGTCGTGCCCTGGGCAAAGGGCTGGACTCCCTGTTGCCTCGCGTGCAAGCCGTCCCCGTTCCATCTGCTGCTGAGACGGAAGGTGGCAAGCCGCGGGAGATTCCGCTCGACCAGATTGACCGCAATCCCTTTCAGACTCGTTCGCAGATGAACGAAGAGCATTTGAGCGAGTTGGCTGCTTCGATCACGGCTAACGGGGTGGTGCAGCCGGTCCTGGTGCGGCCCATGGCCAATGGGCGTTTCCAATTGATCGCCGGGGAGCGTCGCTGGCGGGCTTCGGAGTTGGCCGGCAAGGCTACGATTCCGGCCATTCTGCGGCAGGTTTCGGATGAGCAGGCGATGGAGATTACCATCGTCGAGAATCTGCAGCGGGCCGATCTGAACGCGATGGAGCAGGCGCGGGCTTTCGAGCGGCTTTCGCGCGAATTCCACATGACCCAGGAGCAGATGGCTCTGCGCACCGGAAAGGATCGCGCGACTGTTGCTAACTTCCTTAGATTATTGAAGTTACCTACATCTGTACAGGCACGAGTCGAATCAGGCGAGCTGAGCTTTGGGCATGCCCGGGCACTGCTGTCGTTTGAGCATGCGGAGGAGATGGAGGTGGCTGCGCAACGGATCATGGCGAATTCGCTTTCTGTTCGCCAAACCGAGACCTATGTTCAGGGCCTTATCCACCCAGAGCGTACAGTTAAGAAAGAAGCGAAACCCGAAGCTCCCGTCGACCCCAATGTGCGCGCGGTCCAGGAGCGGTTGCAACGCGCATTGGGGCTCAAGGTTCACATCGAAGATCACAATGGCCGGGGCAAAGTCATCATCGAATATGGGCAACTGGAAGACTTCGACCTGCTGCTGGAAACGCTGGCGGGAGAGTGACCACTCGCGGTGGGGCCAGCGGCTCGCTTTTCGCTCGCACGAAGTTGCCGTTGGCCGTTTCCTGAATGGCGATGTGGGTCAGCGTCCGGTCAGTTGCTCTAATTTCTCAGGATAGCGTGCACCCTCCACTTTGATCTCGGCAGCGGCACTCTCGATCTCGCTTAGGTCGCCTGAGGTTAGTTCGATTGAAATGGCTCCGATGTTTTCTTCCAGACGATGGAGCTTGGTGGTGCCAGGGATTGGAACAATCCATGGCTTCTGGGCGAGTAGCCAGGCAAGCGCGATTTGGGCCGGCGTGGCTTTCTTCTCCGCCGCGATTTTGCCGAGCAAATCGATGAGGGCTTGGTTCGCCTTCAAGGCTTCCGGCGCGAAGCGCGGCAGCGTGCTGCGGAAGTCGCCGCTGGCGAAGGTTGTGTTCTCGTCCATCTTTCCCGTCAAAAAGCCCCTGCCCAGCGGACTGTAGGGGACGAAGCCGATTCCGAGCTCCTCAAGGGTTGGGAGCACCTCAGCCTCAGGGGTGCGTGTCCACAGCGAATATTCGCTCTGCACCGCTGTTACAGGCTGAACGGCGTGTGCGCGGCGGATTGTCTTCGGGGCCGGCTCGGAGAGGCCGAAGTGCTTGACCTTGCCGGCTTGAATCAGCTCTTTCACCGCTCCTGCTACGTCTTCAATGGGAACGTCCAGGTCGACACGATGCTGATAGAAGAGATCGATGGCATCGATCCTGAGTCGCTTGAGCGAGGCCTCAGCAACCTGCTTGATGCGCTCCGGGCGGCTGTTGAGGCCCTGCCAGCCGGGACTTCCATCGGGATTGAGATTGAATCCGAACTTGGTAGCGATCGCCACTTTCCCCTTAAAGGGCGCGAGCGCTTCTCCGACCAGTTCTTCGTTTGTGAAAGGGCCGTAGACTTCGGCCGTATCAAAGAAGGCGATGCCGCGATCGACGGCAGCGCGAAGAAGGGCGATCATCTCCTGCTTGTCTTTGGGTGGGCCATAGGAAAAGCTCATGCCCATGCACCCGAGGCCGAGTGCGGATACTTCAAGATTGCTTTTTCCCAATCTACGTTTTTGCATTGTTTTTCTCCTTATGATTGCCGGCTCATTGAGCGGGCGATTTAGACGGTCCGCTAGCCAAGATGGAAAGCTTTTTCGGACTCACTCTCAATCGACCCGGCGGGATTCGATTAAACAAATGCGCCTGGCGCTCAGAGCCCGGTCATTTTCAACACAGCTTCAGGAAGGCGGGCTCCTTCGAGCTTCAGACTGGAAGCTCCTTCGCTGAGTTGCTTGAGGTCGCCAGCGGTCAATTCGACGTTCACGGCGCCGAGGTTTTCCTTGAGTCGATGCAGCTTTGTGGTTCCTGGAATCGGTGCGATCCACGGCTTCTGCGCCAGGAGCCACGCGAGCGCGACCTGCGCCGGCGTTGCGCCTTTGCCTTTCGCAACGGAGGTGACGAGTTCGACCAGAACCATATTGGCTTTGCGCGCCTCGGGCGAAAAACGAGGCACGATGTTTCGGAAGTCGGTGGGATCGAACTTTGTGTTCTCGTCGATCTTGCCGGTGAGGAACCCTGCGCCAAGTGGGCTGAATGGAACGAAGCCGATTGCAAGCTCCTCCAATGCCGGCAGAAGCTCAGCCTCGGGACCACGCCAGAATAACGAGTACTCGCTCTGCACGGCGGTCACCGGCTGGACCGCGTGCGCACGGCGAATTGTCTGAACCGCGGCCTCGGACATACCGAAATGCTTGACCTTGCCTTCGGCAATCAGTTCTTTGACTGCTCCCGCCACGTCTTCGATGGGCACACCAGGATCGACGCGGTGCTGATAGAAAAGATCGATGTGGTTGGTCCTTAAACGCTTCAGGCTGGCTTCAGCAACACGCTTGATATGCTCGGGCCGGCTATCGGTCCCGCCACTGCGTTTGCCTGTCTCGGGATCAATGTCGAAGCCAAACTTTGTGGCAATCGTCACCTTGTCGCGGATCGGCTGGAGCGCCTCGCCTACCAGCTCTTCATTCGCAAAAGGCCCATAGGCTTCAGCCGTGTCAAAATGGGTGACGCCGAGATCATGAGCAGTGCGAATCAACTGGATCATCTCGGCTTTGTCGGCTGCCGGGCCATAAGCCGAACTCATTCCCATGCATCCGAGGCCGAGCGCCGGAACTTCCAGTCCACTCATTCCCAGCACACGCTTTTGCATTGTCTCTCCTCTTTCGATGTTTATGGCTAATTCTTATCGCTATTCATTTTCACCGGCCTAAGCAGATGCGAGAACGTGAGTTGGGCGAGCTTCCACTTGCCATTTTCCTTGATATAAACCTCAGTCACCATAAAAGGATTGGTGACTTCGTGCTCACCGACTACTGCCTGCAAATCAAGGTCCGATAGCAGGATGGCCGTGTTACCAAATATACGAGCGTCAACTGCGTAAACTACAGCTTTTTTGTACCAGATGCCACCGCTCTTAATGGTCGCCAGTTCCTGGGTTTTTCCCCAGGTTCCTCCCATGTGAGTGAACATGGCTTTGTCATCAAAGAGTGTCTCCAAGGAATCGACCTTCTTGTCCGCCATCCAATCCCATTTCATCTTGGAGAGGTTGATGACTTCTTGTTGTTCGGGTGTTTGACTTGCGGCAGTTTTAATCGTTTCCGTTGGTGGCGCTGGCGATTGCTGCGCGTGGGACAATGGCGCAATCAGTATGGAAAGAAACAGTCCTAACATCCAGGTTTTCATGGTTCTCCCTCGATACATGCGGTTGGCTTGCGGAGGAACTTGAAGTAGCACGGCTGATCGTTCACGCTACGCGGATTCAAAAAGAATTCTGCACTCAGAATTTGGAACGGCTCTCGCTCTTATCGGCTGCCGGTCCATAAGCCGAAGTCATTCCATGCAGCCGAGGCCGAGCGCCGAGACTTCCATATTGCTTTTTCCCGATTTACGTTTCTGCATTTTGTCTTCTCCTTTTGGAGAGATCGTCAGCGGCTCGCGAATCATTCTCGGACCGTATAACGGGTTTTGCGGGCCGGTCATTCAAAATCAAGTTCTAGCGATTGGTCATTAGCTCGACCTGCTCGGGATACCGGCCTCCTAGCACCGTGACTTGTGAGACAAGGCGGTCGATTTCGCGCAGGTCGTCAGAGGAGAGATCGAGGGCAAGCGCGCCGATGTTCTCTTCAACCCGCTTGAGTTTGGTTGTGCCTGGGATGGGAACGATCCAGGGCTTTTGCGCAAGCACCCAGGCGAGAGCGAGCTGAGCGATGGTTGCACCCTTGCCGGCGGCGAAGGTTTGAAGAAGTTCGACCAGAGCGAGATTTGCCTTGAGCGCTTCCGGGGCAAAGCGGGGGAGAGTGCCACGGTTGTCTTCCTTGTGAAACTGAGTGTCTTCGTTGATTGACCCGGCAAGAAAGCCCCTGCCGAGCGGGCTGTAGGAAACGAGACCGATGCCGAGTTCTTCGAGAGTGGGCAACACATCCTCTTCCGGGCGCCTCCACCAGATTGAGTACTCATTCTGGACGGCGGTGACCGGCTGGACGGCGTGGGCGCGGCGGATGGTGTTTGCCGCGGCTTCGGAGAGGCCGAAGTGGCGGACCTTGCCCTGCTGGATCAGGTCCTTGACCGCTCCGGCTACATCTTCAATCGGTACGTCGGGGTCGACGCGGTGCTGGTAGAGCAGATCGATGGTGTCGACACGGAGCCTTTTCAACGAACCTTCGACGCTTTCCTTGATGTAGTCCGGGCGACTGTCGACACCCGGATCGGGCCTTCCATGCGGAGAGCGAGAGAAGCCGAATTTGGTGGCGATGATTACCCGGTCGCGCACCGGAGCAAGCCCTTCGCCGACCAATTCTTCATTGACGAACGGGCCATAAACCTGGGCAGTATCGAAAAAGGTGATGCCACGCTCGACCGCGCCGCGCATAACGGCGATCATTTCTTCCTTGGTACCTGCGACCGGGCCATGGCCTTCGCTCATCCTCATGCAGCCGAGGCCGATGGCCGATACTTCCAGATTGCTGTTTCCGAGAATGCGCCTTTGCACGGTTTCTCCAATTCCTGCTGTCGAATCTTGAAGCTACTGATTGCCTGCTTCAAAGATTTTCTTGGCAACTGCGATTGCAGACATGGCGCTTGGCCAGCCTGAGTAGAATGCCATGTGCGTGATGAGTTCTACGATCTCTTCTTGTTTGAGGCCGTTTTCGACACCTCTTTTCACGTGGAACGGAAGTTGTTCTGTTGCGCGGAGAGCGATCAAAGCGGTGATAGTAGCAAGACTGCGATCACGCTTTGAGAGTGCGCTTCTCTCCCAGACATCGCCAAATAAAACATCGTCGGTCAAGCTGACCAACTTGGGCGAAAAACTGCCAATCGCCTTCTCTGCCCCGGTCGGATGGGTTTTGTCTGCCATGGATGGCTCCTTTTACGCGGATTTGAGCGATGCCATATCGATGGAAAAGCGGTATTTCACATCGGATTTGGCGAGCCGCTCATAGGCTTCGTTGATCTTTTGGATAGGGATCACTTCGACATCTGAGGTGATGTTGTGCTGGCCGCAGAAATCTAGCATCTCCTGGGTTTCGGGAAGACCGCCGATGGGAGAGCCGGAGAAGCTGCGGCGTCCGAAGATGAGGCCGAAAACGGCGACAGGCAGCGGCTTACTCGGCGCGCCCACCATGGTGATGTTGCCGTCGCGCCGAAGAAGGTTGATGTAGGCGTTGATGTCGTGTTCGGCGGCGACAGCGTCGAGGATGAAGTCGAAACTGCCGGCGTGCTTGGCCATTTCATCGGCGTTGCGGGAGATGACGACTTCATCGGCGCCGAGGCGACGCGCGTCTTCCTTCTTGCTTTCCGATGTGGTGAATGCGACGGTGTGGGCTCCAAGCGCGTGGGCAAACTTGACGCCCATGTGGCCGAGTCCGCCAAGGCCGACAACGCCGACTTTTTTGCCCTTGGTCACGCCCCAATGGCGCATGGGCGAGTAGGTGGTGATTCCGGCGCAGAGCAGTGGCGCTGCTCCGGCAAGATCGAGATTCGACGGGACGCCGAGCACGAACCGCTCCGTGACGACGATGCTGTCAGAGTAGCCGCCGTAGGTGACGCCGCCGGTGTGCTTGTCGGGGAAGTTATAGGTGAGAATCATATTGGGGCAGAACTGCTCGAAGCCGGCCTTGCACTCAGGGCAGGTGCCGTCAGAGTCAACCAGGCAGCCGACAGCGGCCAGATCGCCGGGCTTAAATTTGGTCACGGCGGAGCCCACCTTCGTAACGCGGCCGACGATCTCATGGCCGGGAACGCAGGGGTAGACGGTGGGCATGACTCCGCTCCACTCATTGCGGGCCTGATGGAGATCGGAGTGGCAGATGCCGCAGAAGAGAATCTCGATTTGGACATCGTGGGGGGTGGGATCGCGCCGTTCGATGGTGGCGGAAGCAAACGGTGAAGTTGCGCTGGCGACGGAGTAGGCTTTTGCCTTGTACATGAAGAGACCTCAACCTTCTGGGAAGATGGCGAGCGAGTGGCTCGTAGATCAGACTACAAAAGAATACTCTTTGAGCGGTATCCTGATTCTGCCTCATTTATTGCCTATTCCTGTCGCTAGTTGCGTTTCTGTGTACGGGATGATGAATTCGGCGCTAACCTAATCTCAATGGAGCGAGGTGGTCTAAAGTGGCGAAACACCAGGATGGGAGCGGAGATTCAAGGGTAGTTAAAATGCGTGCCGAGCTGGCGCGCAAAATTGCGTCGCACATAAAGTCGGACGGAGAACAGGCAACCGAAATATCCGGGATGAGTCTCTACCGCAGATCCACGCCTACAGCCTGTACTTCGGCTGCATATCAGCCGCGGCTGATTGTCTTTGCGCAGGGAAAAAAACGAATCAATCTTGGCAAAACGACCTATTTGTGCGACAAATCAACGTTTCTACTGACTTCTATCGATTTGCCGGTTGTGAGTCAGGTGATCAAGGCGAGCGAAGAGAAACCGATGCTCGGCCTGCTGCTCAAGCTGCAAATGCCGCTGGTGCGCGAGATTCTGTCGCAGCAGGAGTTTCATCAGCGCGAGGAATCCGCTGACGCCCGCGGCATGGCTATCGGCGTCACTTCGATCGAACTGCTCGAAGCCTGCTTGCGGCTGCTCGACCTTCTTGATACGCCACAGGACATTCCATTTCTCAGCGGGCTAATCGAGCGCGAAATCATCTACCGATTGCTTCGCAGTCCGCAGGGAAAGCATTTGCGAGCAATCGCCACGCTTGGCGAGCAGAGCCACCGAACATCGAAGGTGGTGGAATGGCTGAGAGCGAATTACGCCAAGCCGCTGCGGGTTGCGGAACTTGCGACGATGGCCCGGATGGGTGTTTCGACGCTGCACCATCAGTTCCGATCATTGACAGCAATGAGCCCGCTTCAATATCAAAAGCAGCTTCGATTGCATGTGGCAAGAGAACGCCTGGTGAATGACGGTCTGGATGCCGCCAGCGCTGCTTTCGAGGTTGGGTATGAAAGCGCCAGCCAATTCAATCGGGAGTACAGAAGATTCTTTGGCCAGCCGCCCATGCGGGATATCAAAGCGCGGCGGCTCAGTGGTGCTGCGACAGAGGGCAACTGACACAATCCAAGCATGTTATCAAGACCAGGCGTCTATCGTGACGAACTTGTGGGTTGGCTGGTAGCGGGCGATAAGTTGGGCTGCGGCGGATGTGGAAGGGGCGCGGTCGGCTGCTGGGTCGGCGTGGCTGCCGTCATGGAGAACGATGTTGGCGGCTTGACCTTTGCGTTGGAGACCGTCGATTTTGTGAATGAGCTGGTTGGCGATAGCGTCGGCTGAGGGGTCTTTCCAGTCGGAAGTCATGGCGTTCCAGAGGACAGGAGTCAGGCCGAGGCGGCGGGCGGAGCGCAGAACCTCAGGGCGACGAGCGCCAAAGGGCGGACGAAAGAAGCGAATGGGCGCGCCGGCAATTTGAGAGAGTGTCTGGCTGGTGCGGGAGAGTTCGTCGTAGATGCGTCTGGCTGAAGCGAGCGCGAGATTGGGATGAGACCACGAGTGGTTGCCGATAAGGTGGCCAGCGTCGAGGATGTTGCGCACCAGCGCCGGCTCGGCCTGGGCGCGGCTGCCGACGATGAAGAAAGTCGCGTGCAGGTTGTGGGCGGCGAGCAGGTCGAGCAGGCGCGGCGTCCAAGCGGGGTTGGGTCCGTCGTCAAAGGTGAGTGCTAGTTCGCCGGGGCGCGATGGGGCGATGAGCGTGGGGCCAAAAATCTGCGAGGTGGGCCACATGGCGGCGTAGGCGCAGCCCCCCGCCGCGAGGGCGAGCCCGGATGCCGCTATGGGTAAAGGGGAAAGCATACTGCCTTCCAGTGTGCAGTGCCGGAGGGGGAATCAGCAAGCGGGGTTCGGACGGAATGAGGTAGAACGAACCCCGCTTGTCGGGAGACGAGTTTACTGGTGATGGTGGTTGGCTGCCCTGGCCGCTAATTTGATCTCTTCGCGAGCCTGCATGAGAAGCTCTTTGGCGTGGGCTGCATGGCCATCCATGTCGTATTCGTTGGCGTGCTGGGCGGCATCGATTTTGCCGACGGCCTGGTCGATGTAGCCTTGGGCGGCGGCAAGGTTGGGGTGCATGACTGGACTGACGTTCTGTGCAATGGTGACGCCGGTCGCGACCAGACCGAGGACCAGAAGACAGATCAGAACTACGTTGCGGATTTTCATGGTGTAACCTCCAGGCAAGAACGATACCAGATTCAGGTATCGTCTGGAAGACCTAGATGGGACGCGGGGAGGTATTCCGCGCGTTGGTGACATTATCGGCGGTGTCTGTGAAGGATTTGCCGGCTCCATAGGCGAACTTCTGGTACGCAGAGCCAACCTTGCGGATCGCATCATGCACGCCGTCATCCCATGTCACGCGCGCCTCGCCGTCCACGTAGACCCACTTGCCGTGTTCGTGGCGGAGCGAGCGCCAGGCATCGCCATTTTCCTCGAGCGTGATATAGAAGTTGCTGCCCGTTCCATCGCCGACCTCCCATTTTCCGAGGAAATGACCACGGGACGGCAAGAAGGAGTTGGCGGGCGCGGTCTCAGCGGCTAAGTCCGCGGCCATGGGGAACTCCACTCGCGCAACGTCAGAAAGATTAAAGCTCTGTCGGTGGCCATCTTTGAAGACGATCACGATCTTGCTTTGGCTCTTCTTGGAGGCTTGAGGCGTTTGGGCAAAACCACTGGGTAGAGCGAGACAAAACATGGTAGCCAAACCGGCTACGCTCAGGATCAACCGCATGGGATACTCCTTTGCAAACTTCGGCGCGAGGGAAGTTGATGCTGGCCGCGCCTGTTTAATTTACGTCGCCGAGCCTTGATTTGTTCCACGGAATCGATTGACGAAGAGAAAAAGGCACCTTTTGTAATGCATTCGCGCGTGTTCGGAAGATGCCTGGGGGCGTATACTCGGGTTGTTCGGGTCGCATCCTGGGGCTTCGGAGCGGCACTGGAGGTCACAATGAGCATGACTAACTTCCCCGGCGGATCTTCTTCCGCTTCGACCGGCATTCCCGTCCCAAAAGTCACCATGCCCGCGCTTACCGAGATGAAGCGCGAGGGCAAGCCTATCAGCGCGCTGACTGCCTATGACTACGCCACCTCGCGCCTGGCGGACGAGGCTGGGATTGACGTGATCCTGGTGGGCGACTCCCTGGCGATGGTGGTGCTGGGGCATGAAAACACGCTCGCCGTCACCGTGGACGAGATGCTGCACCATACACGCGCGGTGCGGCGGGGAGTGCGGCGCGCGCTGCTGGTGGCCGATATGCCATTTGGTAGCTATCACGGCACGGCGGCTGAAGGAGTGGCGAACGCTATTCGGTTTGTCAAAGAAGCGGGTGCGGAGGCCGTCAAAATCGAGGGGGCGCGCCTTGAGCTCGTGCGCGCCTTGACCGAAGCCGAAATTCCCGTAGTTGGCCACCTGGGTCTGACGCCGCAAAGCATACACCGCATGGGCGGGTATCGCGTGCAGGCGCGGACAGCCGATGCCGCTCTCGAACTCATGGCAGACGCTCAAGCGCTGGCCGAGGCGGGAGCTAGTGCGCTGGTGCTCGAAGGGGTTCCGCGCGAAGTGGCCGCGGTGATTACCGCTGAGTTGCCCATTCCCACGATTGGGATTGGCGCCGGGCCGGAGTGCGACGGACAGATTATGGTTTTCCATGACATGGTGGGCCTGACTTTTGCGCCCTCGGCGAAGTTTGTGCGCCGCTACGCAGATGCCGGAACGCTGATTCGCTCGGCCATTGGACATTACCGGAAAGACGTGGAGCAGCGGGCCTTCCCTTCTGATGAAGAGAGCTATCATTTGCCAGAGCCGGCGCGGCGGGCACTTGACAAGACAGAGAATCGAGGGAAGTTGAGGAAGGCTTGATGGAGATTCTGCGCAGCGTTGCCGAGGTTCGCGAGTGGGCGCGGGAAGCCCGCCGCGAGGGCAACACAGTTGGGTTGGTGCCCACCATGGGCGCGCTCCACATGGGGCACGCTTCGCTGATTCGCGCGGCTCGGAAATCGTGTGACCTTGCAATTGTGAGCATTTTCGTCAACCCTACGCAGTTTGGTCCGAATGAAGATTATGAACGCTATCCGCGCAGCTTTGAGGCAGATTGTGTTTTGGCCAGGACAGAGGGAGCGACGGTGGTTTTCGCGCCGCCGGTGGACGAGATGTTTCCCGCGGGCGCGGCGACTTTTGTTGAAGTTGAGGGGCTGAGCCGGCGGCTGGACGGCGCCTCGCGGCCTGGCCATTTTCGCGGCGTGGCAACCGTGGTGGCCAAGCTCATGATTGCGACGGAGCCGGATCGAGCTTTCTTCGGGCAGAAGGATGCGGCGCAGGTTGCGGTGCTTCGGCGGATGGTGGCGGACCTGCAACTACCTACGGAGATCGTTGTTTGCCCCATCGTCCGCGAACTTGACGGCTTGGCGCTCAGTTCGCGCAACGTTTATCTGAGCTCGGAAGAACGGCGTCAGGCGCTTACGCTGAGCCGAGCGATTCGGCAGGTCGAAACGCTGGTAGCGAATGGTGAGCAACGAGCCGCTATGCTGACGGAGGTTGCGCGCGAGGTTTTCGCTCAGGAGCCTTCCGTTCGCGTGGATTACATTGAGCTGGTGAATTGGGCTACGCTCGAATCGGTCGGGACCGCCGCACTTGGGACGCTATTTGCTGTTGCTGCTTGGGTAGGGGCTACCCGCTTGATCGATAACACTATTCTCCCTTGATCAATGAAGACCGGCCTGCATCGGCCGGCGACCTCCCAGTCTCTCCCGCCATCCGAAATTTGACCGGAATTCCCAGAGAAGAACTTCCAGATGTCAATTCAACCCATAGACATCAATCTCACCTTGCGGATTCGTCACCGTAGTTAGATCATGCCCGGTGGAGATGTATGCCTTCCCATTGCCCACAACCGGTGTGGTGAATTTGATTCCGTATCCCGCCACATCGGAAGGATTGATATTGCTGTTGTATAACTCGTTGGACAGATTATTGGCGTCGTATGCGCGAAGAGTTGCGGTTGTTGTGCCACCAGTACCGGTATTTTGAAGCGGTTGCCCCTGGTCCAGCATCCACAGAATTCCATTACTCGTTCCGTTAGCGGAAAAGAACGGAGTGGTGCCGCGCGTGTTCTGCTCGGTATATTGAGCGGTGACGGCCTCCGGTACCCACTGTCCGCCGGTATAGGTGAACTGCCGTATGCCGGACGGAATCCCGCTTGCCGTCGGAGTGATCCCCAAATATATCGATCCGTTGAAGTACGCGGATGTCCCGAAAATCTCAAATGAATTGATGGTTGCCGTGAGATTTCCAGGGGCATACGGGCAAACTGACGACGTATAGGTAGATACCAGCGGAGTTCCACCGGGCGTTGATGGGGCTCCCCACTCAAGTGTCTGAATCGCACCCGTGTCACCGGTGCTCTCGTGGCCAAGATTGTTTGAATTCACAAAATAGAGTTTGCCCATTTTTCCGCCGGCCACCATCTGCGCAGGGCTCGTACCTGGAATCAGCAACAGTCCGCCGGATGACAAATCAGAATCGGCGCAATCCATATATGCATAATCCTGTGGTGTGAAATAGTCCTCCAAAACCAGCATCCCGTTACTCGGCGATGGGCTAAATTTCAGCACCGAATCCGACCATGCGCCGGCCGTCGCAGGCGGAGGATTGGTGGGCATGGCAGTGGGCACAAACGGTCCATTGCCGGTGACGACATAGATGTTGCCACTGCTGTCGGCAACCGGTCCGCCGCCACCCATCCAGACGCCGGCCGCGCTGGCATAGGGTCCTTCGCCGTTATTGTTTGGGCTCATGTCAAACTTTCCTGTCTGCACAAGTGTCGTCGCATTGTACTGAAGCAACCATCCGGCATGACACCCGCCGAAACCGATATACACGCTTCCGTTCTCGAGCAGCAGCGCTGCCCTTTGCACACATGAAGTGCCGAGGTAATCAATGCCTCCCGTCATGCTTGCATCGGAATTCGTTCCCGGAACCGAGGCTGAAATCGTGACAGGACTACCGAACTTGGGTGCGCCGCTCGTGATATCGAGCGCACTCAGACGGAAGCTGGAGTTGCCGTTCAAAGTTTGCGCGGAGACCACGTAGATTGTATTCGTCGTTGGATCGATCACCGGCGTCGACGTCACGCCTTGATAAGGCTGTATGGGACCGTCGGTCATCGGTGTTTCTCCAGTTTGCAGCAGGGACACCTGCCATAACGGCGCGCCGCTTCCGTAATTATCCGCATCGAAGGCATACACACTATCGTGCTCGGTGGCTACATACAACACATTATGTGCCGTTCCTTTAATAGTGATGTGCGACATCAGCAGCGGCGTGGCATACGCGTAACCATCCACCAGATATGAGAAAAGCTTTCCGAACCTTTGAGCACTTACGTTGGAAGGAGTCAGCGAAAGTTCGCTCGCATTCAATCCGCTGCGGTTGGCGTCCATGTGCCACATCGGAATATTTACACCGGTGCCGGGCGCAATAGTCACCCTAAATGAAGCGTTACCGCTCATTCCGCTTTCCGAAGCAGACACCGTGGTTGAACCCGAAGCGACTCCACTGGCCAGCCCTGAACTGTTAATCGTCGCCACGGCTGTATTTGCCACTGTCCAGTTTGCCGTTGTGCTAATGTTTGCCATCGAGCCATCACTGTATGTCGCAGTCGCAGTGAACTGTTGAGTAGTGCCCATGGGAAAGCTCACCGTTCCCGGCGAAACCGCGATCGACGCAATCGTCTTCGTCATCGCTGTCACGTTCAGCGTCGCATTTCCACTGACACCGCTCAACGAAGCCATCACACTAGTCGAACCTGCAGCTACGCCGGTGGCCAAGCCGCTTGAATTTATCGTTGCGACCATGGTATTCGCGGCGCCCCAGCTTGCCGTCGAAGTAACGTTTGCCGTTGAGCCATCGCTGTAGGTCGCGGTCGCGGTAAACTGCTCGGTGGCTCCAACTACGACGCTCCCAGTGCCCGGCGAAACTGCGATTGACATTAAAGTTTTAGAGCTGGGACTTGGAGTATTCGAGCACCCCGCGATTGCCAACGCCAGCGCGAGCAAGGCAGAGAGACAAAGCGTTTGAGACAGTGAGATCAGATGGCGAGACGAGCGCATCGGGTGGCCTCCAGAGTAAAGACCCGTTAGATGGAGCGGCAAGGGGCGTTGAAACCGCGCTACTCCTTCAAGGTGGCATTAATCGACGGTCCAGAGGGTTTGAGCAATCGGCGTGTCCCCAGGCTCAAACGAGACCGTCACTCGTCTTAGTTGATCGAGTACGTTGATTGGTTGTACGGAATTCTCGGTGGCAATCTATAACGCGATTTCTTAAAGCGATGAAGAATGGATGGAGGCAAGCCATGCGCCCCATTCCAGCCCTGAGTGGTGGTTCGCAATCAGCTCGAATTTGGAAGACTTCTGAAGGCTTTCAACCTTGAAAAAAAGCCTTGCCAACCACCCCAAAACCATTTATGGTTAGGCCTTATTGAAGATTTATTGCCTGCGGGAAAGCGGAAAGCTCTACTAAGCTGTTGAGGGATCGCTCATGCACTCAACTCTTGGTTGGCTCTTCGGCTTTCGCCGAACGCGGTACTGCTAATGACTGTAAATAACCGCAGTCTGGGAGCCGCGATTCGAGAGGTTGCTGAGTAGTTCTTATTTGGCGTGCACGGTTTTCGTCGCTCAGAAACAACCCTGAATATCTATGAAACCATAGGGTTCCTTCCTTGGAGCGATGCGAAGGGGCTCGCCAAATAATCGAGCGCATAGGGACTTCTTTGTTCCCATGCGGACAATATTCTTGTGACCTTCTCGCCATCCCTTTCGAGCACCCAAGCCCGCTCTAGCGCCGCACCATTGCGCCTGCCCGGACTCCCTCAGAACAGTTGGATGCGAGACTTCCGAATCGGGTTGTCAGCCGACGAGATGTTTCTTGTCGCTCCATTTAGTTTCCAGAGGCACTTATGAAAATCAGCAGTTACTCGCTTCTTACTCTTTTTGTCTTAACCCCCGCCGCATGGGCTACAGTGAACGTAAGCAGCCCATTCAATGGGGAAACAGTCGGTACATCTACAACGTATGTGGCGTCGAGCACCACAACCTGCTCTCAAGGCGTAGCCTCCATGGGCGTCTATGTCGATAACGAACTGGTTAAAACAGTCAGCGGTAGCCAACTGAACACCAGCATATCTCTGGCCGTCGGCAACCATAACACAGTTGTCCAGGAGTGGGACTACTGCGGTGGTTCGACTTACACTCCAATCGCGATATCCGTAGTCAATCAAAGTGGCGTTTACGTCACCTCTCCCGCTCCCAATAGCACTGTGAGTTCGCTGCCAAATTACGTGGCGACCGCGACTTCCACCTGCTCCAAAGGCGTAGCTTCCATGGGAGTCTATGTCGATGACGCTCTGGTCAAGGTGGTCAATGGCAGCGAGTTGAACACCACCATACCTCTGACAGTGGGCAGCCATAATACGGTTGTTCAGGAGTGGGACTATTGCGGGGGCTCGACCTACGCTTCGATACCAGTAAAGGTCGCCGCTCAGAACGGAGTCAACGTCTCTTCTCCGGTTCCCAACAGCGCGGTTGGCTCGCTGGTCAACTACGTGGCGACGGCAACTTCGACCTGCGCCAAAGGCGTTGCGTCGATGGGAATCTATGTAAATAACCAACTTGTTTATGTAGTGCCGGGCGCCACGCTGAATTGGTCGCTCGAACTGAGCCCTGGCGCACAGCACACGGTCGTCCAGGAGTGGGATTCTTGCGGGGGAAGTACTTTCTCCACCGTGAATCTTACAGTCAGTGGAACCAAACTCTCCAATCTCCAGGCTAGTGGGGGCTGGGATAGTTGGGGTCAACTTCCCCCCCTCTATGTTGATTGTTGGCCCTGTTCAGGGCTTAACTGGTCCATGGCACAAGGCGTCAAATCGCCCTCCCTGAGCGGAAATGGTACCCAATTCAATACCAGTGGAACTACACCCTATGGTGTTGTCTTGTGGTACAACCCCGTAATCGGACAATTCTCAACACAGGGACTGACCGATGAAAACCAAACCCTCGTTCCGAGCCTGCATAACTTTACCTATGACACCGATCTCTATGTGACGAATCTGGCAGTGACTCAAGTGCTGGAGTTCGATGTCGCCGTATACATCAATGGAATTGGAATGTTCTTTGGCACCCAATGCAATCACCTTGGTGGAGGAGAATGGGACGTTTTGAACAACGTGACGCAGAAATGGGCTACAGCCAATGTCCCATGCAATCTTGTCAACGGATGGAATCACCTTACTCTTCAATTCCAGCGGCAGTCGGGCAATGCGCTCCTGTATCAATCGATCACGCTGAACGGAGTGACCTACAACATCAACCAGACATACGCCGCCTTCCAGGTTCCAACTAACTGGTATGGAATTACCGTTAACTACCAGATGGATGGTGACTACAAGCAGTCGACAAACACCACATACCTTGACAATTTGAGTCTGACCTATTGGTAGAGCGAGTACGAAGAAGATGCGGGCTCCGAGCTGATTCCATCTCAGTTGCAGGAGCCCGCGAAGACAGGGCTCTGCCTCGATTCAGATCGCGGGCTCCATTCGCTGAACGCGGCAAAGGTGAGATGCCAAGCGCGCCTGCCTCAATGACTCATTACGCCGAGTGATCCGGGGGCATCTCCCGGAGTTGGAACTGCCGGACCATATCTTCGAGGGAGTGGGCAGTGCCGAGCAATTCGTCGGCGGCGTTCACGATTACTCCCGCGCCGCCTGCACTCTCTTTTGTGTTCAACGCCACTTGATGCATGGTGTCGCTCACTGCGTTGGCGGCGGCAGCTTCGCTTTGAGCGGCCTGGGCAATTTGCGCCATGCGTCCGTCCACTTCGATCACCAGTCCGGCAATGCGCTCAAACGTGCCGCCTAAGCCGGAAACCGCCTCAGCGCCGCTGGCGGCATGGGTGCATGCGGTCATAATGTCACGCGAAGCCAGTTCGGTTTCCTCCTCAATGCCGCTGACCAGCGAAGCAACCTGCTTGGTGGCCTGAGCGGTGCGCTCTGCCAGGCGGCGGACCTCGCCCGCCACCACGGCAAACCCGCGCCCATGCTCGCCCGCGCGAGCGGCCTCGATGGAAGCGTTGAGGGCCAGCAAATTGGTGCCCGCCGCAATCTCATTGATCACTCCGACAATGGAGCCAATTTGACGGGTGCGTTCATTGAGAGAGGCAACGCGGCTGGCGCTCTGCTGCGTGTCCTGCGAAAGGCCATGGATCAAGGCCGCTGTTGAACAGACCTGATCGGCCCCGCGACGGGCCGCATCGGCGGCTAATCGCGTATGTTCGGTAACCTCACTGGTGCGGCTTGATGTGCTGGCAATATCGCGGGAGAGTTGCGCAATCGCCGTAGCGGCGTCTTCGGCGCTCTGGCATTGCTCGGCCATATTGGTTTTGGCGCTTTGCGAGATGCCGCGAATCTCACCCGACTTGGCGGTTGTGGCCGCCGACCCGTCCCGAACCTGCAGCATCGCCTGGCGCAAACGTTGAACGAATTGGTTGAATCCATTGGCCAGTGCGCCGATTTCATCGTTCCGTTTGACCTCGATCCGCGTGTTCAAGTCGGCGTTGGCAAGACGTTCAGTCAAGACCGACACAGGGTGCAGTACCAGCCGGCTAAGAAGCACAAACTGCAACACTACGATTACACACACCAAAACGCCTGCCGCCACGACCAGCATTCCCGCAATCCCCAGCAGGCGCGCCTCCACGTCAGACTTTGGATAAGCGGTCAGGACAGTGTATCCCCAGGCGGGGTAGGTTTCCCCATGTGTCACCCACCCTTTGGGACTTTTGAGCAGCCTTCCGAGTTCCTCGGCGGAGATTTGTTTGCCGTGGAAGACAATAGCCCCAGATGGGTTCAGCAAGGCGATGAAACCGTGGTCCAGGATATTCGTTTTTTCGATGAGATCGCCCAGCGAGGCAATCGAATCCAGCCGCACGCCGGTGTACCAGGCGCCTGCCAGTTTGCCGCTGCTATCCAGCATAGGAACGTAGCTGGTGCTGTATGGTACGCCAAGAATGTCCACGACGCCGCTGAACGAACGCCCCTGGCTCAACGCGGCGAATGCCTTGCCTTTGGGATCAAGTGCTGTGCCGACCGCTCGGGAACCGTCCGCCTTGAGCACGTTTGTGGTTACGCGGATAAAGCTCGAGCCGTCCCAGACAAAAAGCGTGGCCGTCCCTCCTGCCAACTCTTTTACATGGTCGACCATGGCAAAGCTTAGTACCTGCGATTCGCTTCCGAGGTGAAGATCGGGAACCGTCTTTCCTCCGACGGCAGCGGTTCCCTTCAAGGATGGCACACCTTTCAGTTGGCTCTGGTCTTCGAGAATGCGCATGGCGCTGTCCACCTGGGCGCGCGAGAGCTGGTCGATGGTCGACAGACGGCTGATCACCCCTTCCGATTGAAAAGCTGACTCTTTCGCCGCCTCCTGTTCGACCCGCGTGGAAACGATGCGCCAGGCAATGACAGAAAAGATCAGACAGGTAATGAAAACCGCCAGCAGCGTGGAAACAACTACGCGTACCCCAAGCGAAGAGCTTTTCATCAAGGCAGAACCCCTTCCATGACCATGTGCCCTGCCGCCGGATCGCCACGCACTGCACACGTACAAGGGGCTTATCGGCAAGGCGGACCGGCTCTTGAGGATGTCGCGAGAAAGGAGCAGGGTGAACGAGCTCACTCGGAAAAGCTTAGTCGGGCAGAAAAATGAACCTTAATCTCTCGCCTAAGTCGTTCTCCGGGTTCCAGGGGATGCTGTCTTCTGTTCCGCGATTGCTTCTATTGCTATCTGCTGAGAAGCGGAAAGTGGAAGGGTGTCTCGGCGCCCGGCTGCCTCTTGCCTTTGGGATTGGATTCTTCGGGGAGCTTGGTGCGCTGTGAATTGATGCACACCCAACCGCCATGCGCACGCTCGAAGACGTGCGTGTAGACGCCTTTTTCTTCCGCCGGGGCTGTGCCAGGCTTGCGGTGCAGCACGTAGGTCCCGTTGGCTACGGCGATGTCACCCAACATGCGCACGGTGATCACCTTCTGCTCAAGATGGATAATCTTGTCCTCGCCGGTGATCAGCTGAGCTAGTTGCTGATTGCGAGTGGTGATCTCTCCGCCAGCGGACACGTCAACGAACAAGGGAGAAAGCACCAACTCCAAGCCATACTGGTCGCGCTGGTTGATGGCTTCGGTCCAGGCGTCCTCGATCTTCTGGAACTGCCGAATCTCAGGGCTTTCCGCCGACATCACCGAAGGCTGGGCTGCGGCGGAGGTCGGATTCTGTGCCAGGGCAACGCAACATGAGAACAGAACGACAAAAAAGCCAGAGACAAAACGGGTCATGCGCACGATGAACTCCACTTCAGGGATCAGAGATCAAGGTCAATGATCAAAGTTCCAATGGTCTTCTCGGAGGGTGAGACTCCTGATCTCAGATCCCTATCCTAAGATGATAGCTCTTGGACTCGGCTGCCAGGCTGTGGAGAGCATTAAAAAGGACGCGGGTAATCAAGAATTTCTGAAGGACGTGTTGCCGATAAGAGACTGACTAGTTGAGGGATTGCAGCCGCTCCGGCTCGATCAGGGTAATCAGCGAGTCTTCGATCGAAATCCAACCTTCTTTGCGGAACTGCCCCAGCGTCCGGGTCACAGTTTCCCGGGTGGTGCAGGCCATGGACGCCATCTCTTCGTGGGTCAACAGCAGGGGAAAGCGGAAGCCACCTCCATTGAGGTGTTCGCCGATCTGGTGAGCCAACTCAAGGAGCAGCCGGCCGAGCCGAGCGGCCACCGTCTCCGAGAGAGCAATGCGGCATGCGTCCTGAAGGGCGAACCGGTACTCCTGGCAGATGCATTGAACGGCGCGCATCTGGGCCTCTTTATGGTTGCGGAGGAAGACAAGGAAACGGTCGCGCTCAACGGGGCGCAGCTGGGCAGTGGTCAGAGTTTCGGCTGAAACCTCGTAGACGCCATGGGAAAGAATCGCATAGAGGCCGAGCATGGAACCCGGCCCGGCCACGCGGACGATCATTTGCCGGTCCTTGAGATGGCCCGCCGTCAGCTTGAGATAGCCGCCGCAGATCAGGTAAAGACAGCTGGCATCCTCACCCTGAGTAAAGAGCGGCGTCTGCGCAGGCAAGGAGATGGTGCTGGTGACCAGTTCAAGATCGGCCAATACGGCGCTGCCCAGTGAGCAAAACCATCCGGGGCGACGATTGCCGCAGACCGCACATCCCACCGGAACCTGCCGGGCGATATGCTTCTGTTTCGCCTGGACTCCTGCCGAGTTCTCTGTGAGCGCCATGGTCATGCCCCGATTGCCGCCGGTTCGATGTCTCCACCTTGGCCGTTGACCTGAACCCTGCCCCTTGCCGCATGGCCCGGACCGAGGTAAAGATCCCCAGTCCCCCTGGATTTGAGACGTTTGTCTGAAATCAGTCTGCCGGACAAGTCGCTGTTGTGGATGTGACGGGCCTCACGTTGATGTCGGGTCAGGCGCAAAGATTCCCCCGACAAGTTTCCCAGGAGATAAAAGGATTCTGCTGGCTCATGACGGGGCCGGCCGAGAACAGGCGGTCGGCAAGAGAGGTGGCAAGAAAGCCAGCAACTCTCCCGACAAGCCCTCAATCCGCTCTTCAAACGGAAAAATGTTCGATTTTGCTCAGTTGCAAGCCCGCAATTCTGATTTTGTGGCAACAGAAGCGCCTTTTTATCCCCGTTTGCCGCTCGTGTGCAAGGGAAGCACTGGCTTTTCTTCGCGGTGCATGGCACTATTGGTGTACACCGGAATCCACATCACTTGGGATAAGACACCCCAATCACCAGCCGGTATCTTCACCGTATGTGATGGGCGTCACCGCTAGAGGAGATGATTCAATCGTAATCTCCCCGTCATGGAGTGATGTTCCGCACAAAGAGCATCTTCCCCAGTTGCAAGATCAGCGCACCTGCGCCGGAGCGGCAAGACCGACCGCTTTGAGCTGTTGGACGCTGGTAGTGTGGCCTGCGGAAGAAACCAAGGAAGCACCCAAGGCGGTAATCGATGCATAAAGATGGGCCTGTAACGCAATTGTTGAGTGGCGCGATCCCGGGCAGGATGTCGGGATTGCAAGCTTGTTGGATGTTTGTGGTGGGCGCAGGCCTGTTGTGCGCACCTGTGCTGATGGCACAACCGGCTGCCGCCAAGCCGGCTACCGCCGCGGTCAAAGATACCGCGCCGGGGGATTTTGTTGGCGCAGAGACCTGTGCTACTTGCCATGAAGCGGTAGCCAAGGGGTTTGCCTCCAATCCTCACACCAAGCTGGCCGAGTTGCACGGCAAGAACGGGGCCACCTGTGAAAGTTGCCACGGCGCCGGCAAAGCGCACGTGGAGGGCGGCGGCGACGTGAGCAAGATCTTCAACCCCGCCAAGGCTACGCCCAAAGAAGTGGACGCAAAGTGCCTGAGCTGCCACGCGGGAGCGCATCCCAACTTTGAACGTTCTCCCCACGCCAAGGCTGGCGTCGGCTGCACGGGCTGCCACAGCGTGCATGGCAACGCGGGTCAGGAGCACCTGTTGAAGGCCGCTCAGCCCACGCTCTGCTTCCAGTGCCACACCGATGTGAAGCCGTCGTTCGATATGCCATTCCACCACAAGGTGAATGAAGGCTTGGTCACATGCAGCGATTGCCATGATATTCACGGCACCTTCGGGAACAACAACCTGAAGAACACGGCCGATCAGAATGCGATCTGCACCAAGTGCCACACCGAAACGCGCGGGCCATTTGTCTTCGAACATGCCGCGGTCAAGGCGGAAGGATGCGTGGGGTGCCACACACCGCATGGTTCTCAGAACGCGCGGCTGTTGAATATGCCGAATGTGAACACGCTATGCAACCAGTGCCATAGTCCAGTTTCCGCGGGCACGGTTCACGGCATGGCCAACTCATCGGCGGAGCTGGCGCCATGCACCAGTTGCCACACCTATATTCATGGATCAAACATGAACGCGGCATTCCTCAGGTAATGGAGCTGGGCTGCGCCTTCCGATCAAATCAGAAGGCGCGCTCCGGTTCACGTGGCAATTTGGCGTTCGAGTGCAAGGGTTCGATGCAGCAAGATTGTTTTTTTGAGTGAGGCTTCATATGAAAAAGATAGGCTGTTTTTCCAGGCTGTTCAGTCAACAGCCCTCTTTCGCAATGATCCAGCGAAGCGCTGGATGCATTGGATTCGCCCTCTTGATGACGGCGGGCATCGCGGTCGCCCAGAGTCCGGCATCGGACGTACAGCCGTCTGCGACAGATGGATTTACGGTCCACCAAAGCATGGATCTAGGCGGGCACATCGCCAACATCTCGGGCAGCGGGGCCATGTACGACACACTGGTCAATATTCAGTCCGGGCCACGCGTGCTGGGCGAGACCTTTGATATGCGCGCGCTTCCGGGCAAGAAGCATACCCTTTTCGATTCCCTCAGTGCCATCGGCAACGGCTTCGGCGGCGATCCGAACAACTTTGCCAAGCTGGATTTCTCCAAGGGCAAGCTCTACGAGTTCTCGGGACTTTTCCGCCGCGACCGTCAATACTTCGATTACGACTTGCTGGGCAATCCAAATATTCCCAGCGGGCAGTCGATCACCGACCCAACTACCCATGTATCTGTCCCGTGGTCGCAGGTCAACCAGTCTCCGTTCATGTTCAACACGGTGCGGCGCATGACCGACACCAACCTCACCATCTTTCCGCTCTCGAAAGTGACATTTCGCGCCGGTTATTCGCAGAATATCTTCCAGGGACCGAGTCTGACCCCAGGCGGCTTCTCGGAGATCACCAGTCCGGTTGTCTTCATCTACGACAACGTAGTCGCCGAGTATCAGCGCAACAGCACAGACGACTTTATAGGTGGGGTGGACTGGAAGCCGGTCGCGGGCACGAAACTTACTTATGAAGAGCAGATAGATCACTACAAGAACGACTCCTACTTCACCATGGCTCCCAATGCCTACAACGTGCAGGAGGCGGATGGAACCAAAGCGGCGCTTCTTGCCAGCTACGATACCTGGATCGCTCCCACCGCTGCTAGCCTATGCAACGCAGGCGCGGTCGGTGGTTTTCCATACCTGTCGGCTAACTCCAACGGGGGCCTGCCGGTCGTGAATCCGGCCTGTGCTGTGATGACCAGCTATCTTCGCACCCAACCGACCCGCATCCTCTATCCGACCGAGATCTTCCACCTGCAAAGTTCGAGCATCAAGAATGTTTCGATGAACGGCGATGCTCGCTATACCAGCGCGAACATGAATATGCCCAACTACTACGAAAACTTCCAGGGTCTTACTCTGCCGGGCGCAAATGGCGCGCTGCGTGGGTTCACCTATCAGGGCAACGCCAGCGCCAAGCGCAAAGTCATGGCCGCCGATTACGGTATCATCTGGCAGGCGATGAAGGCCTTCAGCCTCTCCGACCAGTTCAACTTCTCGAACGCGCAGCAGCCGGGAACGGCCGCCATGACAAGCGCCTCAGCCTTGGTCACGCCGGCGGTTGCAGCTGACGAAACGATTACCTACCCAGGTGCGCTGAACACGGTCGCCGTCGGCACAAACCCCGGTAACCCCGCGCTTGGTACGCCGGAGAATGGCTACTTCGGCCAGAAGTTCGTCACCAACAACCTGACGGGAACCTGGGATGCCTCGTCTCGCGCCACGCTCTCGCTCACCTATCGCTACCAAACTCACATCATCGCTCAGGGCAGTCCTCATAACGTTCCACTGCCGGCGGTCGTTACGTTTCCTCCCAATGGAACAGTGACCATCAACGAGAACGGCGTCATCTTGAATGCTGCCATGCGTCCCACCAACAATTGGACGATCAATGGCACAATAGAAGCGCTCTACGACGACAACGCATTTACCCCAGTCGGTCCGCGGCAAACCAGGCACTACAGAGTGCATTCCCTGTACAAGCCAAGGCCTTGGGCGTCATTTTCGGGCGCATTCAACGACCTGGAGCGGCACAATAACACCAGCAATATAAGTGCAACACCTGTCGACGGTCCGCTCGGTCATGTCGATCACAGCCGGATTGTGAGCCTGGGTGCGGTGCTGGCGCCGAATGAGCACTACGGGCTGGATTTCAACTACGCCTATAGCGATGTGTATACGTCAACCAACATCTGCTATGACGCTGCGCCCACCCCCACATTGCCGGGCGCTGCGACGCCTAGCGGAACAGCATGCCCGGGCGCGACCGTTCGGGGTGCGCCCTACTACGAGTTCGGGCCGGTCAAGGACTTCACGGATGCTCCGACGCAGTTTGCATCGGTGGCCCTTACAACCTCTCCCGTCAAATCAGTTCACTCCAATATTGGCTATCGCATCAGCGCTGTGAACGGCAGTCAGTTCTTCAACGATCCGCGCGCAGTCAACGGCTCGCTCAACTCTTCGTATGTGTCACCCTTTTTGAATGTTGCGTGGACGATCCACCCCGGATGGATTTGGAGAGGGGAATACAATTACTTCGGCTATGGCGAAGGTGGACCATCAGGTGCATCGCTCTGCAGCACGACAAATCCCACACCAACGGTTCCGGTAACGCCGGTGGCCTGTTCTACACTTCCTTTTCAGACCGGCATGAACATATCGTCGGCGGGTGAGACCGCGCCACGGAATTTTCACGCGAATAACCTGACCTTTTCAATGCATTACGAGTTTTGAAGAAAATCGCCGTTTTTTTGAAAATTGAAGACGTGGATCGGATTCCAAGGGGCCCGATCCACACTTTTGTTTGCTGGCTTTCAATGTTTGGGTAGCTTATTCCCGCGTGTTCGTCCGGTGAGTCTCGCTCAACGCAGTTCCTTCAGGTTTGAAAGATTGCGCGGGGTTCTGTAAGGTGGCATAGTGTTGTTCATCTGGCCCCGGGCTCGACGGCTCGTTAGAACGCTGGGGATCCAGGTGTGAAGAACAGACCAGGCGCCTGGCCGCGTACTGGAAATTGGAAGAACCCAAAGGAGATTCTTGTGACAAAGATGATTCGTTCTCTGTTGGCGCTGGTGGTTGTAGTGTCTCTGGCTGGCGCCGTGTGCTTCGCCCAATCTGGCGGCGAGGCGACTTACAAAGCCAAGTGTCAAAGCTGCCACGGAACAGCCGGCGTTCCCAGCCCTGGGATGGCGAAAATGATGGGCGTGAAGCCGGTCTCTGATCCCGCCATCAAGGCACTCACAGCGGCCCAGGAGTTTGATTCCGTCAAGAACGGCAAGGGCAAGATGAAGCCGATTGCGGGACTCACTGACGCGCAGATCAAGGATGTAGTGGCTTACTATCGCGGCTTGAAGTAGGGATGCAATCAGAACGTGAAGCTTGGACCAGGCCCGCCGTTCATGGCGGGCTGTCCGTTTGTAAGTGGGGTGCAAGGTGGCAGTGATTCAAAGATTCCGTGAGGGCTGGATTCGGCCGGCGCTGTTTTTCGGCAACAATCCCATCAGCCTTGCCGGTGGAGCGATTACCACCGCCTCCGGCGTGACCATGATCGGCTATTGGCTGGTCGAGCTCTTCGGCCGGTTCAACGATAATCCCTATCTCGGCATCATCTTCTTCCTGCTTCTTCCTGCCGTGTTCGTAGGCGGATTGCTTCTGATCCCCGTGGGCCTGTTTCTGCGCCGCAGGAAGCTGAAAAAAGCGGGAGAGATTCCGGCCGAATTTCCCAAGATCGATCTCAATGACCATATCTTCCGCCACGGTCTGGACATCGTTCTGGTGACCACCATCGTCAACCTGCTGGTTGTGGCCATGGCCAGTTATCGCGGCGCGGCGTACATGGATTCGCCGCAGTTCTGCGGGCAGAGCTGCCACGTGATGCACCCCGAATACACCGCCTACAAAATCTCCGCTCACTCGCATGTGGATTGCGTTGCCTGCCATATCGGCTCGGGAGCGCAAGCCTACTTCAGCGCCAAGGTGAACGGCACCAAGCAGCTTCTCGAGGTCAGTTTTAATCGCTATCCCACGCCGATTCCGTCGCCGGTTGAAAGTCTGCGCCCGGCGCGCGTAATCTGCGAGGGTTGCCACACTCCGGCCCGATTCGTCGGAGAAAAACTTCTGGTCAAATCCAGTTTCGCCGACGACGAAAAGAATACCGAAACGCAGACGGTGGTGGTGCTGCACCTGGGCGGGCGAGATTCACTTTCGCATCTGACGGGAATTCACGGTGTGCACCTGGGCCACATTGAGTACATCACCACCGATCCCACACGCACCACCATACCATGGGTGCAGAAGCGCAACGACGATGGCACGGAGACAGTCTTTGCCACCGCCGATGTGGGCAAAAGCGTGCCTCAGGGCGAACGGCGCGTGATGGATTGTATCGACTGCCATAACCGCGCGGCGCACACCTTCGTGACTGCGGAAGACGCGCTGAACCGGGCTATGGCCGAGGGTGCGGTGAGTCCCGATCTGCCATGGGCTCACAAAAAGGGGCTGGAACTGCTCAAGGGAAATTACGCGAGCGAGGCCGAGGCTCAGACCAAGATTCCCGAGCAGTTAGTAGCGTTCTATCGCTCTGAGCATCCTGAAGTGCTGGCCGCGAAGGCCGCGCTGGTGAAGTCGGCAGGTGAGGAACTCGTGACCCTCTACAGTCAGAATGTTTTTCCCTACATGAAGGTGACGTGGGGAACGCATCCCAACCACATCGGCCACATGGATTATCCAGGTTGCTTCCGCTGCCACGATGGCAACCACGCCGCCAAAGACAGCACTTCCATTACGCAGGACTGCTCAGCCTGCCACAACCTGCTGGTGGTGGATGAAGCCAAGCCCAAGGTGCTTTCGGATCTGGGCATTCAATAGCGGGCCAAACTGCCGTCAGTGATGCCACGGAGGCGCCTACAGCGAGAAAAGTCGCACGGCGCCGACGGCAATCATCCACAGCAAAACCTGCGCTCCGAGTGTCGGCAAGCTTCGCTTCATCGAGGACCAACTGACAGCGACAAACGCGAAGATGATCGGTAACTGAGTGATCATTAAAATCTGAAAAATGTGAGCCTGCCAGCCCTCATCCGTGGGCGGGTGATGTCCAAATTCGATGACGCCTTCGACAACGACCGCCAATGAGATCAGCGACATCACAATCGGCGCAATTCCGCAAACGCGCTTAAGTTTCCTTGCATCCAACATGGGACTATTCCTCCACTGAATGATCGGGATCTCCACATTGCCGGAGATTATCGTCTTGCGTTCACGTTCTTGAGCCAGTCTATCGCAGGTTGTGCGTGTCCGGAATTCTGCACGAGTGTTTTTTCAGTAAGACCGGCGATTACAGACCACGGACCCTGGCATGATAGGCTGACTCTTCGGTTTGAAGGAGCCTCACACATGCATTCTAGCCAGCCTGTCCACTTCAATCTTGTCGCCGCGGCTCATGCCGCCATGATCGAACACGGTTTTCAGCCGGATCTTCCCACTGGATGCAACGATGAACTGACCACAATCCAGGCTCATCCCGAGCTGCCTGCGGCACAAGGCGCTCAGGATTTGCGGAGCCTGCTCTGGTCTTCGATCGACAACGATACCTCGAAAGATTTGGATCAGATTGAGTGGGCCGAGCAACTGCCTGATGGGCGCATTCGCGTACTGATTGGCGTGGCTGATGTGGACGCGCGCGTTCACCTGGGAATGATCATCGACGGTCATGCCAAGAGCGAGACTACCTCGGTATATACCGGGGTCAAGGTCTTTCCCATGCTGCCGGCGGAGCTTTCTGAGGGCATTACTTCTTTGAACGAGGGTGAAGACCGGGTGGCGCTGGTGATCGAGTATGCCGTGGATCAGGCAGGCGCGGCGACCGACGGAAAGGCGTATCGGGCGCTGGTGCGCAACCGTGCACAACTGGCCTATAACGCGGTGGGCGCGTGGCTTGAAGGGACAGCGGCGGCGCCGGCCAAGGTGGCAGCGAACGCCGATCTGGCTGCGCAGTTGAAGCTTCAGGACGCGGCGGCCAGGCGCATGGTCGATGGACGCTTCCAGCACGGCGCGCTGGATCTTGAAACCATCGAGACGCGGCCGGTGATGCTGGCCGACCAAGCCATTGACATCGCTCGCCAAGCCAAGAATCGCGCGACCTCGCTCATTGAAGAGTTCATGGTGGCGGCCAATGGCGTGATCGCGCGGACTTTTGAGCAAGCTGGTGTGGCCTCGATTCGCCGCATCGTTAGAACGCCCAAGCGCTGGGACCGCATTGTCGAGCTGGCCGAGGGCCTGGGCACGACCCTGCCCGCCGAGCCGGATTCGAAAGCGCTCAATGACTTTTTGCTCGCTCAGAAAAAGAAGGACCCGGACCACTTTCCCGACCTCTCGCTGGCCACAGTCAAGCTGATGGGCCCCGGCGAGTACGTTCTGGTGAAGCCGAATGAGGTTTCGCCTGGGCACTTTGGCCTGGCCGTGCAGGACTACACCCACTCGACCGCGCCCAACCGCCGCTTTCCCGATGTGGTGACGCAGCGGCTGATGAAGGCTTGGATTGTTAAAGCGCCGCAGCCTTACTCCGAGGGCGACCTCAATGCCATCGCCGTTCGTTGCACGCTGATGGAAGACAATGCGCGCAAGGTGGAGCGCGAGATGCAAAAGCGCATCGCCGCAGTGGTGCTGCAGAAACGCATTGGCCACAGTTTCCCCGCAATAGTCACCGGAGTCAACAATTACGGCACCTTCGTTCGCACCCTCGACCCGCATGTGGATGGAATGGTGGTGCAAGGCGGCAAAGGCCTCGACGTGGGCGACAAGGTGACGGTGAAGCTAGTCTCGACCGATCCCGTGCGCGGGTTTATTGATTTTGCGGTGTGAGAATCAACCTCTTGCGGCTGGAAATTTCAACCGATTCCCGGCGCTTGAAAATGAGCGAAAAAGTGGCCCTTTGCGGCCTAAAAGTGACGGTTTTGGGCTGAAAAAGGGGCAAAATACGAGGTTTTCGGCGACTTATTCGGCAACAAGCAAAAACTTATGTTATTGATATGATGGAAGTTGATAGCTCCGCAGAGGCTGAAAAAGCCGCCTCCACATGGTAGGGGGGGTGGGGGTCGGGCCATTCGGATGGGCAAATTCGACCGTTCTCGCTATTTTCCGGGGCCTTCGGTTTCGATTTTTGCAGCTCGACTTGGCGGATTTTCCTTCACTCTTCGAGTATGCAGGAAGTTGAGACTATTATCTGCATGGGATGGCTGGGAAAGATTTGCGGTTTCCCTGATCCCGAGGGCGGGATCTGGGGACCTGAGGCTGATGTCGACTCAGATCGCTACAACTGACCAAGGACTCTTGCCGCTTCCGCCACCGTGATCATCAAGGTCTGCGGATGGACGGGCGAAGCGATGAAGCCATATCTCTCATAAAATCTCTTTGCATTCATGGAAATTGCACGCACCAAGATGGCTCGTATTCCAGCGATTTCTGCTGCTTGCAATGTTCGCAAAACGGCATCGCGGAGAAGATCCCGCCCGATTCCGCGGCCCTGAAAGCGGGAATCAATGGCAAGTCTTCCAATCAAGATCACGGGCACGGGGTCGGGCATGTTGCGCTTTACCCGCGTTGTAGTTTCTGTGTGTGCTACAGCGCCTGCCGCAAGCGCATAATAGCCAACCGCCCTATCTCCGAAGCACACAACATAGGTTCGGGAAGCGCCGCTCTTTTCATTCTGGAGTGCGCGGTTCCTTAGCCAATGATCGAGCGAAGGCTCCCCGCAACTGAACTCTGTCAGGTCGTGATTCGCGCTTAGCCGGTGGGGAGGGGAAACTTGGCCATTGATCCCCTCTACAGTTCCCACGAGGGCTTCCTATTGAGCAGCAGGGCCAGCTTGGGATTGGTCGCCGGAGGATTGTCCAGCATCGCGGTGAATCGCTGGAACTCGTCTTCTCCGAGGTTGAAGTAGCACTTATCGAGCAATACCGACTCAGCTTCTCGACAAACCACATCCAACATAAAATCGGAGCGGTTTCTGCCGAGCGAATTGGCAGCGCTGTCGATCAACGCCTTCTGACGGCGGCTGACACGAAGGTTAATATTCTCGGCGCGCAATTTGTCCGGTTCGGCAGCAGCGGTTCTCATATCCCACCTCTTTGTACGCACAATCAGTATACTACCATGTGCGTACGATGTGTGCACGTCTTCGTTAGAAAACTGGATTGCATCAGCCCAATGAGATGGCTTTGGGCCCGAGGTTCTTTGACTGCCGCTGCGCTCGATCAGTTCCAGCGCGGCATTCACGTCGGTAACAGCACTCTTCTCTATTGTTTAGCCGATAGCATCCGCCAGCCGCTTGGCTCGCCAGAGGGCGCCTTCGAGCGAGACGGCGGTCTCACTGGCTACCGGCATCTCAGGTGCGGCGGCTTTCAGGCCGCCGAAGAAGGCTTCGCGCACCAGCGTCATGTGTTCGATGACGCCGCCGGTCCAGGCTAGCGGAAGCTCGCTCTGGATTCCGTGCTTGCGTCGGAGCTTGGCGCGGACCAGCAGGACAAATTCGACCAGATCGGCCGCGGCCTGCGCGAGCACTTCGACGGCAACCGGGTCGCCCGCCTCGGCTAACTGGTTGATGGCTGGAGCGAGCGCGGCAAAATCCGGCCCAGGCGTGCTGTCGCCCAGGTTGACCAAGTCGTCGAGGTTGGGCGTGCCCCAGATTTCGCCTACCTTCTGAAGAATCTGCGTCGGCTGCTCGCGATCGAGAGACTTGAGCGCGCGGCGCAGGCTGTGCAGACCGATCCAGTAGCCGGAGCCTTCGTCGCCGAGATGCGAGCTCCAGCCGCCGGCAGTTTCGCGGCTGCCGTCGGGGGCACGGCCGATGGTGTTCGACCCGGTACCGGCAATTTGCAGAATGCCGGGGCCGCCGTGGAAGGCCGCGTCGAGCGCGATCACTTCATCGCCGACCACTTCAGAGTGCTCGACATTGAAATCGTGAAAGACCGCCTTGATCCACTCGGTGGTACCGGGCATGGAGACAGAGGCAACGCCCACCGAGGCAGCCTGCACGGCGGTTACCGCAGCCTGCGAGTAAACCTCTTTGAGCAGCTCGCGAAGATTGGCTTCGGCTGCCACTGCGCCCACTCGCAACCGCTTGATGGAACCGTTCATGGCGTGGGCCAGAAGCCTGTCGCCCTCCATAATGGAGGCGCGCGTGTGCGTCCCACCTCCGTCTATCCCCAATATCTTCTTCATCTTGCGCTTGCTCCCTTCCTTGCGTGATCTTTACCGCCAGCTCGCAAGGTTCTAACCCGCTTCGAACCAGATTACCTTACGAAGGATTGGATCGATGGCGTAAACGATGCAGATTGTGCCGACGGAAGTGTTGATGCGCATGAGTCCTCTTGATGGCTGCGGCACTGAACCCCGGTAAAATCTACTTCAGTGGCAGAATGGCGCCCAACCCAAGCTTCTGCACCCGCGCAAACCAGAATGGCGCGCGGTCTGAGAATGCTGCGCCCAAGCCATGCGCACACCGCCTATACGGCGACGATTGTTCTGGCGGCATCGACGCTGCTTTCGCGCATCATCGGGCTGGTGCGGGTTAAATACATTCTTTGGCTCTTTGGCCGCGGCCTGGATGCGGATGCATTGAATGGCGCGTTTGTTCTGCCGGATATGATTTCGTATTTTCTGGTGGGCGGCGCGGCTTCGATTGCTTTTGTCACCATTTTGACGCGTTATCGCGAAACCGGACGCGAGGCTGAGGGCGAGCGCTCGCTATCCGTCATTTTGACCACCATGTGCCTGGTTCTGGGCGGCGTGCTGGTGCTGGCCGAGATTTTTGCTCCGTGGTACATTCACTTGTGGTTTCCCGGCTTCAATCCGCAAAAAGCGGCGCTTTGCTCGCATTTAACGCGGATTCTGCTGCCCGCTCAGCTGTTTTTCTTTGCCGGCGGAGTTTTTGGCGCGGTGCTGCTGGTGCGCAAACAGTTCAGCGTGCAGGCGGTTGCGCCGTTGATTTATGGCCTGGGAACCATTGTGGGCGGCGTGCTGCTGGTGCATCGGATCGGCGTTTCTTCGCTGGCTGTGGGCACGCTGGCGGGGGCGTTTCTGGGGCCGTTTCTGCTGAACGCCATTTTCGCGCACCGTGAGGGAACGCGCTACAAACCCATTCTCGATTGGCACGATGAGGGGCTGCGCGAGTGGTTTAAACTGTCGCTGCCGTTGATGATCGGCGTTTCGCTGGTGACGGCCGATAGCTGGATCATCGCGCACTTTGCATCGGGAACCAACGGCGCGGTTTCGCTGATGAGCTATGCCAAGCAGCTTTTTACCGCGCCGATGGCAATGTTGGCGCAGGCGGCGGGTGCGGCTTCGATGCCGTTCTTCGCCACCCTGTGGAGCAAGCAACGCCATTACGAATTTGCCGTGGGCGTGGCTGATTCGGTTTCGCGCGTGGCCTCGCTGGGACTGCTGGGGGCTTCGGCCATGGTTGCGCTGGCCGTGCCGCTGGTGGATTTTCTCTTCATCGGTGGACGTTTTTCGCAGGGGGACGCGCGGGAGTGCGCCATCTACTTTGGGGTGTTTTCGCTGTCGCTGTTTTTGTGGTCGGCGCAGGCTATTTATGCACGCGCATTTTATGCCGCCGGCGACACCTTAGACCCCATGGCCGCTGCAACCGCGGTCACCTTGGTTTCCTGGCCGATCTATGCCGTGTTTTATCACTGGCATGGAGCAATTGGGCTCGCGATCGCTTCAGACCTGGGAATCACGCTGCAAACGGTGACGATCGCCGTGCGGCTGCACCAGCGGCGGATGGTTTCCCTGGCTAGCCTAGATTACAAAGAGATGGGCCGCTGCCTGCTGGCTGCCGTGGCCGGTGGCGCGGCGGTGTGGGTGGTTTTCACAGCGATTGGCGACCAAGTGATTGACTTGATGGCTCCGCACCTGCCGGCGCACACGCGCTGGACGGACCTGGCGGTGCTGGTGACTGGGATGGCGCTATGGCTGATTGTGGCCAGGTGGGTGCTGGAAAAAAGCGGATCGGCGCTGCCCAGGGTCATGATGAAGCGGCTGGGGATACGGTAGGGATTTTCAAGGCCTTTTCTTGGGGCACCGGCTGGATGCGGCGCAGGAAGTCGCTCTCGTCCATCTCTTGCGGCCAATCCAGATTGATGTATGCCACTCGGTCTTCGAGATTGGGACCGCGGTACTCGAAGTGAATGGCTTGCAGGAGTTCGAGTTGCTGCACGTCGCGGGCGAACGCCTTGTTGTCATGCTGTACCGATCGATAGGCAAAGAGGGTCTTGCGTTGCAGATCGGGCAGAGTGGTCTTTCCTTCTTCAAGCAGCAGCTTCAAAATCTCGATCTGCCGATCGTGCATGACGCGCTTACGCTTGTTTTCCGGCCGATTGAAGAGGCTGTTCATGGTGTCGCGGAAGAGCGCTCGCTGCATTTGTCCGCGAATTTCAAGCGTCAGCCGATCGCATTGGCCGCGCACACCCTGCAAGGCGAAGATCAAAAACGGCGTCAGATCGTGGCCGTTATGGCCAACCTCGTTGAGAATGCGCAGATAGGTCAGCTTCTCGTCTTCGTAGAAAATCGACATGGCGACAGAGGCCCTGCCCGTCAATCCCGCGCGACAAAGCAGCAGGGTCTCCATGGCGCGCGCCGTTCGCCCGTTGCCGTCAAGAAAAGGGTGGATGGCTGCCAGATGGTAGTGCATCGCCATGGCCTGCACCAGCGGATCGTGATCGCGGAATTCAGTTTCGACGGCGTGGAAGAGCCCTGCAAAAGCCTCTGCGCAGATTGAGCCGCCTTCAGCTCCGCGGCGCTCCTGAGTGCCAAAAACCACGTTGGAATCCCGTCCGCGCAGCACTCCGGGAAGGCAATGATCTTCATCGCAACCAGTGACCAGGCGGCGATGCACCTCGCGCGCCACCTCCGCGGTAATCGGCAGACCGGGGGGAAACTCCGCAATCCAGCGGTGAGCCAGCATCGCCGCGCGCGCCTGCCGCTGCGAACGCGTGTGCAATTCGTCAGGCAAAACATCAGGCTGAAGTGCCGTATCCAGCTCGCGCTCGGTGAGGCCGCCGCCCGCAATCCGGCTGGTCGCCGCCGCTTCCCGCCTCATTTGCTCGAGCTGCAGAGTTTGGACCCAGCTCTTCTGGTAGGGCATGGCGGTCAGCGCCTGAACCGCCGATTTGGCCTCGACGAGGGCCTTGATGACGGCCTTTGTGTCATAGCGGAGCCAGCGTTTTGGCCGTTCATAGCGATACATTCGATCTTCCGACCATCTTTCTATTCATTTCCACTTTATAATTTGTCATCTTTATTACTATCTGTCAATTAAAGAACACAATAAACATTTCGTGTCAGATTTATTTCCAGCAAGAACTGGCTCAATTACCTAAAATCAGCCTGCTCCAGGGCACACGCGCCCCCTGAAGTGACCGACAAACGCCTCACTTGGCCGCCAAAGACACAAGCGCCCCCGCTAATGCAGGGACGCTTGTGTCGGAGCGAAGATGTAAGGCTCGGTTTTAGGCCTGGACCGGCTTGGGCGGCTCTGAAGCGGCTGGAGCTGAACCCGGAACTACCGGCTTGACATCTGGTTTGCGGATGTCGATGCCGCCCTTGAAGAATGCGCCATCCTCAATGCTGATGCGGGCCGCGGCCACGTCACCGGTGAGGGAGCCCTCGGCGCGGATGTCCACGCGGTCGGAGGCGGAAACATTGCCGCGCACCTTGCCCAGAATGACGATTTCGCGGGCCGTGACGCTGGCTGCAACCTGGCCGTTGCGGCCAACCGTGATGCGGTTACCGGGCAGGTTGATGCTGCCTTCGACTTTGCCGTCGACGAAGAGCGATTCGGTGCCGGTGATTTCTCCCTTGATCACCAGGCTTTTGCCAATGGTGGCCTGATCGCCAGTCGAAACCGGGGCGCGGTTGACGGGTTCAGCGGCTGGAGCGGGCGGCACGGGGCGAGAAGGTTCCTGAATTGGGTTGATGCTGGTCGGTCCGGTTTGACTGGGTTTCCACATAGCGCTCACGAGTTTCCTTTTCTGTCCTGAGGGGACTGGGGTTATCCAAGGCAGGGGCCATTGCCGTGGGCCCGAGGTCTGAATGAATGGACAGCCGAAGTATACGCCTTTGGCGGCCCCGTTGACGGCCTCTGATGGGATCTTCTCCCCTCGTGGTCCGCCGGGACAATTGCGTTTCCGTTATTCTAAGCCAGCGCGCCGGGAAATTGCGAGATTGGGGTTTGGTTGAGCGGAGAGATGGCTGATGCGGTCAACAGGAAAGGCGCGCAGGTCGTCAAACGAAAAGCCTTGGCTGGTATATTCGTCCATCAGGAGCGAGTACGGTGCACCCATTTGTTTTGGACAAGACGACGTTCTTGAATGTTGACCTTCGTATCTACTCGAAATCGGATCTCCGCCCATTGGTTGACGCAATGGGGGATAAGATCATCGAGCTCTATGTAGGACGCGAGGGGCGGATGTTCAAGGCGCAGCTTGAGCTGGCATCGAGGCACCCAAAGAGTCCGGAATCGGCGATACGCGAGTACTGCAAATTGATTCAGGAACTTCCACAAGCGGCGAGAGAATTATGGGATTCTGCAAGGGTGCGTGAATTTGACATTGGAATTGAGGCACCAAAAGCTACGAAATTCTACTGGTTCTCGATCGCTCCAACCGTGATCAAGGCAGCCTCAGAGATCAATGCGTACATCGTAGTCACGATCTACGGCCTGATGAAGAAAGCTAGGAAACCCCGCAAGGCCGTGTCTCCCAAATAGGAGACTCTGATCAAGCTCTTTGGTGAAGCCATCGATCCCTCAGGGGCTAAAGCCCAACTGTTTTTGCGGCATTTACGGCACGACTAAAGTCGTGCCCTGACGCTTCTTGCGTTCCTCTTTAAATTTTCGATGTGGCTCATGGAGTTGAAGCCCCGCTCATCTCTGAGCATTTACGGCACGACTGAAGTCGTGCCCTGACGCTTCTTGCGTTCCTCTTTGAATTTTCGATGTGGCTCATGGAGTTGAAGCCCCGCTCATTTCTGAGCATTTACGGCACGACTAAAGTCGTGCCCTGACGCTTCTTGCGTTCCTCTTTGAATTTTCGATGTGGCTCATGGAGTTGAAGCCCCGCTCATTTCTGAGCATTTACGACGCGACTTGAAGTCTTGCCCTGACGCTTCTTGCGTTCCTCTTTGAATTTTCGATGTGGCTCATGCAGTTGAAGCCCCGCTCATTTCTGAGCATTTACGACGCGACTGAAGTCATGCCCTGACGCTTCTTGCGTTCCTCTTTGAATTTTGGATGTGGCTCATGGAGCAGAAGCCCCGCTCATTTCTGATCATTTACGGCACGACTAAAGAAGCTGCGGAAAAGGGCTGTGTTTTCGACGAAAAGCCCGAATTGCATCCCTCAGGGGCTAAAGCCCTCGGCTGATTTTGTTGGCTTTATGCCGGGGATAAATCCCCGGCCTACCGCCCGAACGGGTTTTTCCGCAGCCTCTAAAGTTGTGCCCTGACACAAGACACGACTTGATCAGAGGTTCCTTAAGGCACCCAATATCGCAAAAGGTATGCGAATACCCTACTCTTGAGTTATGACGGATCGGGAATTACTCACGCGGATTGCGCGCTCTGCTGGCGGGAAGGCCGGATACAAGCAACTGGTGCGCGAGTTGTCGCTGGGCGGCGGGCGGGAGCGGCGTTTGCTGCTGGAGCAACTGGCGCGGCTGACGGTGCGCGGCGCTTTGACCAAGATCGACCGTGAGCATTGGAGCATTCCGAGACCGCTGGGCGCGGGCGGCACGCGCGACAATCTGGCTGCAGGGCGGCTTGATCTGCATCGCGACGGCTATGGCTTTGTCCGGCCGAATCCGCGTCAGGCCTCTCAATCGACCGCGCCAGGGGAGGATATTTTCATTCCTCCGAACGAAATCAACGGCGCGATGCAGGGCGATCAGGTGCTGGTGGAATTTGAACCGCCCAAGGCCGATGGACGCAGGATGGGTCGCATTGTGCGCGTGCTGGAGCGGCGCAACCCTACCGTCGTTGGAGTATTTCACTACGGGGTCCCCGGCGACAGGTCTTCGTCGCGGGGGTGGGACTATGCTCGATCGGATCGGGCTGCGGGAAACACGGTGACTCCCTTCGATGAGCGAATGACGCAGCAGATTTTGATTCCCGCCGGGCAGGAGATTCCTCCGGCGAGCGAGGCTGGCACGCCGCATCGTGTGCTGGGCACTGAAGCGGCGGCAAAAACGGAACACGAAAGCCTGGAAGGCCTGGTGGTGGATGTTGAGATCACAAGCTGGCCGACGCCGACCAAGCCGCCGGTGGGTAAGGTGATCGAGGTGCTGGGTGATCCCGATGATTTTGGCGTGGATGTCGAAATGATCATCCGCAAACACCAGTTGCCGAGAGTCTTTCCGGAAAATGTGCTGGCCGAGGCGCGCGCCGTGGCTCACCTCGACCCCTCCGAAATCTTGACCCGTAAAGATTTTCGCGATCTACCCATCGTCACCATCGACGGCGAGACGGCCCGGGATTTTGACGATGCGGTGCTGGTAAACGAGCGCGCAGACGGCGGTTACGAGTTGCAGGTTCATATTGCCGACGTGTCTGAGTACGTCCGCGCCGCAACCGATCTTGATCTTGAAGCTCGGCTGCGCGGAACCAGCGTTTACTTTCCCGATCGCGCGATTCCCATGCTGCCGCAAGAGCTCTCCACGGGAATTTGTAGCTTGCGCCCCGGCGAAGACCGGCTGGTGTTGAGTTGCATCATGCAGCTTGACACGAACGGGCGCATCGAGAGCTACGAGATTGTGGAGGGCGTGATTCGCTCGGCGGCGCGGATGACTTACACGGAAGTCCACGCGATTCTCGAAAACGATGTTGAGACCCGGGCACGCTATGCCACGCTGGTTCCCGATTTCGAGCGAATGCGCAAGCTGGCCGGGCTGATGAACAAGCGGCGCGAGGAGCGGGGCAGCATCGACTTCGACCTGCCCGAGCCATTGATTGAGTTTGATGAACAGGGACAGATGCGCGGCGTGACCAAGTCTGAACGGACATGGGCCAACCGGCTGATCGAGGAGTTTATGCTGGCGGCCAACGAATGTGTGGCCACATGGACCGAGGACCTGGGCGTGCCTTCGCTTTATCGCATCCACGAGAAGCCGGAGCCGCGCCGCGTGGTGCAATTTGAAGAGCTGGCGGCCAGCTTCGGCTACACACTGGGATTGGGTGCGCTGCCGGTGAAGCGTATACAGACACGCGGGGACCGGCGCGACGCGAAGCGCACAGGACGCGAGGCTCGTACACACGAGATTGCGGAAGACATTCCTGTTACGCCGCGGATGTATCAGAAGCTGGCCGCGCGCATTGAGGGCAAGCCGGAAGAGCGGATTCTGAGCTACCTGATGCTGCGTTCGCTCAAACAGGCGCGCTATTCAGAGATTAATGAAGGCCACTTTGCGCTGGCTGCGCCCAGCTATACGCACTTTACCTCGCCGATTCGCCGCTATCCGGATTTGATTGTTCACCGCATTGTGAAGGCGCTGCTGCGGGAGGGCGTGAGCGGCGGGGGGGTGGTCGACGAAGGGCGGCAGGGCTCGCCTTGGACGCATCCGAATGAGGGATTGTCGAGCGGTTTGGCTTCCCACCCAAGCCGCAAAGACAAAAGCGCGGCGAGGATGGGGCACCCAGCCGGAAAAGCAGGTCCTTCGACTCCGCTCCGCTCTGCTCAGGATGACAGAACTATGATTGAGCCGCCCATCCCCGAGGCTGAGCTGGCGCAGATTGCCGAAGAGACCAGCCAAACCGAGCGCCGCGCTGCCGAAGCCGAGCGCGAGCTGGTGGAGTGGAAGAAAGTGCGCTTCATGGAGAACCGCGTTGGTGAGGAGTTTGCCGCGCTGGTGCTGAATCCGGCGAAATATGGCCTCTTTGTGGAGCTGACCGACCTGTTTGTCGAGGGTCTGGTGCCGATTGATTCGCTGCGCGACGACCGCTATACCTGGCGCGAGAATACGCATGAGATTATCGGCGAGCGCAACGGACGCCGCTTCCGCGCTGGCGACCGCGTGCAGGTGATTCTGGACCGCATTCTGGCGCAGGAACGCAAGCTGCAGTTTTCGATTGTGGAGGACGGTATTCCGCTGACGGGACGCGCGGCCGGAAAGAAAGCTGCCCCGCCCCGCCCGAAGGCGAAGAAGAAAAAGGCGACCAGCGCGCCGGGACGGTCCTTTAAGGGTAGAAAAAAGCTGGGAAAGAAAGGCAGGCGGCGGTAAGCGAGAACCGTTTCCAAGCGGAGGCCGTTCTGGCTTACCGTCGCGAAAAGGACCTGGTTACTTGTTAGCCAGCTTTTCGGCATAATCACCGATGATGGGCAGCTTGAAGACCTTTCCATTGAAAGCGTTGATCGTTGGTATAAGCCAAATGATAAGCCAGCACAGGTCGATCAGCTTCCAGATGAGTCCAAAGACGAAAAATCCAAGGAAGAGCAACGTAAATCCCAGGACAATGGAAAGCGCAATATTGATAACGACTGCCGCAACGGTCAGCAGAATCGACTGCCACGCGTGGAAGCGAATCGAGGATTTCTGGTTGTAGGGCGCAACGATCAGAAAGATGATCGCCGGAATGAAGGTGAAGTAGGCAAGGCCAGCCGCGGCATTGTCAGAGATACCGGACTGCACGGGTAGGGGCTGAATTGGGTTTGACGGAGTTTGTTCAGGCACGTTGGCTCCTTTGAGATTGAATTCAGTTTGCGAAGTCAATTGCTCTACGCCCTCGCCGAATCCGAAAAAGGGGGGAGATCCGGACGGACGTCTGCGCGGGGCTTGGATTTGAGACGAGACTAGGTAAAACGGTAGCGCGGACGATTGTCAAGCAGAATCTCCGCGCGGGACTGCGAATCGTTATCCGTAGCGTGAGGTTTATATGTGGCACAAACGCAAGGACGCTTCTTTTGGGCAGGCCGATGTTGCCAACCGGCGAGGTTCGCGTCGTATCCCCTACAATAGGGACAGGAGCTTGAAGAATGGCGCACATGGTTTTTTGCGTTCGAAACAAGAAGGAGATGGAGGGCCTTGAAGAGCCTCCTTTTGACTCGGAGTTTGGCCAGAAGATTTATAAGAATGTCTCGAAGGCGGCGTGGGGGGAGTGGATTGAGCGGCAGAAGATGCTGCTGAACGAGTACCGGCTACAGCCCTGGACCCCGCAGGCGCAGCAATTTCTGGTCGAGCAGATGGAGCAGTTCTTCTTCAGCGATGGGCTTGGGTTGCCGCAGGAGTTTGTTCCGCCGTCATAGTGAAAAAGCAGGGAATAGGGAACAGGGATCAGGGAACAGATGCTGCGGCTGGCCGATGCTGATCGACTAGTGGCATTCATTCCAAGAATGATTTCTCACCTTGCGCAGGCGCGCAGGTGCTGCCTCGTGTAAACTGATGAAGACCCCTAAGCCGACTCCGCGCGAGCTGGCTCAATTGTGTCGGGACGTGGCTCAGCCTGGTAGAGCACTCGCTTGGGGTGCGAGGGGTCGGCAGTTCAAATCTGCCCGTCCCGACCATTTTAAAGTCTTTAGCTTGTTTAAGTTCTAGCTTTTTCCGGCCGTCGGTGTTGGTCTTCCAATTCCCCATTCCTCTAACCTTACCGGCAGGCCTCACCGGGCCGGTCGAGTGCGTCATTGGTTCGTGCCCGGCCATCATGCCGCAGCACTGCTCCCGATTTCAGCACCAGTTTGCCATCCTGGCTGAGCAGGGGATCGATTTCAAACTCCGTATCCGGCAATCCATTCACCGTGCGCGCGCAAAACCAATCTTTGCCATAAAAATCGCCATTCGAATACCATCTCCGGCAGGTGATCGTAGCTTTGTCAGACTCCAGGGCGCACGCGAACCACAAAAACCGGGCCGGGTATTGGCCTTTGCCTGAGCCGGCAAGCGCAAATGCAGCGGCGGGAACCTTGGCTGGCTGCTTCAGTGCGTAGGCGGCGGCAAGAATTGGTCTGTGAACCTCCGTAACGCATTCGGCTTCTTTGAAATTCTCAAACTCGCTGCCGCGCTCGATCTTCGTCACGCCGCCTCCGGGCGGCATGATCCAGAGGTATCGCCGGTTGAATCGAATCTGGAACTGCTTTCCGGCAAGCTCTTCCAGGCTGGTGAACTTGCCTTCATGCAGGTAGCTTTTGCCTTCCCCCAACAGAATCTGATCGCCCATCCGAAAACAAAAAACGCTGGCTGTATCGTTACGCGCCGAGCAGCCATCGCCGCACGGAAGATAATCAGCCGCTTCCAGCAACGTCGCCGGTGCAAACTCTTTTGCGGCTTTCGCCGAAGCGCAAAGGCTCAGCATCAAACCCAGGCAAATCGAGAATGCTGCCCGTAGCGAAATCTGGAGGCACTGGTCGAAACAGGTCCGTCGGAAGGGTATGAATCGCATCGCGCAGCGGGATTGAACCATAGGAATTAGCGTACTGCCAGCCGCTAGCCGCTCGCAAATGAGAGGGTCGAAGGTGCCCTCAAAAGAAACCAAAATCAACTGGAAGCAACGGGCGCAGGCTTACGCATCATCGCCGCGGGAAATTGCGAATTCAAGCGATTTTCAATCCAGCAATAGCCCGATCTCCATACCCGCTCCCGCGCATCCGCGCTCCAATCCAGTGAACGCACGCAGAGGCTTCCGTCATAGAGGTATTTTGTTCCCCAAAAAAGAATGTGTTTCGTCCTTTGAAGATCGACATTCTTCCATGCATCCGGAATGATCCACGGAAAATCTACCACATGATCGATTAAAAAATCCAGGGCATTGGCATTCACGATGGTGCCATCGAACTTCTCAAGCTCCTCAAGCACTTTCGCGCCCTCAACAATTCCCTTACGCTGGCTCTCCGGCAAATACAATTCGAATTGCGGCTTATGGGGAGTCCACGCAACGAAGCCCCCCTTGCGATGTTCCACGACCTCAAAGCCATTCGGCACAAACACCGGGTCGGCGTCGAGGTCGATGCCATACGACTTTTTTGATTCCGTAAAACGCATGAACGTCTTCCTGCTCCCAAACAGAATACAGCAGCCGACGGACTGTGCCAGGTTCAACCCCATCGGTCACGCCCTCTCCAGCCTCCACGCGGAGAGCGGCGATCGCGGCGCCTGTTAAACTTGTAATGTGATTCAGCGTTCGAGACTCAAAGGATTTGCGGCCATGGCTTTGCTTCTGGCCGTTTCCCTGGCCGCCTGCCACAAGGAAGAGCAAGCCGTCGTCGGCGTAGCCCAGAACGCCGTCAACGCTGAGCACAAGGCCCAGGCCGCAGCCACT
>JBEKWJ010000031.1:0-53478 GCA_049513195.1 Occallatibacter sp.
TACCTGGGGCTTCTTCGGCAAGGCCATCAATCCGGTCCTCGGCGTTGCAGTCAAGCCGGTCGAGCACAGCAACGAGTACGGCATCAACCTCAGCGGCCCGCTTGTGCCCTTCGGCAAGTGGAAGGAAAAGGTCTTCTACTACGGAAACTACAACGGCTTCCGCTATACCAGCGCAACCCCGACGCCGATGACCTTTCCAACAACAGCCCAGCAGCAGGGCAATTTCAGCGCAGCCGGTCTTCTTCCTATCTATGACCCCAGCTCGCAGGCGGCCTGCACGGCGAACAGTACCAATGGGTTCTGCCGCTACCAGTACGGCTTCGGTCCGGGTGCCACGAAAGGCGCTGCCGGCAATCCGGTGGCAATTGGTACGGTTGGGCCGAATGTCATCCCCAACGGCACCAATGGCGCAATCAATTACGCTGGCTCCCCCGCGAGCGAGATTTCAGCGGTTTCATCGGCGATGCAGGCCCTTTTGCCGCCCGCTGCCGGCATCAACCAAGCGGCTCTGCAAAACAACTACATTGCCCCCAATCCTACGGGGCTTACCAATTGGTCCACCACGGATCGCATTGACTACCTGGCCACTGCGAGTGACACGCTCACATTCATCGCGGCCATCGGCCGCCAGGCCAGTTCCATTCCTGTCGGTCAAAACACTGCGGGCCGCAACGTTGGTCCCATACCGTTTAACTATGGCCAGGCCTTTGCACCCAAAACCGCCGTCGGCTTGATTGAAGAGACGCATGTCTTCACGCCGCACCTCGTCAACCAGATCAAGTGGGGATTCGCCCGCTACAACGGTCCCACATTCAATCCAGATCAGGCACCAGCGTATGCTGCAACAACTATGGGACTAGGTGGATTGCCTGCCGGCCAGGCGCAGCAGACCTTCCCAATTACAACCTTTGCAGGTACGGATCCCCCGACCAATTGGGGTGGCACAACCTCGAATGCAACCATCGCGAACAACTACACGGCGCTCGATAACCTGCAGTGGACCGTCGGCAAGCACAACTTCACCTTTGGCGGACAGGTTGCCTGGATGCAGTACAACACCTATAGCGCAACCGGGGCCGGTTCAACCCCCATTACCCTCGCTGCGGCTGCTACCGAGACGGCGGGCTTCGCAACACCGGGCTCTTACACCGTGAAGAGCGGCACTGGTTTGGCATATGCCAGCTTCCTGTTGGGCCAAATCGACAAGGGCAGCTTCACGGATTATTCATTCCATCCGGGATACAGCGCGCGCTTCCGTGCTATCTCGCCCTATGTCCAGGATAATTGGAAGGTCTCATCGAAGCTCACTCTCGATCTCGGTCTGCGTTACGATTACTACCCAAGCGTCAGAGAATCGAATAACGCCGCGAGCTTCTTCGACCCCACAGTCACCAACCCAGTTACAAACTTGCCTGGAGCCCTGAACTTCGCGGGATCCGGCGCCAACACCTGCAACTGCTCCAACAAGATCTTCAATTACATGAGGAATTTTGGGCCGCGCGTGGGCTTGGCGTATCAGATCGATTCCAAGACTGTCATCCGCACCGCATACGGCGTCATGTTCACCCATGGAGACGCTGTAGGCGGCCTTGCCTCTACTCTCGGAACGCTGGGCTTCGCAGCTTCACCGTCCTTCTCGTCAACTAACGACCAAACTACCATGTCGAACCTTCTCGTCGGAGGCACTGACGTAATTCCCACCTATACTCCCGCGGCGGGCGCAGCGTCGGGTCCACAGTACGGCACTGGCTACACTACCAACGTCATAGCCGGAAGTACAACCAGCTACACGGGAACTCCTTCAACTTCGAATTATGATGACCCGTATCTGGGAGGCCGCGCACCTGAGTACCTCAACTGGAGCTTTGGCGTTCAGCATCAGTTGAGCAATGCGGTAACGGTCAATGCTACCTACGTAGGGTCAGAGGGCCACTTCCTGCAATTGGATAGCATGACGGCTCGCGGACAATTTTCCAATCAGCTCGATCCAAAGTATTTGTTGACCGTGCCATATCCGCACTTGGCCGACCAGGGTACCGCCACGATCGCCACGGATTGCACGACCTACAACCTGGGATGCCCAACCGCAGCCCAGAATCAATACGTAACCAATCAGCCGCTGAGCACTCTTTTGAAGCCCTATCCGTTCGAGTCGCCCTCTGACTCCTTCGGTTACGTTGGCAACACCAACTATAACGCCCTGCAGCTTCTTATGAACATGCGTGCATGGCGCGGGCTCACGCTCAATGCGAACTACACTTGGTCGAAGACCATTGACGATACTGGCACCTTCCGCTCCGGCTATGCAATTCCTGCCGGAACCATTGCCAACCATCTCACCGATGGCCTGTCCTTCCCGGCAGACCGCATAGAACGTTCACTCTCCACTTCCAGCCAGCCACAACACATGGTCGTGACTGCGGTTTGGGATTGGCCTTTCGGCAAGACAGTCCTCGCGGATAAATTCGTGGAACGGGCAGTCCTCGGCGGCTTCAAGTTCTCCGGGGTCTATCAGGCATACTCCGGCTCACCGCTGGCCATCACGGCGTCGGCTTGCCAGACGAATCCCTCCTTGGCTCAAAGCACCAGTTCCTGTGCGCCGACCCTCAACAAGAACTTTTTCGGGCCGGCTCGCTTGGCTGGAAAATGGGGTAAAGGCGCAACTTTGGCCAATTACACCTCGATCAGCTACATCGTTCCCAGCACCGGAACCACCATCCCCAGCGGCCCGTTCATCAACCCCGTTTCGACGCTGCTCAATACGACGTATGCGCCTTCCTATACCTTTGGCGACGCGCCGCGCACGGCTCCCTACAACCTCTACGGCCCCAGCAATTACCAGCTTGACCTTGCCATGGTGCGCAGCTTCCCGCTGCACATCACGGCAGCCTCCAAGCTGGACTTCCGCGCTGAGTGGTACAACGTCACCAACAAGACCCAGTTCAGCGTTGCCAGCACAGTGCTCGGCAATGCGAGCTTCGGACAAGTCACCCAAAGCACTGCCTACAACCGCAAGGCTGCACAGTTCTCGGCTCGCATCGAGTTCTAAGCGATTCCTTGCTTTAGCTGAAGAGGCTGCCGGTCGTAATCGGCAGCCTCTTCATTTTTGCAATATAAAATCAGATCGATTGCACTTAAAATTTAACTGGTACCCGGATAGACCTCAGTATGACTCAGAAGATTCGCAAAGTTTTATATGTTTGTACGATTGCAGTAATCCTGCTTGCTGGCCTCACAACAGCCGCTGCTGCCACCGTTGGAACCAACCCTCCCGTCCAGCCTCTGACGCGTGAGCGCATCGCCCTGCTACCGCCCAGCGACCGCAGCGCCTGGGTCGCATATTTGGAGCGCTCCCAGCGCCAGCGTCAAGCAGACAAGGATTTTTTGCAAGCCGAACTGAAGCGCGTTGGAATCGCCAAGCCAACCGAGCCGCCGCATGACTACTCAGCCCGCAGCATCCCGCTCGATCGTGAGCCAGCCTGGTATGCCGGCGCAGAAGCGCGCCACATCGCGGATGTGATTGTCTCCTTCCAGACCCCGGCCGGTGGGTGGGGGAAAAATATGGATATGAGTAAAGAGCCACGCCGCCCCGGCGAGGCCTTCACCCCCAACAATCTGTCCAGGTTTCTAACTCCCGGCGACTTCGATGCTCCCCTTGAGCCGGAGTGGAATTATGTGGGCACCATTGATAACGACGCCACCACCACCCAAATGAACTTCCTCGCTAAAGTGATTGCAGCCGTGGGCGCCAAGGACGGAGCAGCGTATCGCGCAACTTTTCTGCGCGGAATGAACTATCTGTTTGCCGCCCAGTTTCCCAACGGCGGGTGGCCGCAGGTATGGCCGCTCGAAGGCGGCTATCACGATGCCATCACCTATAACGACGACGCCATGACGCAAGTGGTCGATCTGATGAGTCATGCGGCGAATGGCCGTGAGGAGTTTTCCTTCGTTCCCCAGAGTGTTCGCGCGCGCGCCGCGACCAGCTTCAAGCGCGGCATTCAATGCATCCTCGCCACGCAGATCGTTGCCAATGGAACGCTCACGGTGTGGCCGCAACAGGACGATGCGCTCACCTTGCAGCCCGTCTCAGGGCGCAACTTCGAGCCTCCGGCCCAATGCGCCAGCGAGAGTGCAGCTCTCCTGTTGCTGCTGATGAACGATCTGCCGCATCCGACGGCGGCCCAGCGGCGGTCGATTCGCGCCGCGGCGGCATGGTTCAAAAAGACGGCCATCTATAACCAGCGATACCAGCGAGGGCCAGAAGGACGCCAGCTTGTCCCCACTCCCGGTGCTGGCCCCCTCTGGGCACGCTACTATCAGACCGGCACCGACATCCCCGTCTTTGCCGACCGCGACAAATCCATTCACGACAATCTAAGTGAATTGTCCAGGGAACGCCGCAACGGCTACAGTTGGTTCAGCGCCGATTCCAAGCGCGCGCTTGACCGTTTTGACAAATGGAACGCAGAACACACGGAGTCAAAATGAAGAGTAATCGAATTCTGATTTGGTTGACCTTTCTAGTCGCAACAATAGGCAGCAGTGTGATCGCAGTTCGTGCGGAAGAACATCCATGGTCAGAGCGCGCGGCCAATGCGGCAATCGCGCGCTGGCCAGATGGACGCTTCGCGCCCGCCGACGCTCACTGGGCCTGGAATTATGAACTAGGCACGCTGCTGGAAGGCATGGATGCCGTCTGGCTCAACACCGCCGATCCGCGATTCTATAACTACATCAAAAGTTCGGTCGATCAGTTTGTAACTCCCGATGGTTCCATCCCCACGTTCAAGCCAGAGGAGAATCAGCTCGATAACATCCTGCTGGGACGTCAGTTGCTACTGCTATACGGCATCACTCAGGATGCTCGCTACGCCAAGGCCGCCACGCTGCTCTACCAGCAGCTTCGCAATCAGCCCCGCACGGCCTCCGGCGGCTTTTGGCACAAGCAGAGATACCCCAATCAAATGTGGCTCGATGGCCTTTACATGGCCGAGCCATTCTATGCCGAATATGCTTCAACCTTTCATCACCCCGAGGCCTTCGAAGACATCACTCATCAGTTCGGCTTGATTGAAGATCACGCGCGCGACGCCAAAACCGGCCTGCTCTATCACGGCTGGGACGAGTCGAAGCAGGAGCGCTGGGCCGATAAGCAGACCGGCCTTTCGTCGCAGTTCTGGGCGCGCGCCATGGGTTGGCATATGATGGCGCTGGTCGATACCCTGGCTTATTATCCCCAGCAATCTGCGGGACGAAGGCTCTTGCTCAATGCTCTTGAAAAGGATGCCGCGGCGATAACTCGCTACCAGGACAAAACCACTGGCCTCTGGTATCAAGTGCTCGATAAACCCAGGGACAAGGGAAATTTCTTCGAGTCATCCGCCTCGTGCATGTTCGTTTACGCGCTGGCCAGAGGCGTGCGTCAAGGCTACCTTCCCGAGAGCTATCTGGCCAATGCTCAGCGCGGCTACCAGGGCATTTTGACGAACTTTATCCAGACCGGCCCCGGCGACGCGGTCTCGCTTGCCGGAACGGTGAAGGCAGCAGGCCTTGGCGGCGATCCATATCGCGATGGGAGCTATGCCTATTACATCGGCGAGAAAATTGTAAGCAACGATCCCAAAGGTGTTGGAGCATTTCTTCTGGCCAGCGTCGAGATAGAGAACAGAGCGAATGTGAAGCTGGGCCTTGGCAAGACGGTTCTTCTGGATGCCTGGTTCAACAGTCAGAAGCACTCCGACGCATCCGGCCAGCTGGTTTACTTTCACTATAAGTGGAACGATCAGAGTAACAGCGGCTACTCACTCTTCGGCCACATCTTCAATAACTTCGGCGCCGAGACAAAGATGCTCTACACTGCGCCAACGCTTGACCTGCTGCGCCAAGCGCAAGTCTACATCATCGTCTCTCCTGATATTCCGGTGAAAAATCCAACCCCGCATTACATGCAGCCGGAAGATGCGGCTCAGATTGCCGAATGGGTGAAAGCCGGAGGCGTTCTGGTTATCATGGAAAACGATCCGGGCAATGCCGATCTTGACCACCTCAACCTGCTGGCCGAGCGCTTTGGCATCCACTACAACAGTGTGTTGCGCAATCAGGTAGACGGCAACAAATTCGAGATGGGGAAAGTAGCGATCGAAGGCGGCGGGCCCATCTTTCACGATCCGCATACCGCATACATGAAAGAAATCTGCACGATCTCAGCTAAGTTTCCGGCCGTCTCGCTGCTACGCGATCACGGAGATACTCTGATGGCCACTGCGAAGTACGGCAAAGGAACCGTCTTTGCCACCGTCGATCCCTGGCTCTACAACGAATACGTCGATGGCCGCAAACTGCCCGTTGCCTATGATAACTACGCCGCGGGGCAAGAACTGGTCCGCTGGATTCTCACTCAGGTTCCACGCAGGTAAACAGGATGCGCGCGGTCAAATATGCACAGCAAAAGGGGAGCCTGCGTGGCTCCCTTCTTGTTGGCGACCATGCAGGCAAGTTATTTCTTTCCTTCCAACTCATCGGCCAAGGCGCCGGCCCCATAGAGCTTCCGCAGTCCCTCAATCATGGCAGCCGAGTGAACCGCAACCGCCCGGTTCTTGCTGCCGTCATAAACAAAATCCCCAGCCAGCGACTCGATGTTGCCGTCGAAGATCAGGCCCACCAATTCGCCATCGCGATTAACCACCGGCGAGCCGGAGTTGCCACCGATGATGTCGCCCGTCGAAACAAAGTCAAGCGGAGTCGATAACTCGAGCTTGTCGCGCCCCGCCACTTCTTTAGGCGTAAGGTCAAAAGGCGGCTGATTGCTGAAGCTGGCCGAGCGATCATAGAGCCCATAGAAGGTTGTGAAAGGCGGCGCGACGGTGCCGTTATAAGGAAAGCCATCGACCGTTCCGTAGCTAAGCCGCAGCGTGAAAGTAGCATCGGGATAAGCGTCTTTCCCGTACACAAGAAAACGCGCCTTGCCCAGCTTTTCCCCGGCTGGAGTCAGCACGCTGCTGACCGTGTCGCGCACCCGCCGGGTAGTCTCGCGCACAATGGGGTCCACGCGCCGCGCAGCCGCAATCATTGGATCACTGGAAGCGGCCACGGCTGCCTCGCCGCCATCCAGCAGCGATTTGCGGAAGGCCGGGTCGCCCAGCTTCGTCCCATCCACCATCGCATTCACAGTCGCATCCACGTCACCGCCCTGCAGAATCGCCTGAACAAACGCATCGTTCTTCCCCAGCTTTTCCTGGCCCAGCTTGAGCGAAGCCGACATGAACAGCTTCTCCGTGGAAGCATAGATCGGAGCAGGCGACAGCAATTCAAACTTGAGCGAGTCAAGCCCGGCCTCGTGATATTGCGGAAGCCTGTCGCCATCGGGCTTCTTGATCTCGGCGACGTATTGCACGATCTGCAGCGCCAGGCCAAACATCTGGCTTCCAGTGCGGCGGAAAAGCTGGCCCTTGATCTCCGGCTTCACCTTCTCTTCAGCGCGCGCAATTTCATCCCACGCTTTGCCATAACTCTTCTTCCATTCTCGATTGGCATTTACTTTGGCGCGGAAGTCATCTTCATCGGCTTGTTTCTTCGCCATGATGGTTGGGTCGGCCAGCGCCTGGGCACGGCCCAGATAGACCTTCAAACTGTTTTGCAGATTGAAGATGGTGCTGCCCACCAACCGCTGCTGCTCGGGCCCCTGTGCGGCAAAAGCCTGCGCGGTGGCAATGCGCCGCTGCAAGTACTCCACCACCGCCGGCCCCCTCACGTCACGCTCCATCAGTAACTCCGCCACCGTATCATCGCGCTCCGTCGACCCCGGATGACCGGAAATGAAAATCAGCTCACCCGGCGCCGCGCCCTTCGCGTTCCACTTCAAAAACTGATCGCTGTGCAACGGCTTGCCATGGTCGTAAACGCGAAACAGAGCCATGTCCAGGTCATAGCGCGGGTAAGTGAAGTTATCCGGATCGCCGCCAAAAAATGCTGCCTGCTGCTCGGGCGCAAAGACCAAACGCACGTCGGTATATGCCTTGTACTGATAGAGCCAATACTCGCCGCCCTGATAGAACGAAACCACGTCTGAGCGCAGGCCCGTCTTTTCTTTGCTCTCCTTTTCAATCGCCGCACGCTCGGCGTCGCGGGCCTTCAGCGCCTTCGCCTCGTCGCCAATCTCCTTGGCCGCGCCCTGCATCCGCGCCGTCACGTCTTCCATTCCCACCAGCACATTCACTTCCAGGTCTGGGGATATCATCTCTGCGTCCTGCGTGGTCGCGTAAAAACCATCGCGCAGATAGTCGTGCTCGGCCGTCGAATTCTTCTGCAACTGGCCGCGCGCTACGTGATGATTGGTCAAAAGCAACCCATCGGGACTTACAAACGATCCTGACCCACCGTCATTCAACCGCACGCTCGCCAGGCGCAAATGATCCAGCCACGCCTGCGTTGGATGAAAGCTATACTTGGCCGCTAACTGCTTCAGCGGCGGGTTATCAAAGGTCCACATACCTTCTTCGGCATGAATCGCTGGCGCAACGGCCGCAAAAAACGCGAACGGCAACAGCATGACAAAGGGGAGTTTATAAGTGATCATTTCGGCCTCATGGTTGAGATGCGGCTTCTAGCTCGTGGTTCCCAGCTATCGGCGCTGAATCGGAATAACATTCGCACAAAACAATTCAAGCTAAGAATTCAATCGAGATGAAAAGACACAATAAGTGCTTGAAGTTGGCAGCTAATTCTTCGGCATCACCATAACCTCCACGCCGCTCGCCGCGCCCTGCTGGCGGAAGACTTGCTCGGTGGCTTTCTGAAACTCCTCTGGCCGCGCATTCGGAATATCGGTGAAAGTCTGCGGATTGCGATCCGTCAAAGGGAACCAGGAACTTTCCACCTGAACCATCATACGATGGCCGCGGCGGAACGTGTGGAATAAGTCCGGCATCGTAAAGTTGATCTCAACTTCTTTGCCCGGCGTCAGTGGCTCAGGCTTCTCCCAGCTATTGCGAAACTTGGCCCGGAATGGCTCACCCCGCAGCAATTGCTGATAGCCCCCCATGTGCAGCGGAGGCGCGTCAAGAATGTGCTTATTGCCGTGCGACACATCCTGCGGGTCAGGATAATCCTCCGGATAAACGTCGATGAGCTTCACATCGAAATCCGAATCCGTGCCCGAACTGGCAATCTTCAGCCGAGGTGAAATCGGCCCGGCAATCGTCACATCCTCTTCCAATGGCTCGCTCTCATAAACCAGAACATCCGGCCTGTAACTGGCAAAGCGCTGATCGTCCACCATGTACCGCTGCGGAACGGTGTCAGTGGTATAACTCACAAACGGCACCGGATGATTCGGATCACTTACATACTCGTCCACGCCGACCTCTTCGGTAGGCGCTTCAAAGCTCAGCTTGCCGCCTGCGTGAAAATACAGCATCTTCGCCGCGGCGGCCTTCGGCGGCCATGAATCAAAGTTCCGCCATACATTGGTCCCGGTTTCAAATACCACCGCGCGCGGCAGTCCTTTGCCTTTGCCTTTCAAATAATACTCAAAAAAAGGAAACTGCAAGTTACTACGGAAATACTCTCCCGTCTTCGCATTGAACTCCACATCCCCTAGCCGGCTCCCATCGCTGCGCGCCCAGCCGCCATGCACCCAGGGGCCTTCCACCAGCGTTGCCGGCGTCTGCGGATTAAACTTGCCGATCGCGTTGAATGTCTTGTAAGGACCGCTCAAATCTTCCGCATCGTACCAACCACCCACCACCAGCACTGCGCAATGCACGTTCTTCATATGCCGTGACAAATCCCGCGATTGCCAATAACTGTCATACGTGTCGTGCTTAAACTGGTCGTTGAATAGCCAGTTGGATCCCTTCAGGTAACGCTTATCAAGATTGGCAATGTTACCCGCCTTGAGATAAAACTCATAACTGTCTGGAGTACCAAAATCAAACTCGACTCCCGGCTTCGGGCTCATCGGCGTCTCCTGCGGATGAAAAAAAGGAGCATAGAATCCAAAGTTCGCCGATAACATGAATGCTCCGCCATGATAGCCGTCGTCACCCATAAACAGGTCCGTCATCGGCGCCTGAGGGCTGGCCGCAACCAGCGCAGGATGCGAGTCGATAATCGACGCCGATGTGTAAAACCCAGGATAAGAGATCCCGTATATTCCCACCTTGCCGTTGTGATTCGCCACATGCTTTAAAAGAAACTCGATCGTGTCATAAGTATCCGAGGCATCGTCCACATCCTGTGGCGACTTCTTCTCATCGATGTGCGGACGCATTTCCACGAATTCTCCCTCGCTCATCCACCGCCCGCGCACATCCTGGTAGACAAAAATGTAACCGCTCTTCTCGAACTCCTCCGAAGGGCCAAGCTGCCGCGGATATTGATCTTCTCCGTAAGGTTCAACGTTGTAAGGAGTCCGGTTCAGCAGCATCGGGTAAGGGCCGGCAGCGGCGTCCTTCGGTACATAAACAGCCGTGAACAACCGCTTGCCGTCCCGCATCGGAATGCGATACTCGTACTTCGTATAATGCACCCGGACGTAGTCTTCCTTGGGCGCATCCGGGGCCGCCTGCGCGCAAAGCACCGGCAATAAAAGGGCAAGAACAACCAGAACTGCGAGTCGGTCGTGGCGAAGCTTAAGCATCTTTGGCAACAATCTCCTGAACAACTAGATTACTCCAGCAATCAGAGGTTTCACAGGGGATGATCGCCAGGCTAAACGCACTTTTTCCTCGCCACTTGCAGAACATTATCTTTCCAGCGCGCACAATCAAAGAATGAACAACCATGTCAGACACGGGTTCTTACTGTTCCCTGTTCCCTGTTCCCTGTTCCCTATTCCCTATTCCCTGCTCCCTGCTCCCTGTTCCCTGTTCCCTGCCACTCAAAGCCTACCCCCCACCCCCCCTATAAATATTTATTTTTAGCCGATTTCTTTGCAGATGATTACGCATCCCGAGAAGAAAACGAGGCCAAGAAAGTGAAGAATACCCGCGTCATTCCTGACTAAAACACAGTTTCAGGAAAAATCTTCAATGTGCGCGAAAACGCACACTTTGTACCGCTACGTGAGAATCGGCTTATCAAAAACGAGCGAATTCCGCTTGAAAAAGGGCGGTTTTCCACGAAAATAGGGGCGCTTTGACAGCAAAACGCCCAGTTTTTATAGCGGTTCCATCGTTGCTCCACCCAAAGCTCTGTGCCCCATCCATTCGCGTTCTTTGCGAATGGGTGGGATGCCACGACAGTTGGTTTTAGAATCTTTTGAACTGCCCTGGAAGGTTCGCAAGCCCGCTCAACCAACAACAATCGCTTGCCAAAAGGAACATCAGGATGACTTGCCATGCTCCGATCATGAATAATTCCCGACCAATTCAATTCTTGGCAGATCCTCAGAATCGTTCATCCTCAAACGTTTTTGCGTTCCCATGCTCCACGGTTGCCCTGCGCCATTATTTCCTAACCCTCCTGAGAATGCGGACGATGAACTATCTGTACCTCCGATTCCAGCCAACGGCATTCGGCGTTCTCTTTTGCCCGAATGCCGCTGCTCACTAGGGCTAGGCAGACAATTCAGCGCTAGCCAATGGCCTCTGAACTGCTTGCAGAGATGGAGACCGCATTGCAATCCGTGCATAAGGAATATCCATGGCAATGACAATCCTCGTCGTCGATGACTCGGTCACCATGGTGATGAGCCTGAAAACCACTCTGTCCATGAATGGCTTCGTGGTCGAGACCGCCAACAACGGACAGGTAGCTCTGGATAGATTGAAGTCGGGAATCAAGCCCAATTTGATTCTTACCGATGTCAACATGCCCGTCATGGGCGGCCTTGAACTGATCGGGAAAGTGCGCGCGTTGCCCGGCTTCAAGTTTATTCCTATCCTTACGTTGACCACCGAAAGCGAGGCGTCCAAACGCGACGAAGGAAAACGTCAGGGAGCCACCGGCTGGCTGGTCAAGCCCGTCACCGGAGACGACCTAATCAAAGTCATTAAAAAAGTTCTGCCGGGAGCATAAAATCATGGCGCAGGCGCCTTCAGCACGCAATGCAATTGCTCCTCGGCAAACAAATCTCGCAGACGGTCAAGACCGGCTCGCGGCGAATAAGAGTTTCCGCCTGCGCCGAATTCGCAACCGGATCATTCGCGAGGCGGTCATTCGAACCACCCTCCTGGTGCTGCTCTGGCTCTCATTGTCTTATGCGTTGGGGCCAGAGCTAACGCCTTACCGTCTTCATTTCGCCGGGCTATTGTTTTTGTTTGTGTTGCTTCCAGGCCTTATTTACAAGCAGATGCACTTTACTGAAGCCCGCAGTGCTGTCTCCGATATGTGGGCATTCGGCAAGCTCAATTTTGAAGAAATCTCCCGTGAGTTAGCAGCCCGCAATGCAGTCGATGCCGACATCAAAGATTCCCAGCCGTTCATCGACGTGATGCGCGAGCAGATCCGCGATTCAATGACCGAGTCCGAGAGCGAGGTCATGCAGGTGATCGAGCAGATCGGTTACCTGAATGAAAGGAGTAACAAGCAGAGAGAGCGCATCGCTCAATCCGTCCAGAGCGGCAAGGCGCTCATGGAAAGCACCCAGTTACGCGCCCAGAGCAACAAAGAGATCGTCGCCGCCATCGAGATGCAGATGCAGCAGCAGACCCTCGACCTTCGCAACGACTTCGAGCATGTGCAAAGCATGGCAGGCGAAGTGCGTGCTCTCACACCGATGATTAAAATCATCACCTCCATTGCCCAGCAGACCAGTCTCCTCGCCCTGAATGCCGAGATCGAGGCAGCGCGGGCTGGCAGTGCCGGACGCGGATTTGCCGTCGTCGCCTTCGAAGTAAGAAAGCTCTCCGTCTCCTCAACCAAGGCCGCTGCCGACATCGCCGCCAAGATCAACAGCACCTGCGAAAGAGTGGACCAGCAGATGGCCGAGGCCCGCGTATCGCTCCAGCAACACGAGTCCAATGAAGCCATGTCCAACCTCGTCGCCGATCTGACCGGCATGCAATTGGAATTCAACAAAAACAGCCAGTTGCTTCTGGAAGTGATCACTGAGGTCGATGCCAACTATGCGGAGAACGTGCAACGTCTCTCCGAGGCCCTCGGTCATATCCAGTTTCAGGACGTGATGCGGCAACGAATGGAGCACGTGCAGGATGCCCTCACCGAACTCCGCGACCACCTGCTGCAACTCTGCGAAAAGCCGGACCGCCCCGGCTGGGATGGCCTTTTCGATACCACCTTCAAGACTCTGCTCGACGATCATCGCAGCAAATATCGCATGGCCAGCCAGCACGTTACCCACTCCAATGTCGCCGGCGGCGCAAGCGATCAGGACCACAGCCGCCCCGCCATCGAACTGTTCTGATCACCAGGAGTCTGAACCTGCCGCATGAAAGAGGGTGCCCGCTTTTGAGCCTTGGGATATAACGAAACCCAACCCGCCCCATTTCGATACATCCACACCCCGGGCCAACTTTCTATACTGAATTCATGGCCATTGCCCCATTGTGCGATTGGACGCTGGAAGAGGCTGCGCGCAGGCGCGGATCGCTCCGCATCGCCGGGCTTGACGAAGTCGGCCGCGGGCCGCTCTTTGGCCCGGTCGTCGCCGCCGCCGTGATTCTTCCGCGAGGCTGCTCTTTGCAAGGCTTAAACGACTCCAAGAAGCTGTCCGAAAAAAAGCGCAATGAATTCGTCCTCGAGATTCGCGCCAACGCCGTCGCCTGGGCCGTCGCTGAGGTCGACGCCGAGACCATCGACCGCATCAACATTCGCCGGGCATCGCTCCAGGCTATGCGCTGCGCCGTCCAGCAGTTGGCCCTGAGCCCTGACTTCCTCCTCATCGACGGATGCGATGTGATCGACTGGGATTGCCCGCAGCAGACCGTCATCCGCGGAGACGAAACCAGCGTCTCCATCGCCGCCGCTTCGGTTCTCGCCAAGGTCCACCGCGACCGACTCCTGGTCGAATTCGACAGCCAGTATCCCGGCTACGGCTTGGCCCAGCACAAAGGCTACGGCTGCCCTGAACACCTGGCCGCCCTCAAACGCCTCGGACCAACCCCGCTCCACCGCAAGAGCTTTCACCCCGTGGCGCAAGCTGGGTTACAATTTCCTGAATCCTGAAATTCAGTGGAGTCTAGCGATGGCACGCTTGCGTTGGTTGTGGATATTCTCCGTTGTCTGCCTTGTAATTTCCGGCTGCGATTCGAAAAAAACGAAGAAGCCTGACGCCACGAAAGGAGTGGTGACGGGAATTGTCCTTTGCATGGATACCGGCAAGCCAGCGCGATTTGCCACGGTAACGCTCACGAGTGTTCCAAGCAAGGATGACAAAAGCGAAGACCGAGTTCCTCTATCGAGCTCGGAAAGCACTATGACTGATCTCGATGGACGCTTCAGAATTGAAGCCGTCGAACCCGGCCATTACTATGCCTTTGCAACTCTGGAGGGCTATCTCGATCCCCTGCGCAGCCTCGACTTTACTCAGCTCAATGGACACGTCAGCGATCATGACCAGGAACTCGATGCAATCAAGCAGTGGAAAGATCATTTGGTAGATGTCGCTGTTCACGTGCATCGAACCACCGATTTGTCGCTTCAGGTGGAGCGTGGAGCAGAGATCGGCGGAACGGTTACATATGACGATGGCAGCCCTGCAATCGGAATGCACTTTCAACTCTTCCGCAAGACTGAGAAAAAGGACTGGACGGATGTCGGCCTACGAATCTTTGAAAGTTGGGCGCTTGCCGAGATGAGCGACAGTCACGGTCGATTCAGCCTGTCCAATCTCCCCGCCGGAGAGTACCGGCTCTGCGCGTTAATGCCCATCGAGTCGGAAAACACCGCCCCTCGCGTCTGCCTTGGCAACACCTTCCGCAAGAAAGATGCGAAGACCATCAAAGTGCAAGCCGGTGAGATTGCCGGTGGCGCGGATATTGTGATTCCTCTTTCTGGTTTACACACTGTCTCGGGAAGTGTGACCGCTTTTGCCGATGGTCATGCGATAAGCCGCGGAACGGTACGCCTGCTCTATGTCGATGACCACGAAAAAGCGCGGGATTTTTCTCTGACTTCGGATAATCCTGGCTTTTCTTTCTCTTATGTACCTGAAGGCGAGTACATTCTTCAGGTCTCTGACGCGAAGGACGCGGAAGAAAAGGATTCCGATGCGGGAGTCGAGGCCTCACAGGCCAGCCGCGCTCGGATCTACGCGGACAAGGAGTTGCCCGTCAAAGTATTGGGAGACATTGATGATCTTCACATCCAGCTCGTCCAAACTCCGCCAGATAAGACTCAAAGGCAATGAGCAGTATGGCCTATCTTCTTGACGCAAACGGCCACTGCCCCAGTCGTCGCGCGCGAAACAGATAGATCAGCGTCCCAGAAGCAGCAATCACGGCCGCCATCGCCAAGCCAAGCAGCGCGTTCCCGCCCTCCTGCCGGCTCCGGCGCGGATCGACCAGCATGAACAGAAAGCCCCCAATCGCCACCAGCGGAGCCAGCGGGTAGAGCGGCATTTTGAATGGACGCGCCAACTCCGGCCTCTGCGCTCTAAGCAGCATCACGCCCACCTGCTGCAAAAAGAATTGCAGCAGAATGCGCGTAATCACCAGCATCGTAATCACCTGCGCCAGCGAGAAAAAACAGAAGCAGGCAGCCACCACGCCCAGCGCCACCAGGGACCGGTGAGGAATCCCGTGCTTGGGATGAACAGCAGCGAGAAAGCCGAAGTAATTGCCATCGCGGGCGGCGGCATAAGGCACGCGCGAGTAGCCCAGCAGCAACGAGAAGACCGAAGAGAATGCCGTCCAGATAATCAGCGCGGCCATCAGCCGTCCGGCCATCGTGCCAAAAGCAGATTTGGCAATGTCGGCCACCAGTTGCAGTCGAACCGTTGCCCCCGCGCTCACATGTGCAGCCGCATCGCGCATTGAAGGAAGCGCGGCCAGATTCATCAGGACATAAAAAGCCGCCACAAACATCACCGAAAGCAGAATCGAGCGCGGAATTGTCTTCTCCGGTCGCCGCACCTCACTACCCAGAAAGCAGATGTTGTAGTAGCCCCAATAGCAGTAAGTCGTCAGCAGCGTAGCCTGCGCCAGTCCGCCTAGCGATAGACTCAGAGGCAACGCGGGCGACCAAGGCATCTGCCAACCGCCGGTCGAAGCCGCATGAGCAAAACCGGAGACGATCACACCGGCGATCGCCGCCAGCACTCCTGCAAAAAGCACCCACGCCAGCCGAGTAACCGAGCTCAGGTTTCGATAAAGCAGCGCCGTCACCAGCAGGCAGACTCCAGCTGCCGTAAAGCCCGTATAGTGCAGCCCCGGCAAGGCCGCAAAGGGCGCGCCGTCGATTCCCGGCCAAAAGAATCCCAGAAAGCTCGAGAGCCCAATGCAGCCCGATGCAATCGAGAGCGGCGCAGTAAAGCTCACCTGCCACACATAGAGAAAGCTCAACCAATTGCCAGCGCGCTCCGGCCCGTAAATCTCGCGCAAAAAAGCATAAGACCCGCCGGCCCTGGGAAACGCCGCGCCCAGCTCAGCCCACACCAGCCCATCGGCCACGGCAATCGCTGCGCCCAGCACCCACGCCCACACCGAAAGCCGGTAACCCGCCGCCGCAATCACCAGCGGAAGCGTGATGAACGGGCCCACCCCGATCATCTCCAGCATGTTCAACGACACAGCCGACCGCAGCCCAATGCGGCGCTCAAGGGTACTCTCGGGATTGGATGAGGCAAGGTGCATGAAGCTCTTTCGCTCCCCGGATTGTACACTGACGGAAAGTATGTTTCTCGCCGATAAACAAAAACATGCAGCAGCGGGTACGGCCATTGCGAGTCTGATTCTGGCAGGCACTCTCTCCGTTCACCTCTCCGGTCAGCAAAACGTGCAGCCCGTACCCGCGGCGCCTGCGCTCGCGACCGTCCCCTTGCCCGAGCCAGGTGAGACTGCCCTGCCCATCGCTGAAGACCGCGGCGCGGCGGCGCTCGAGCAGGCCCTCAAGCGCCTCCAGACCACCGCCAGCGTCATGATGATCGTCGCCCATCCCGACGACGAGGACGGAGCCCTGCTCACCTATCTCAGCCGCGGCCTGGGTGCGCGCGTTACGCTGCTCACGCTGACCCGCGGCGAAGGCGGACAAAACGCAATGGGCGGCGAAAGCTACGACGCACTCGGCCTGATCAGGACAAACGAGTTGTTGAAGGCGGGCGAATATTACGGTGTAAAGCAACTTTGGGGCACCGAAGTCGACTTCGGTTTTTCGAAAACTCAGGAGGAATCCTTCGCCAAATGGAGCCACGACCGCGTCCTCTATGACGCCGTCCTCGCCGTGCGCCGCGAGCGTCCGCAGATCATCGTCTCCACCTTCGTCGGCGGCGTCAGCGACGGCCATGGCCACCACCAGGTCTCCGGAGAAATCGCCCAGGAAGTCTTCAAAGCCGCCGCCGACCCCAGCGTCTTCCCCGAGCAATTGAAAGACGGCCTGCAGCGCTGGCAGCCCCTGGCCGTCTACTCCATGGTCCCCTTTGCGCCCATCAAAGACGGAAAAATGCTCGACTACGCAACCGGAAAATGGGCGCCCGCGCGCTTCAAGAATTACGTCACCGGGGAGTGGATCGAAGGCGCGCCTTCTGCCGATGTGACAATTCCGGTCGGCAATCTCGACCCAACTCTCGGCCGCAGTTACGTGCAGATTGCCCGCGAAGGCTGGGGCCAGCAGAAGTCGCAAAACAACGGCGCAAACCCCGCGCTCAGCGGTCCCGCTACGACGAGCTATCACTTATGGGCTGTAGCTCCAGCCGTGAAAGCGCCAATCGGAATTCACGGCGAGCCCGGCGGCCTCTTCCACAACCATGACGTGCAGATCAACACCAGCATCGAGGGCTTGGCCAAGCTCACAACGCGAACGCCTCCCGCGTGGCTAACCGTGCAATTAGGACAAATTGAAACTGGCGTCGAAGGTGTCCAGGGCCTGAGAACAAACCATGTCGATTCGGCTCATCGATATGCTGCGGCGCACAAGCTGGCTTCGGTCTATAAACAGACCGTGATTCTTCGTTCTCGCGTATCCGATAGCGGTTTCGATGCCAAAGTTAAAGCGTCCTTGCTCTTTGAACTCGATCTGAAGATCAATCAATTCCAAATTGCATTGCAGGAACTGCTCGGCCTTGACCTGCTCGCCTTCACCACCAAAGCCGAAAAGATCGAGAATTTCGGCCCGCGCGGTAGTTCTGCCGACGAGATGCAGCGCAGTGTCACTCCGGGCGAAGAGTTCCGCGTGCGACTTCACACCACGCGAGCCACCAATGAAGTTAAGTTGAGCCGCGTCTGGCTGGAGAGCCGCAGCGGCGATCCATGGAAGGCGGAGAAGCTGCCTGGCGAAGAGGATCCCTTGGAGCCGGTGGAAGACTCGATCTTCCGCGTTCATGCTTCCGACAACGCCGAGCCCACCCAACCCTACTTCACCCGTCCTAACATCGAGCAGCCCTACTACGATCTGTCGAAGCCCGAGTACCGCCTGCGTTCCTTCGCGCCCTACCCGCTCGTAGCCTGGGCCGAGTTCACCTTTGACGGATTGCCCATTCGCATCGGCCAAGTCGTCCAGACACTCCAGCGCGTGCCCGGCATCGGTGGTGTTTATGAACCGCTGATCGTCACCCCCGCCATCGGCCTCCGCATGGAGCCAGAAGCCCGCATCCTCCCGCTCGATGGCTCCGCTCTTCCGGTCCATATAACTGTTCACGCGCAAGCCGCTGCAGAGGGGACGGTCACCCTCAACCTGCCCGCCAATTGGAACTCCGAACCAGCCGAGGCGCACTTCCATCTGGACGCAGCCGGAGACACCGAACCAATTCTCTTCTCCGTTACCACGGACGGCGCTACCACGGGCGCGTATTCCATCCAGGCCATCGCCCACTCCGCCGGACACGATTACAATACCGGCTGGCAGAGCATCGGCTATCCCAGCCTGCGCCCCTACAACCTTTACAAGCCCGCCCAGTTACAGACCCGAAAGATCGACATAAAGCTCGCTCCCGGCCTGCGCATCGGCTACGTCATGGGAACCGGCGACCTGCTTCCCGAAGCCATTGAAGGCCTGGGCGCCAAGCCCCACCAGCTTACCGCCGCTGAGCTGACTTCAAGTGACCTCTCCGCCTGGAACGTCATCGTCATCGGTATTCGCGCTTACTCCGCGCGCCCCGAGCTGACTGCCGCTCAGCCGCGCCTCGACGAGTTTGTCCGTCGAGGTGGAACCTTGATCGTCCAGTACCAGAGCGCTAACTTCCCTGCCCCGTCTCCACTGTCCATGAGCCGTATGCCAGAGCGCGTCGTCGACGAGCAAGCGCCGGTGAAGTTCTTGGACCCGGCCCATCCGCTCTTCAACTCGCCCAATGCCATCACCGCCAGGGATTTCGACGGATGGGTCGAGGAGCGCGGACACTCCTTCCTCGATACCTGGGATGCGAGTTATACCCCGCTCACCGAGACCGCCGACCCCGGCCAGGACCCGCAACGTGGCGGTCTGCTCGTCGCCCATCCCGGCAAAGGAACTTATATCTACGTCGCCTATGCGCTCTATCGCCAGCTTCCCGAGTTAGTCCCGGGGAGTTATCGCCTGCTCGCGAACCTGCTCAGCGCCAAATAGGAAAATGATGTGAATTTTCCGTTTCACATCGACTTTCTCCTGGCTGCCCCCTAGGCCGCGCGCGCCAGTTTCTTGGGTCTCGCTATTCGCATGAAGCAGTAGATCGCCAATTGCAGCGTGATCGCTCCGCAGCAATCCAGCAGCACATCCCAGGGCGTGCCGGTCCGGTTGGGCAAATAACTCTGGTGCCACTCATCGCAACTGGCGACCGCCGCCGTCCCGAGCAATGCGAGAAAACTGTCTATAGGAAAGTGAGAGCGTGGCAGCGTCATCCACCATGCGCGCAGCCATGCTGCTCCAATCAGTCCGTAACCGACGAAGTGCCCGCTCTTGCGAATCAGATGATGGATGATCTCCCACCGCGCTTGGCTAACGGGTCCGAAGATGGCCTCCCAGAGCCAGCGCAGAGGATGGCTGGTATGGTTAGCGCCAAACCACTCGGTCGACTCCAGTACGATGAAGCCAATGCTGACTGCAACCGGGAGCCAGGCATTCACCCAGAACTTGAGGCCGCGTGTGCTACTCGACATGATAGTTGGGCGCCTCGCGAGTGATGATCACATCGTGTACGTGACTCTCGCGCAGACCGGCTCCACTGATGCGCACAAACCGTGCCTTTTCTTGTAACTCGCGAATCGTTCCGCAGCCTAAATAGCCCATGCCGGAGCGCAAGCCGCCCACTAACTGGAAGACCATCGACTCGAGTTGCCCGCGATAAGGCACGCGTCCCTCAATGCCTTCGGGAACAAACTTGGCCAGACGGTTCTGGCTTGCGCGCTCACGCTGCACCACGCCCTCGCTGCCTAACTCGGCGCTGGCCAGGTCGGCTGTGCTCTGAAAGTAGCGCTCGCCCGAGCCTTGGCTCATGGCAGTCAGCGAACCCATGCCGCGATAACTCTTGAAACTGCGTCCCTGATAGAGAATGGTCTCGCCTGGGCTTTCATCCACGCCGGCAAAGAGCGAGCCAATCATCACCGAGCTTGCCCCGGCGGCGATAGCCTTGGTAATTTCGCCGGAGTATTTAATACCGCCGTCGGCAATCACCGGAATCCCATGTTCGCGGGCTGCGCGCGCCGCCTCAGAGATAGCCGTAATCTGCGGCATCCCTGCGCCCGTGACCATGCGCGTCGTACAAATTGAACCCGGCCCGATGCCAACTTTGATTGCGTCGGCGCCAGCCTCAATCAACGCCATTGCGCCCTCATAAGTGGCCACGTTGCCGGCCAGCAGACCCACGCCGGGAAACGCCTTCTTCACCGCGCTTACCGCCTCAAGCACCCGCGAAGAGTGCCCATGCGCCGAGTCGATGGCCAGCACATCCACGCGCGCTCGCACCAACTCCGCAGCCCGCTCCAGAAAATCTCCCGTCGCCCCGATGGCGCCGCCCACCCTCAGCCGGCCTTTTTCGTCCTTGCTGGCGTTGGGAAATTTCAGCTTCTTTTGAATGTCCTTGACCGTGATCAGGCCCTTGAGATTGTACTGGTCGTCAACCACCAGCAGTTTCTCCACGCGATGCTTGTGCAGAATCAGCTCAGCCTCTTCCAGCGTGGTGCCCACGGGAACCGTGATCAAATTTTCTTTGGTCATGATGTCGCCCACCGGCACATCGGTGCGCGTCTCAAAGCGCAGATCGCGGTTGGTGAGAATGCCCACTAGCCGCTTGCCCTGCGTCACCGGCACACCGGAAATTTTGTAGCGCCGCATCACATCGAGCGCGTCGCCGATCATCTGGTCCGGCCCAATGGTCACCGGGTCTACGATCATGCCACTCTCTGAGCGCTTCACCTTGTCGATTTCGCCGGCCTGGTCCGAGATGGCCAGATTGCGATGCACAACGCCGATTCCGCCCTGCTGCGCCATTGCAATGGCCATGCGTGACTCCGTCACCGTGTCCATGGCCGAAGAGAGCAGAGGGGTGTTCAGCGTAATGTCGCGGGTCAACTGGGTCTGTGTGCTGACCTGCACGGGGACAACGTCGCTGTAGGCGGGCACCAGCAATACGTCGTCGAAGGTAAGGGCTTCCACCAGGTTTTGAGTGAGCATAAGAGTCTGTTGCTTCTGAGGGGCTGGGAATCCACTTCCCTGCGCGACAAAGGCTTCCATCCATTGTAACGGAGCGGGCTTCTGGAAGATTCATCGCCAGCTTCAAATCCATCAATCATTGAATAGGTTTGGATTCATCCGGCAAACGGTCTAGAATTCCCAGCTTGCGAGCCATGCGTTGGGTGATGCGCAAAGGAACACGCTCTTGCTCGCCGAGTGTCAGGACGACATACCAGCGCCAAACGAATTTCTTTTTGCTTATCTTGACTTCATTCCAGGGAATACAAAGCGGGGGATGGGCGACGCGGTAAAGAAAGAGCACCGAAAGATACAGACCATCCTCGGCCGCAGTCATGCGGATGATGCTGCTGTAATGCGCCCAATAGCGCGTGTAGACGGTATAAAAAAGCGGCCCGACGCTCATGGTCGCACCATAAGGTTCTGACTGCTTCCTGAAGCGCCTGGATAGAGTCAACCAACCGCTCATAAAACTGGTTACAAAGCAAATGAAGCACCAGAAAATCGCGAAAAGAATCGCGATACCGTACGGAGTGCCTAAAAAACCATTCGAACTTTCTTGCAACATGCTTTCTCCTCGCAGTCAATACTCTGCGGCTGAATTTACGTGACTCACGTCAGTTAGCTGAAGTCTGCCCCCTCATACTCCCACCGGGAATGGCTTCGGGCTAGACTCTTCGTCGGTGTTGGCTCCGCCCGTCCGCCAGCGCTCGAAGCGCCCTTGCAGAAGACTCATCAGGCCGGTGTACCAATAGCCCATGACAAACAAAATCAAGAACGGCGCGGTGAAGTAGTTGTGGTTTGAAAAGGTATACAAGATAGCAGCAAAGAAGTAACACCCAATGAGTAACTCAATCCACGGTGCCAGGATCAGCCGCTTGCGATACTTCGATGCCTGCGACTTTTCGCCCTTCTTGGCCACGCGGTATTTGGGTGTACGCACAAAAGGACTCTTGAGGCCGATGAGCGCTTCCATCACAGCCTTGGAGTTAGTCACGGTAAGTCCGATGCCCAGCGCCATCAAAAAAGGAAGATAAAGAAAAGTCTTCCACCATGTCTTGGGAAAAAGTTCGCGCTCGGCCATCAGATAAAACACTGCGATAGAAGCAGTCGATGCGGTGAACAGCGGCACGTCAATAATCAGCATCTGAAACCATCCCTGATAGAAGCGGCAGACCATGGCCGGAAGCAGCAGCACCGACATGACAATCATCAGCGGATAACTCAAGTTAGCCGTCAGATGATAGACAGCCTCGACCTTGATGCGCCGCGGCACGCTCGATTTGAACATCAGCGGCAGTACTTTGATGCTGGTCTGAATCAGTCCCTTGGCCCAGCGCGCCTGCTGCGTTTTAAAGGCAGTCATCTCGATAGGAAGCTCGGAGGGACATTCGACCTCAGGCAGGTATTTGAACTTCCATCCGGCTAACTGCGAGCGATAACTCAGGTCTGTGTCTTCAGTAAGTGTGTCGTGCTGCCAGCCGCCGCCATCTGCGATGGCCTTGATGCGCCACATGCCGGCCGTGCCATTGAAATTAAAATAGTCGCCAGTGCGCACGCGCGCGCCGTGCTCGATGATGAAGTGGCCATCCAGAAGAATCGCCTCGATCTGGGTCAACATGCTGTAATTCCGATTCATGTGACTCCAGCGGGTCTGCACCATGCCAATCTCGGGCTCGGCAAAGTGGTGGATCACTTTCATCAGCCAATCCGGCGGCGGCACAAAATCCGCGTCGAAAATGGCAACATACTCGCCCTTGGCCACCTTCAGCCCAGCGTCGAGAGCCCCGGCCTTGTAACCGTGACGATTCGTCCGGTGAATATATTCGATGGGGTGACCGAGCGCTGCATAACGCGCCACAATATCGGCAGCCACCTGCTGGGTCTCGTCGGTGGAGTCGTCCAGCACCTGAATCTCCAGCTTGTCTTTGGGATACTCCATCGCACAGACCGCCTCGATCAGTCGGTCAATGACGAACTGCTCGTTGAAGATAGGCAGTTGCACGGTCACACGCGGCAGTTCTTCGAAGAGCCGAAGCGGATTGGGATTGTAGTTTTTCTTGTATTTGAAATAGAGGTAGCACATGGTGTAGCGATGAACGCCATAGAACGCCAGCACGATCATCACCGCGAAGTAGGGCAGCAGCACCGCCGCGTCAAACCAGTTCCAGTGATAGAGGCCCTTGAAGGTCTGGTCGGCAAACTGCGCCTTCAGGTAATGGCGCAGACCGCTTTGAGGCGCAAAGGCCAGCAGCGCAGCAAGGCGCATCGGCAACCCGATCAGCAGGCTGGCGGCGAAATTCAGACAGGTCACGGGCGCAGCAAACAGGGCGAGCCTCCGCGGAAGAGATACCAGCAATTGTAGCCTCTCAGGCGCAAAACTGGCTCAGGCCGGAACTCTCAATCCCGCCGCCGAATCTTCTGAAACCAGCGGACGGAGCGAGACGAGATTGCATCAGCTACGATATTCCAGCCTCAACTTGGCCAGAGTGGCTGGCTTCTCGGCCTCCAACACCTTGATCTCATCCAAACCACGATACGTTTTGTAGTCCCATACTCTAGCTCGTGAACATAGTGGCCGGTCTTCGAATCGAAGATGCGAACACCGACCGCGTAGCGGTGATGAGCAAAGTGCGTCTCCTCGCTTTAGCTTTCAAGTATCATAAAGCGCAATGGCTATCGACCAATGGAACAATTTCTTTCTAATGGTAGGAGGCGGAGCGGCAGCTCTCGCGGGCTTGGTGTTTATAGCCATGTCGATCAATCTTTCGATCATTACTCGGGATGCAACCCATAAAAATCGTGCCATAGCAACGTTGACGGGCTTCACTGCCGTCTTCATGATCTGTGCACTCGCCCTTATCGGAAATCAAAACTATAGATGGATCGGCGTTGAATGGTTGATCGTTACGCTCGTTCCGACGATTACTTACATTCGAGTATATTTTCGGGCCACAAAGATAGGCAGAAGTTCCGTGGGACTCAGTATCGGTCGCTTCATCGTGGGCACCGGTTGTTACATAGCCCAGATCATAGGTTCTGTCTTACTTATATCGGGACATATTGCCGGACTTTACATGGCCTCCGTAGCTATGGTGCTCTCCTTCGCTTTTTTTATTTCAGCCGCGTGGCTCCTCATCACCGGCATCCAAGAGAATCAGGTTTGAACAACGGTCAGTGGCCCAAAAATTTCATACATGGATTCAGAAAAACCGTGGCTCCCAGGCACCGAGCGGCTTCATGCAAGAGCGCTGGATCCCACCGGCCGCGAGTGTCGATGAAAAACAGGGTATTGCGTTCCGGACTCTACAAAACGCTCGGCACTTGCACTTTTTCGCCGAGTTGGGGTATTGTGTTCTGACAGTTGGAGATACGAAACATATGCCTACTTCAACCGCTTCCCCCATCGTTGCCGCACCTGGCGGCAGCTTTCTACTCGAAACCCGCACCCCCGCAGAGGTTTTCACCCTCGAAGATCTGAACGAAGAGCAGCGCCAGATCGCAGCAACCGCCGCGCAGTTTGCCCGCGATGAAATTCTGCCCAACGTGGCGGCTATCGAGGCCAAGGAGCCCGGCGTTTTGGCCGGACTGATGCGCAAGGCTGGCGCATTGGGCTTCACCTCCGTCGATATTCCCGAAGAATACGGCGGAATGGGCATGGACAAAATGACTTCCACGCTGATTACAGACCAGTTATCAGTGCTGGGCAGCTTCTCAACGGCCTTTGGCGCGCACACCGGCATCGCCACGCTGCCGCTGGTCTGGTATGGCAGCGAAGAGCAGAAACACTCCTACTTGCCCCGGCTCGGTTCAGGTGAGTGGGTCGGCGGTTATGCGCTCTCCGAGGCCAGCTCCGGCTCTGACGCCATGCACATTCGCACCCGCGCAACTCTCTCATCCGACGGAAGTTACTACACCATCGATGGCGAAAAGCAATGGATCACCAACGGCGGCATCGCCAACCTCTACACCGTCTTCGCCAAAATCGATGGCGAGAAGTTCTCGGCATTCCTGGTGGAGCGGGACACGCCAGGGCTCTCCGTGGGCGCGGAGGAGCACAAACTCGGGATTCACGGCTCCTCGACCTGCCCGCTGGTGCTGGACGGCTGCAAGATCCCCGCGGCGAATCTGCTGGGCGAGGCCGGCAAAGGCCACCATATCGCCTTTAACGTATTGAATGTAGGGCGCTTCAAATTGGGCGTTGCTTGTGTGGGCGGTGCACGACACGCTTTGGGACACATGATCCGTTACGCCAAGCAACGGCGGGCTTTTGGCAAACCTATCGCGGAATTTGGGCTAATCCAGCGAAAAATTTCTGCCTCGGCCATGCGAATTTATGCCGGCGAAAGCATGGCGTACCGGACGGTGGGGATGATCGATGCAAGCCTTGCGCAACTCGAAGTCCAGTCCCCGCGCGAGACCCAGAAGCGGATCGAGGAGTACGCCGTAGAGTGCTCAATCCTGAAGGTTTATGGATCGGAAATGCTTTCGTTGATTGCCGACGAACTGGTCGCCACCATGGGCGGCTACGGCTATGTCGAGGAGTACCCTGCGGAGCGCTTCTATCGCGATGCGCGCATTAACCGGATCTTCGAAGGAACCAATGAAATCAATAGGTTAATCATCACTGGCTGGCTGATGAAGCGGGCGCTCGCCGGACAGTTACCGCTGCTGCCTGCCATCAAAAAGCTGATGGATGAAGTGACGCAACCACCCTCCCTCGATGGCGCCGGAGGCGGCGACGAAGTGTTAGCGCGCGAAGCCGAGGTCCTGGCTTCGGCCAAGAAAATGGCCCTCTTCGCCGCTGGAGTGGCGAGCCAGCGCTTCATGGCGGCCTTGCAAGATGAGCAAGAGGTGATGGCCGATTTGGCTGAGATGATCATTCAGGTCTATGCGTTGGAGTCGGCGCTGTTGCGAGCGCGGAAACTCGCGACTGCGGGAAAGAATTCGGCTGAAGCGGCCGCGGCAATGACGGGATTGCTCGCGGACGAAACGATTGCCCTGGCCGAGCAGGCCTCTCGCCGCGTGCTGGCCGCCTGTGGCGAAGGCGACCTCCTCCGGACCCAACTCGCTATCCTGCGGCGTCTGGCGCGGCTGACCCCCGCCGACGCGGTCGGCCTGAGCCGCACCGTAGCCCGGCATTGCATCCAGTTGGAGCGCTATCCGCTCTATTGATCCGTCTACTAAATACTGTGTGGGTGCCCCATCCATTCCCGCGTTTTTTGTGGGAATGGGCGGGAAAGAATGGGTGCCTCTGTAAGTGCGCGTTAAGTTGAATGCCGGTTCAGTATTTAGTTCCTTGGTTGTAATCGGCGGTGAGGGCGGCTTCAAGACCGGCCATACAAACCGGGTCAGAAAAAATGAGGCCCAACTCGCGATTCTTGTCGAGAGAATCGGTGGAAATATTCTCGCTGCCAACAAACAGACGCGCCTGCGCCGTTCCATAATCAGCAAGAAAGGTCTTGGCGTGGATGTAATAACCGGTCTTGGAGCTGAAAATGGCGATTTGCGCGCCGGCAGTTTTTAAGACGTTCAGAACCGGCGAGTACTTGCCGCCAAGATTCTCCTGCACCAACGTGACAGCGACGCCGCGCTTGAGAGCCGCTTCAACGGCCGTCTGGATACCTGTGTCATCGAACTCTTCCTGCGCGATGAGGAGAGTTTGGGTAGCGCCGTTGATGAGAGCGAGCAATGCGGGGCGAGAGTTAGTCGGGCTCCAGACAAGATTGTCGCCGGTCGGAGCAACGATTGCCGTATTGGTGAAATCGGCGTTGAATGTGGTCTCGATGGCGGCGACGTCGGCAGCGTTGGTGGTAATCACCGCGAAGTCGCGGGTGGTGGCGTAGTCCTGCGGCGTGAAGTTGAGGGTCATGATAGCCGAAGTGCTCTGGTCGACAGTAATGGTCTTCTGGTGCGTGCAGAGGTAGACGGGGTTGGCCCAGTGAACAGCGATCTTGTTCGCTTCTAGATAGTCGTAGGCCGGAGTGTTGTTGGCCCTCTCGTTGTTCTGATCGAGAATCACGCGAACTGCGACTCCGCTGGCCACGGCCTTGGCCAGCATGGAGGTGACGGTTGTGTCGGAGAGTTCGTACATCGTGATGTCAATGGATTTTTTGGCCGAAGAGAGCAGATTATAGATCGGCGCGAGCCCCTGATCGGGTTCGGAGATCAAGGTATATGTGCCTGCATTCGGAGTGGGCGTAGGAGCAGGATGCGGCGGAATGGGTTTCTTGCGGCTCTCGGCTTCATGCTGAGTTGTTTCGTCTGCCATGTCTTCTCCTTTGAAGAATCCGTTGGGGGTTCAGGTTCTGCCGGTGGGAAGCCCGGCGGGAGATCGATCGGAAGTGTTGTTCAATTTGGCGCATCCTGAATGCATGGAGCGAACGCCGCAAGTATATCTTTTGTGAGTGCGTTTTTCGAGGGCGTTTAAGTGAAATTAGCGTGAATCGGCTGCCAAAGAAAAAGGCCACTTCGCTTTGATGCGAAGAGGCCTTTGTTGGACATTCAAATCGGTCGAAGCTAGCGGGCAGCGACCAGCGGCTTGGTGACCAATGTGCCACTCTTGTATCCCTTCGCCATGTCGGCGATGGGGATGGCCTTGTAGTCGCCGGCGTGACCGGCCTGGCCGAACTGAGTCATGCGCTGGGCAACAACCTTTTGCATGGCCGCGCGGGCCGGCTTCATATAGTCGCGGGGGTCAAACTTCTCCGGAGTCTCCCAGAGTACTTTACGAATGGCGCCGGTAATGGCCAACCGATTGTCCGTGTCCACGTTGATCTTGCGGACGCCGTTCTTGATGCCCAGTTGAATCTCTTCAACCGGCACGCCCCAGGTTTCTTTAAGCTTGCCACCGTACTGGTTGACGATGTCTTGCAGTTCCTTGGGAACGGACGAGCTGCCATGCATGACCAGATGGGTATTAGGCAGGCGCTGGTGAATCTTGATGAGCAGGTCCATCTTGAGGACCGAGCCGTCCGGCTTCTTGGTGAATTTGTAAGCGCCGTGGCTGGTGCCGATGGCGATGGCCAGCGAATCCACGCCGGTCAGCTCGGCAAATTCGACTGCCTGATCGGGGTCGGTGACGTGATCCAGGCCCGATCCGCCCGCGCCGTGGCCGTCTTCAATGCCGCCCAGCACGCCGATTTCGCCTTCGACCGAGATGCCGCGCTCATGCGCGTAATCGACCACCTTCTTGGTGACCGCAACGTTCTCTTCAAAAGTCGCCGGAGTCTTGCCGTCGTCCTTGAGCGAGCCATCCATCATGACGCTGGTAAAGCCCAGCTTGATGGCGCTTTCGCAAGTCTCAAAGCTGTTGCCGTGGTCAAGGTGCATGGCCAGCGGAATCTGCGGATAGAGTTCGGCGGCGGCCAGCATCAGGTGATAGAGGTAGTTGTCCTGCGCGAACTGGCGTGCGCCGCGGCTGGCCTGGATGATGACCGGCGAATTGGTTTCCTTCGCGGCCTCCATGATGGCCTGAATCTGTTCCATATCGTTGACGTTGAATGCGCCGACGCCGTAACCGCCTTTGGCGGCCTCGTCGAGGAGTTGCCGCGCGGAGACTAGAGGCATGATAGTTTCTCCTGTGCCGGTGATTCCGGCGAAAATGAATTTGGGTCTAGCCGCCTGTGCGTTCGGGTAGTTCAGAGCAGACGATAATCCTGTCGGGCGGCAAGAACTGCGATCATCCCTATGGTAGCAGAGATGCGCAAGCGAAATCTGTATTCCTGAATCCCCGCGGATAACGCTATTGAATCGCCCGTTTCAGGAGAGCCTCATCCCGGAACGGACCGCTGCACCATGCGGCTTGACAGACAAGCAGCCTGCTCCTAACGTTCCGATATGAACCTTGAGCTTCCAGAACGTATGGCAACTGAGCTGGCTAGCCTCGCCACGCGCACCGGACGCCGCGCAGACGAGTTGGTTGCCGAGGCCGTGGACCGCTTGCTCGCCCAGGAAAACTGGTTTGACGAGCAGGTGCAGTTAGGCATCGATCAGATTGCCCGCGGCGAATTTCTTGAAGAGGAAGAGATGGAACCTCGCGTTGCGCGGAGGATGCGGGCTTGATCTCTGCCACACCCGCCCATAGCAGTTGGTTTCTGGTGGTCTGCGCCGCCGGAACCGTCCTGCTGCTTCTGCTGCTGATCGCGAAGGTCAGGCTGCATCCGGCGCTGGCGCTGGTGGTGGCGGCGCTCGGCCTGGGCGTGGCTTCGGGGATGCCGCTTGCTCAGGTTCCTCTCTCTTTCACGGCAGGCGTGGGCAACCTGATGGGGCACATCGCCATTGTGCTGGGGCTGGGCGCAGTGCTGGGGCGGCTGCTGGCCTCAAGCGGTGGGGCAGCCGCTCTGGGCAGGATGTTGGTGGAAAACTGCGGGGCCAAGGGTCTTCCATGGGCGCTGCTGGCGTTGGGCATTCTGGTCGGGATGCCGGTCTTCTTCGAGGTTGGCCTGGTGCTGCTGTTGCCGATTGTGGCCGAGACCGCGCGGCGCAGCGGGCGTCCGCCGATTTTGGTTGGGATGCCGTTGCTGGCCGGGCTCTCGATTGTGCATGGAGTGCTGCCCCCCCATCCCGCGGCCATGCTGGCCGTGGCGCAATATCACGCCGATATGGGGCGCACGATTCTCTGGGGACTGGCCGTCGGTTTGCCCGCCGCCGCACTGGCCGGACCGGGGTTGAGCTGGTTTCTCATGCGCCGCTGGAAGAGCCGGAAAGCCGATGGCGCAGAGGCATTTCGCGACGAGCAGCTAACGCTCTTTGCGCCGACAGCGCCCGAGGAGATTTTGAGCGCCGGATCAGCCCCGCCCGCGCCGGTCGGCCCTGTACGCGCCGCGGCGGCAATTCTGCTGCCGGTGGCGTTGATCTTCATGGGCAGTTGGGCGGACGCGCTGGCCGCGCCGGGTGGTCTGCCGAACCGGATTCTGCACTTCATCGGCAGCGCGGACGTGGCGCTGTTGATTGCCGTGCTCGTGGCGCTGGTCACCCTCGGCAGCCACATGCAGACCGGGACAATCACGAACCCGGAAGGTTTGCGCAAATTGACTGGCGACTCCTTTGAACCCATCGCCGGTGTGCTGGTGATTCTGGCTGCGGCCGGGGGCTTGAGCGGCATTCTGCGCGATTCGGGAGCAGCGCAGGCCACGGTCGGCCTTGCTCTGGGCGCATCCATTCCGCCACTGGTGCTGGCGTGGCTGCTGGCTGCTGTGGTGCGGGTCTCGGTAGGTTCCGCAACAGTGGCCATGGCCGTCGCCTCGGCGATACTCGCGCCAATGGCCGGGCACATCGGCGTCAGGCCCGAGCTGCTGGTACTGGCCACTGGCACCGGCTCGCTGATTCTTTCGCACGTCAACGATCCCGGCTTCTGGCTGATTCAATCCTTCTTCAAGATGGATCTGAAAGAGACGCTATCCACCTGGTCGGTACTCGAGACAGTGCTCTCGGTGGCCGGCCTAGGCATGACACTGGGGCTCGCAGCGGTATTGCGCTGACTCCGAATCAATAGATACGGAACGTGAATTATTCTGCGAATTCCCTTCCTCGCATTCGACGCACTACAAGAAAATAATCCCGCCTAAAACAACCAAATCGCTCTCCGATCAACTGCGACGGCGGTCACATTCAATCACGTTTTGCGCCTCTATAATCGAAACGTTTGCCGAATCGTTCTTATTTCAAGCGCCATTGAACCGGATGAAACGCTTGTCTTTAATCCAACCGGACAAACTGAACAAAACTGAATAAGGGAGCGAAACTCCAGATGCATACACACGAAATTGAACAGATGTGCGTGGTTGCCAAGGGTCCGAATCATGGCCCCGCGCCTATTCCACAAGAAGGCCGTTGGACCAAGGTCAAGGAAGTGACCGACGTCTCGGGACTGACCCACGGAGTGGGTTGGTGCGCTCCGCAACAAGGAGCCTGCAAGCTCACGTTGAACGTGAAAAAAGGCATCATCGAAGAAGCTCTGGTCGAAACCATCGGCTGCACCGGAATGACGCATTCGGCGGCCATGGCCGCGGAGATTCTTCCCGGCAAAACGATTCTTGAAGCCATGAATACCGATCTGGTTTGCGATGCGATCAACGTGGCCATGCGCGAACTGTTTTTGCAGATCGTTTATGGCCGCACCCAGACGGCGTTTTCGGAAGATGGGCTGCCCATCGGCGCTGGACTTGAAGATCTGGGCAAAGGCCTGTGCAGCGTGACCGGGACCATGTACGGCACCAGCGAAAAGGGCGCGCGCTATCTGCAGTTGGCCGAGGGCTACGTCACCGAACTCGCCCTCGACGCGGACAACGAAATCATCGGCTACAAGTTTGTCCGGCTCGGACCCATGATGGATTCGATTGCCAAGGGTGTGGATGCGCAGACCGCGCTGACCAAGGCAACCGGAACCTATGGCCGCTTTGCCGACGCCGTGAAAACCATCAACCCGCGCAAGGAATAAGGAGAAGACCATGGCTTTGTTTGAAGGATATGAAAGAAGAATTGCGCAGATCGACTTCTTTCTTGCCGCTGCCGGCATTGAGTCGCTTGATAAAGCGGAGAAGATCTGCCTGGAAAAGAATGTTGATGTGCGCAAGATCGTAAAGTCGATTCAGAACATTTCGTTTGAAAACGCCGGCTGGGCCTATCTGATCGGCGCGGCCGTCGCTATCAAAAACAAGCAGACCGTCGCGGCAGAGATTGCCGAAACGCTCGGCACCGGCTTGCAGGCCTTTTGCATTCCGGGCTCGGTTGCCGATGATCGCAAAGTCGGTATCGGTCATGGCAATCTGGCCGCCATGCTGCTGCGCGAAGAGACTGGCTGCTTCGCCTTTTGCGCGGGACATGAATCGTTTGCCGCCGCTGAAGGCGCAATCGGCCTCGCCCGCTCAGCCAACAATGCCCGCAAAACTCCGCTGCGCGTAATCCTCAACGGCCTGGGCAAAGATGCGGCTCTGATTATCTCGCGCGTCAACGGATTCACTTACGTTCAGACCGACTTCGATTATGCGAGCGGCAAGCTGAAGGTCACGCGGGAGAAGGCGTATTCCAAAGGCGAGCGCGCGGCTGTCCGCTGCTATGGCGCCGACGACGTGCGCGAAGGCGTGGCCATCATGCAACTCGAGCGCGTCGATGTGGCCATCACCGGCAACTCGACCAACCCTACACGCTTCCAGCATCCGGTCATGGCGATTTACAAAAAAGAGCGGCTGCTTGATGGCAAGAAGTTCTTCTCGGTCGCTTCCGGCGGGGGCACGGGCAGAACGCTGCATCCCGATAACATGGGAGCCGGTCCGGCTTCTTACGGCATGACCGATACCATGGGCCGGATGCACTCGGATGCGCAGTTTGCCGGGTCGTCCTCTGTACCCGCGCATGTCGAGATGATGGGCCTGATCGGCATGGGCAATAACCCCATGGTCGGCGCATCCGTCGCGGTTGCCGTCGCGGTTGAAAGCGCGATGAAGGCGTAGCTTCATTCTTAAAGCATTTTCGGGTTTACTGTAGACTTCTCTGCCCCACCCATTCCGCCAGACCACCCCGGCGACAGGTCTTCGTCGCTGGGGTGGTCTGGCGGAATGGGTGGGATACCCACATAATTCCCGAAAGCCACAAAAATCGTGGCGCGGGCGGGCTCCAATGGCTTACATTATTTCTAAGACTAATCTGTAAGACTTTACATTCGCTGGCCTTGGTTATCTTAGTGACCGAACACAAGGGATGCGGCGTGCAGCACACATGGATGCGGCAGCGGCAATCACCAATAGATTCTGTGAGGGCGCGTGGTAGACGCTCCCCGACCCGGCAAGCAATCAGCCGTAAATTACCCTTCTGATTGCGGTCTATAATGTGTGCAGCACTCGTCTCGAATCATTGGGTACAACAGAGAGAGAAACCATGAACACACGATCGATTCTTCTAGGGATCATGCTTCTTCCGCTGTCCTGCGCAATCGCCCTTCCGGCCTCGGCGCAGACGGCCAAACATTCTGCTGGTTCACGGCAATCGTCTTCCGATGCGGCTTCGCGCAATCAACTCGCCGCCTACCTGGTGGAATTTCAAAGAAATCCTGGAGACTCCACCCTTCGTAGCGAGATTGTTGAGTTGGCCAAGACCATGAACCCGGCGCCCGCGATTCCCCCACCAGCGCGAGATAGCTTCGCCAAGGCCGTTGCCAAGATGACCGCCGCTTCATCGGCGGACGACTTCAAGGCCGCTGCCGCTCTTTTCGAGCAGGCTGCCGTACAGGCTCCCTGGTATGCCGATGCGGACTTCAGCGCCGCCACCGCCTACGCCCACGGCGCTGACTACGACCACGCCAGGCTCAATCTGACGCTTTATATGGCGGCCGTGCGCCCTGGAACTGACACTCGGAACGCCGATGAATTGAAGAGCGATCTTGATCACCAGCAGACCGCACAGCAATTCCAGCAGGCTTTGCAGCAGTTCACCGCCAATCCCACGAACGCCGGTCGATCACAGATCATCAAGCTCGCCCAAGGCATGAAAACTCCGCCAGACATTCCCGAAGAAGCCCGCGGGCATTACGTGATGGCCGTCGTCCTCGTCAATTCGGCCGAAGACAATGCCGGCTACGATCGCGCAATCAATGAATACAAAGCAGCGTTGCTGGCTGCTCCGTGGTGGGCTGACGCGTATAAAAAGCTGGCCACCATTCAGGCAGCCGCAAGCCATTACGACGACGCGATCTCCACTCTGTTTTTCTACCAGCAAACTCAGTCGGCGGCCGACGCCCGCAGCACTCAAGACGAAATCTACCGCCTCAAGGCACTGGGTCAAAAGGCAGCCGACGAACAGGCCAAGCAGCAGAAGGAAGAAGAGAAGCTCAAGCTCATCGAGCAGAACCAGCAGAATGCGCGTGCTGTCATAAACTCCAGCAAATTCACCATTGAAGGACGCTGGTATCAAAACTCCACGCCGAACGACTATTTTGTCGGCGGCAGGGAAAGTCCGGATTGTGACTATTTTGTCAAGCAAAACGCCGGGCGTTGGACCATCACAAATACCTGCTCCAAGAGTACGCGGCCTATCGATCAGGTAGAATTCCAAAACCGGCAACTCAGTTTCCGGCTGTTAGGGTCAGCACATGACCCTTCGTTCCAATTCGCACAAGTGACGGTTACACTCGTTCTCTCTGAAGATGGTCAATCATTGGATGGTCGAGGAACCGCCTACGATAAGTCCTTCTATAACGTCGGCGACCACCCAGTTCGCTGGATGCGCAGAGACTAGCAGAGAACGAATATAGAATAAACCGGCTTGGCAGGCCGGGCCTTCATCGCCCCGGCCTGCCAAGCGAGGTCCGCCTCGAACCCCGCATCATTTTGTTCCCACATAACTCACATGCCAGATAGACTTTGAGCCGTCATCCGAGACGAACAGAGATCCGTCTTTGGCCACGGAAACTCCCACAGGCCGCCCCCAAACCCCACCGTCCGGCAGAACGAAGCCGGTGAGAAAATCTTCGTACTCGCCGGTCGCGTGACCGTTTTTCATCGGCAGGCGAATGACCTCGTAGCCGGCTCGCTGGGCGCGATTCCAGGAGCCGTGTTCGGCGGCGAATCCCTCCCCCCGGAACTCCGCGGGAAACTGACCGCCCTGGTAGAAAACCATCTCCAGCGAGGCGAAATGCGGATTCACCAGGATGTCGGGCGTGATCACCTTCGATTGCAGTTCAGGGTGCTTGCCGGGGTGGCGCGGGTCTTGCAGGCCGCCGCCGGGGCCGTTGTAGTAGAACCACGGCCAGCCGTAAAAGCCGTCCTCCTGAACGTGTGTAACATAGTCGGGGACCAGGTTGTTGCCCAGGCCGTCGCGCTCATTCGTCGAGCACCAAAGCTCGCCAGTGATCGGGTTGATCGCTTCGCCCACGCAATTGCGCAAGCCCGATGCGTAGACCTTCACGAACTTGCCTTCCGGCGTGAACTCCAACACATCGGCGCGATGAAACTCCTCGGGGTGAGTGTCGGCATCGTCCACATTCGAGTGCGATCCGACCGACGCGAACAGCTTTGTGCCGTCCTTTGAAAAAACCAGGTCGCGAGTCCAGTGGCCGCCACCGCGCAGGCGTCCGCCGCCCGGCAAGTCGGCCAGGTGTTCCGAAGGTCCGCTCGCCGTCAGATCGCCGTTCTTGTAAGCGAAGCGCACAATGCCGTCGGTGTTGCCGACATAAACCCAGCTGGGGTTAGGGCCCGCAGGATAAAACGCAATGCCGAAAGGCTGGTGAAGTCCCTCGGCGAAGACCGAAACCTGCGCGGCCCTGCGGTCCGGGCCCACGCCGCGGAAGACCCTGATCTTGCCGGTCCCGCTTTCAGCCAGGAAAAGGTCGCCATTGGGAGCCGTGCGAAGCAGGCGTGGGTTGTCCAGGCCGGTGGCATAAAGCTCCACCGTGAAGCCTTTCGGAGCAATAGGCAGCACATTTGCTGGCCTGGGAACAATGGTCGGGCCGTTGTCCACGGACTCTTGCGGCGCCGGGGCGGGCAGGTCGGCCACCGTGAGGTGGCGGCGAATCCCAGGCGACTCATGCGCCGCGTCGGTAAAGGCTGCTTGGCCAAGCAGGACTGGCGGTTGGTGCGCGGCATTCGCGTGCCTGTCGCCGATCTGGACGACCAGGCAGGTCAGAAAGCCAAGAGTGCAAAAAAAGGCGATAGCTCTCGAACTACGAGCTGGATCAATCATGAGAATACCTCCGCGGGGATGGCGGTACTGCCTTGAAAACGACGGATGGGGGCGGATGAACGCTCAAATCGCCCAAATTCGACGGTAATTACTTGGACGTCGCGGGGCTGGAGGGGGTTTCATGCAACGATGCTGGAGCGCTGAAAAGCGAATGTTCGACCGTGGCCGTCACCACCACCCGGTCGTGCTTCTGAGTAACTTCGGCGGTCTTGAGCAGCTCTTTCAGACCATTGTCGGCAGAGTTTTCTGACAGCTGGACGGTAAAGTCGCGCGCCAATGTCAACAGCGTAGCCAAGGCGGCAGCTTGACGAGCCGCTTTTTCTTCGCTTGGGGCAATCTCCACAATTTTCAGAGAGCCCGTCCATCCAAGGCTCGCGATGATGGTCGAGTCGGCCTCCAGCGGCAACTCAAGCCCCAGCACTTTGATGGCTCCGCTCTCAGAAAACGGCAGTCCAATCTGCCCCACGCCCCAGGCCACTGACAGCAGAGGAACCTCGTGGTAGTGCTGGCGCAGCAGCGTCGAGCCGGCAAAGGGCCATGCCGCCGTCGAGTGCCGGTCGAGCATCGAATGAATCATCTCCGCCGTCGGATAATTCGACACCGCCACCATGTCGTATCCGATCTGCGCCACCCGCACCGTCCGGCCTTCAGAGGGAACGTTGTAGATGGTATGCCCGGCATAAGATTCGCGGCTGCCTGCATGCGCATCGAGCCATGCGTTCAGCCGCTTGCCGGTAATCTTGCCCACCAGAACCATTGAATACGCCACCGGCCCGTTAGGTCCGCTGGGGTCGGTCATGCGATGCAACGCGATGGCCGCCTCGTCCAGGTCGCGCTCCGGGTCAATCCCGATTGCGTCAATGAACTGTTGATAATCCTCCGCGTGCTGCGGCGGTTTCAAATCCTTGCGGAAGAATGCCCGCACCGGCTTGAAGTTGATATAGACAATGCCGTCAGATTCAGGCAAAAGCCGAGCAGCCTCCGGCGGAGCCTTCGAACGTAAAAACACGGCCCCGGCCAGGACAACCAGGACCGCGGCGACTATCCAAAGAGTTCTGCGCGTGCGTCGATTCATCAAAGACCGTCAGAAATACCCTATCACCTCGACGGGTACCCCGATTCGCATCGCACGCCCATTACTTGGCGTCCACGCCAAAATCAAAGAACGAAGCAGCCCCGGTCTCGCTCAATTTCATGGTGGCGATAAAGCCATATTCGCCGGGATCCATATCTCGATCCGGCGTCACCTTGAAGACATTGGGACGCACCTTCTCCGCGCTGGAATGAATGACACAATATGTGTCGATGCCCGACACCATCACCCACACGCCGGCTGCAGCCTTTAGGTGGGCAACTTCTGTCTCGCGATGGTCCTTCTCCGGGGTCAGGACCAACAAGGTAAATTGAGAAGGAGTGGCGGCGTCGGTGATGCTGGAGCTGGACGGAAAATACATATAGAAGACAGGCTTCGACTCGGAGGTCCGCAGGGTAGCATGGGGTCCCGGAATCCTTGCCTTGATTGTAAGCGACATCATCGGAGGATCAACGTTTGATTCTGTCTGCACCAGGCGCACCATCTTCGGCTTTCCATCCGAATCGTTCAGCATGAGATAAATGCCCGGATCGTGTGCCGAGGCAGGATCATTCGGGTCCGCCGCAACTGGAACTGTTCCGGCAACCGGCGCAGGCGCCGAGGCCTTGGCAACAATCGCCGACACAACTTTGTCGCTGACACCGGCGGTCTTGAGGGCGATGATTCCGTCGGCTGAAATATCATAGCTTCCGGTTGAAGCGCCAACGGTGGTGACAATTAGATCGTCCGAGAGACCAGCCTTGACCAGCTTGATGACGGAGTCGTTGTTGAGCGCCTGCTGAGGAAAGAGCAGAGGGCTGATTGCGACAAGTACGACCATAAGAATGGTTTTGCGCACGAGTTTCTCCCCGAGATTCAAGACCGCCAAAACTGTCAATGAATAGCAAAATGATGATCTACCTGGACCCTGCATTTAGCAAGAAGTTTCTCTCCGCGTCAAGATTGCCGCCGCAAGGAATGGGATCGCTCTACCGGCCAACAACCAGCACAATAAAGCTCCCGGGAATGGCAGTAGGCCGTGGCCGGGGTCTCTCGGCGGTCGGCGCGGGCGTGGCGCCGAACTCTGCCGTAACCAGATAGATGCGGTCGGCGGCGGCATCATAAACCATGGTGCGCGCGCCTCGCTGCGTAGCCAGAGTCTCAATGGTGGGATAACTCGGCGCTCCGGCATCAATCACCGACAAAACTCCCTCTCCGCAAGAGGCAAACGCTAGCTTGTGCGCGGCATCCCAACCGGCGGCGTCGGGGCCATTGCCAATCTCCGCCGTCGCCAGCATCTTGCCGGTTTTCGAGTCCATGACGCCCATCTTTTTTTCGCCGCAGACCGGGAAAAGCCGCGCGCCGGCAATGTCGAAAGCCAGGCCGGTGGGCCCGTCGCAGCCAGTCATCGGCCATTCGGCGGTGAGCTTCGCTGTGTGTGCGTCCAGGCGGATAATCTCGCTTTTGTCTTCAATGTTGTCGAAGATCGTACCCTTCCCATCGACGACGGCAAACTCAGGCTTTCCGGGCAGCGGAATAGTGGTCACAACCTTCCGCGTGGCAGCGTCGATCACGGTTGCGTCCTTGCTGCGCCCGTTGAATGTCCAAACAGTCTGCGTCGCCGGCTCAAAGACAATGGCGTCGGGATTGGTTCCAGCAGGAATAGTAGCCAAAGTAGCCAGCGTAGCGCGGTCGAAGACGACCACCGCGTTGCCGCCGCCGTCGGCGATATAGCCGACCTTGCCCGCCGTGTCGAGCGCGATACCATGCACGCCATGCAGACCCGTGATCGAGCCGGCCAGCTTGCCCGTCTGCGTATCCACCACATCGACGCGCATTGCGTGAGCCAGGTAGAGCCGATGAGCCGGAGAATCAGCCAGCAGATAATCCCATCCGCCCTCGCCGCCCACCTTCCAGCGGTCAATAATCTTGTAAGGTTGCTGAGCTGCAACAATTGCCGGGGCGGCAAGCACGCCGCAGAGCATCGCGGCGGCAACGAATGTTAATTTCAAGAAATCAAGGCTACGCTGCATGGGCATGATCGGCTCCGGTTCCATCACGGGAAGAATATCATCTTCCTCTCGCCGGGAGAGTTTTCCAGACCGGCAAAATCCAGGCCCCATGCATTACCCTCTTATATGCGGGTTGCCAACCGCCCAGGGGTTCGATTTTGCGCATTGTTCTCTCAAATATCGGTACCTACGGCGACACCAATCCACTGATCGCCATTGCCCTTGAACTGAAACGCCGCGGCCACGAGCCAGTCATGGCGCTCCCAGCCGTCTATGAGCCCAAGATTCTCCCGCTTGGCCTCGAGTTCCACGCCGTACGGCCCGACATCGACCCCACCAATACCATCCTGGTGGAGATGGTCTACGACATCAAGAACGGCACCGAACATGGGCTGCGAGATTTTCTCTTTCCCGTGCTGCGCCAGACTTATGCCGATCTGCTGGATGCGGCCATCAACCCTCAACGCGCCGACCTGCTGCTGCTCGGCGAGCTGAACTACGCCGGTCCGCTCGTCGCCGAGGTGACCGGAATTCCCTGGGCCAGCTACGTGCTGGCGCCGCTCTCATTCTTCTCCGCCTTCGACCCGCCGGTGCTGCCTCCGTATCCCCGGCTGGCGCGTGCCGACAAGGTGGTTCCAGGCTTCGGCCGCGTCATCAAGCGGGTGGCGCGCTTTGTCAGCCGCAAATGGCCCGAACCCATCTATGATCTCCGTCGCGAACTGGGCCTGCCCAAAGGCGAGAATCCGCTCTTTGACGCCAAGCACTCGCCCTCTCTGGTGCTGGCCTTGTTTTCGCGCATGTTGGGCGTGGAACAAAAAGACTGGCCCCAGCACGCTCTGATCACCGGCTTCTGCTACTACGACGCCGACGCCGGCAACAAGGCGCTGCCTCCGAACCTGGCAAAGTTCCTTGACGCAGGGCCGCCCCCGGTGGTCTTCACGCTGGGCTCGGCGGCGGTGCTCGCGGCCGGCGATTTCTACGAGGTTTCGGCTCAGGCCGCCATCCGTCTGGGAATTCGCGCCGTGCTTCTCATCGGCACCGACCCCCGCAATCAGTTGAAGACCAAGCTGCCCGAGTCCATCTGCGTGGCTGAGTACGCGCCCTATTCCGCGTTGTTTTCCCGCGCATCGATGATCGTCCACCAAGGCGGTGTGGGCACCACCGCGCAATGCCTCCGGGCAGGCAAACCGATGCTCATCATGCCCTTCTCCCACGACCAGCCTGACAATGCCAGAAGAATGTTGCGGCTCAAGGTGGCGCGCGTCATACAGCGCGGCAAATATACCCCCACCCGCGTGGCGCGAAAGCTCAAGTCGATGCTGGCCGAGCCCATGCTGGCCAAGCGTGCAGAAACTGTGGCCGCGCAATTAGCCAACGAAAACGGCCTGCGCACAGCCTGTGACGCGCTCGAGCAGTTATACAAGCGCAAACGCTGATTAGCTATTGATCGGGCAACTAAATTACGGTGTGGGTGCCCCACCCTCGCCGCGTATTTGTTTTTGCGGCTAGGGTGGGGTCGCAAGATAGACAAACGTTGAAAATGCTCCAGCGGCATCCACCCGCACCGCAGGCGCGTGCAGATCATTACGCTGTCTTGATGCACAATAAAACTATGAACAGTGGAGCGGGCAGTTACTGACCGCTGACCACTGTTCACTGTCCACTGAGACAGGTACCCCCCACCCCCCCTATATTTATTTCACAAACCTTGCAGGTAATTTTCTAGATAACCCCAAAAAATCCGAGTCAAGCCTTAATGAACTCAGAATCAGCGATTTCCGCCGTTTTCATTTCCAGGCGAAGACCAGGAAGCAAAAATAGGTAACCATGTCGCACCGCAAGTGCCGAGCGATTAGCGAGCGTTTGGACGCCAGCGCAGAATCGGCTTGCGGGCAGCTTGCACTTCGTCAAGCCGCGAAACGCGCGTCGAGTGCGGCGCTGTTTTCACTAACTCGGGATTCTCTTCGACCTCTTTGGCGATTGCTCGCATAGCTTCGACGAAGAGATCAAGCTCCTCCAGCGACTCGCTTTCGGTAGGCTCGATCATCAGCGCGCCATGCACGATCATCGGAAAGCTGACCGTGTAAGGATGAAAGCCATAATCGATCAGCCGCTTGGCAATATCGCCTGTCTTCACGCCAAGCGCCGCCTGCCGCTTGTCGCTGAAAACTACCTCGTGCATCGACGCGGTTTTATAGGGCAGCTCGTAAACATCTTCAAGCTTCTTGCGGATGTAGTTAGCGTTGAGCACGGCGTCTTCAGTAGTCTGGCGCAGGCCGTCAGGTCCATTGGCCAGTATGTAAGCCAGCGCTCGAATAAACATTCCCACGTTGCCGTAGAAAGCGCGAACACGGCCCACCGACTTAGGCCGGTCATAACTCCAGTGCTTCGCCCCGTTCTCGTCTTGGACCAGCACCGGAGTAGGAAGGAACGGCTCAAGAAACGCTTTGCAAGCCACAGGGCCAGAACCAGGACCGCCGCCGCCATGAGGAGTAGAAAATGTTTTGTGCAAATTCAAATGCATCACGTCCACGCCGAAGGTGCCCGGCTGCGCCTTGCCCACCAGCGCATTCATATTAGCGCCATCCATGTAAAGCAGCGCGCCTTTGGCATGAAGAATTTCGGCAATCTTGGCGATCTGGCTTTCGAAAACTCCAATCGTCGAAGGATTGGTCAGCATCAGTGCAGCAGTCTCTTCATCTACTTGGCGAGTGAGAGCCTCCAAGTCGATGCCGCCCTCGGAGTTAGATTTCAGATTCTCGACCGCATAACCGCAGATAGCCGCGGTTGCTGGGTTAGTCCCGTGCGCCGAGTCAGGGATGAGTATTTTCTTGCGCGGATTGCCTTGCGATTCGTGCCATGCGCGAACCAGCAGGATTCCAGTAAACTCGCCGTGCGCGCCAGCCGCAGGCTGGAGGGTAATTGCATCCATGCCTGTGATTTCAAGCAGGCAACGCTGTAACAGATCGATGACTTCGAGAATTCCTTGAGCCAGCGAGTCAGGCCGGTAAGGATGCGCCTCTGCGAGTCCTTCAATGCGTGCGACTAACTCATTCACGCGTGGGTTGTACTTCATCGTGCAGGAGCCAAGCGGATACATGCCCAAATCGATGGCATAGTTCCACGTAGAAAGCCGCGTGAAGTGGCGAATGATTTCGATCTCGCTCAGTTCAGGTAACTCACCCGGCACTTTCCGGTGTATTTCGCCAAGCAGAGCGCCAGCATCGACAGCTGGCACGTCAAGCGGCGGCAGCATATAAGCGCGCTTGCCCGGCGATGACTTCTCGAAGAGCAAAGCCTCATTCTGCGTCTGGTGCGCGCGGACCTTGCCGGTGGTCGTAGTGGCTACTGAATTAGGAGTCGCCATTTTTTTGTGCCTCTTTGGGAAGATCGGATGATGCCAGATTCAATGATGGATTCTTCGGTTTCCTGAAGCAAAGGAAAACGAAGAGCAGAATAAACGCTACAAGAATGGCAAGATGTTCATAATTTTCGGATTTAGAAACACCTGCGATCAGTTGCCGCAGGTATTCGAGTCCAAATTGCATAAGAAATAACACCACCAAATAGGTGCCGAATCTATTTCTGAAAGTCATTTTCTTGTCATCGTAAAGACCGTCTACGCGAAACGTGGCTATCATTATTAATAAAACAGCGGGGAGCGCGTTGAGATCATGAATCCATGCATTGTTGTGGTAAAAATTCGCAACATTTCCGGCGATGGATGCAAGAAACAAGCACGCAAACAATCTATCCATCCAATCGAACTTCACAGACTCTCCTAACTTGTGTTGCTCTCTGGGTCAAAACCGATACATGTTGAGACCTATGCTCTTACTGCCAAAACGCCAGCAGCGACGTCGATGTTAGCGCGGGTAATAACTTCCGTTGCGCACCAAAGCGTGCAGTTTTGCAGTTCCGGATACCAGCGGCTCAAGTCAATGCCACCGACAATCTTTGCATCCATGAGCCGCTGACTCCACGCTGCTGGCGATTCTTCGGTCTGCAAAACAAACTCGTTAAAGCGCGGCGCGCCTTGAAACCGCAACTTCGCTCCGGGCTGTGCGCCAAGCGCTGAAGCAGCGTAAGCAGCCTTCGCTAGGTTATGCTCGGCTAACTCGCGGATTCCTTCCTTGCCGTAGACGCTCAAGAAAATCGTCGCCATTAGCGCGACCAATGCCTGATTGGTGCAGATGTTCGATGTGGCTTTCTCGCGGCGAATGTGCTGCTCACGGGTCGAGAGAGTCAACACAAACCCGCGATAACCGGAGCTATCAACCGTCTGGCCCACGAGCCGTCCAGGCATCTGGCGGACATACTTTTCTTTCGCCGCAATCACTCCGCAAAACGGTCCGCCATAACTCAGTGCCACGCCGAAAGATTGGGCTTCCATACTGACAATGTCGGCCTCAACCGGCGGGCGAACGACACCCAACGAGATCGCCTCGGCGATTGACACAATCAGCAACGCGCCCTTGGCGTGAGCAATCTCCGCAATCGCTGGAATATCTTCAATCACTCCGAAGAAGTTAGGGCTTTGCACTAAGACGGCCGCTGTTTCTTGAGTGACCGCTGCGTCCAGCGCAGCTAGGTCGATGCGGCCAGTTTCGCGGTCGTATGCGACCAAGGTCGTTGGCAACTCCTGATGGCTGGCATAAGTGGCCAGAACCTCGCGGTACTCAGGATGAACGGTCGAAGCGACGACAGCTTTGTGGCGCCCAGTGACTCGTACGGCCATCATCACAGCTTCGGCCGCGCCTGTTGAGCCGTCGTACATGCTGGCGTTGGCCACGTCCATGCCGGTCAGCTCGGCAATCATGGTTTGAAACTCGAAGATGGCTTGCAGCGTGCCCTGCGTGATCTCGGCCTGATAAGGCGTATAACTCGTCAGAAACTCGCCGCGCTGAATCAGTGAATCAATAATCACTGGCCGATAGTGGCGATAGGCGCCCGCGCCCAGAAAGCTAGCGTAGTTAGTAGCATTCTTTTTGCCGGCAGCGCGGAAGTAATCGATGATCTCGCTCTCGGCGTGCGCGCGAGGCACATCCAGATCGCGAACCAAGCGATGCTCAGCGGGAATAACAGCAAACAAATCATCGATCGAGGCCGCGCCAATTTCGGCCAGCATGGCTTCACGTTCGGCTGGAGACTTGGGAAGATAGCGCATGTCTTAGCTTTTAGCCTTTAGCTTCTAGCTTCTAGCTAAAAGCGGGTAAAACAGGCGATGGAGAGGCCTGCTTAGAGTCCATGGTAAATCGATGAAGCCTCGAACCTCAAGAAACAAGCTAGGAGCTAGAGGTTGTAGCTTGCTCTTTAGTTCTCTTCCGCGATGAAGGCCTCGTAGGCGGCGGCGGCGAGCAACCCGTTCACCTGCGCCGGGTCAGCGAGCTCGACCTTGATGATCCAGGTTTCATGAGGCTTTTCATTGATTTTGTCGGGCGAATCTTTCAACTCCTCATTGATAGCAGTGACCGTGCCAGTGACGGGCGAGAAAAGATCGCTGACGGCCTTCACGCTCTCAACCGACCCAAAGGTCGCGTTGACAGTGACCGGGTCGCCCACCTTGGGCAGGTCCACGTAGACGATGTCGCCCAGGGAATTCTGGGCATAGTCGGTGATGCCAATGGTTCCGACGGATCCCGTGAGCTCAATCCATTCATGTTCGCGCGTGTAACGGTAGTTGGTGGGATAGGCCATGACGTGTCAGCTCCTTTAATCAATGAAACCCCAGTGTACGACAGCAGAGCAAGGGCTAGGGATTGTGAATAAACCGCTGTCGTCCTTATGCGGGACCGAAGCCGGGATAGGGCTCAAGCGGAACGAGCGCCACGATCTCCAGCATTCCGGCCTGGAAGATGGGCAGGCTGTCGAGGGCGGCGCGGACCTCGGCCTCGCTGGCAGCCTCCCAAAGAATGGCTGCGCCGGGAATGTCGCTGCGCTTCCAGAGTTGGCGAAGCAGGCCGGAGGCGTAGAGTTCTTTGACGCGCACGGTTTCGCGGGTCATCAGTTCCGAGCTGAAAGCTTCAGGCGGAAAGGCGTCGGTACGGCGGCGAGAAAGCGAGAAGAATTGCATATATAGATTGTAAATTCGGAGAGCAGTTAGCAACTATGACCCAGGCGCACAATTGTTCGAGTAAATACCGCCGTCATCAGGATAGTTGCATTAAGATTACGTGAAGCAGGTCGGAACGTCAGCGTAACGACCAAATTCAGCCCTATCGAATTGCGAGGCGCAGCGGTGACACTTGAAGATCCTGGAGTTCGGGTGTGGAAGGGGCGCGAGCGGCGCAAGGAGATTCGGGACAGCGCAGATCGCAAGGTGCGGGTCATTCTGCTCGGCAGAGGAACCACGATTCACGGCACGCTGCGGAACTTGAGCGAGGGTGGCTGCTGCGTTGATCCGGATGAGCCGATTTTGATTTGGGACTCAGTGCGGGTTGAGGTTCGCCTGGAGGCGTTTCAGCTGCAATTCAAGCTGGCCGGGATGACCAAAGGCAACCGGGGCGGTAAGAGTTTCGGCATTGAATTTGAAAGCATGTCGGCGGACGAGATGGCGGTGCTCAAGCTACTGCTTCCCGCAAAGAGAACGACGAGCACTCAAACCGCTGAAAATACCACTGGGGCGGACCCCGAAACTGCTCAAGCGGCCCAGGTTGAAGTCGACGAAAAAGTTTCAAAAGGAAAGAAACTGGCTCACATGGTTCGCAAGGAGAGACCGCCAGGCGGCAGGGAACGTCGCGTACAGCCCCGGTATGTAGTCGAGGCCGAGGCAATCATACAGCTTGTCAAGACCGGGGAATTGATTACCGGCTATGTTTTGGAGATGAGCCAGAGCGGGTGCCGTCTTTACCTGGATGAGCCCTATGAAAAGGGGCTTGGAGCCCATGTGGAATTGACCTTTTCCGTGCATGGAATTCCGGTTCGGCTGGCGGCCACGACTCACGTTCAGATGAACAACCGCACCATTGGAGTAAAGTTTTTTGAAGGCAGCGAGCGGAGCCGGTTGCGCATGAATGAGTTGATCACCGAGATCAGGGAAGCGATAGGTGACGCGGAGGCAGCCGGATAAGTTGATTCCGCCGACTTGCTGTGCTATCGCAATTTCGGTACTTCGCTACTTGTCAAAAAATCGGCCGTGCCCGCCATTCGCCCATGGATCGTAGTGAGCGGCGAAGTTGGCGCGCGTCTGCACGCTGGGATGGCTGTACTCCCAGAACTCGATAAAGGGGCTGGGATTGGGGTCTTCCAGCCAAGCTTCGCCGAGGTGGTTGAAGGAGGAGACAGCGGTCTTTTGCGGGTCGGTGACAAGGCCGTGAATGGCCTCTTGACCATAGACGTCGGCTTGGTGCTCGAAGTAACGGCTGAAGGTGTTGCCGATCGGCTGCACCACGAAGCTCGCCACCGAAAGAGCGAAGAGCAGCACCAGAAAACCCTGACGGCTGGCGAGCGCGTTCTGGCCAAGTTCGATTCCCCCCAAGTGCCAGCGAGCGCCGAACCTGCGGACGAGCCAACTCGCAAATCCGGCGCTACCCCAGAGGACGAAGAACAGGCCGATGGCCGAGCCGCAAAGCACTTTGGGAATGTGATTGAGGACGTAGTGGCCGCTCTCGTGGCCGAAGATGAAAAGCACTTCGTCATCGGGGAGGCGATCGATTGCGGTGTCCCATAAGACAAAGCGCTTGGTGGCGCCGATGCCGGTGACGTAAGCATTGAGGCCCGTGCTTTTGGCGCTGGCCTTCATCAGGAACATGCGGTTTGGGGCGATTTTGGTTCCGGTGCGGGCAACGACCGTTTCAAGCTTGCCAACCAGGGCCGAATGATTCTGGATGAGCGGTTCAAATTTGTTGAAGACATGATCTAGCATTGGCGCCGCGAAGGTGGAAGACACGATCAGTGGCAGCGAAACCATCCAGATCCACATCCAGTAGCGGCGGGGTGAGACGCTTGCGATCCAGTTAAAGAACAGCAGAATCGGAGATCCAAAGAAGGCCAAGAGGCCCAGGCTTTTGGCCACATCGCCAAACCAACCGGCCCAGCCCTGCACGCTGATGCCGTAGTAGCGCCTGACTGCGTGACCGACGGCGTCGAGAGGCAGGTTGGCTAGCGTAGTGATGACAAAAAGAATGGCGAAGAAAAGCAGCCCCTGCATCCAGCGGCGGCTCAGGCGACGTTCTGTCCACGCGGCCATCGCTGCCGCCCAGCGCGTGGCCAGCAAAAGCCAAAGGACCGCCAGACCCCAGAGTGAGCCGCCGATATCCAGAACGGTGCTGATGCGTCCAAGGGTAATGGCCTTGGAAAGTTTGTCAGGCGGCAGAGAGTAGGCTTGCTGAATGCGCTGCGGCGTTTCTGGCTGCGTGGAGTTTGAAGGTGTCGAAGCTTGTAGCGGAACTCGGCGGGGAACTGTCCGTGGTCCGGGACCAAGGCGAGGAGCGACGGCTGCCAACAATGTAAAGCAAAGCGCGAACAGGCATCCGCGTGCAAATCTCATGACCGGTTTCCTCATGAGTAGCTTACTCTGCGACAATCTTTCTTGAAGACAATTGATTGGATTTTCTACCTATGACAACAACTTTTTTTGCCGCAGAGAGACGATCGGTCCGCAGAATAGGCCTTCGCGCAGTTTTTGCCCTATTGGCATTGGCCGTGCATATGGCCGCCTCGGCTCAGCAGCAGGCCACGCCGGTCCTGATGGATGCGATGACCACCGAGTTGCATCGAGCCTTTATCTCGCTCGGCAAGCAGGGCGACGCCAAACAGTTGCCGCCGTATTTTCTCAGCTACTCGGTGAACGAAGCTACCATGGTGACGATTAGCGCGCAGTTTGGCGCGCTGGCGAACAATTCGAACGCACACATGCGCGTGGCTGACGTGCAGGTGCGGGTCGGCGATCCCAAGCTGGACAACACGCACGGCGCCCATCGCGGTTCAGCGGTCAACAGCGTCGAACTGCCGTTGACCGACGACCGCGAGGCGTTGGCGCGTTCACTGTGGCTGGCCACGAACTCAGGTTATGGCACTGCGCTGGACAATTACCTGCGTGTGAAAACGGAAGCAGAAGTCCGCGCAAAGGAAGAGGACTCGTCGCCGGACTTCAGCCAGGAATCGTCACAGTTGCATCTCGGCAAACCTGCGCCGGCAGTGAATGTGAACCGTGCCGCATGGGAGCAGCGCGTAAAGGCGCTTTCGCGCGTCTTCCGCGACTACCCGAATGTCTACCGGAACGCGGTGGCGCTCGAGGTGCAGAATGAGACGGACTATTTTGCCTCGTCGGAGGGTTCGCAAGTGGTGACGCCGCATCTGCAAGCACGGCTGGTCATTTTTGCCACAACGCGCGCCGATGACGGAATGGATTTGTTCCGGGCACAGACCTTTGAGGCTGAGACAGTAGACGGTTTGCCCGCGCAGGACGTGATGGAAGCGGCAGTGCGCGCACTCGGCAATAGCCTGGAGGCGCTGCGCAAGGCTCCCGTGACCGAGCCTTTCAATGGGCCGGCGATTCTCTCCGGGCGCGCTGCGGCGGTCTTCTTTCACGAAGTGCTAGGGCACCGACTAGAAGGCCAGCGCCAGCGCGGCGAGGACGAAGGTCAGACGTTCACAAAAGAAGTCGGCAAAGAGGTGCTGCCGCGCTTCCTCTCGGTAGCCGACGATCCAACGCTGACCAGCTTCGGAAAAACCTGGCTGAGCGGCAACTACGAGTATGACGACGAGGGGCAGAAGGCGCAGCGCGTGGCTCTGATTGACGACGGCGTGCTGCAAAACTTCCTGATGTCACGACTACCGATTTCGAGCTTTGCCAACTCGAACGGCCACGGGCGCGCGCAGACCGGCAAGGTGCCTACGGGCCGCCAAGGCAATTTAATTGTGACCTCGACCAAGACAGAACCGGAGCCCAAGCTGCGCAAGCAGTTGATCGAAGAAGCCAAGAAGCAGGGCAAAGCATACGGGCTCTACTTCGAGGATATTTCCTCTGGCTTTGCGGTCACCCAGCGCAGATCGCCGCAGGCTTTTCAGGTGATTCCACTGGTGGTTTGGCGGGTTTTTGTGGATGGACGGCCGGATGAACTGGTCCGCGGAGTGAACATTGTGGGCACACCGCTGGCTGCGCTGAAGCGCATTCTGGTGACCAGCGACTACAGCGAGGTTTTCAACGGGATCTGCGGCGCGGAGTCGGGATCGATTCCGGTGAGCGCGGTGGCGCCGGCAATGCTGGTCAGCGAAATGGAAACGCAGAAACAGGCGCAGGGCACGGCGAGACCGCCGATTCTGCCGATTCCGGGAGCGGATGCGGCAATACTCGCAAAGAAGGATGCGCAATGAACCTGATTCGTCTAATCGCCGCAACAGTCCTGCTGGTCGTGAGCCTCATCGCATCCGCGCAGACAGCAACGCATCCCACCCGCGCCGACGCCGAAAAAGACCCGGTGCTGAAGGCGATGCTCACCGAGCTTGACCGCAGCAAAAGCGACTTGCAGTTGAAGGACTTTCAGAAGCCATTCTTCATCCAGTATCGCATTGAAGACGTTGACAGCTTCGAGACCAAAGCGGAGTTTGGAGCCACAAGCGGCTCTCAGCGCAGCCACCAGCGCGTGGCCCGTGTGACGGTACGGGTGGGAGATTACAAGACCGACAGCTCGGGAGGGCGAGGTGATGGTGCAGCCGAGCTGACGCCGCTGGAAGATAACCCGATTGCAATTCGCTCAGCGCTGTGGTGGGCAACCGACCAAGCCTATAAGAGCGCTCTGGCGGCCTATGCGCAGAAGCAGGCCGAATTGAAACAGGTGCAAACTCCGCCACAGGCCGACGACTTCAGTAAGGAGACGCCAGTGATCTCTCTGGCTGAACCACTCCGGTTGAAGGTGGACGAGGCGGCGTGGACAGAACGCGTGGCGCACGACTGCGGACTCTACCGCACCGATGCCAGCGTGAAGAGCGGTCAGCGCGACGTGCGCTATTCGTCGGGAGGTTTCAGCGCTCGAGTGACCATGAGTTGGCTGGTCAACAGTGAGGGTACCATCGTGCGCAAGTCGGCGAGTTATTACCTGGAAACCTTAGCAACGGGCGCGCAGGCGGACGACGGCATGAGGCTCGACCGCTCCTATTCGACATCCGGACCTTCCCTCCAAGATCTGGATTCACCGGAGGTGTTTGCCAAGCACACGATTGGATTGATTGCCTCGCTCACCGATTTGCGCAAGGCTCCAATCGTGGAGGAGGAATATCACGGGCCGGTGCTGCTCAGCTCCGACGCGGGTGCTGATACCCTGACATCTCTGTTGTCTACCGAGTTAGCGGCAACGCGGCCCAAGTTAGGTACCGAGGCCAGGACGAATGGCCCATTCGCCTCGAGTTATCATGCGCGCGTGCTGCCCGAGTTTCTTGACGTGATCGATGATCCCAGCCTGAGGAGTTATAACGGCAAAGGGTTGGTAGGCGCCTATGACGTTGACGACGAGGGCGTTCCGGAGCACGCTGTGAATCTGATTACGGCCGGCCGGCTGGAAAACTATTTGATTGGCCGCGAGCCGGTGCGCGACTTTCCCCAGTCCAACGGCCACGGGCGCGCGACAATCGCTGGGCCGCCGAAGCCTTCCATCGGTGTCTTCCAGGTGAAAGCAAAAGATGGGTTGACGGACGAGGAACTGAATCGCAAGCTGATTGATCTGGGCAAGGATCGCGGATTGAAGAGCGTTTATTACGTGTCCACCATGGGCCCAAACCAATCGCCACGATTGCTTTACCGCGTGAGTCTGGACGGCAAGCGCGAACTGGTGCGCGGAGCTACGCTCGACGACCTGGACGAACGTGCATTGCGCTCTGGCGTGGCGGCAGCGGGCAAGGATTTATGGGTAGCCAATTACTTTGGCGACGTGCCGGAGACGGTGCTGGCCCCGGCTCTGCTGCTGGATGACATCACGATTCGCCGCGCCAACGAGAAGAACGACAAGCTGCCCTTCTATCCGCCGCCCGAGTAACTTTTCGAGATTGATAGGCTTTAGTCCAGCCGCGTAAGAAATGCGTCGCCCTCGGCAGGGCGTAGTTTGCGCGCAATGGATTCCGCCTGCTCGCGATTATCTCCCTGCGGACGAATGCGCACCCAGTAACTATCTTCGCCGGGAAACTCGATCACATTGGCGCTGGGGTATTTGCGCTCGAGTTGCGCCTTGAGTTTGTTGGCTTTGTGCTGGCTATCGAACGCGCCAATCTGCACGCACCAGCGACCGCCGGATGCGATGGACTTGGGCGTACGGTAAACTTCGATTCGTACGCGCGCCGTGCCGGCCCGGTAAATGCCCGTGGCCTTGGCCGAGGCAATGGTCAGATCGATCAGCTTGTCTTCTACAAACGGGCCGCGATCTGTAATGCGCATGGGACTGGATTGGCCGGTCGTCAGGTTGGTCACAACGATCAGCGTTCCCATAGGCAATGTGCGATGCGCAGCGGTCAAGGAGTTATCGCTGAAGACCTGGCCGTTGGCCGATTTGCGTCCTTTGTAAGGCGCGGTATACCACGTGGCCAGACCCTCTTCGGTCATGATGGGTTTGTGCGTCTGCACATAGTCGAGGTCATCGGCGCTCACTCCGGCGGGCGGCGCTGGTGTGGGTGCAATGCGCGCTGAATGTGTGGGTGCGTTAGGGTAGATTAGGGGCTCGAGGGGCGGCGGAGCAGATTGCGGAGCAGTCAACGGAGCTACGTCAACCCGATGTCCGCAGCCGGAAAAGACAGCGAGCGCAAATATCAACCCGACCCATCCAGTTCCGCCCCGAATCGCTCGCAAGGCTGGGAGGCCACCGACTTCAGATGCTGCGGAAAAAGGCTGTATTTTGGGCAAAAAGCCCGAAGTGCATACCTCAGGGGCTAAAGCCCCCGCTGGTTTTATCGGCTTTGTGCCGGGGATAAATCCCCGGCCTACCGCCCGCCCGCGTTTTTCCGCAGCCTCTTCAATCGGAAAGTTCATCAGCGGCGCGGGTCCTTGGGCGGGGAGGGCGTGTGCTCAAAGCGGTCAGCGAGTTCGCGTAGTTTGTCGGCCACGGTGCGCAGTGCTGTGATCGATTCGTGGCGGACCTGCGGAATCACCGCATCGTTTACATAAGCGACGGCGTGGCGCAATTCCATCTCGATCAACTCGACGGCTTCTTCAATGCGAGCGCCTACACCGTTGGGATTGGGAGGAGGATATGTACTCATGACCATGCACCTCGGGGGGGCCGAATAAGCCTCCACATCCTCAGTCTGCGATGCGCGGCCCGGCGCGTCAATCATCTTGGGCCCCAAGGTGCCGCAATCGTCAATACAAATAACGAGATTCTGCGGGCCGAGAGGCCAGCAGAGTTCGCCTGCGCGGGTAACCTTTCAAAGCAAAACTACGTCAGAGCTGATGGGTGTAAAAGGATGACGATTCGTCTTTTGCACGTTACTCTGGAAAGACGCCGCAGACAGCAGGCCGGTTTTCTCGAATGTCTTGTGGCGATCAATCACCCGCCAGCGAGGAATTGTTTTTGCAAATCGGCTCGAGAGAGATTGCCAGCACGCAACGCAACCCCAACCGGTGGAAATCGGAACCTGCGCCGATAGAGGCTCGCGCCGTTCTGGCTTTGCTGGCCTCTACTCTGTTCCTGGCGACACTTCCGGCATGGGCCGTTCCAGCGGAAGATCCAGACCCGCCACTGCCCGAGGCTCCTCTGCCGGCGAATCCCACTGCGAGGCCCTTACCGGTTCCCTGCTCTGTCGTACCCCCCGCCGAGCCCGCTGCGCCAACAACCGCCAATCCATCGGAGACCAGTGGGCAATCAGCCACGCAGTCGGTCATTGCCCCTCAAACGCCTCCCTGCAAGCCTCACCCCCCCGAGAACTGGTTTGAGCGATTCCTGACCGGGCCCGAGGTCAAGCCAATGACGCCCAAGGAAAAGGCCCAACTGGCGGCGCGCAACGTGCTGGACCCATTCAATGCAGTCACCATTCTGGGTAACTCGGCCATTACGATTGGCTCCGATGCCGACT
>JBEKWJ010000032.1:0-53242 GCA_049513195.1 Occallatibacter sp.
CGGGGTTACTGTTGCTTATAGCACCAACCCCACGGCCACGACCAGCGTACTGACGTTCACCGCCAGCTCCACGGCAGCGGTCGGAAGCTACACGGTCACCATCACCGGCACCTCCGGCTCGCTGACTTCAACCACCACCATTACACTCACGGTGACGGCAAGCTGGTCGATTTCGGCGTCCTGCAGCGGCGGATTGACTGTGCAAGCAGGCAGCTCTAATACTTGCACCATCACAATTACCGGAGTCACAGGCACCGCAAGTATTGGCCTCTCTGGCCTGCCTTCCGGCGTTACTGCCACTATCACCAATCCAAGTGCCGGGACCTACGTGATCACACTGACGGCTAGCGCCTCGGCTTCGGCGGGAACCTTCACAATCACCGTCTCGGTCACCGTCGGGACAGTGACCAAAACCATCACCATTCCTTTCACGATCACTGCCCCTGTAACGGCGAATGCCGTTGTCACGGTGAACCCATCGAATACGGGCATCGCTGTGACCGATATGCTTTTGGGCATGAACATGGGTGGCTGGTACGACATTGTCACCAATAAAACCGCGATTGTGAACGCGTTCCAGACCGCTGGCATCAAGGCAGTACGCTGGCCGGGCGGTTCGTGGTCGGACGTCTATCATTGGGCCACCAATTCCGTTTGCGACATCGCCCCGTATGCGTCGGATTACGGTCAGCCCGTTGCCGATGACGTTTTTGCGAATTTCGTCAGTGACCTAGCAGTTCCGGCTGGTCTCGATGTAGCGCTCACGGCAAATTACGGCACCAATGCAGCCTGCACCGGAGGCGGAGTGCCTAGCGAGGCTGCTGCATGGGCGGCTGCCGCGCTGACTGACGGGATCACGGTGAGCCATATGACTGTGGGCAACGAGGTCTACGGAAGTACATGGGAGGAAGACCTGCACTCCCCTGCCAACAACGCCGCAACCTATGCCGCCGCAGTCGCGGGAGCCAGCGGCTATTATAAGTTGATCAAAGCAGCCTCTCCGAACACGCTGGTCGGCGTCGTTGTGGACGCGGATAACTCGGGTGGCGGGTGGGACAATACCGTGCTCGCCAATGCGAAGGGTTACTACGACTTCGTCGAATACCACTACTACCCCGAGGCGCCGGGATCAGAAAACGACTCTACCCTGATCAATCAGGATGCGCAGTCGTTGACCACCAACATCAACACCGTGAAGTCGGAACTGGCTGAGTGGGGGACTGCAGGCACTCCCATTTATGTCGGTGAGATGAGCTCGGTCTACTCCAACCCAGGCAAGCAAACCATGTCCATCACTCAGGCCCTGTATGCCGGTCAGACGCTGGGCGAGATGATGAACGACGGCATATCGCGAGCAACTTGGTGGATTGGCTTCGGCGGTTGCGCGGATAGCACCTACGGCGCCAACTTCTCCAGTTCACTCTATGGTTGGCAAACATTCGGTGGCTACATGGCCTTCTCCGACGGGCTGCCGGACGGATATCAATGCACCGGCGAAACGTTGGCGGCGGGAAACTTGCTGCCCACGGCGCGCGCATTCCAACTGTTCAGCCAAATGCTTGTCACCGGCGAACATGTACTGACCCCAACCGTTACCGGCGACACGGCGGATGTGATTGCTTACTCGGCAACCCACAGCGGCGGCACGGCGCTGGTACTGTTCAACCGCAACGAAAACAGCAGCGAGGTCGTTCAGATTGACGTGACCGGCAAGACCAGTTCGACCTCCGTAACCGAAACGACTTACAACAAAACCCTCTACGACGAGTCGGAGAGTGGCGTTTGGGCCGCGCCCACCACCATCAATCTCGGCTCGCAGAGCCTGCCGCTTTCTTTGACCCTGACCCCTTGGAGCATCAACGTGGTCATTATCGACTAAGTAATGTGGAAAGTCCGCATTGCTTAGTTCGATCAGCTATCAATTGCCCCAGGCCTTGCGAGGCCTGGGGCTGCTAGCGAAAGAAGGATAATGGAAGATCGCCAAGGAGGATCTATGCGTGCTCGGTATTACTTCACCCTTTTCGCCGTACTCTGGGTCTGCAGCGCGCTGCAACCGGCACAAGCCCAACTCACCATCAATACCTCAAGCGCCACCGACTGGAAGATCGCCAATGGCACTATTTCGCTGGACTTCGATTCGACTATAGGCAACGTCTGGAGCATGTACCTGACAGGTTATTCCACTGATCTTGTCGATACCACTCATTGCTGCATGGACGGCCATCCCTACGGCCTTTACATGGACAACACAGGAACAGGCTTCGCTGCAATACAACAGGGCCCGAGCGGTGTAACGCCTACCGCCGGTTATAGCCTGGTCGCCGGCAGTTATATTGATTGGTGGATGTACTGGGCGCCCACCAGCGCAAGCCCATTTGGAATTGCGCAGCATTACATCGTGCAGCCGAACGATCCCACCCTATACGCCTATATGGTTGTGACCCACTCCTCGTCGGCCGCCGCAGGAAACTTTGGGCAATTGCAGTACGTCTATCGCATCAGCCAGACCGAATTCGTCGATACCTACCAGCTCAATTCGGGGCTGAACAATCTCGGCGGATGGTCGATAACGCTTCCCAGCGAAGCGGAAATGGGCACAACCGATCCTGGCCGCGCCGTGCAGAATGCCGTCGTCGATCTCCATGGCTTTTCGCTTCCCACCGACTTTGGCCGCGAGTTTTACACCAAGTACGACTACTCGTCTTATGAGTATTTGCTGCAGGTCAACGGCGAGTACGGCCCCAACTTCGGCGCATGGGCTGTTCTTCCGAGCCCGGAATACATGGCGGGCGGCCCGACCAAGCAGGTTGAGACTTACACCGGGAACATCCTGATGGGCGAACTGCTCTCAGGCCATCTGGCAAATGAAATCTCATACAGCGTCAATGCGGACGAAACCTCCACTCGCATCTGGGGTCCGATCGGTTTCCACTTCAACCGCTTCTCCAACCTGTCCACCATGTACCAGGACGCGCTCAGTATCATTCCCGGCGCGCTGACTCTCTTCGGCAAGGATGCCGAACTGACCACCAATGGCTATGTCCCGAATGGCGGCGGTCGCGGAACTCTGCAGGCAAACATTACAGGCGGCGGTTCAAGCACGGCAAACGCTGCGTGGACGGTACTCAGCGACCAGAACAAGAATATGCAGTACTCGTCCTTTGGTCCCCAGTACTGGGCAAGCAATAACTCCGGTGGCAGCGCATCTATCGACAATGTTACCCCCGGAACCTATCGCCTGAGTTCGTACGTTCTGGGCGAATGGGGTCAGTTGCGCGAAGACGGCGTAAAAATCAACTCAGGCAGCACCACAACCGCGAGCTTGACCTTCACCCCGGAGAACTTCAGCTCCGAGTCACCCGTCTGGACCATCGGCACCCCGGATCGTTCCGCCCATGAGTTCCTGCACGGCGAAAACAACTACGGAAGCACGGGCTCATGCGCCGGATGCGATGACAGAGAGTATCAGGGCGCTTGGAACTATTGGTTAGATTTCGAGTCCACTGACGGCGCGCCAGTCTACTATGCCACCGCCGTTGGCTCAACTCCGCCAACCAACGACACTCTGAAATGGAATTATGTGCATTGGGGTGAGTTCGATCCCGGCCTGTATGCCGGCATCTACAATTCAAGCGACGATACCACCGACGGATACAAGTACATCCTTCCCTCCTACGTCAGCAGCGTTACAGCGACGGTGCCAGCGTGGCAAGTCCACTTCGCCACCACAGCCGCTCAGAACGCGCAGGGTAGCTATGTCGATCTATCCATCGGCCTGGCCGCCACCGAGTCGAACTTAACCGCTTCACTCAACGGGCACGCGATTACCTGGAGCGCCAAGAACCAGAGCGACGCCGATGTTCGCAGCGGCCTCTCCGGCTACTACCAGTGGATGGTTTTTGAATGGCCCACGTCCGACCTGGTTGCCGTCGGCGGCAACAACGAGTTGACCCTGAGCGTCAGTGGCGACGGCGGCAATATGTATGACGCATTACGCATGGAAATCTCTTCCAAGGGCGCCAACCCCTCCGTTACCGGCTGGCATGACTACGAGTATCTGTCGTCGACGGGCACCGACACTGCTGAGGACGCTTCCGTATCGAACAACAACACCGGAACGGTGGTCACCGGCGGCGGAACGGCCAGTTTTACCATTGCTCCTTCGGCGACTACTCTGTCCATCGCCCAGGGCGCAAGCGGCACCGATGCCATCACGGTGACGGACGTGAATGGTTTCAGCGGCACAGTTACATATGTCGCATCCGGCCTTCCCAGCGGCGTTACAGCCGCGTTCAACGGCAATACGATTACTCTGACAGCCAGCACCTCGGCCACCGCCGGTACCTCGAACATCACGATTACCGGAACCTCCGGCAGCACCACCGCAACCACCACCATCGCGCTTACCCTAAGCAACACGAGCGGCGGAGCCGGCGGCTGCACAGTGGATTACACAATCTCGCCGCAGAATACCGGCGCCTTCGGAGCGGCCATCACTCTCGTCAACAACAGCACGACCGCATGGACCAGTTGGAAGCTGACCTGGACCTTCGCCAACGGCCAGACGATTTCGTCTCTCTGGAACGGCAACGAAACCCAGAGCGGCGTGGCCGTTACGGTCACCAATGAGAGTTACAACGGCAGCATCGCCGCTGGCGCCAGATTGACCGGCATCGGCTTCAACGGCACCTGGAACGGAACCACCAATGCGGTGCCCACGTCGATCTCGCTGAACGGAATCGCTTGCACGGTGAATTAGTAGGATGAGCTGCCGTCTTCAACGTTGTGGAACAGGCCTCTCGGCCTGTTTCATAACGTTTTTCATTTGAGATCAAGCTCGAGAAAAGCTCATACCTCGCCAACGTGCGCAATGACCGCTGAAGCAAGATGTATGAACCCGCTTTGCCATAGAGAGTGTCCGCCGCTGCGGACATTTTGTCGACTTCCTTTTCTCCAATCCCTACCCGCTGTTAGCGGCACCAAGATCAAGTGCATTTGCTGCTATCGAACATTTCAGCCGCCGCCGGTTTTGAGCATTTACAGCTAGCTGTGTCCAACAGTGAATTCGTCGCTCTTTAGCGCTGGGCCTCGACAACACCAATGTTATTGCTACGAAGGTGCGTGGTTTCCGCCTTACCCTTTCTAAGGGTTCACTTCGAATTCGTCGCGATACGGCTGCCCGGATCGGTACATTTCAGTCTTCTCGATGAGTGAATCAGCAAGAGAAGACTGTTTCAGCTTTCTCGCAAGCTGTTCTGCGCGCCGCTCAATTTCGATAGCCTTAACAAATCTTCCGCATTCGGCGTATGCCATTGCGAGAGTATCAAGATACACAGGCTCCATTCCTTTGGATAACTCTACTGCCCGCTCGGCAAACTTTGTCGCCTGAACGCCGTTGCGGTTCGAAGCATCAGGGCTAGCGGCCAGCGCATGGGCTGTCTGACTAAGAGCGAGCACGAGATTCGGATTCAATTCGAGAGCTTTGCTCCACTGTGCGAGAGCATCTCTTACTTTGCCTTCGCCGTAGTAAAGCGCTGTGCCCATATATGTGTGCGCTTCCGCCGACCGCGGATCGCTTTCGACCGCGCGCTTGAATTCTTGAGTCGCCTCTTCCGGATGACCGGCAGATAACAGCGCCGATCCAAGATTGATATGAGCATCGGCAAAGTTCGGCTTGATCTCCACCGCGCGCTTAAAATGCATGGTAGCCTCACCGATTTTCCCATTCTGCGCCAGAGCCCGTCCAAGATTGTTGTGGAGTTCAGCGGAGTTGGAGTAGACCTCCAACCCCATTTTGTATTGATCAATCGCTTCATCGAGGCGTCCGACGGCAAACAGCGCCCGCCCGAGATTGTTGTGGATAGCATTGAATTGAGGATTGAGTTCCAGACCCTTCTGATAATAGGGAATCGCCTCTTTAAACCGGCCCGCTCTCGCTAGTGACGCTCCCATATTGTTCTGAATCCGCGCATCGCTTGGGTCTTCCCTCACCAATTCTTCCCATTCAGCGATTACTGCCGCGGAATTGCCTGTCTCACCATCCACTATAGCTTTATCGAATCTGCGGTACATATCCACAGCGGGTGTGCTGATCTTGAGCAATCCGCCCGGAGGAATATTGACGAACTCCGGAAGATTCACGGCACGGTTAGCAGCGGTCGAGTTATCGATCAGAATCGCCGGGCTGTCGTTGCCGTTTTCATCGATGTGGGTCAGGTACATCTGCGTATAGACCGAGCGCGCCTTGGAAGAGAATACAAGCCAGCGCCCATTGGGCGAAAAGCTGTGCCAGGAATTCATCCTCGATGTATTGGCTCGCAGGCGACGCGCGTTCCCACCCTCCGTGGGCACAATAAACAACTCACTGTCCGGCCGCATCAACTGGCCATTGCGATTCTTCACAAACACGATCCAACGTCCATCTGGAGATATCTTGGGGAAGTTATTGCTCATCCCGTTGTTTGAAGCGCCAATGATCGGTTCCGGATGACCACCCTTGCCGCCGTTGAAAGGAATGCGATACAAGTCGTATTTTACCTGTACTTCAATTGGATCGTTGGCGCTCTCCGCCATCTTGCCGTCGTCTGGATAAGGATCCTTTGCTTCGGCGCGGGCAAAGACAAGGTACTTCCCGTCCGGGCTCCAGACGGCGTCGGTCTGTACGTACCGTGGATCGTCCGCTCCGGGCAGCAGGTGCCTTTCCTTTGTACTGTGGTTGTACCACGCCAACATGCCACGTGTTGGATAGAAAACTTGCAAGAATCGATAGTCCTTGAAATTGACGACATAGAAATTGTTCTGTGGAGCGTGCTCAGCGCCGCTGACTGTATTGACAACATATTGTCCGTCCGGCGAGACCTGCGACATGAATGCGACGCGATTCAACTTGTATTGCATATCTTGCGAAGGGTTCCAGGAAACCATGTCTTGGTTGCGAATTACGGTTTCCTGTTTGACCGATACAAGCGCATAGAGCCCCTTATCGTTCTGCGGACCATCCATATCCAGGCCCATGGTTTTGCCGTCACGTGAGAAGGAATGGCAGTTGGCGCAGGTGTGCATGTTCTCAAGCACCACATGACTGACTGGTTGCGAAACGTCGCGCAAGCGCCACTTGATGAGTGGAATGGCGCTTGGGTCTAGCGGCTTGATGATGCCTTTTTCCGTCTGCGAGGGCATCAATGGCACATCACGATAAAAAATCGGCGCGCCTAGTGGATCTTTCGATGTTTGGATCGAGACCTGGCCCGAGGATACGATGCCGTTCTGGCTCATGCCGGAGACGATGATTGTCGCAGGACCCGCGACGGAGTGCTTCTTGATTGTCGCCCAAGTGGCGTCGTCTGGAACCCAAGTGTGCGAAGTGGTCTGATCCGGTGTGAGCTTCGGCAATTCGTTAGTCGTAGAGATACAACGCGCATCAATCTCGCCGATTTTGGGTGCTTCCCCTAAGGATTGACCATGAATTGCCGGCGACCCATCGAGGAATAAAACGTCGATTTGCCACTCAGCCGCATCTTTGGCCGCATCGTGCCAAATGAATGTGGGCGCAGTAATCTCCGGGGGAAATAGCGAACCTTGCAGGGGGTAGTCGATGGCGATGATCGCCAACGGGGAAGCCGCTCGTCCGCGCACGGCCAAGACTGTCTCAATTAGGGCTGTGGCCAGAACAACGAGGGCGAGGATGAGGGCTGTTCGCTTCAATGCGCTGCGTCTCCGGTTCGCGACAGTTGGATGATACCACGTGCTCCGAGCTGATTTCAGGGGCGGTCTACCGCTCAGGGAGAGCGCTTTGCGCAACAGAAAGAAGCGTGACATCGGACAAGGAACGGGCTCCGCTGACGAGAGACAAAACGCGTACACAGCTATTTGAAGTTGGATCAAGAAACCCCTTCCCGTCTTCCTGTTGAAGCCGAATGTGCGTTTCAATAGGCAGATGGGATATGCTGTTTTTAGGGGCTTTTTGAACTCGAGAGCGTGGTTCGATGAGGCGGTCAAGAGACAGAATTCTGATCTGGTTTCGCAACCGAGGTTGGGAAAACTCCGCGTCAAGAATCCTGGAGTGCTTGGGAACTGCTCTTGCGATTGGGTTGGTTTTTGCGGCCACGCCGGCATTCGCGTCCCAGTCCGAAAACGTTGCCGCCCAATTGAAGATCGCATCCGCGTTTCATCGGCGGGCCGACTATTCCCACTCCATTCCAATCCTGAAAAGGATTGTGCATACATCCCCCAACGATTACATGGCAACCCTGCTTCTTGGGGAAGACCTGTACCTGAGCTGGAACGCGCAGGATGCACTAGCTCCCCTGGAGGCCGCCGCTCAGGCCCCGACCGATGACGGAGTTGCATTGCTTTATGTGGCGAAGGCCGGAGCGGCGCTTGGGGATTTCTCCTTGGCTTCAAACGCACTGCAAGCAGCCGTCGCGCGATCCAGCGGAGCTGACCGGTTCCGGATGGAATGGGGTGACTACTGCATTGCGCGCATGGTCTATCTGCGCGACTCGTTGGCTGGAACTCAGCGTGGCAAAGGAATGGAACTGCGCTTCAGAGCGCTGGGCCGGCCTGAGGGGAGCGAGGAGCGGGCGTCCTTATTGAAGGAATCCGTTGCTGCGGATCCTGAGCAACGGGGAATCTGGGGCGAACTGGGCGTGGCACAATTTGAACTTGGCAGCCGCCAACAGGCGCAGGAGAGCTTGCGAGAAGCGGAGAAACGCGATCCTCAAGGGTCCGAGACGTTGCGGCTTGAAGCTCTGCTGGCAGCGGGCGAACAAAAATGGCAGGAGGCAGCAGACAAGCTGGTGTCTGTGGGAGCACGATCGCCTGTCGAGTTGAGCGTGATACTGCGAGTGTGGCCAGCTAATCTTGTGCCGGGCCCGAATGTGTCTGGAACCGTGTGGGATTGTCTCCGCGATACAGAAGCATCCTGCCCTTTGATTGCAACCCAGCCACAGGGCGGAGAAGACCTGAGCGCAAAAGATCTCTACGCAGAAGGACGATGGGAGCAACTGAGGACACTTCCGAAAAGCGCGGCGGTTGGCGCTTCCGAATCGCTTTGGCGCGGCGTGGCTCTGGTGAAGAGCGGTGCATATGCGGAAGCCATCCCATTGCTTGAAAGCGGGATGAAGGCAGACGAATTGGTAGCGGCATATTGGCTCCAGGCTTGCTATGCCCTCGAATTGGCGCAAGCGGAATCACGGCTAAGCACGGAGGCGGCAAGGCATCGGCTCGCCGGGACGAGGCAACTGAGGCTACGTGGCGATGCGCCTGCGGCATTGGCAGAGTTCCTCAAAGCGCTGGAGTTCAAGCAGGATGATGCGGAGTTATTCGCAGAAATGGCGGAAGCGTATCGCATGGAAGGCGACTCGAAGCACGCGCGGCAGATGGCCGTGGCGGCGGTCGAAATCGAGCCGAGACAGGGATCGGCTCTGACAACGATGGCCCAGCTGGAGATGAATGAAAGGAACTACACGGAGGCGCTGACGTACCTAAAGCGGTTAGCAATTGTCCAACCAAGGGATGCGTGGACCCGAGTTCAGCTTGGAGTGACGTACGGGCAAATCGGAAACCCGGCCATGCTTGTCCAATACCTTAAACCGGAGTTGGCGGCCGGTTATCCGGATCAGAAAGGCGCGCTACATGCGCAGTTGGCGGGCGCGCTACGCAAACTGGGACGAGATGCCGAGGCCAAGCAGGCGGCCGCGGAAGCGGTCCGGCTGACCAACTCCTGGCTGCAGGGCTCCGGGCAAGGAAATAACGATGGCCACCAGTAGACGTGAGTTTGTATTGAGAAGCGCCGCATCGATGGCTGCCCTGCTGACGCGGCATGGATGGGCTGCCGCCGCGGACTCCCGCATTGCCATGGTGAACGGAGCAGCGACCAGCGGGCTGGATTTCACGCTCCGCTCAGGAGCGACCGGAAACATGTATCAGCCGGAGACCTTGGCAGGTGGACTGGGAGTTATCGATTTCGATGGCGACGGATGGCCCGATCTCTATTGCGTCAACGGCGCTGCGATGCCGCAGTTGGAGAAGACCGATCGAAGCTACTGGAATCGCCTCTACCGCAACAATCGCGATGGAACCTTCAAGGATGTAACGGAGAAAGCCGGCGTGGCCGGACGTGGTTTTGGCACCGGCGTGGCTGTTGGAGACTACAACAACGACGGATTCGAGGATATGTTTGTTGTGGGCGTTCACGGAAACCAGCTTTATCGCAACAATGGAGATGGAACATTTTCCGACGTGACCGACGTAGCCGGTCTGAACCTGCCGCCCGTGCGGGGGTTGTGGTCCGTTGCAGCGACATGGATCGACTACGACGGCGATGGGAGATTAGACCTCTTCATTTCCAACTATTGCGAGTGGACTCCGGGGATCGACGTTCTTTGCGGAGGCGGATTCACGGGAGATAAGCGACGGTACTGCCACCCGGACAAATACCGCGCAGAGCCTATGCAGTTGTTTCACAACAACGGCGACGGAACGTTCACCGAAGTCACAGGGAAGGCGGCACTCGCCGAGGTTTTGGGCAAGGGAATGGGTGTTGCCATGGCGGATTTTGCGGGAGACGGGAGCCCCGGACTTTTTGTGGCCAATGACAACGCGAGGAACCTGCTCTATCGCAACACGGGACACGGCTTCGAGGAGACGGGACTCGAAGCGGGTGTGGCCTATAACGGCGACGGGCGCAGCGTTTCAGGGATGGGCGCCGACTTTGGCGATATCACCGGCAGCGGCCACTATGACCTGGTGATGACCGCTCTGCGGAACGAGGGCTATGGGGTTTTCCTGAATCGCGGACACGGTGATTTCGAAGACGGGAGCGTCAGGACCAGATTGATGGGGTTGACGCATTCTCTGAGCGGTTGGGGATGTGGCCTAGTGGATCTGGATAACGATGGCTGGCTGGACTTGTTTGTGGCCGGCGGCGGAGTGGATATCGATAATGGCATGACGAATAGGATCTTCAGGAACATCGGCGGCAAGTTTACCGATGCGTCCAATGAATCGGGAGTCGGATTGGCGGAGCCGCGATTGCATAGAGGCTGCGTGTTTGCGGATTTTGACCATGATGGTCGACTAGATGTGGCCGTGACTTCGCTCGATGGTCCGATCGAGCTGTGGTGGAACCGGACCCGGATTCAGCATTGGCTGCAGTTGCGACTTACCGGCACACGGAGCAATCGCTCGGCGATTGGAGCCGAGGTGACTTTGAAGACCGCCAGCAGGACACAGATTCGATGCGTTAGGAGTTCCGTCGGCTATGCTTCCAGCAGCGATCTTACGCTTCACTTCGGACTAGGGGCCGAGCGCGGAGGTATAGTCGAAGTGCACTGGCCTTCGGGCAAGGTGCAAAAGCTTGGGGAAGTAATTGCAAATCAGCGGCTTGAAATCAAGGAACCGGTGTAAAGCGCAATCAGGCTGTGGACTCGAATTGTAAGTTGTTCCTCGCTGTAACCGAGATACTCAATGGCGAGGCCGATCCACCATGTCTCATATTCATCAGGGCGAGGTATACACCCGCCCTGATGAATGCTGATAGAAGGAAGTAGCGTTATGCGGGTAATGCGATGCTACTTGCTGGTGACACTTACCGAGTAGTTACTGATTTCCAGCCCCTGCCCTCCATCCCAGACCTCAAAGCCCATCTCTAAATCTATCAGGTACCACGATGCTTGCAGAACTTGCGCTCCGCCGGAGGTGTTTCTCGTTTGGGCGTCGTTGAAGAACTGAGTCAGGTCGAGGTTCTTCAACGACGAGGCGGGAGTATCTTGGACATAAGAGACGATGTTCCACGTCGGGTCAGTGCCTACCCAAACATCCCAGGCAGAGCCGGCGATCGACACATTGCTTGCGATTTTCGAGCCGGCGGGCTGCGGAGTTCCGTTGTGGTTGAACCAGATCATGACTTCCGTGCCGTTTGGCTGGCCATTCTGCGACGATAAGACGGTTGGCGTCTGGTTGAACCAGATGTCGTAGGCGACGTCGTAATTCTGCGTTGGCTCGGGCGCATAGCCAGTCGGTGTTTCCACCGTATCAACGCTGGTGATAGCGGCTGCAAGTTGGCTCTCCTGAATCGGCAATGTGGTCGTCGACGCGCTCGTACAGTTGCCCCAGTGGCATCCATAGAAAATGTCGGGGTATGTTGCCGGGGTGTATTTGGCGGGCGAACCCAACGAGGTCTGGACGAAGCTTGCGGTGGAGAGGGTGAAGCCCACGCCATTCAAAGCGGCGCACTGCGACAGCGACGAGTTCCACTCGTTATTCTCGAAGATGTATTCGACATTACTGCTGTCATGGAGGGGCATCAATGCCGAACTGCATGTGGGCTGCCCGGCCACAACGGTGAAGGGTTGCGCGTTGCTGGTTGCTCCGCCCGCACTGATCGAGGCGATGGCCGGCCCTGCGGCCACCACCAGATTCGCGCTCGCCGTTGCAGCGGTATAGTCGGCGGTGTCGGTGGGCGTAAACGTGACAGACAGCGTCGCATTTCCAATAGTGGACTCCACTGTGCCTGCGGGTGGCGTATAGACGAAAGTTCCAGGAGCACTCGCTGTGGCGTCAAGCTGCGCGGCCCCGAGTACCGTTCCAACTGATATCGGACCAGGGGTTGGCCAGGTGATCGAAGGCGTGCCGGTCACGGCCAGAGTAACACTTGCAGTTGCGTTGTTATAGTCAGCGGAATCCGTGGGAGTAAACATCACCGATAGCAGCGCGGGGCCAGCCGTTGATTCTACTGTGCCCGTCGCCGGCGTATAGACGAAGCTTCCGGGTACGTTTGCCGTGGCGTCCAGTTGCGTGGAGCTCAACGCGGCGCCCGAGGATATCGCGGTCGGAGTCGCCCAGGTGATCGTCGGCGTGGTCTTGGCCGGGGCCTGCACGGTCAGATTCACCGTGGCCGTCGCCTTATTGTAGTCGGCTGTATCCGTTGGAGTAAACGTCGTCGACAACTGCACGGTTCCGGGCACGGACTCTACTGTGCCGAATGCCGGCGTATAGACGAAACTCCCTGGCACGTTGGCCGTGGCGTCCAATTGCGTGGCGCTCAGAACTGTCCCTTCGTTCACCGCAGCGGGTGTCGCCCAGGTAATCGTCGGCGTGGTTTTGATCGGTCCAGAAGTGGAGGAAGAACCGCCACCACAACCAGAAACGAAGCAGATCATCGACACGGTCAATGCGAGGAATACAGGATAAACTCTTCTTTTTTTGTGACATCATGCCCATCATGCGTCAGCGACACCCTTTCTGAGTTTTGAGTTCGTAGGAGATTGTTTCTCAGATCGTGAGGATCTCATACGCCCAATTGGAGATTGCGAGTGCGGATTCAATCTACAATCCGATTCGTGGAAGCTACACGGCTATACCAGTAAGCTGAATCTTTTGGAATGCGACGTTGGTCACGAAAGTCTACATAGACCATGCCAAAACGCTGCGAATATCCCTCAGTCCACTCAAAGTTATCCAGCAGGCTCCATGCATGATAGCCTCGCACATCCGCGCCATCGGCAATGGCGCGCGACAGTTCCAGAAGATGACCCCTCAGGTAATCGATTCGGCGCTGGTCTGGAACGCGGCCATGAACGTCGGGAACATCACCGTAGGAGCAGCCGTTCTCAGTAATTTCGATGACCGGGCGGTTGTACTGTTTACTGATTTTCGTAACGATGTCGTAGAGCCCTTTGGGCCACACCTCCCACCCGATTTCTGTAAGTGGACCTTCAACTCCTCCCGGCTGCTCAAAACCCATCCCGTGATAAGTCGGGTCGACACCGGTTTGCTGATAATTTCCGCGTGTGGCCGAAGTGATGTGCCGGCTATAGTAATTGATCCCGATCCAGTCCAACTTGGCTTTCATCAACTGCTCGTCACCGGGCTTGAAACCCATGGCATCGTAGGGAGTTTCAGCTACGAACGCCTTCGGATAGACTCCTCGGAGCGCCGTTTCAAGGAACCATGTGTTTTCATGCGCATGATATCGCTCCGTCGCCGCAATATCTTCCGGGCTATTGCTCGCGGCAACCCCGGGCGACATACTATAGGCAGATCCGATGCGGGCGTCAGGCGAGCACGCTTTCATTGCGCGGAAGGCCTTACCTTGCGCCAGATTGATAGTGTGAGCCGCCCTCAGGTAGAGCCCAAACTCGCTCCGTCCCGGAGCATGGGCCCCGATCCCGTAACCCAGCATGGAAACGCACCACGGTTCGTTGAAAATCGCCCAGGTCTTAACTTGATCGCCCAGCGCGCGCGTTACGATTTCAGCGTAATCGGCAAAACGGTCCGACGTTTCCCGTTCCGGCCATCCTCCGCGATCTTCAAGAGCCTGCGGCAAGTCCCAGTGATAAAGCGTTGCCAAGGGACGAATTCCCGCGGTATGAAGCGCATCGCATAACCTCTTGTAATAATCCAGGCCTTTTGGGTTGACCGCTCCAGTACCGTTGGGTTGAATGCGCGGCCAGGAGATTGAGAAACGATGACTCTTCATCCCAAGCTGTTTCATCAGAACTACATCTTCGGCGAAACGATGATAGGTATCGCAGGCCACATCTCCGGTCGCCGCGCCCTTAATTTTGCTATGGGTGTGAGCGAATCGGTCCCAGATTGATTCGCCTTTGCCGTCCTCCTTCCATGCGCCTTCCACTTGATAAGAAGCCGTGGCACACCCCCACTGAAAACCGTTGGGAAAAATGGCAGTCTGACCTCCACGCGTATCATCATGTTCGGGAAGTATTCCAGCAAGCGCTGAAGAGCCACTCGTGGCTGCAAGAGCCGCAGCGACTAGTGAAGATCTGCTTACAAACTCTCTTCGATTCATTTCTTTCTCCTAGCATTGCTGGATAAGGATATCGGCGATATGAAGTGCGCCAGAGTCATCGTCAGTCAATCTGATCTGTCGCCTTGTAGGGTTGGAGAGAAGACTTAGCCTTCGTATGAATGCGTTTTAGAATGGGAGCGGCGGAATAAAAGCCGCCGCTCCCTTGGTGGTCGTGAGTTAGAAATCCAGCCGTAGCGAGACCTGCTGAATAAGTGGTGAATTCGCCTGCGAGGTGAGCGCCCCAAAGTATTGGCCCTGAGTTTTACCTTCGACCGCGCCAGAGCTGTCGAACACCGCGCCTGCGTTTAGACCACCAAACTGAACATGATTGAAGAGGTTGTACGTCTCCCAACGGAACTTGAACACCATGCCTTCACGGCCCTTCACAGGGAAGTCCTTATCCACCGCAAGGTTGAAGTTGCTGGTTCCTGGAGAGTTGATACTGGAAAGTGCGCGCGGCGCGGTGCCATCCGCGTAATCCGCGGGCTTGCCAACGGCGCTGGGATCGGCAAAGTAATCGCCGTGCATAACTCCGTTGTAAAAGAGGCCTTGCGTACCGGCGTTCTTCTTCAACGGAGCGTTCAGGTTCACACGAGCTCCATATCCAGGAACGGTCTTTTGGGGCCCTCCACCAAGGACGACCGGCTGACCACTATCCCAGCGATAACCGCCGCTGGTCTGCCAGTTGCCGAAAATATCGTCGAGGATCCCATTACCCGTGCTCCATTGTTGGCCCTTCCCAAATGGAATCTTGTAGACAAATGTTCCTTGTGCAATCTGACCCATGTTGAATGTGGAACGCGAATATTCAGCCGCGAGGTCGTTCGGATCCTGGACTCCATAAGTGTTTACTGGATTCATGTAGTCGTTGTTCCCTTGGCTGGAACCGTTGTCGTAGCTGGATTGCGCTGCGTAGTTGCCCAGGAATTGCAGACCCCTGATCATCGGCCGCGAGACAGCCACGGTTAGACCGTGGTAGTTCGACTTGGCGATGGGAGGATCGACGTTCTGAATACCGCCAGTGCCCCACGGTCCATCCGCATACTGCGGAAAGGGCAGGAACCCGTTCCAGGGGAACCAAGCGCTATTGTTACCGCCCTCGCTTTGCGTTGTGGGTCCAAGAGGATTGCTCCATTCACCATAACCCGCTGCCTGAGTAGCGCTCGCAATGGCATATGAGAGTTGGTTGGGCACCGCGGTCGTGCTGTTCTGCTGCTGATAACCCGCCGGGGTTGAGGCGAGAGAACGATAATTAGCAGCGGCTGAAGCCGAGATGTGATCCAGGTAGTTGGTGAAGCCTCCCAAATAGAGATGCTCGGCGTGCTTTCCAATGTAGTTCACGTCCACCAGCGTCTTCGAGGCAAACTCGTGTTGAAAGCCGAGGCTCCAAGTCGTTTCACGAGGAAGCGTGTTGAAAGTCTTGACTGGAATGCCCGCAAAATCCTGGCCCAGTTGGGTATCGACGCCATACAGTTTTCCGACTGGGGCTACGGCTGCTACGGGCTGTCCAAGTATCGTCTGGTAGTTGGGAATGTTGTTGCTGTTGTTGCCCAGGTTGGTCCAGGTGGCTTGTGTTGCGTAATTCTGGAAACCCGCACCGCCGCTGCCGACTCCAGCCGCGCCCGATTTGCCTGGATCGTAGTAAAGGCCGATGCCTCCGCGGATCACAGTGCTGGGCCTGACCGAATAAGCAAAACCGAATCGGGGCCCAATCGCTCCCCTGTAGACATTGAAGGGGTAGCGCGAGTTCGCGCCGCCCACGTACTCGAAGGCGCCTTTGAGGTTATTGCATGCTGGGCAAACCGTGGGATCGACACCCGAAACCTGGGAAGCGATGGGTGAAGGAGCGTTGGGATCGAAGGTGGACATCCGGTCATGCCGCTCGGTGCGGGGCATATCCAGATCGTAGCGGAACCCTACGTTAAAGGTGAGTTTGTGGTTGAATTTCCAGTTGTCCTGGACAAAACCGGCGTACTGGTAGTTCTGAGTTGCCGGTGACGGAGGAACCGTTACGGCGCTCCAGCCGTTGGCCCAGCCGGTCATGTAGTCGGCCCAGGCGTCGCCGCCCGTTGACGTGCTTGCGGCCCAGTTCTCGGCTGTCCCGGCGCCATTGTAGGTGTAGCTGCCATTAGGCAGACCCCACTGGGTAAAGTTGATGCGGTGCAAGTGGACTTCACCGCCGGCCTTGATCTCATGGTTGCGCATAACATGAGAGAGATTGGCAGTGATTCCGCCAACGTCCTGTCCGTACATCATTACGTCCCAGCCTTGGCCGCCAAACGTGCTGCCTTTTTCAATGTTGTATCCGTTGATCGTGATGAGCGGCGCCTGGTGGACGTTGCCGTTGGGATTGAATTCCAGCGAGCTTGGAAGACCGACCGATGTCCAGGTCGATTCGGGTACTGGGTCGCCCTGCGTGTACGTCCACGCGTGCGTGGCGCCTGCGGTTACCGTCAGCAGTGTTTTCGAGCTGAATGTGTGGGTGTAGTTCGCCGAACCCTCATACGTTATGAAAGAAACTGGCCCTTGGGTATTTGAGTCGAAGTCGTTCTTAAAAAGGTTTGCGGCCAACAAATTTCCCCAGTTGGTGGACCAGCGGCCGCTGAAGTTGTCGTTGGATGTGATCTGATAATCCACTTTGGCATCGTACTGGTTACTATTGGTGACGTTGCCGCCTGCCATTGTTGTGTTGCCTTTGAGAAGATTCTGATTGGTGGCGTGTGGAAGGAACTGAAATAGGTTTTTGGAGACTGGGTTGATCAGGTTGCCCACACCGCTCCCGCCAGGCAAACTGGTGGTGAGGCCTCCGGCCGCACTCCAGAAGTTGCCATGGCTGGTGTATTGACTTAAATCGTTATTGGGAACAAAGGATGTGCTCAAGTGCTGCACACCTGCCTGGTAGGTAAAGGGATCCCAAATCTGACCTGGGCCTCCCACCACCTGTATGCCTGCTGAATTTGTCGTAACGCATTCTCCTTGGGCGTTGAATGTTCCGCCAGCGTTGGGGCATAGTTGGCCGAAGTCCCCTGCGCGCTCCCGGTCGGTGGGCAAGTCCATAACATTTATTTGTGGGGTGACCTGACGCTCGCCCTCGAAGTCAAAGAAAAAGAATATCTTGTCTTTCTTGATTGGGCCACCGAACGCGCCGCCAAAGTCATTCCAGTGATACGCCGGGTTCGGTACGCCTCCCTGCTTCCCAAAAAAGTCCTCACTGTTAAGCACAGTATTGCGCAGATATTCATAGGCGCTGCCATGAATGGTATTCGTTCCGGATCGGGTAACGACATTGATGACCGTGGCGCCACTGAATCCGAACTCAGCGCCGAAGTTCGACTGCTGAACCTTGAACTCCTGCACCGCATCTACGCTGGGGGTATAAAGCGGATCGACCCAGCCAGTGTTTTGGTCGTAATTGGTGGTCGAAACACCGTCGATGACAATGTCTGCCTGGCCGTTGCGCGAACCCTGCGAAATAAAGTTATTGCCACCGCTGCTGCCAGGGGTGAAGGTGCCACCCGAGGGCGACGAGACGCCTGGCGCCAGGAACGAGAGATCCATAACATCGCGGCCGATCAGCGGCAGATCTTTAATCAGATCACGATCAACCACCTGGCCGTTGGAAGCGTCTTCGCTCTGCACGCCTTCTGTGGAGTCGGCCTGCACCGTTATTGTCTCTGAACTTTGCCCAACCTTCAAGACAACGTTAGAGGTTGCATTTTCGTTTACGTTGACAGTGACGGAGGGCACAACTACACTCGCAAAGCCCATTGCCTCAACCGACAACTTGTAGGTGGCCGGAGCTAACGCACGAAACAGATAACGCCCGGTCTCATCGGATTTGGCCCGATGTTCGATTCCCTTTCCTAAATCCGTCAGGGTCACGTTAGCGTCTACGACGACCGCCCCCGCGGGATCTGTGACGATGCCCGAAAGGGAGCCTGCGTAGAGCTGCGCCTGTGCCGCCTGAGGGATCATCCCTAGTAGAGCAAAGAGCGCACAGATTATTACGGTGAAGTATCCTTTGCGGACTCCCGGTAGCCGCAGTGGCGGCTGCCCTGAACTGCTTGTTGTGTCTTTCATGTGGCCATCCTTTTTCATGTTGTTACTGTTTGCGTTTCCTGCCACTCTCCTGAATGACAGAACCATTTGCATGGCGTTGGGTTCAGGCGGATCGACAATGACTTGCATCTGCTCCGAAGACCTAAGATGCACCCCGTTGCAATTCCCTCAGGACAACTCTGCCCTGCCCCAAACGGAGAAAACTGAGCAGCGCTATCGATACTCATTCGCGAGCCGACATGCGGGTACCTTCCTGCCAGATCGTCGCCGGAGTGTTGCTTCAAACCCCGGTTTCCGTTACCTGCTGTTATCCATTCCTGGCCATCAAAAGACTCACTGGACCAGCTTTCAATGGCCCCGAGCCCCAAGGCCAAGATTCGTTCTTAAATGGTTGACATTAGGCACACTTAACCTATTTGGACATCGGAAGGGGTCGCAAGGTTCGTTACTGCATAGTCAAACAAAAGCAGATTTAAGGTATTTATTATCATCAAGTTACATCGAGCGACGTGCATCCCAAATGCAAGTATGATACTCTTTCGTCTGCTACTAAGTGGCGAGCAGAGACGAACCTAAAGAACAAAACAGAGGACATAAATTCCGAGCGATTCCCAATCCGGACAAAGTGTCTCTGCCGACCAGATCGAAGCGCAGCTGGCGCGGATTCAGACCAGTGCGCTGTTCAGCCACAGTCGCCGGTATCCTAAATTCTTGAATTATGTGGTTCACAAGACACTCCAAGGCAGACAGGATGAGTTGAAGGAGCGGACGATCGGGGTAGAGGCCTTTGGACGTTCGCCTGAATATGATTTGAACGACGATCCAATTGTGCGAGTCACCGCAGGAGAAGTCCGCAAGCGCTTAGCACAGTACTACTATGAGGTAGACCAACAGGCGGAGTTGCGCATTGAACTCCATTCCGGCTCCTATGTCCCCGATTTCAAATACATTCGCGGCAGTGCCTTCGATTCTCCAGAAGTGTTGACCGTGACGTTGCCGCCGGCTGTTGCAGAGAGCGAGTCCAATCCGGCCTCCATCCCAACCGACCGGCCAGCCGGCCTTGGGCACCGCAATGTCATACTCTGGTTGTCAGCCTGTGTATTACTTGCGTTGCTGTTATCGACTACTGTAGGAATCTACTTGTGGATCCGGGTCGACAGCGCCTTCGAGCAGTTCTGGGAGCCTGTACTGAACAGTCCCAACTCAGTCCTGATCTGCGTCGGTTCTCCGACGCTGATGAGCAACGCGCCCTCCACCAGCGTAGTCGCCTTAAGCGTAGGTGGCCACGCGCTCTCTTCCAATCCTGTGGCCATGGCAGACGCTTTGGCGATAGCCAGATTTCAGCAGGTGATGCTTAGTCACTCCAAGCAGAACAATATCCAATCCTACACAGACGTAACCTTCTCTGATCTACAAAAGGGTCCGGTAATTTTGATCTCAGCCTTCGATAATCCGTGGACGATGCGGCTGACAGATTCTCTGCGCTATCACTTTGTGCGAACCGCGCTGGACAACTATGAAATCGAAGATCACTTCGACCCGATGCATCGGCGTTGGGCTATATATACGCTGACGCCGTTTACTCACATCAGTCACGATTACGGCTTGGTGGCGCGTTTTCACGATCCGAGCACCGGACAGGTTATCGTAATGGCGGCAGGAATCGGCGAGAATGGAACGCTGGAGGCCAGCGAGATGCTGACGGACCAGAAGTATCTGGGAGAATTACGCACAGAACACATGTTGCCGCGGCACTATCAAAATATGGAAGCCGTGATTGATACGGAAACGATTGACGGCAAGCCTGGGCCACCCCACATCCTCGCGGTGCATACCTGGTAGTCGCCATAATACTTAATCCTCGCCATGCGATATCCAACTGGCACTTACACATGAAGCCCAAGTCCAGTACAAAGCGAACGGCCATAGTTAGGTTTGTGGAACTGTTTGAAAGTTTGCGCCTTCAGGCTTTTTCGGTCAGATTCGACGAGTCCGCGTTGGCCATGTGGCAACAGTTGCGACCGGCATCTTTGGCGACATAAAGGGCAGCGTCCGCCTCCCGCACGATTTCGTCGGACGAAAGAGGCTTCCAGTGCTGGTTTGCAATCACACCTATACTCATTGTGACCGGAATGGAACCGCTTGCAGTCTTGACAGGAACGGCCGCGATTGCTAGACGCAACGCCTCCGCTCGCTCCATAGCGCTGTCGGCATCGCAGTTGTTTAACACGATCAAAAACTCTTCACCGCCATAACGCCCGACAAAATCGTATGAACGCACTGAAACCAGCAGGCGGTGGGCCACCTCGCGCAATACCTCATCCCCGACCAGGTGGCCATACATATCGTTTATCTTCTTGAAATGGTCAAGATCGGCCATTATCACGCCTGTGAAAGATCTCTCCCGACCTGATCGGGATAGCTCACGTGCCAGCAGAGCCATGATCGCGCCGCGATTCAGGAGAGACGTTAGATCATCGTGAGTCGCCTGATGGCGCATGGCCTCACGGGCCTCGATTGCCGCTTCCTCGGCGCGAATGCGTTCGACAACCTCCAGTTGCAGCGTTTTGGTGCGCTCATCTACGACGCGCGTCAGTTCTTGAGCCTTGGCACGCAAGCGACGCGTATTGAATCGGTAAACGGCGATTGCCGCGGCAGCGAGGATCAGGCCGCAGAAGATGTAGAACCAGACGGTCTGATAATAGTGCGGCTTCATAGTGAAACCGATCACCGCGCCCTTCTCGTTCCACAGACCGTCATCGTTGTCGGCGATTACTTTGAAACGGTACTTACCTGGACGGATGTTGTTATAGTAAGCAACGCGCCGTGTGCCAGCGTCAACCCAATCGCTGTCATAGCCCTCAAGCTGATACTTGAACCGCACACGCTCGGGAACTCGCAAACTCAGCGCCGTATAATGAAACTCGATCTTGTCCTTGTCGGCAGAAATCTGAATATTGTCGTTCGGGGGTAACTCGAGATTGTCTACTGTTAGGTTCTCGATCACCACGGGTGGAACCAGGTTGTTCTGCGGAATGTTTCCGGGATCAATAGACACAATTCCTCTTAGTGTGGTGAACCAAAGCTTCCCGTTGACGCCCTTGCATCCGCCCCTTCCGAGTCCACTTGAGGTAGCTTCGCTGGTCTTCATCCCGTCGATAGTCCCAAAGACCGTTGACGGCACGTGGAAGATGCGGCCATCAGCGAGGTCGTCGAGATCCTTCCATTTGGCTCGATAGATGCCGTTCGAGGTGCTGAACCAAAGACTGCCTCGATCATCGGAAAGAACGCGGGAGGAGTATTCGTCGAAGAGACCATCCCGTTTTGTGTAGTGGGTTACCTGGCCGTCGCGAATTCGCAAGCGAATGGTCCCGGGAATTCGCCCACCCAGCCACAGACTCCCTTGCCCGTCGTCTGAAATGGAGGTAACCGGAAAGTCGATGCGGGGCTGGCGGACCGGGATAGTCCCGAGCGCATACTTGAAGAGTCCCCCGACCGTGCCAAACCACAGGGTTCCCGACGGCTGACGATAGATCGTAAACGTGTAGTTGCCCGGCGACGAGAGCGGAGTGGTCTTTCCGTGCACCGTGAAGGGCTGCACTTTCCCGTTCTTGACGCGCACGATTCGCAGGTCAGCGGTGCCGACAATCAGGCCCTCTTCGTCCTCGTTGATGGCCGGAACATATTGCTTGGAGAGGAGCGGGTCAGATTTGTAGACAGTGATTTTGCCTTTTCTTATGTAAGTCAGACCACCGAAGGTTCCGAGCCACAAGCTGCCTTCTTTGTCTTCGTAAACAGCCCCGCCGTGGATCGACGCCAGGCCGGGGATTCTGGTAATCGCGCTCACTACCTCGTCGTTCACGATTCGCGTCAATCCTCCAGAACAGCATACGTAAATACTCCCATCCCGCGCCGTGATAGCCGAAGGTGTGTCGTCGGAAGGCAGACCTTCTTTGACCGTTAGTGTTGTGATTTTTGTGTCGCGAAACCTGTCCAGGCCACTCGCAGTGCCAACCCAGAGGCTTCCTTCCCGATCTTCAAAGAGAGCGAGAACCTGATTGTCGGTCAGACCATCGGAGAACTTGAAGGACGAAACCAAATCTCCGGTCATTCTTGCCAGTCCGGAGGATGGGGTTCCAAACCACAGATTTCTCTGGCCGTCCTCGATAATCCGAGTTACTCCGCCGCGAAAAAAGCTATGACCGATTGGTTCTAACGATGTCCCATCCTTCGACAAGCGAAACAAGCCGTGCGGTGTTCCCGCCCAAACAACATGCTGATGGTCTTCAAATAGAGAAGAGATTCCTTCGTTTGCACCCGTCTTGATTGCTGATCGAAGGTTGCCATTCTGGTATGTATAGAGATCGTAGGTGCCTCCAACCCACACGATTCCTCTTTCGTCCTCGAGGAATGCGCTGACCCACGCCGTGTGCGCTTGCATAAGATGGATCCCGTCTCGCTGCGCGGCGTAAATGAAATCATCCGAACCTACGAATACCTGGTGCTCGCGGCTCTCAAAGATGACCCGGATATCGCCGTCTGGCAGTGACGCGGGGGGAAGATAGTCGAAAAACACTCCATTCCTGTAAAGCACTGTTCTTGACAAAGTCCGTATCAGCAGGTTGCCGTCCGCGTTCATGGCGATCGCCTTCACCGGCTCGTTCCCAATGACCTCATTCATGAGAACAAACCGGACGCCGTCGAAACGGACGAGCCCTGCTGAGGTCCTCAGCCAAAGGTAGCCTTCGGAAGACTGGAGTATCTGATATACCGCCTCACCAGGAAGTCCACGTTGCGAGGTCCACGTATCGTGAGAATACTGATCAATATTCCTCTTCGGGTTAAGCCCCTGCATCGACGTCGCGGCAAATGCTATGAGAACAAACAGGAGGCCGCTGCGCAACCCAGACGCACACGTCCGCAGCTGGATCGGTCCATCCCCAATCCAATCATTCGAGGGCCGGTTCCATGGCAACCTGAGCTGCAAGTCTTGGATTCCAGCGAACGTGTTCATCCGTACCTTCAAGAATGGAACTTGGTTTTTCACATCTCGCCCGTCTTCTCCGAAATGCGGTAGGAGCATCCCCACACCACTATAGCGGTGTCATGCGACTCTGCCTCGGTTCACGAAAGCCAATTCGGACTCTCTCACTTCTGTATCGGCAAATGTGAGTCGATTGTTAGTTCTCGGCTCGCAATTGCTCGTGTCAAGAGCCGAATGGCCTGTCAGTTGTGACAATCGAGCTAAGACGGCTCCCACATTGACCACATTGACGCCTCCGAACGACGGGATATTCGGTGAGATCTCGAATTCGACCAAAAGGTCAGTCCGCTGCCCAAAACTCGCGATCCTGTCCCAAAAACCCGCGTCCTGGCCAAAAGGTAACATGAATTTGCTGTCGTGAGGTAGCTGCCTAACTACAGCAGACTCTATATGTAGTGGTAGCTGATCCTCCAAATTCGGGAGTTTCCCCACCATATCCGGGAACATGGCAGGAGTTTAGCTCCTGGTTTGCCGATGAACAGGCGTGCGACGCATATCTGGAGCAGTTGCGATGGCCAGCTGGGATTCGCTGCCCAAAGTGTGAACTGGGAAAGGGTTGGCGGGCGGCAGATGGGCGCTGGGCCTGCTCGGTCTGCGGCAGCAAAGTATCGGTCACAGCCGCGCATCTGGATGCCTATCTCAATGAATTTGCCTTCCGCTTCAATCGCCGCCACTACGCCGCCGCGGCTTGCTCTTCCTCAGGTTGCTACAACACGCTGTCTCCACTCCGCCAACTCGGTATAGGCCTTCACGATCTCGCGATCAAATTAGAAAACTCAACCTGTAGTAGTCACTGTACTAAGGCAGCTACCCCACTTTGCTATTTCTTAGGCACTCCCTCAGGCAATGCTGCTCTTGGCCGAAGAATTGCACAGAGGACATCTGCTGAAAATGACGTCGCTAAACGGCGTGCACAGAAGACCCATCGTCCACGGCCCCTTGTCGAGAAACCCGAAGACCGGTTTGACCCGGCTTCCGGCACTTCGCGGCAGGAATAGAAGAAACCCCAGAGGTCGGATCTATCTGGACCCGCTGGTAACAGGAGAACGGCCCAGGCCCCACCCAGGTCCCAGAATCGGAACCTGGATGCACCCAAGTTTGTTGCCTCCCTAAAACCTGGGCCATCCTCCCTTTGCCCGCATTCTTGTATTGCGACTATTCATATGCGGTAGATCGCTAATTGACAGTGCACGCCGTTCCATTGAGCGAAATCGCCGAAGGAACTGAGTTGGTGCTGCCGTTCCAGGTTCCGTTGAATCCGAGGCCGCTGAGGGTTCCGTTGGCGGCGATGCTGCCGTTGTAACTCTCGTTTTTCACCGTCACGCTAGAACCGCTCTGGGTTTCGACGCCATTCCAGAAAGACGAAATCGTCTGCCCGTTGGCAAAAGTCCAGGCCAGCGTCCAACTCGTGATGGCGGTCGATCCGTTCTTGATGGTGATGGCCCCGCCGAAGGCGCTCGAGTTTTGCGGCGAGATCGTGTAGTCAACGGTGCATCCTGAACTGCCGCCGCTACCGGATGACAAAGTCGTAGCGCTGGCTTGACCCGATGCCGCTGACGTGCCGTGCGAGTCTACCGCTTCGATCTTGTAGTAGTACGTGGTCGAAGCCGAGAGTCCAGTGCTGGAATAGCTCGTGGATGTCACTCCGCTGGCAATCTGGTTGCTCGATGATGGAGTAAAACCGCTGCTTGTGCTGCGAAAGACATTGTAGCCGCTGATGGTGCAATTTGTTGGAGCCGTATCCGCGGTCCAACTCAGGTTGATCACGCTCGATGAAGACGTGGTGGCCGCAAGGCCGCTGGGAGCCGAAGGCGCGGTGGTGCATGAACCCCCGCCGCCGCTCCCCGCCGCGGCGCTCACCGAGAAGTTGCTCATGGCCAAACCTTGGCCGCCTGTCCAGATCTCAAAGCCGTATTCCACATCGATCAGCCACCATGAGCTTTCCAGGCTTCCTCTCGACACAGCGTCTGCGAAGAACGGAAGAAGATTGAGGCTTGCAGACGTTACGGGACTTGTAGCCACATACGAAACGATCTTCCACGATGTCTGGTTTCCCGTCCACACTGCGTAACTTGCGCCATCGATTGTCGCTGTCGCCACTTGCGATCCAAAAGGCTCTGGAGCCCCCTGATGATTGATCCAAATCATGACTTCTGTGCCGTTCGGCTGCCCGGATGTGGTCGATGTCTGGTTAAACCATATGTCGTACGCAGCGTCGTTCTGAGATCCCGAAGGCTGAGTAATGCTGACGCTGGTACTAGCCGAAGCGATGTTGCTTTCCTCGATGGGGAAGGGGTTGGAAGTTGTGCACGTACCCCAATGGCATCCCCTGTAGATGGATGTGTAGGTTGCCGGGGATCCGTTGGTGGCATTCGTGAAGTCCGCGGTAGTGATCGTGAAACCCACGCCGCTGATAGTGGCGCACTCCTCAAGTGAGGAGTCGTATTCGTTCATCTGGAAATTGTACAAACCACCGTCGAGAGCTGTTACGTCGGTCGCTGAACAGGTCGATTGGGCCGCGGACGAAGTAGGTATCGTGAGGAGGGAAAGGCAGACTGCGAAAGCAATCGCCAGCATCTGGAACACGGATCGATTCTGCATTGGTTTCTCCTTTGGGGGAACGACAATTCGCCCTTTTCAAACCGGGGCGATCGTAGTTGTGTGGATGAATTAAGTACAGGTGAGATACAGTATCGTACTCTGGATATTCATCCGTTCACGCCAGATACTAAAGAGCTTGCGATATATTGCATTTGAGATATTACCCATCCCGTCTCTCTCATTTATGATCGCGGATGGTGTGGGGAACAAGATTTTCGCGCGGATCACCTGCACTCCGGAAGCTTTGCCCTTGGATCAGTACCGAGACGGCCACGGCAACGGGAGCAATCAGGCCAGCATCGACTACAACATTCCAGTCGGCTTGGCGACTTTGCGGAGTCTATCCCAATATGTAGTACTCGTCGAAGTTGGCGCGTTCGATCATGATCCGAACGTGCCGCTACAAATAAATGATATCCATAGAGATATGGTTAGCTGTCTGCAAGCCGGATTAGGGATGGACAGGATGCAGCAATAAAGCCTGCGCAATTGAACGTCAAATGAGGCGGCTGGGGTTCATGTCGAATTGGCAGTATTCCAACCGAAGCGAGAATTGATACCCGTCGTCGCCGCGATCTATTGGAGAAGACAACAGCAGCAACTTGATGCAGCAATCACCGCGAAGGCACTATAGATCATTCTTGTCTCCGGTGGACTCTTACGATTCCTGACGGGAATCGCCCGCGCCAGAACTGCTCCGTCGCTATCTTCAACTCATCGCGGCCACTTCCGCAGGAAAGCGATAACCACTATTAGATGCGGTGCGAAGGAGTATGTTTGCGGAAATCACCCGTGGGAGATTCTTCAGTTCTCTCACGTAACAGAGAGGAGCGAGACGCAAAACGGAAGCTTGATATGCAAGCAGCGTATGAAGGGACCAGATGCCTGGGAATTCCAGTGGCGAGAACCTGGCTCGAACGGGAAGCGCCGCACCGTCGGATGGTTCTTGGTTCGACTCTTGGCTTGAAACAACCTTAAATCCAGGTAAACATGCCATCTGGATATGCGTGTAGCTTCGTCGAGCAAGGGGGTGTAAAGTCAAGTGTTTCCGCAGATTCGCCGCGCGATACGAAAAATCGAAAGCCTGTTTCAGTGCTCTCGTCGCCCTCGCTTGCGCTTGGTTGCACCTGAAGCTATATGTCGATACAGCCGTACGTTTTCATGAGGGCAGCGAGAGTGGTAGAGCATATCGCGCAACATTGCCCAAAATCGCGTAATTTAATATTGCGCGATTTGTTTGATAATTGCGCGTTTTTATGTTGTAATTGCGCGATAGGATAATCGCGCAATAAAAGGAGATCGTCATGCCGAAACGCCTGCGGGAAGAAGACTTAGCTTTGATCGTGGAAGTCGCACGCCAAAGGGCTGATGGCGCACGGAGAAGCGAAATTGCTGAAGCTCTGAGAGAAGTCCCGCAACGAACTCTCCAGTATTGGCTGAAAAGCCTCGTGGATGAGGGGCGGCTCACACAGGAAGGCAACGGACCGGCCGCGCGATACCGGCCTCCAGGCGCAACAGAGGAACAGAAGGTAAAAGCTGCGCGGCAAGCTGCGCCGGGAGAAGAAAAGTCGGAAGAGGTAATGGTGCCTCTCTCCGCCGAAAGCAGGAAGATACTCGACTATCTACGGCAGCCGTCCGGGGCAAGAAAGGCGGTGGGATATAACCGTCAATTCCTCGACGGCTATCGGCCCAACAAGAGCTTCTATCTCTCGCCTAAAGAGCGGGCGCGTTTAGCGAAGGTGGGCAGCACAAAGGCCGGGGTTGAGGTGGCTGGCACTTACGCAAAGCGGATTCTCAACCGCTTGCTCATCGACCTGTCATGGAACTCAAGCCGCTTGGAGGGAAATACCTATTCGCTGCTTGATACCCGTCGCCTGATTGAATTCGGCGAAGAGGCGCAGGGTCGAAACAAGCTCGAAGCCCAAATGATTCTCAATCACAAGGACGCCATCGCGTTTCTTGTGAGTGCGGCGGATGAGATTGGCTTCAATCGATATACGGTTTTGAACCTGCACGGCATTCTGGCTCAGAACCTGTTACCGGATGAGGCAGCAGCAGGACGCCTGCGACACATCGCGGTCGGCATTGAAAAGTCCGCGTTCCATCCTCTTGAAGTCCCGCAGTTAATAGAGGAATGCTTCAATCAGGTCCTGGCGACGGCAGACGCAATCCAAGACCCATTCGAACAATCGTTTTTCGCCATGGTGCATCTGCCGTACCTTCAGCCCTTCGACGATGTAAACAAGCGTGTCTCGCGCCTGGCAGCAAACATTCCCTTTATTAAGCGAAACCTGTCGCCGCTCTCGTTCACGGGCGTGCCGCGTTCAAGCTACACGGATGCGATGCTCAGCGTTTATGAGCTGAACAAGGTGGACCTCTTGAAGGATGTCTTTTTCTGGGCCTATGAGCGATCGACCGAGCGTTACGCGGCAGTGAGGCAATCTTTAGGTGACCCCGATCCTTTCAGGCAGCGGCATCGGGAGGCGCTACGGGAGATCGTGGGCGACGTGGTGCGAGGGAAGATGAATAGGAAAATGGCTGCTGCGTATATCGCGGAGTGGGTAAGAGACAATGTAACGGCCGATGAGCGCGAGATGTTAAGGGACATGGCCGAGTCGGATCTTCTCGGCCTGCATGAGGGAAACTTCGCGCGCCTTCAGGTTCGACCGAGCGAATTCGCGGCATGGCAGGTCGCGTGGAAAAACAAAAAACTAGTATTTCCGGCCTCCGAGGAAAGGTATGACACTGGACGGGATGTTGTCGTGTTTTCGGGTTTTGACAGAGATCAGCGGATACCATGTGCCATCAGCAGAGAGGCACTGGACGACCATTTCCGTGGCGACAACAGAAACAAGCTCGAAGTGTTCCGGGAAAATCGTCTGGCCATTGAAGAGATCGCACGACACAAATACCTCGGCAGCCGCGTTGAACCCGACGGAACTGTCCTGATACGCACGAGCGATATTCCTCATTGAGGCGCAACCGCTCCGCAGCCCGTTCGTTCATTAAGAGCCGTGTGACGACCTGACTGCCGAGTTAGTTCGCCGTTATCGTCCGCAGGTCCAGTTCTCTTTTCTGCACAACAGCGTAGATGTGCAAGAACCGATGAAAACCAAGATTCCGGCAAGCCGCTGATCTTCCACTCGGAGCAGATTGCTTCAGCGTCACTTCCGCGCTAAGGGGGTGTTTTCGGCGGGTGGCCCGTTTCCCCAAACTTGAATCTGGGTGTGGGTGCCCCAGGTCCGGTCTTTCGGAGCTGGGAGTTATCCAAGCCATCTGCTGCCAACACCCCACGCGCTCATCCAGCTCGGCTTGCTTGCAGAGGACGGATCTGTAGCGGTAATCGCCACCGGCTCCAGGATTGATGTTGTGACTGGATCATCGCTCGCCAGTTATGTTTTGGTAAACAGCATCGAGCCGACAGGATTGCCCCAACAAATCTTGAATGGGGCGCCCAGCGTCCGGCTCCGGCCTGCGGAACTGAGAGTCGAGATCAGCAGTTCCGCGCCGGGCCGGGTGTGCAGTCTAGTTGCCGCTCGACTCGGCGGGCGGTCCGCCGAGCAATTCGGCAAGCCGCGGCCGCAGAGTGGCGAGAAGAGTGAGTGTGGACCGCCTCTGCTCGGCTTCACTCTCAAACTCTTCATCGCCGTCGAGATAGTCGTCGACTTCCTCAAAAGCCTCTTCATCGATTCTTGTCGAAAAATCCATCATGACCGCATTGAAGAGTTCGTCTTCTAACTCCTCTGTCGAAATCCAGCCGATCGGATAGCAGTCAACCGGTTGGGGTTGTTCTTTTCTGTCTCTCGCGTCCCAGTCCATCGTGTTATCCATGATTGGCGGCCCCTCCGAAGGCAATTACAGAATGGCATGGAACCGGGACGCAGAGTCGGCAATAAGCTCACGAATGGGTCTATTGAGGCACAATCGCTCTGTCAGGATTTCGCGGACCATTGCCGGGAGCTCCGGTCTCGCCTCCCATGAGCTCTGCTGGGTGCACGCCGAGACAGGCGGCGAGCCGGACCAGCGTGAAGTATCGGGGCAGAGTTTTTCCACGTTCAAGCCGGCTTAGGTGCGCACGGCCGGTTTGGGCTCTATCGGCAAGCTCGGCCTGAGTTTCAGAGTGCTGTGCGCGCAGGTAGCGCAATCTCCGCCCCAGATTTCGCGCAAGTTCAGAGGCGAGGGGCGCAATGGCTTCCGCGCGCAAGGTGGTCATTTTTTCTTGCATATAAGTTCCTCATGGTTGTTTGGTTAAAGAAGTACCGCGTGGATGCCGTGCTGCAACAGAGTCGTCAGCTGCGCGCTACCGCCTGCGGGACCATGCTTTCGAGTTCAATCGGTGCGGGAAAGCAGAACTCACCGAGTTCAAAGGTGGAGCTTGCCATCTGCCGGCGGGCAACCAGCAGCGCCTGGCAGGCCGGTTGCTGAGAAGCGCGACGATAGGCTTCGGGTGAACTCCAAAAGTCCAGACAAATGAAGAGGGTTGAAGAGCGGGAGAGAAACGGTGGCATCGGGGATAACTGACGTTCGAGCAAGTCGGTGGCGACCAGAGCCGGCGCGACGCGGCGGGCGAGGGTATGCCACTCGCCCGTGCGGATGGAGTGGACAAAGGGGGCGGCGGACGAGGCCGCGACCGAGTAAAGAGAGATGACGTGCAACATGGAGCGCCTTTCTGGCGGGTAACTTGCGAGAGCCCGAGCGAGCCGCGTACTTATGCGGCACGGCGGCTGCCGGTGAACGGTGGAAGGAGGACTGCAATGAAGTGTTGGGGAAGATCGGGTGGCACGCAGCAGGGGTGTGAATGAGGCAGGGAAGAGAGTGGCTTGGCGGTGGTTGGGGCGAAACGGGGGTGGAGAGGTTACTTAAGAACTCGTGATAAGGGGGCTTTATCAAGAGTGGCGCTGAATAAGTCAGTGGTTAAAGGTGAGTGTTTGGCTAGAGTCCCAACCCCGCGGCCGCGTTGCGCGTGAACATTTCCCCCAGCCGGATATAGCGATCGAGAATTTTCGACCCTGGGTTGAATCCAGCCTGTCTACGGATCAAATATTCGGGCACGTTTTGGCGGGCGGCTTCTGTGCAAAATCCACTGCGGAGGCTGTGGCCTGATATCTCCTCGACCTTCATTCCCGCGCGGGCCGCGCACCGCTTGATAATGTAGCCCACGCTGTCTGGATGCAAGCCAAACGGTGAGACCCTCCCCTTTTGATCGATCGAGCGTAGGACATAGCCTGAGATGATTCCCGCTGCCTTCGTGTAACGCTTCAAAACACGTATTGGACAAGTTGCTTCGTCGGTGCCGTACGGTATGCCGACCTTACGCGAGCCGGATTTCTCCTGATCTGTCTTTGACTTCGCGATCGTTACGATGAGGCCGTCAGGAGAGAAGGTCAGGTTCTCTATCCTGAGCCCCGCGGTCTCGGATCTTCTGGCGCCGATGGCGAAGGATATCAGAAAAAGACTTTTATCGCGCAGACCGGCAAGAGTCTCCGGGCAACAAGCAACGATCTTCCTGACCTGATCGGAGAGGAGAGCGTCCTTGACCTTTTGAGCGGTTCCGATCTCACGCCGGATGCCTTTGAAAGTCTCCCGCACGAGCGGGTGATAGGTGGGCGACTCAATGTAGCCAGCCCTCAAATGATAGAAGGCGATCGCGCTTAACCTCCGAGTCAGTGTGGCTGCGGCCAGGATCGAGCTCCGTGATGTCAGATAAAGAGAGACTGTGGCCGGATCTGCGGGGAGCGCAACAAAATTATGCTCGGCGGTGAAGCAGAGAAAATCTGTCCAATCCGACTGGTAGCCCCTCATCGTATTAGGGGCCTTACTCGCCACGAGGAAGGCCCGGTTTCTTTGGATGAGCGATTCAAGAGCCGCGGGGATCGGCTTACGTGGAACGATCTGTTCTTGCATTGGAATACTCCTGGTCGAAGGGGAGCGGTCGTAGATGGTGAGAAGGCACACGTGCGCAATGCCATGCATTGCTCGCGCGGCAAACGCCAGTCTGGTTGTGTTTTGAGATTGAGGATTAGGCGGAGAAGTGAGCTACAAAAGCGCGGAGTAGCCCGTAAAGATTGATGACCGCGACTCCAGCTACAATCGCGGCCACTTGTTGCACGGCATCATGGGCGGCTGAACCGCCCATGAGAAACCGCGATCATGAAGAGCAGCCTTATTCGTTCCCGCCAGAGCAGTTTTTCGGATTCTTGCTCGAATTGGCGTCTGATTCAGTGCTGTGCGAGCTTCCTTGCTCAACTTCCGGCCCGAATTCCTGTTCCGTAGCCTGATTGGCGTCCGCTTCAGTCTATGATGCGGTTGAGGGCTCTGTTCGCTCTTCTTCGTTGCGAGCGATGACAGCCTTCGCAAGCTCAACAAACTTTGCCATGCTGATCATGCCTTCTTCGTCGTCGCAGAAACTGGGCCATCGGTCAGTGCGGCGGTGGTCATCTGCCCACAGCAAGCGTGCCCGCAGTGCATCAAAGTCGAGCCCATGTGTGATGGCCATTAGCATTCGCAAGTAGCGATTCTTGGACTCCGCACCGGCGTTGCTATAGCCGGTCGTCCCGATGCGAATGATCTCTTCCCGCCAGGTTCCGATCAAGCGAAGAGGTCTGCCAAAGAACGGCCGCAATTCCTCGGGGATCGAAGCTGCCCACTCATCGAGCTTCCGACCCGCTTCCTGCTCATCCATCAACAACGCAGCTCTTTTGGCCATGGCAGCTTCCCTGGACTTCTTCGTTCGGCCTAGTGGCGGCTTCACCGGAAAGACATCGAGACCCCGGTTCTTCGCCTCCCATCCCATTCCCAAGAGAGGGTGCTCACTGCACATACGATCAACCCAGAAGCGATCGTCGTCATTCAGTTCATTCCGGCGCGCGAACAATTTGTATCTGTTGTTTGTGAGTTCGTCTTTTCTGTCCTTAGCCAGCCGATCGGCTTTTTCTCTAGCTTGTGCCTTGATGCGCTCCCATTCCGGCGAACTCTTTTCCGTTTCGGTGCAAGAGCTGGTTTCGAGATTGAAATAGTACTCCGGCAGAGAATTTTGAATGTAAACCCGAATCTTATTTAGCGAGTCCCCGATGGCCTTGTTGAGATGAAAATGGTCACCGACCGCCTTTGCGTTGGTCAACAGTGCCGCCAACTTTTCCCGCGTCTGGCGGTAAGATTCCTCCTCGCTCAATTCATCGACGTCGCCCTCGGGCATTGGTTCGAAAGCGAGCATATAGGATGTCGGATACTCGGTTTGTTCTGCTTCGAAAACCTTGGGAGATTTCGACTTTCGCTTCTCGGGGCGCGGGAAAGGTTTTACCGCAACGTCGTGAAACTGCAGACTGAAATCCTGGCACCAATAGTCGACCGCCTCCGCATTGCCGGCTTCCTTTATCCTCTTCCTGATGTCGCTGTCGCTCCGGCCCTCCAGGAGATCGACAGCCTCCCCGGTCTCGCCATTGACGAGGATCGTGTAGTACTTGTCATGAAAATACACTTCGTCGATCTGTAAAACCCTGGGCAGATCCTTGCTTCTTTTCAAGTCGAATCCCCGAAAAGCATCCGCGCAGATATCGCCGACGGTGTTCTCGTCGAGACACGAATCCAGGGCGATCTGTCTAAAGGTCGACAGTGTAGCCGCCCGGTCAGTGACGTACTTTTCCAGGCGGCGCGTCATCTGGCGCGCTTCGTGGTACCACTCAATATCAAATTCCAAGGGGTGTCCACAGTCAGAGCAGACGAACTGCACCACAAACAAATCGACTACCACCGGACGACCGTCCCGGGGACTGTCAGCAAAGGGGGCCATAGGCATGAGCTTCGTGCGCTCCCACCTTCCCTTGCAATCCGGGCCCGGGCATCCAGTTGAAATCGGCGGTATATATAACGCTCGGACCAGGAGGATATGCTCGACTTGGTCCTGCCTCAGCGTCACACAATTCGAAAGCCCAAGAAAATCAATCTCAACTTCTGCCGCTTCGTCTTTCCGCATCTCATCCTCCATCTTCGAAGGTTTATCGCCCGTGCCCAGCACTCCACGTGATCAACCATGGAATATGCTTCAACAACCGATGCGGCAAGAAAATACCTCATTGATCACCACAGCGAGCGCCTTCATTAAAAGGAATATACTCCTCACGCAAAATGGGGAACTTCCTGCCGGAGTGGCTAACGCTCTTGGAACACGACAGGCCATCGGCTGCAAGCAACGACCCAGTCCGAACCAGAATTTGAAATGGGACAATTTGTCACCATAGCCACCCCCCTGATGACAATCGTTAGGACAAATTGTCCACTTTCATCTTTTTGCTCTCCACCCTTCAAAACACTGCGCTTACGTGCCGAGCCACAACGATGCTTAGCATAAAGGAGAACGGCAGCTGACAAAATCGCTAAGATGCGACTTGGGTTACCGGCGAATATCACTCACATGGATACTGCTCTACTGCGCTGCTGCTGCGAGGACGCTGAGCGGGATACCCAGGCCCTTCGTCAGCGTGAGGAGGTAGCGCATGGCCCCCTGACGCGACCTCTGGCTCCCGGCAGGGAATCGTGCTAGGGCAGCACGCAGAGAGCGGCAGGTAAACTCTTTATCGGTCTCAGGGTCAGAACGGATTAGGCGACCAACTTTCCCCTCGGCCGACGCCATCACTGCATCACTCACTGGGTCGAGTGCGCCTGCGGCCGGCGAGCAGCTTGCGCCGCTTCCCGCCTGATCGCAACGTGCTTCGTCCCGCTTTTTCCCACGTACGAGATCTGCTTTCCGCGCCTTCAACAGCCGCTTCAGAGTACGAACGTCCACACCTGCATCCGTTGCAATATCCTTGAGCGTCTTGCCCCAAACTCGCTCCTTTTTGAACGGAGGCTTGATTGCCTCTAACGCCTCGCGCATATCAGCATTCCAACGACCTAAAGCAACAGCCAGCTCTGCAGCGCGCTTGATCCAGGCATCAGTCGTCGCATCAATAGGTTGGCGCAGACGTACGCGCACCTTTGCCTCCAGTTGCTCGGCTGGCGATAACAGGTTTGCAACCGGCTCCTCTTCAAATTTGAGGAGCAATTGCGTATCGATCTGTGCGGTTGCTTTCATGCGGCGGTCAGTCACACCTCATCGCCGTGTTTTTTTGCTTCCTATGTCTGCACTCCCGCTTCGTCGGCTCCGCCGAGGGGGGGGCGATCTTGACCACCGCGAGCGATACAGTCCAAGCGCTGCGGTCGAGATATAGCTCTGGGATGGCGACTCCTAGCGTCCGGAGCGCGTCGACTATCTCCGGCGCTAATATACGCACCGTCGATGATGGACTATTGATGAGACCACTTCCAGGCCAGTGATCGGAGAGTGATTCATCCCTCACGCCAGTACTGAGACCGGACAGAATCGAAGGGCGGGGTGTGAATTTGCTCTGCCCGCGCTGACGGTCGCGCTCATCTTTGTGCCGCAGAATGTATTCCTCGACCTCACCGGCATCCCATTTGGATCCGCCCAAATGAATCGGCGCTGGAAACAGACCCAGTCCAATAAGGCGGTAAATGTTGGACTTGCCCATACCCGTGCGCTCCTCGACTTGTCCGAGCGAGAGGAGCTCCGTCGGGTGCGGCGAGTCGTACATTTTGCCCTCCAGGATCGGCGCGTTTCTCGGCCAATTGCTAAGATTTTCCGCCTTTAGCGAAGGAATCTATCCACGCGGAGGGAGATATATCGAATTAAATTGGACCGGTGATCGGTCGTTTATTTTCAGCCGCTTACGCCATCGCTCTCTAAGAACGGCTAGCCTATGGAATTGCCGTGCATCGCCAGTATGAGTCCCGGCGACTCTCGCATTCTTGACGGCAAGAGGCATTCCGGCAAGCAAACTGTCCGTGGACGAGCGCTATGAACTGGCCGCGAACAAATGATATTGATTGGCTGGGAATAGCAGCGCCGCCTGTTGTTCCGGTCCCCACACCGACACCGCAAGTCGCATGTGGGCACGGGCATATGCGACCCATCGTTCCATTCGATGTGTCAAGACCGATGCACAGATCAAGGCGCCAAGCAACGGGCCCGTGGTACCCCAAGAGCGCTCAGGCTGAGCAGAAATCAGCTCGAGCGAATTCGCAGAACTTGAAATGCGATATGCCGATAGATTGATTGGGTAACATCGACCGGAAAACTGTCGCGGATTCCACATCGGAACCCAAGCAAACGACTTGTTCGGTGTCGGAGTGCTGATACATGTCTCTTCGTAAGTACAACAATGATTTCTTTCGGGAACCGCAACGTAGTGAGTTGATCAGGAGTCTTTGCTATCCAGCGGAGTGTTGCCCGGAATACGAACAATGTTCAGCAGAAGGTCGTAACCGGCTAGTATCCTGCGAACTCAGCGGAGGATCGCATCTATCCTTTGTTCAAACCGTCTCCCAACTTTTGAAGATCAGTGACCTGAAAGAGTGGTTTCACCTTCGGGATGCGCTTCATAGCTTGCAGGATGGAAAGGTTCTCAAAACGTGTGCGGTGATGTCTCTTATGGTCGCCGTCGAGGGAAAGATCCGAAACGAACGAGTCCTAGCTGAGGCCAGAGACTACGATGCCCCCCGAAAGTCGGGTGCTACATCTGTGGGGGATGCCGTCGAGAGCTTGAGGAAACTCAGCAACACCATTGATCAATTTGACTCCCGCCGACCCGATTTTCCCATTCTGAAAAATGTCACAGTCTACAAACAAGCTCTTTGTGATTTGGCGCTCGCTGCGCTGGAAGGCCTCGAGCAGATTTACAGGCTGGAGAAAGGTGTAGCGTCCCCAGAAGTACTGAAAGTCATCCAGAAAGCATCTTTGCGGCAGATCAAGGCTGACATGCCTCACATTTCATCTCGAACAGCGGGAGAACAACACTGGGAAGCAATGCTGGACCTTCTCGATGCACTCGAGGAAATTAGGAGGAGGCCTGACCCTTCGCAATGGGCGCAGCACCCGCCGCCGAGAGATAGTAAAGAAGGTGGAAACTCTCTGCGAAAGGACGTAGAGAAGCTGTCGAAGGGCGATGTCGAATCGCTTGCCAGATGGTTTGATCTGATGGCTCCGGGGCTCTATGAGCGCTTTGAAAGCGATCCCAATCAGTTGGCAATCCTGGGAGATTATTCGAAAGCAGAGCCGCGATTCTCCCCACTGGCATCCTACGTCATCCCGCTTGCGCTACTTCATCAAGATGACCTTGCATCCATAAGGGCTCCAAAAGAATGAAATGACGAAAAATCATTCAAATGTTACGGTTGACCGTCGAGATTTGGCTGACCCACGAACCTTCGGCTAACAGCCGACGATTAGGGCTCGGAGTGCCTTTCTTCAACGGTGCAAAGAGGACAATTTGGTCCAAAATGCAGCCCTTTCGGCGCTCGTTTGGACCAAATTCTGGACCAAGCCGCCGCGAGCCGATGACTTAACCAAAAAACCGAATTCCGCCCGGCTCCTTTTGCCTGATCGTGGATGAACTGGACGACCGCGAACTGAATTCCGTATCAGCTTCTGGCCAAATCAGCCGCAGGAAAACGTGTGGGTTCGATACTCGGCGATTTAGCGCCTAGCTGTCGCTTCGCCGCCTGTTGCTCTGCTCCCGCGGGTTACAGCGCACCGTCGGGGCCGAAATAGCGATTCCAATTGGCCACCGGCACCCCAAGCAATCTCAGAAGCATCATGCCTCTAGTCGTCGGTCTCGCGCAGTAGTTTGCAATCGGGACCTCGCGGGTGTCGCCGCTGACAATGTGCGCCAGACCGAAGCCTTGAAGCCGAAGGCATACCTGTAGCCCTTCTTCGCGGCTGAAAGAATGAGTATCGTCGGCATTCGGGTTGCCAAGCGCCCGCGCCATCGTCACGACAAGTTCCTGCGCACGCGCGTTGAAAGTATTGGGATGCAACCGAGGCACGTTGAGTCCAAGAGGGCCGGAGGATCTTGCCAATCGCCATTTCGATTCATGACAGAATTGAGGACTTTGAGACCGATTATGTCACGCTCTCCGAGCTTTTCGATGTCCTGAATGAAACTCACCAGATCGGCAACCTTCGTCTCCGAAGAAATTGACTGCGTAATTGCCGAAATATAGCGTTCGCGCTTCCTATTGTTGAATTGGTCAACGTCGTACTCCACGGATATGCGCATGGCTCCCTGAACTTCATCCATTTCCGTCCGCATCGTTTCAACGGAGCCCTGGACGCCCTGCAAGTCAGCGACAAGCTGATCGATGAATGCATGCGCTCGCTCAAGCCGTGCATTTATCGTCTTGGAGTTCATGAATGCCAACAACCCGCCGACGCCATGAGGAAACGGAACTCCAAGATCGGTCGCCGATTCCAGCGTCCTTGTGAGCGCGGTGACAACGCTCTCAGCCTCATTTGGATATTGCTGATCAATTTGGTCGTACGGATTGTCGATGGCCATGATTCTGTCCTCAGAATGGTAACCGCGGTCATCGCGCCGAACAATCGAGCAAATCCTTCTCGGGCGGGGTGACTGCGATCCTCGAATGTGTACCCATCGCGTTCCGGCCTTGCGTAAGCTCCAGCTCGATCAGCTCGCGGTAGGCTTCACTGCTGCTTGCCGTGCGTTGGCCATCCTGCACAAGCATCGTCATTTCCGGTAAAAAGCCGGTAATCACTTCATTGGCCGGTTTTGAATTGCTGGCCGGGTTTGGACTGTCCGAGCCGGTGATCACTTCTATGGCCGGTTTTGGTGGAGCTTTGCGCCCCCAGCCACCTGGTGTGCGTAGTGGTATCCCGGCCGACCGCAAATAGCCGCCGGCCGTCTCGCGGCGGATGCCTGTCGCCTGCTCAATCCGCCGCAGCGACCAACCAAGCCGCCCCAGCGCAATCACCTGTTCCTGCTTCGCTTTTTCCAAGACATTACCCATGTCAACAGAGGCTAATTGCCCCCGTCGGACAGAATGTCTCAGGCCGCCCGCTATGGCCGGTTTTGAAGTGATAATGTATGGCCGCTTTTAGGTGATCGCCAAGGAAACGATAAATGGATGAAAGCTCGAACCCTCGAAGATGTCTGCAATCCGCGAAAGAGTCGGCGTGAAACATGAGCGATAGAATCTTGTTGTATCGCTCATATATATGGGATATTATGAGCGATATGGAGGTTTGCTATCGCTCATGACCTGGAACTGGCAAAACCGGGATTGGCCGAATTTCAAGTGGGACCGTGCTCAAATGGCCACTGCCGAGGAACAGTTTCTCATTGGCGCAGGCGTTGTCATTGGCATGGTCAAGCACCTGGGCAAAGACGAACATAATCAACTCCTCGTGGAAGCTATGAGCGGAGAAGCACTGACGACCTCCGAGATTGAAGGTGAAATCCTAAACCGAGCGAGTGTTCAATCCTCGGTCCAACGTCAGCTCGGGCTGGTTGCGGATAAGCGGCGCGCCACGCCGGCGGAACAGGGGATTGCCGAAATGATGGTCGATCTTTTTCGATCATCCGCTGAGCCTCTTTCAAATGAGATGCTCTTTCGCTGGCACGGGATGGTAGTCTCCGGCAGAAAAGACCTTATCAACATAGGAAAGTACCGCACTGGCAAGGAGCCAATGCAGGTTATTTCTGGCCGGATTGGCGCTCAAAAAGTGCACTTTGAAGCTCCTCCATCGAAGCAGGTTCCGTCAGAGATGAAGCGGTTCGTCTCTTGGTTCAATCGAACGACGCCGCAGAGCACGGAAACCCTGCCAGCCATTACCAGAGCGGGTATAGCCCATCTATATTTCGAATCCATCCACCCCTTCGAGGACGGCAACGGTCGAATCGGGCGGGCCATCGCAGAAAAGGCTATGGCGCAAAGTTTCGGTCAACCCCTACATGTCGCACTGGCTACAACGATCCTTGCCCATCAGAAAAGCTATTACGAAGCACTTGAAAGAGCCAACCAGAAGATTGATGTGACCGCGTGGCTTGCCTGGTTCGCTGACATAGCTATAGAAGCGCAGCGCCGGACCATCACACAAGTCGAGTTTCTCATTGCCAAAACGAAGCTGCTTGACCGGCTGCGTGGCCATATCAACGAGAGGCAGCAGAAGGCGCTCCTGCGAATGTTTCGGGAAGGCCCAAGAGGATTCGAGGGTGGTCTGAGCGCAAGCAAGTACAGCACGATCACCGGCGCGTCTCCGGCAACGACAACTCGCGATTTGGCAGACCTCACAGAAAAAGGCGCGCTGATCCGCACGGGTGAGCGAAAGCACGCGCGGTATGCGCTGAATCTCAGTATCTGAATTGGAAACTGAGTCCAGGAACATGATTGGCTTCTCACCACAAAGTCTGGTCATTGGCCTGAATCGAACCTCATCCCTCCGCCGACCCTGGCGAACTGTCAAGGGCGGAGTAAAACCGGTTCTTCCTCACATTTGATGAACCAGGGAGTTCACAGGAAGTAGACGGGGATATTCTCAATGCCCTTCAAACTGGTAGTGCACAGTAGCGACGAACAACCCTTTGAGATTGGAGATAAGTGCTATGCCAAAAGTGATGACGATCAATAAGTGGGCGCTGTTCTTGATTGTGAGCTTTGGATATCCTTCCATCAGTTCGTTTCTTGTATTGCCAGCCACCTTCGTGTGCTCTCGACATGCGCCCTCCAATCTCTTACTTCGCAGCCCTTTTCAGCTTCGCCCAACGCTTTCTCTGCGCGTCTGCAATGGCCTTTCGGGCTTCAGGGCTCAACGTCCGCTTCGTCTTCTTTGCGGGTTTGGCAACAGCCTTCACGGCCCCCGCTGCCCCAGCAGCTTTTGCCGGTCGGCCTCTCTTCTTCGCTGCCGGTGACGCCGCACCAGTCAGCAGTGCTCGTGCCTGATGCAGCTTGGTAATCTCGCCGTCGATTTCGGAGATTACATTGTCAATGCCCATGGTGCTATTCTCCCTGACGGAATTCTACTCTGCGTCCCCGAGGAGACCGGCATCTACGGCTCAATGATTCGAATTCAACCGATGACGCCAAATTTGCGCGAACAGTTCGAAGGCAGCAGTCCACATTGTTTTGGCAGTCTCGTCGGCTCGAACGTCGCCGTCATCAGTTATTGTTTTGGTGGGGCTAGTGAGGTAGTGAAATACCTAATCTCTGGCTTTAGGAGTTCGGACGAACACGAGATTGCCTGATGGAAGGGAGCATTATCGTTCTTGCTTTCCATGACGTTGATTTCCAAGCTGGTAATCGCCTCCAAATCGGCGTCCAAAGTCTTCGGCACGTCACCGCTTTCAAATTGCTTGTGGTGAAAAAAGGTGCCTATCCCTTGCATCTCTCGTATCTCCGGCATTTTCGGGTCGGCTCCCAAGAGCGTCTTCATCTGCGACATGAGGGAGCCACATGCTTGCCGCGCCGTAGCTTGCTGGAGGCTTTGGTAGGCGGGATAGACGACGAGTTTGATTCCTAGCTCGTTCTTTTGCCAATCATATTCGACATGAGCGAACTGGCTACGCACATTGAGACCCCGATTCCACGCGAAATGCTCCACGTGCGTCTGTAGTAGAAAAATTCCCCATTCAAACATGGACACTTGCTCATTCATTAAATAACGGACGGACGGCGAAGGGTCGGCCTGTGCTGTTGGAGCGAACATGACGAAAACGGCCAAATATGCCGCAGTGCGTGATACTACTTTTTTCATTGTGAGCCATCTCCTTTTATGCCAGCCATTCTCTCACACGGCTCAGACGCAGCAGAACAAATGTGGGGCTTCGCGGAATACTGTGACATGGTGTGTTCAACGGTCGGCGATTGACGCCCGAGAATCCAACCCTCGACCTCGCGAATCCTCTCATCTCCCGGTTCGCCAGATGGGCGCTCTCCGACGCAAACTCTCAGCATCCCGAAGAGCCCAACCACTGCGTCGAATGCGTCGTCGTCGCCGTTCAGAAAGCCGTCTTGCATTTGCTTCCTGAGACCGTCCTCAACGAGCACGCAGTTGCTGCCAGCCCAAGCCAAGAGCAACGCACTGAACCTCTTCCTGTTCTCCGGGTCTCGTGGTGTTCGATGAGTACCACTTCGGCGCTTGGCGCGACACTGCGTAAGAACTGTTCGAGGGTGAGGACGAGGCGGTTGCGGTACAGCCGCGCCGCGCGGTCCATTCATCTCGGCGACCCGACTCGTGAAGGAGTGTGCTCGTTGACGGTTCTTCGGAATGCGGCGGGGCCTCTGTACCCGTGGCGGCGTTGCCGGACTCTTTGGTGCAGGAGGACAGCAAGAAAAACACCTTGTTCGATAAAATGCGCCCCAGAAAGTCTATCTTGCCATCGGCCCGTCTTACATATTCTGCATGCAGAGTTTGAATTTCATACAGTCCGGGTATTTCATCGAATCTGTGCATCAGCAACTCATCACTCCGCAGAGATTCAGAAAAGGGAACGATGATCGACTGATGGGGACCAACATGCCTCCAGGAATGCGCACCGGCTTCTTTGATCATGTGCTGTGATTTTGACGCTGTGCCGTTTTCATATTTGGTGAGATCAACATGGACGTCCAGACTATCGACGTTGATGACAAGTTCATCTTTTCCTTCGTTGGTAAGAACTGCCTCAAGTTCAAGGCTGGGCTGAGCGGCGCACACATTCGCAGATGGCACAAGCAACCGAAAGATAATAGGGCCAGGCTTCTCAGCAAGCAAGGATGTCCCACTGAGAATCAACGACACCACGCTAATCATCATCTTGCAACGCATTCTAGGCAGCCTCCCAGCCATTACTTCCAAGGTCCGTAATCCGGACCGACAGTGGTTGTGTCCTTCACTGGACTGAAAGTTGTTCCGGTCTTCTTCATCTGTTCCATGGCCGCGTTAATATGAGTCGATGTCTCCTTCAGTGCCCATCCGAAATCTTGGGAAGTTGCATGAAGCGGCATCGGCCTTCTGGTCGAATAGGTGTTCGAAAGAACCAGGCTGAAGTCCGACCGGTCATCCACTCCCATCAGGTGTGTGAACTCGTGAGGCGCAGACCTCCCTAGGGTGTTGATATTCCATGTTCCTTCATCTTGCCCAAAATTGCGCCCGGGGCCTGCATTGGCATTGGCTGTACTGGTAGCAGAACCGTTCGTTAGACCGATTACATTCTGCGCGCCGCTCTTTTCTCCAGTTGCCTGATCCGAAACCACAGAAACGGATACATCTGTTTTGACCGTAAAAGTTACGCCAGCATCGTTCGTGTACGAGCCGCTCCAAGCCTTGTCAATCGAAGATGTAATCGTCGAAGCCGCACTGTTCATTTGATCTTGAGTGATGCCACTATTCGGAGCCGCATATATCGCAATGGTTGCTGTGATGGTCGTGGTGCATTGTGTCGCTGACGAACAGGTGGTTGTTTCTGTTGCTGTCTCGCCGGTCGGATCGACATAGCGCAGCGGATTGTTCCTCGAATACGCATACTTGTTCAGGCTCTGCGGATCAGCAAGGTTTGTGTCTTTCCAGAAATCATCCGGGCTCATGAACCGGCCCATCATGTCACTCTGACGCGTTCCCGACGCTACGCTCCAGCTAACCCCTGGCGCGGTCGTGGATTGGCAGACATTGTGCCCCAGATGCAGTGCAGGATTTTTGCTCGGAACCCCCAGACGCAGTTTTTCTTTTAGCTGCGGCATTGCGGCTAGAAGCGGTTCCGGGAACGCAGAGCTGGAGGCAGATTGCATCTGCCTCCGATTGTAAGGCTTGAGGCTCCGGGATGGGCAGCGGATTCGGGCAGGGATTGGAGGCCGGAAGAGCGGCGGATTGCGGCGTGGATCGGGGGCCGATTCCGGGACGGAAGCGGCCCTCTTTAGCAGCTAAAAGAAGCGACTAAAAGAAGAACTGCGCGCCTACGCGAGAGCGTCCGTCGAGTCTTCTCCGGCCCGGATTTCGGCGTCAAGAGCGGCCAACAGTTCCGCCCTTGCCGCGTCGTTCTCGACCTCCTGGGACGCTGGCCTTTTGCGCTCCAGATTCGCTCCGGGATGGGTCGCCGCGTACACCTTCTGCAACGTCCGTATCGAGACGTGCGTGTACTTCTCGGTGGTCCTCAAGCTGACGTGGCCAAGCATCTGCTGGATGAAGCGTATGTCGGCCCCGCCTTCCAGCATCAGAGTCGCCATTGTGTGGCGGAACAGGTGCGCCGAACCTTCCTTGCCGATTCCGGCGCTTTCCACATAACGGTGGGCCATGCTGCTGATGTATCCGAGGGCCAGACTCTCCCCGGCATTGGTCAAGAAGATCGTGTAATCGTCCGGCTCTGAGACGAGCAGCGGGCGGGCCTCGCTGACATATTTGAGTACCCACGCAACCGCCCGCTCGCCGATGGGAACCATCCTGTCCTTGCGCCCCTTGCCCTGGCGGATGAGTACCGTTCCGCCGTCGAAGTCCACGTCGAAGAGTTTGAGTCCGGCGACTTCCATGCGGCGCATCCCTGTCGAGTAAAGAACCTCCAACAGCGCCCGGTCGCGCAACCCCATCGGGTCGCCTAGTTCCGGCTGCTGGAGCACTCGTTCGGCCTCCTGGATGTTCAGCACATGGCGGGGCAGATGATGGCCCTGCTTGGGAAGCTCCAGCTCCGACGCCGGGTTATGCAGGATGTGGTTCTCCCGCGTCATCCATCGGAACCACTGGCGCACAGCCACAAGCAAGGCGTGTTGCGAACGGAAGCTCATCGGCTCCCCGTTGGCTTTGCGGTGATGGAAGAGATTCCGCTGATAGCGTTCGAGCACTGGCCGCGTGACCTCCAGCGGCTCTTCGACGCCGCGCTCTTTCAGCCATGCAAGGAAGCTCTCCAGTTGCTTGCGCCGCGTCCATGCGGTCGCCTCGGTGAAGCCCTTGACTAACAGCCATTCCAGATATTGATTCAACAGCGAATCGAAGACCGTCCGCGCCACCGGGCAGAGACGGGCTTTGTGTTTGGGCGATTCAAGATTACGGCGCAGAGCCATTTTGTTACCTCCTCGGTATGGTTAGGACGGAGCGCCCCTTCTCTGCACCCCGTATATGTGTTTTTCCGGCCTCTGGCACTGGATCGCATGGAAGCCGCATGGATACTGGCGAAGAGCGGCATTCAAGCAACCCGACACCCCGCCGACTTGGGGCCGACTTGACCCCGACTACTGGCCTTTCGGCCCCGACTTCTTTTCGTCGTACTCATTTCTTGCCCAGCTTTTCTACATCGATCAGCCCGCCCAGCACCGGCTTCCCGCCGTCCTTCGGGCGCGTGAACATCAGCTCGTACACGATGCTCTGGCCACGGCCGCCGCGATGGACGAGCAGGTACTCCAGTTCCTCCAGCCTGTGCAAGTGGGTCTTCAACTGCGTATCGCCCCAGCCCGTCGCCTCGCGCACATCGCGCCGGGAGAAGCGGTAATCGGAGCGTTCCATCTTCTGCCGCTCGCATTCCGCCGTGACCATCTCATCGACGGCCAAGAGCAAGCGCCTGGTCTGCGGCGGCAACTCGTCCAGCGAACGGCCCAGAACCTCATGCGCCAAGCGATTCGCAACCGCTATGTCCGAGATGGCAACCTCGATGTACTCGACCATGCGGCCCCGGTGCTCGACCGTCTTGCGGGGCCGCTGATGCTGATGCAACAGGGTTATCGTGCGGATGAGCGTCAGATACTTCATGTGGTCGCGCCTGGTCCGCGTCTGCGAGTCCTGGAAGGTCAGCTCCCGCGCGTAAGGATTCACAACGAAGACGGGCTGTATGAGGCGCTGGGCGTTGCGATGAACGGCAAGGATCGCATTCCGGTCCTGCCGCCTGAGCAACCCTTCGACCGTCTGCCCTTCGCGCTGCACTCGATGGATGGCCTGGGTCTGCTCGCGGTCTTCGTTGACCGTGAGGACCATGCAACGATTCAGCATCTCTTCGTCGAGATTGATGGCCGTCGTCGTCAAGAAGATCATCACCGGCCCCTCGACGCGGTACTGATGCGTGAGCAAGCGCCCCGTCGCCGGGTCTTTGCCGGTCGAGGCGATGGTCAACACGCCTTCCGACTGCAACAGCTTCAACGCATAGGCCGCTGTGTGTGCGCCCTCCTCCTCCACGATGGCCAGCACTTTGTGTTTCAGGTCTTGCTCGCCCATGTAAAAGAGAGACTGGCCGGTCATGGCCGAGTATTGAACGCGCTGCTCCTCGGGCAGGAACGCCAGCACCGCTTCCATCAGCGAACTCTTGCCAGCGGCGGAACTCGACTGCACGATGACCGCGAGCGGTGCTTCCAAGTGCCGCGAGACCACGCCCAGATAGCCGACTAGCTTGTTCGTCTCTTCGCCAACAACACCGCACCGCGCGAAGTCCTCGACGATCCGCTCCAACAGGCGCGGATCGCGCAGCAGCTTCATCGCGGCCTCGCGCTCATCAGCGGTCAGCGTGACCGCTTCTTCCTTCGGCGCAAGCGCCTGTTTGATCTGCTCGTCCTGTAGCTCTTCGAGTTTCAGCAGTACCCGGCCCAGGTCGCGGCGCAGCACGTCTTCCTTGATGCCCAGCTCCTCCGCGCCTTGCTTCGTGAACATGCCGCGCTGACGCGCCGAGTAAAGGTCCAGCGTATCGACGTGGAAGGCGGATTCATTGCGCGGCGTCCGCCCAGAGACAAGCACGTTGACCTTCAACAGTTCGTAACTCATGTTCTTATTCAGGCCACGCACTCGATAGCGGCGGTCGCCCTGCTGCAAGAAGATGTCTTCGCCGCGCATCTCGACCGGAACCTCGATCACCGGCGCGGGCGCTTCCGTGGCTGGCTCCGGCTCCGTCGGCGCAACCGGCTCCGGTTTGGCGGCTAAAGGAAAAATCTGTTTTTCGATTGCGGCGGGGATGGATGCGGCGGGGGCTGGCTCTGGAGTTTCTGCGATGGGAGCAACGACGGCGAACTCGATCTCGGACTCGATGGATTCTTCCTCGATGATTTTTTCTTTAGTCGCTGCTTTTGTCTCTGCTGGCAGTGGCTCGATGCTTGCCTCTGGCTCCGGCTCGGTCACGATGACTGGCTCCATGTTGCGCGGCTCTGGCCGCTGCCCCTTGCCCAGCCACTCCGCTTTATTCAGCAACACGCCCAGACTCTTCTTCGCGGGCTGTACCTTCAAGGCGTAGGCGTTGGCGTCCATGTCTTTCGGGAAGAGCACACGGAAGCACTCGATTCCCATTTGCATCAGCTCCTCGGCCAGCTTTGCCGCCGCGCTGTTGCCCGCCTCGTCGCGGTCGTATGCGATGTACACCCGCTCGATGCCGTGTCTCTCGAACGCGGCGCGATGGTCCGCAGTGAAGCCGTTCACGCCATAACTCGCCGTGACATTGCGGAAGCCCGCAACCCAGAACGTAAGAGCATCGATCAACGCCTCGCATAAGATGATTTCCTTCGATGCGCTCAACGCCTCTTCATTCCACACGCCCCGATGCTCGCCCGGTAGATACAAGTGGTTCGGCGTTCCCTCGCGCAGGTTCGACGTGATCTTCCGCCCGTACATCTCCAGCACGTCTCCGGCTGGATTGATGACCGGGATAAGTAGCGAGCCGTTGAAGTGTTCGTGGCCGCTCTCCCGCAGGATGCCCAGCTTTTGCAAGCGTCCGCGCATCTCCGCGCCGGCGGCGCGGTTCTTCGCCGGCAGGCGATAACCCAGCGTCCGGTTGGCGAAGCCCAACCGGAACCGCTCGACCATCTCGGAGGATTTCAGGCCGCGCGACTCCAGATACTTCATTGCCTCCGGCGACTGTTTCAGCGCCTCGTTGTAATAGTCCGTCACTTGCAGCAACAACAGGCGGTCGTCCGCATCCCGCGAGATCGGCGGCGATAGCTTCGGCACCGTGCCCTTCTTCGGCGGCCTCTGCCCCAGCAACTCCGTAGTGCCTCGGGCCAGGGGAAGATAATCGGCCCGCAGCAGCTCGACCGCATGGCGGAAGCTGACCCCGTTGGCCCGCATTACCCAGTCGATGGCCGTGCCGCCCGCGTCGCACGCTCCCAGACAGTGCCAGAGATTTTTCGCCGGAGTGATAACCAGCGACGGATTCTTGTCGTCGTGGAACGGGCAGAGACCCAACAGGTCCGCCCCGTGCCGGTGCAACTTGATCCCCCGCGCCTCGGCCAACCTCTGGACGGAGACCTCGCGTTTCAGCCGCTCGACCTCCGCCTCCGGGATTCTTGCCATTTCCAGCCCTCCGCCGAAAAACCTGTCAAGTGTTTTTTTCGGATTCCTCTTGCAAGTAAAAATAACGTCCTATAACATACGTCGTCAAGCGATATTTGGAATAGGCCATTTAGACTGCGGTTGTCATGCCCAAGAGACCCAAGTTGCTTCCGCTCGATTTCGGGGACGAGACCATCGGTCAGCGTCTCGCCCGGCTGCGCAAGGAACGCGGCTTTACCCAAGTCGAACTTGCCAACAAGCTCGGCATTATCCAGTCGTTGGTTTCCGACTATGAGACAGACCGCCTTCGGCTCGCCGCAGAGACGGCTGTGCGTTTTGCTTTGGCTCTGGACATAAGCACCGATGATCTATTGCGCCCGCAAGCCAAGAAGTCTCCGCGCAAGGGGCCTAGCCTGAAGATCGTCCGCCGCATGGAAGAGATAGAGAAGCTGCCCCCACGTCAGCAGTCGCTTGTGTTGAGTGCTCTCGACTCGATTCTCAAGGGAGCGTCCGCCCGCTGATAGTCTGGCGTCTTTCATGTGTTTTTGGACACATGAGAAGAAGACATTCTTCTCATAGCTGAGAACCATCCGCAGCGGAGGCATCAGTCAAGGCCGCGCGTTCTTTGCGCGCCGCGCAAGCGGGCGGAGCGAAGCGGAGAGCCTTTACGGATGCCGGAGCGGAGGATATGGCCGCGTCAGCGGCCTATGCCCATCCCCTGCACGAACTCATGCGCCTGCACTTGTGCCTGTACCGGCTCGATCTTCTGCGCCGCTGGCTCCTGCTGGATCGCCGATGGATGCGACACATCCCGGCTCAACGCATGGCCCAGCGTTCCGGCGTCGTTGGTGTACATCTGCACATCGTATTGAGCGCGCGAGACGGACACATACGCCATGCGGCTGTTGAGTAACTGGCTGTGCGCCTGCTCCGAGTCCACATGGACGAGCACTCGGTCGGCGGTCTGGCCCTGGCTGCTGTGACTCGTCACCGCATAGCCGTAATCAAGATGCGGATGCTGCCGCGCGTTGAACTCGACCTCCCGGCCTGAGTCCATGCGCAACTTGAGATTGCCGTCGCCGTCGATCTTTTCGACCGTCGCCAACTCGCGGCTGGCTATCTTCTGCGGATGATACGGGGCCGTGAACTGCATACGGTCGCCCTCTGAGAAGCTATGCTCCGCCTCCTGGTAGACCGTCACGCCCTGCTGCCGCCGTGGATCGTAGCTCACTTGCTCGCCGCTCTTGCGCTCCACCGTGACAACATTCTCGGCGCGGTCCACGCGCGCAACGCGCGCGTACTCTCCGGCCTCGAAGCCGTGCGCCTTGCTGCTCTTCGCATAACGCACGATGTCGCCCGGCTCATAGTTCTGCGCCCATTGCCGATCCGCGCCGGTTAGCTCTTGCCGCGTGTTCAACACCCGCACCGGATGCTCCTCGCCTTTGACCTGGCCAGCGTCCTGCATCGCACGATGGATGTGCCGGTTGATCTCGCGGCGGGATTCATTGTCCGGCGAGACGACAAGCGTATTCTCCGGCTGGCGCACATACTCGCGGGCTATCTCGCGGATGCGCTCGCTGCGGTCCACGATCTCATGTACCCGGCCCTGGCTGTCGAGATTGGCGATTGCTTCTTTTACTTCGCCCCGCGCAAGCTGCTCCACGGCTTCTTTCAACGCCGGGTCTTTTTGCCGGATGATTTCGTCAAGCCTGGCCGTGCGCATCCCGGCCTCTTGCAACTGCGCATACGGTCGGCCAGCTTCGACCGCCTCATGCTGCCGCACGTCGCCAACGAAGAGAACTCGATCATTTTCCTTTAGCCGCTCTACGAACGTGTGCATTTGCTTGGTGCTGGCCATGCTCGATTCATCGACCACATAGAGCCGCTTTTGCCCGTCGTCGGCGCGGTCGCCGCGCGTCAAGTGCCGCTGCAACGTCTCCGTCTCCATGCCCGACTCGGCGAGTTTCTGCGCCGCGCGCGACGTGGGGGCAAGCCCCTTGACCTCATAGCCCGCGCTGACAGCGGCCTCCCGGATGGCGGCTAAAGAAGTAGTCTTTCCGCCTCCGGCCACGCCCTCAAGAGCCATCATCCGGTCACGGTTTTCAAGCACGTCTTCGACCGCCCGCCGCTGGCTCGCGCCCAGATGCGCATGGTTCGCCTCGACCTGCTGCCGGACCTGGCCATCGGCCAACACTTCGCGGTTGCCCTGGCCCATGCGCATCCGCTCGATGATCTCGCGCTCGTATCCCTGCATCTCGCCGGTAGTAAACGCGCGGCCAGCAAGCCCCGGCCTGCGCTCGACCTCGATCAGCTCATGTGATTGAACGCGCCGCTCGAACTCGGCCTTGATCTCCGGCAACCGCGCCGCGCCCATGCTGTGTTTCAACGCATCGCGCATCAGCGTCCGTTCATCGACGATGGCCTCGCGCTCCGTGCCCCGCTCCCGCGCATAACTCACAGCGGTCTGCGCCACGCGCTGCGATGCTTCCGGCTGAAGCTCGACGCTTGGTCGCCGCTGGGCTTCCTCGATCACGCGCTGCGGTTGATGCCCATACTCAGCGGCCATTGCCCGATGTTGCGCCTGCACTTCGTCCGGCGTTAAATCGAGTTTCGCCTCGCGCGTCTTGTGCGCCGCGATCTGCGCCGCCTCCGGCCCGGAGCGGCCCTGCTCTGCCAAGTTTTCGGTGATTTGCTGACGCCGCGGACTCGACGCTTCCAAGTATTCCCGCGTGTAACCCTTGATCTCCGGCTGGCCATGCTCGCCGCGCTCGATCTCGTAACCAAGCGTCTGCAACCGCGCCGACAACTCTGAACGGTAAACCGCCGTTGCGTACTGCTGCGTCTTGTAAATCTCCTGCGGCTGTAACGCCCGCGTCGTCCCGTCGGCGGTCTCGGCGATATTGAAAATCACGGTGTGTGTGTGCAACTGCGGCGCGGCGTAGCCGTCCACCGGACGGCTGCTGTCGTGCTCGAACTTGGCCACCACCCATGCGCCCGTCGTCTCTGCTGGAGTATTGCCGCCGATGCGAGCTTGCGCGTACTTCTCCATCTCATTGAGCGCAACACGAACGCTCTCCCGATGCGCATCTTTCACGCGGTCGTCACCGCCAACAAGCGCAGTAAGAGAGACAGACTTCGGCGCGCTGAACGTCGCATCCCAGCCCGCCCGGTGCTCCATTGTGCGCACCGTTTCACCGTTCGCATTGACGTACTCGCGCGCCGTTTGATGCCGTACCAACTGCTCGCCCGTCGCCGGATGCTGGCCCTCGCTCAACCGCGCGAACTGCTCTTCGCCCACTTCGCCAGCAAGTCCGTAACGCTGGGCAAGCTGGCCCTGCCACTCGCCGCGCACACGGTCACCCTCGGTGTAGTAGTTGTCGCGCGCGTTGGCGAACTCTTCTTTGTGGTACGCCCGCGCCTGGCTGGCGGAGATCGGTTTGGACATCGAGATCATAGTCGTTTACTCGAATCGGGGACGCGGTTTCTTCGCTGCGGCGGGACGCGCCTCTGGCGGTTTTGCCGCTACTACCGGCGGCGGAACTGGAGACGATTGCGACTGCGCAACCGGCGCCGCAACCGGCGGTTTTACAGCGGGCACTACGGCCTTTGCCTGAGCCGCCGCACGCCTCCTGCGCTCGATAAAATCCATCAGCTTTTGCCACTGCTTTTCGTAGGAGAACTTCGGCCAGCGATCCTTCGGAACGGCCACCGGCAACAGCAACGCCAGTAGCGCCAACGCACAGTAAAACGGCCTCCGGGCCGACTCGTAAAGATCGTCGTGGAAGACCCACTGGCGCAAAAAATCATGCAGCTTGCGGTCGTTGTATTCATGCCTCTGCCACTCCAGACGCACATACCCCGCGCGGATGCCTTCCGCCGTCAGACGGTACTCCGGTTCGCCATTCTCCCCCGCCGCTGCCTCCATCTCGTCGCCCGTAACCAGCAGCGCCCGCTTCTTCGCCGTCACCCCTTCGAGCAGCCGATAACTCGTAGAAGACTCCTCCGAGAGACTGCCCCACACTCCGCTCTCCAGATAAACCCACAGGTCAACTCGCTCCGCCACGCTCCAGTCGTTCCGGTAGCTCTGAACGTACAGCGCGCAGAAGAAAACTCCCGCCGCGATCAGCGTCAGGCGCGTCCACTTCCAGTACCGGCGCGGAGCGAAATAGTCCCTCATCGCGCCGCCTCGCGCGCCTTTTTCTGCGCCGCCAACCGCTCCCGCGCGCGTTGCATCTTCACCCCATCCACCCGCGCAATCTCCGCCCGTACTTCCGCCTCGCCCGGAAGATCATGCCCCGGCAGCGGACGAAGATTCAAGAACAACGCACGCAACGCAAGAACCTCCGACAGCAACACTTCGCCCAAAAGATCGTCCGCCGCCTCGGCCTTCTCCGCGCGGCTGCTCCCAAGCACAGCCGCCCGAACCCACTCCGAAAGCGTCAGATTCTCCGCCCGTGCACGGCCCTCCAGCGCCGCATACTCGGCGTCCGTCACCTTCGTGCCTACAGATTTTGTCCGCAGTGATGCCTTTACCATGCCGTCACTTCTCCGCCTTGAAGTTGTTCAACCCCGCAACCATCCGCGCGATGTACTCCTCGACAGCCTCCGATCGGCGCAAGCCCGGGCGCGCGTTGGCCGATGGCGGCGGCGCTTCGGTTGGCTCCGGCTTGCT